>JABWBO010000224.1 GCA_013360465.1 Anaerolineae bacterium | reverse complement strand
GGACCTGGAAGCCGACCTGGGCATCGACACCATCAAGCAGGCGGAGACCTTCGCCGCCATCCGCGCCGCCTTCGACATCCCCCGGCGCGACGACCTGAAATTACGCGATTACCCGACCCTGGCGCGCGTCGTGCAGTTCGTGCGCGACAGCCGACCCGATCTCGCCGCCCCGGTGGCGACCGCTGCCCCGGTGACGGCGACCATTCCCGCGCCGTCCGCGCCCGCCGGCAATGGCGGGGACAACTCGGTGACGAGGCAGGTATTGGAGATCGTGGCGGCGCAGACCGGCTATCCGATCGACATGCTCGATCTCGACCTCGACCTGGAAGCCGACCTGGGGATCGACACCATCAAGCAGGCGGAGACCTTCGCCGCCATCCGCGCCGCCTTCGACATCCCCCGGCGCGACGACCTGAAGCTGCGCGATTACCCGACCCTGGCGCGCGTCGTGCAGTTCGTGCGCGACAGCCGACCCGATCTCGCCGCTGTGGTAGTTCCCGCGCCGGTGGCGACCGCTGCCCCGGTGACGGCGACCATTCCCGCGCCGTCCGCGCCCGCCGGCAATGGCGGCGGCGACCCGGTGACGAGACAGGTATTGGAGATCGTGGCGGCGCAGACCGGCTATCCGATCGACAAGCCGACCTGGGCATCGACACCATCAAGCAGGCGGAGACCTTCGCCGCCATCCGCGCCGCCTTCGACATCCCCCGGCGCGACGACCTGAAGCTGCGCGATTACCCGACGCTGGGGCGCGTCGTGCAGTTCGTGCGCGACAGCAAACCTGAACTGGCGGGCGCTGCTCCTGCCGCGCCTGCCCCTGCCGCAGCCGCCGGCGCGCCGCAGATCGCACAGCCCGCACCGGCATCGATGCAAGCCGCCAACAGTTTCCCGCGCCGCGTCGTCGTGCCGATCCTGCGCCTGGCGCTTGACGACTGCAAGCCGACCGGCGTCGAACTGAGCGCGGGCAGCCGCGTGCTGGTCATGCCCGACGCCGGCGGGACCGGCGCGGCGCTGATCGCCGCGCTGGGAGAGAGAGAGGTCACCGTCCTGGCGCTGGACCCGGAGATGGACGCAGCCGCTATCGACGCGCAGATCGCCGCCTGGCTGTCTGAAGGCGGGGTGCAGGGCGTCTACTGGCTGCCGGCGCTCGACATCGAGCCGGACCTGGAAACGCTCGACCTGGCGGAGTGGCGCGCCCTCAACGCCCAGCGCGTCAAGAAGCTCTACACGACCCTGCGAGCGCTCTACGAGACGATCAGCGTGCCGGGGACGTTCCTGGTCAGCGCCACCCGCCTGGGCGGGCTGCATGGCTGTGACCCGACAGGGGCAGCTGCGCCGCTCGGCGGGGCGGTGACCGGTTTCAGCAAAGCCTACAAACGCGAACGCGATGCCGTGCTGGTCAAGGCGGTGGATTTCTCGAACGACGCCGACGCCGAAAGCTGCGCCGGGGCGCTGATCGCCGAGACGCTGCGCGACCCCGGCGTGGTCGAGGTCGGTTATGACGGCGAGACGCGCACAACCCTGAGCTGGTGTGATGAGCCGGTCGAAGCGCCGGGACCGGGCGGCATGACATTGAACGCCGAGACGGTCTTCGTCGTCACCGGGGCGGCAGGCGGCATCACCAGCGCCATCGTCGGCGATCTGGCGGCGGCGAGCGGCGGCATCTTCTACCTGCTCGACCTGACGCCGGAGCCAAAGCGCGACGACGACAAGATCGCTCTGCTGCGCCGCGACCGCGAGGCGCTCAAGACGGCGCTCGTGGCGGAGGCGCAGGCGGCGGGCGAGAAGCTCAAGCCCGTTCAGCTCGAAAAGCGCATCGCCGCCGTCGAACGCCAAGAAGCAGCCCTGCGCGCCATTCAGACGGTGGAAGCCGCCGGCGGTAGGGCGTTCTATCGCAGCGCCGACCTGCGCGACAGCGCGGCGGCCGCCGCCATCGTCGAAGAGGTGCGCGCCGCCTATGGACGCATCGACGTGCTGGTCCATGCCGCCGGTCTGGAGATCAGCCGCACCCTGCCGGACAAAGACCCGGATCAGTTCAACCTGGTCTTCGACGTGAAAGCCGACGGCTTCTTCAACCTGCTGCGGGCGGCGAAGGGGCTGCCCCTCGGCGCGACGGTGGCTTTCAGCTCGGTCGCCGGGCGCTTCGGCAACAGCGGGCAGACCGACTACAGTGCCGCCAACGACCTGCTCTGTAAGATCAGCAGCAGCCTGCGCCGCTGGCGACCGGAGACGCGCGGCATCGTCATCGACTGGACGGCGTGGGGCGGCATCGGCATGGCGACGCGCGGATCGATCCCCAAGATCATGGAGATGGCGGGCATCGAGATGCTGCCGCCGGAAGCAGGCATCCCGGTGGTGCGCCGCGAACTGACCGCCTCCGCCTTCAGCGGTGAGGTGGTGATCGGCGGCAGGCTGGGCATCCTGGGCAAGGACTGGGATGAGACCGGCGGGCTGGATGCCGATGCGCTGACCGCCCGCGCGCGCGAACGCAGGCTGCTGATGATCGGGGAGGTGAAGCGCGCCAGCCTGAGCAGCGGTCTTGAAGTCGAGACGACGCTCGACCCGAAGGCGCAGCCCTTCCTGTACGATCATGCGATGGACGGCACGCCGCTGCTGCCCGGCGTGATGGGCGTCGAGAGCTTCGCCGAAATCGCCAGCCTGATCGGTCTCGCGCCGACGGCGGTGCGCTGCGTTCACTTCGAGAACCCCTTCAAATTCTTCCGCATGGAGCCGGCGGCGCTGCATCTTTCTGCGCTGCCGGCGGTGATGGGCGGCGGGGGCGCCGTCGTCCACGCCACGCTGCGGTCGGCGCGGACGCTGGCGAGCGGCGAAGTGCAGAAGAAAGTCCACTTCACGGCGGAGGTGCTGAGCGGACACGGGCGGGAAGCGCCGGTGATTGCGTTCACGCCGCCGCAGCCGGAGGCGCTGCCGATCAGCGCCGAGCAGGTCTACCGTGTCTACTTTCATGGTCCGGCGTATCAGGTGGTCGAACGGGCGGGGGTCGAGGGCGACCGCGCCGTCGGGCTGATGCGCGCCGGGCTGCCGCCGAACAGCGCGCCCGCCGATGCCGCCTCGCTGATGGCTCCCCGGCTGATCGAACTGTGTTTCCAGACGGCGGGCTTGTGGGAGATGAAGAGGACCGGGGCGCTGGCGCTGCCGCTGGGCATCGACCGCGCCGAGGTCTACCGCCAGCCGGACAGCGCGGGCGAGAAACGGCTGTACGCCCTGGTGGAAGCGGTGGACGGCGGCGCGTCGTTCAACGCCCAGGTGGTGGACGAAACCGGCGCGGTCTACCTGACACTGGAAGGCTACCGCACCGTGCGCCTGCCCGGCACGGTCGAACTGTAAGGGCGCGGCAAAGGCGATGATCTCCTGGTCGATGGAAGCCTATGACCCCCGCCTGCTGCCGGCGATGCTGGCGGCGCTCAGCCCCGACGAGCGCCGCCGCTGCGACGCCTTCCGGGTCGAAAAGCGGCGCGCCGACTGGCTGCTGGGGCGCTGGACGGCGAAACGGCTGGTCCGCGCGGTGTGGCGCGCCGACAGCGGCGAATGGCGGTCGCTCGAGTCCATCGTGATCGCCCGGCTGCCGAGCGGCGCGGTCGCCCTGCCGGACTTTCCC
>JABWBO010000223.1 GCA_013360465.1 Anaerolineae bacterium | reverse complement strand
ACGGCGAAGCGGTCGACGGCGGGGCACCGGTGCTGACCGCCGGCATGGGCGCGGCGGGCGTGACCGGGGCGGGAGCGCTCATCCCGGCGCGGGCGTAGAACGCCGCCCGCTGTTCCGCCATCAGCACCGAAATCTGCTGGCGGGTGAGCGGACCGCGCAGGTAGTTCATTGCCCAGCGGGTGTGCAGCATGACCGGACCGCCGGGGTCATGGACGTTGTGCATGAGGAAGACGCGCGGCGCGATGTCCTGGATCAGCCGCCCGGCGTCCTGGATGCTGGTCTGGGTGCCGGTGGTCGCCAGCGATTCCAAACCCGCCATGACCCGACGCTGGTCGAATTCGCTTTGCAGCCGCCCGATGAACCACGTGCCGGCGTTGCTCAAGCCCTTGTAGTCGAGGTCGGCGGGGTTCTGGGTGGCGAGGATCAGCCCCAGCCCGAAGGCGCGCGCCTGCTTGAGCAGCCGCAGCATCGGTTCCTTGGTCGGCGGGTTCTTCGGGTGCGGCGGGAAATAGCCGAAGATTTCATCGATGTAGAGCAGCGCCCGCAGGCTGGTCGTCCCCGCCTGCATACGCATCCAGCCCAGGATGTTTTCCAGCAGCAGGGTGAGGATGAACTGCCGCTCGCTTTCCGTCAGATGGGCGATGTAGAAGATCGAGACGCGGGGGCGTCCCTGGCTGGAATAGAACAGGCTTTGAATGTCGAGCGGGACGCCGTTCAGCCACGATTGAAAGGACGGCGCGGCGACGATGCTGTTCAGCTCCATCGCCAGCTTCGCCCGCTGCCGCTCGCTGATGTATTCGTCGATGGGGAAGACGCCGAGCTTCTCGAAGGGCGGACGCTGCACCTGAAGGATGATGTCCTCCAGCGTTAAATCCTGGCGGCGCTGCCAGGCATATTCGAAGATGTTGGCGATCAGCACGTGTTCTTTGTCCTGCACCGGCTGGGCGTCGCGCCCGATCAGCGCCAGCAGCGCGGTGGTGATGGCGTTGATGCGCTCGCGGTTGCCTTCCAGGTTGGCGTTCCAGTCGTCGCGCGGGGCGCGCAGCGACGCCAGGATGCTGACCGGCAGCCCGGCGTCCGAGCCGGGGGTGTAGATGGTGGTCTGCGCGGCGAGCTTGAGCCAGCGCATCCGATCCTGGCTGATGCCCCAGCTCGCCAGCCCTTCGCGCCAGCGGTGCGCCACGTCGGCGGCGTACTGCGGCACATCCAGCCCGGCGCGGCGGGCGTCATCGACGTTGATCCAGGGCTGGAAGTCCTCCGGACGCATCTCCGGGAAGTTGAGCAGCAGGTTGGTGATGTCGCCTTTGGGATCGACGATGATCGCCGGGATGTTGTCGAGGATCGCTTCTTCCAGCAGGTCGATGCACAACCCCGTCTTGCCGCTTCCGGTCATGCCGACGACGACCGCATGGGTGGTGAGGTCGCGCGAATCGTAGTAGACCACTTCGTCGGTCAGCTTGCTCGTCCTCGGTTCGTAGCGGCGACCGAGATAAAACGTGGTAGGCGCTTCAATAAAGGGCATCGGGACGCTCTCCTGCACTTCCGTTTGCGGATAGTGTAGCACATATGAGCAGATCGCACGGTCCGAAAAACCGGAGGTTGTGCGCCCCGCCGCGTCCCTACTCAAGCGGTCAGATGAGTGGCAAAATGATCGCCAATGGCATCATCAGGAGTCACCATGGCTAAAATCCCCCTCGTCGATCTCAAGGCGCAGTACGAGAGCATCAAGCCGGAAATCGACGCGGCGATCCAGCGCGTGATCGCCAACACCAGCTTCATCGGCGGCAAGGAAGTGAGCGATTTCGAAAACGCCTTCGCCGCCTTCCAGCGCACCCAGCGCTGCGTCGGCGTCGCCAGCGGCACAGCGGCGATCTACCTGGTCCTGAAGGCGCTCGGCGTCGGTCCGGGCGACGAAGTGATCACCACCCCGCACACCTTCATCGCCACCGTCGAGCCTATCGAACTGCTGGGCGCGAAGACCGTCTTCGTCGATATTGACCCGCAGACCTACAACATCGACCCGGCGCAGATCGAAGCGGCGATCACCCCGCGCACGCGGGTGATCATGCCGGTGCATCTGTACGGACAGCTGGCGCCGATGGAAGCCATCATGGAAATTGCCGGGCGTCACGGGCTGGCGGTGGTCGAAGATGCGGCGCAGGCGCACGGCGCGGAGCGAAACGGTCAGCGCGCCGGAGCCTGGGGCGCTGCCGCCTGTTTCAGCTTTTACCCCGGCAAGAACCTGGGCGCTTACGGCGACGGCGGGGCGGTCTGCACCAACGACGCGGCGCTGGCGGACAAGATCGCCAAGCTGCGCGATCACGGGCGGACCAGCAAGTATGCCCACGACGAGATCGGCTATGGCGAGCGCCTCGACAGCCTGCAGGCGGCGATCCTGGGGGCGAAGCTGCCGCACCTCGACGCCTGGAACGCCGGACGGCGGGCGGTGGCGGCGGTCTACGACGCGGCGCTGAAGGATGTCCCCGGCGTGCGCACGCCGTACGTCGATCCTGCCGGGCTGCCGATCTATCATATCTACTGCGTCCAGGTCGAAGGCGACCGCGACAGCATCCTGAAGGCGCTCAACGGGCGCGGGGTAGGGGCGGGCATCCACTACCCGATTCCCTGTCACTTGCAGGGGGCGATGGCGCATGGTGGGCAGGGCGTGGGGGCGTTCCCGGTCAGCGAACGGGCGGCGGCGTCGATCCTCAGCCTGCCGATCTACGCCGAGATGTCCAGCAGCGACGCCGAGACGGTGGCAGAGGCGTTGATCGAGTCGCTCAACGCCGGGTGATCTGGCACGTCAGCGGGACGCGGGACGGGTGCATTTCAATATTTTGGGTACTTACTTCAACGGACGATGCAGGCATCGTCCCTACGGAGGCACATTTTGTAGGGACAATGCCCGCGTTGTCCCATAGGCAGCAAGTTAAGGGCTGCGGGGACCGCCGAGGGCTAAAGCGCCTCGGCTAGCAACCGACAAGCTCACTCAAGGAGCTAAACCCGAAGCC
>JABWBO010000014.1 GCA_013360465.1 Anaerolineae bacterium | reverse complement strand
AGCTGGCGGAACAGTATGGCGCGACCAACGTGCGCGTGTTCGGCAGCGTGGCGCGGGGCGAAGCGCGGGAAGACAGCGATGTCGATTTCCTGGTAGAGTTCCGCAAGGGCACATCGATCTTCGAACTGGCGGGACTGCGACTCGACTTGATGGATCTGCTCAGTCATGATGTCGATCTTGTCCCGGAAGACAGCCTCAAGCCCCATGTCAGACCATGGGCAATAAGAGATGCGAAGCCACTGTGAGAACGGTGAGGCAGCGTGTCGCTGATCTCCTGGAGCAGATCGCTGCGATTGAGGCGTTCACTGCCGCAGGGAAAGATCACTTCTGGTCCGACCGCCGGACCCAATATGCCGTCATGCGCAGTTACGAGATCATTGGCGAAGCGGTCAAGAACCTGCCCCTTGCTCTGCTGGCGCGCTACCCCAATATGAACTGGCGCGCTGCAACGGGCTTGCGCGACATACTCATACACCGCTACTTCGACGTGAACCTTGAATATGTCTGGGCAGCCGTCGAACAGCTCCCGGCGCTGCGATCTGTGGTCGAAACGATGGCTGCCGATCCCGAAGTCCTCACGGACGACGAAGCGGACTTCATTTAGCCCGTCTGCCGCGCTTTGAAGCCCCTCCCCCCACAGCCAGCACCGACGGCAAGCCGGAGACCCTCATGCCGCTGCAGCACGAGCCGGGTTGTGTCAGCCGGCTGCCCTGAGGATGCGACAAAAAACAGACCGCTGCGCCGAAAATTCCGGCGCAGCGGTCTGTCGGTTTGGTGCTGTGTCTTGTGAAACGGCTTAGCTGAGCTTCACATAGAAGCAGCTGCGCCCGGTGCCGTGATTCACCGCCGAGACCGGGGTGCAGTAGTCGTTGATGCAGTCAGAGGGCACATCGCCGCCGGTGGTCGTCAGCCAGTTGGAGTCGCTGCCGGTCGATTCCGTGCCGTAATCCGCCGGGATCGAGGTGATGCCGACATCGACGGCGCTGATGCCGTTGCCGGAGATGCCGTCGCCGCTGGAGGTGCCGTTGCCGGTTCCTGCGCCCGCGCTGGAGATGTAGGGACCGAAGTTGCTGCCCCACCAGTTGTTGACGAAGTTGGCGTCGAGACCGTCCACCGTCTGGCGCACTGCCTGGTTGCCGGTGTTACCGACGATGCAGCAGTTCACGCAGCGGCGTCCGATCGCCGACTCGCCGTTGGCGCCCGAACCGCCCTGAGAGAACCAGGCGCTGCCGAGCGTAGCGCTGTTGACGAAGAATCGTCCGTGACTGCCGTCGAACGTCGAGTTCACCGCCATATAGATGCCGCCGCCGTTCGATGCCGTATTGTTGACCAGGAAGGCGCGGTTGGACACGCTGCCGCCGCCGAAGGTGATGGTGACGGTGTCGCCGGCTTCGATGCCGCCGCCGACGCCGTAAGCGGTGTTGTTCTGAATGCAGGAGTCGCCGTCGACCACGATGGTCCCGGTGGACATAGAGATGCCGCCGCCGTTACCCTCAGCCGTATTGCCGTCGATGATCGACGCCGAGTTGACCGTCACGGTGGAGTCTTCGTCGGCGTAGATGCCGCCGCCGTTAGCGGTGCTGTAGCAGTCCTCAACCGTGGCTCCGTTCATATCTAGGGTCGAATTCGGTCGGACAAGGACGCAACCGCCATTTTCGGATGCTGAACCGCCGGACAAGCCGGTGCCGTCGCCGCTTTGAACAATGACCCCGTTGAGGATCAGCGTGCGCGCCACCGCATCGTTGGTCGTATCGTTGCCGACCAGGAAGACGCGTGAGCCTGAACCGATGATCGTCATCGGACCCGTGATCGTCAACGTATCGGGATCGGCGTCCAAGATGACCAGCTGGTCGCCGCTGGTCAGGGTGATGGGACCGCCCACCGAGAAGGTGATGATGTCTGCGCCGCTTCCAGCAGCACAGTCGGCATTGGTCGCCGCGTCATCGTTGGCATTCTCGATGGCTTCGCGCAGTGTACAGTCACCATCGACAGCAGGCGCACCATCGGCTGCACTGTCTACGACGATCGACGCAGCGAACACCGGCGTTACCTGCAACATGACGCCGAATACGACGACCAGCACCAGGAAAAGTGCCGGTCTCATTCTCTTCAAAGCTCTTAGATCGCGCATAGATGCCTTTCCCCTTTGATGCAGAATCGCCAGACCCGGACGTCGGCAATGAGTCCTGCACTATCCTACCCGAACTTTACGCCAAAGCACAACATCCTCTATCTTATCCTAAGATGCGCCTTTATGCATAAGACGTTGCAGAATTTTAACGAAATTGATATGCCTGGAAACGCGCTGCCCGTGCGAAGCGAAAAACTGACCGTAGACGAGGTCCCCTCAAACCAGTATACTTCCACACCTATTCTGGAAGAAACTAGCAGTGCAGGCGGTGAATGACATGCGTGTTGCACCCTCCGTCAAGAAGCGCTGCCCGAAGTGCCGCGTGATCAAGCGGAACGGGCACGTGATGATCATCTGCTCGAACCCGAAACACAAGCAGCGCCAGGGCTAGACGAGACCAGGTTCAGGAACGAAGAGGGAATACCGAACTTATGGCGCGTATTGAAGGTGTAGACATCCCCCGCGACAAGCGGGTGGAGATTTCCCTGACGTACATTTTTGGGATCGGCAAGACGACCAGTCAGCGCATCCTGGCGCAGACCGGCATCAGCCCCGATATCCGAGTCAAGGATTTGACCGAAGCGCAGGTTCAGGCGATTCGTGATGTCGTCGCGACCCTGACCACCGAAGGCGATCTGCGCCGTCAGGTGCAGTTGAACATCAAGCGCCTGAGCGAAATTGGCGCGTATCGCGGCATGCGCCACCGCCGCAATCTTCCGGTGCGCGGTCAGCGCAGCCGCACGAATGCCCGGACGCGCAAAGGCATCAAGAAGACGGTGCCAGGGCGTGGTCGTCGGCGTGGCGCATCGAAGAAATAACCTGCGGCTCGTGGTGTGGGGATCTGCGGCGCTGCGCTGCCGGCTGATCCCGGCATTGTGAAGCAGGTTATCAGCAGGTTTCGCTGCTCAATAGGGACGAGGGAAGCCCCTCGTCCCTAATGTGCTGTATCGATCACCTCAGCGCTCACGGCTGTCAACTAAGAGCAGGAGCGCGTTAGAGCCGAGAAGGAGTGTCAACAGGGTATGCCACGTACACCCACCAGACGAGGCACAGGGACTGGTCGTCGCGGCGCGACGAAGAAGTCAACGAAGAATATTCCCTATGGGCAGGCGCACGTCTTCGCGACGTTCAACAATACGATTGTCTCGCTGAGCGATCAGTCGGGCAACGTCATCGCCTGGTCGAGCGCAGGCTCGTCCGGCTTCAAGGGCAGCCGCAAGAGTACGCCCTATGCCGCGCGTATGGCGGCGCAGTCGGCTTCTGAAAACGCGCAGACGCATGGTATGCAGGAAGTAGACGTCTTCGTCAAGGGACCCGGTCCCGGCCGCGAAGCGGCGATCCGCGCCATCCAGTCCAGCGGTTTGAAAGTGCGCTCCATCACCGACCTGACCCCTGTTGCGCACAACGGCGTGCGCCCACCGAAGAAGCGCCGCGTCTAGCCCCGCATTCATGGTGAAGACTGTAATGGTAGATGCCGCGCCTATTGCGGCGAAGGGTGAGGGCAGTCTCAATATGCCCAGTGCAGTAAGAGAAAGCGAGGCGCAAGGCGGACATGGTGATGAATAATATGGTGCTGCCGCACAAAGTTGAAAGCGACGCGGTTACGCGCAATTACGGACGCTTCATCATCGGACCGCTGGAAAGTGGGTTCGGTCTGACGCTGGGGAATGCGCTGCGCCGCGTGCTGTTGTCTTCGCTGCCTGGCGCGGCGGTGACCAGCATTCGCGTTTCGGATGTCCATCACGAGTTCTCCGCCATCCCACATGTGCGCGAGGACATGACGCAGTTGATCCTGCAGGTGAAGCAGCTGCGGCTGCGGCTGTTCGATGCCGAACAGTCCCGCCTGCGGCTGGAACATCGGGGCGAGGGGACAGTCACGGCTGCCGACATCATCCCGCCGGCGGAAGTGGAGATCGTCAACCCTGATCTGTACCTGTTCACGGCGGATTCGCCGGATGCGCACATCGAGATGGAATTCGAAGTGCAGCCGGGGCGCGGCTACAGCATGGCGGAAGATCGCGGGCGGCTGCCGATTGGCGAACTGCCGGTCGATGCTATTTTCAGCCCGGTTCGCCGTGTGAACTTCATCGTCACCCCGGCGCGCGTGGGACAGCGCACCAACTACGATAAGCTGAACATCGAAATCTGGACGGATGGCACGATTCGCCCGGATGAAGCGCTGAACGAAGCGGCGCGCATCCTGATGAAGCATCTCAGCGTCATGGGGGGGCCGGTGGACAGCCCGGATTACGCGCCGCAGGCGATTGACGAACCGGTGCGCGGGCGCGGACCGGGCGACACGCTGTATGAAAAGCTGATCGAAGAACTCGATCTCAGCGTGCGCGTGTTCAATTCGCTGAAGCGCACCGGCATCACCACCATCGGCGATGTCCTGGACATGCTGGATCGTGGACCGGAAGCGATGCTGGCGATTCGCAATTTCGGCGAGAAGTCGCTGGAAGAGCTGGTCGAAAAACTGAAAGAGAAGGGCTACATCGAACCCGACGCCGAATATTCAACCGGCGAGAACGATTGAGGGTGAGTCATGCGACATCGCGTACAGGGTAAACAACTGGGGCGGAACACCGCCCAGCGCAAAGCACTGCGCCTGGCGCTGGCGACTGCCCTGCTGGAGCAGGAGCGTATCCAGACGACCCGCGCCAAGGCTGAATTTGTGCGGACGTATGTGGAACGGCTGATCACAACGGCAAAGCGCGGACTGGCGCATCCAGACCCGGCGCGGGGCATTCACGCCCGCCGCGTCGCGGGCAGCCGCCTGAACAACGACCGCGAGCTGGTCGGCAAGCTGTTCGATACGCTGGCAGTGCGCTACAAAGATCGCGACGGCGGTTACACCCGCATGTTGAAGCTGGGTCCGCGTCACGGCGACTCGGCGGAGATGGTGCTGCTGGAACTGGTGGACCGCGAAGTCAAGTCGGCAAGCTAGGCGCGTGGGGCGCAGCGCCGAGCGCGTTGGCAGCTATGCAGCTACGCTATTGGGGTACGCTGGCGTATGATGGTACGGCGTACCAGGGGTTTCAGCGACAGGCGGAAGGCGTGCCGACCATCCAGGCGGAGGTCGAACGCGCTGCCGCCACAGTCATCGGGCAGCCGGTGACTGTGCTGGGGGCGGGACGCACGGATGCCGGCGTCCATGCCAGCGGACAGGTTATCGCCTTCGACGCCGCATGGCGGCACGGGGCGCAACGTCTGCTCAGCGCCATCAACGCTTATCTGCCGGACGACATCGCCCTGCGCCACCTTGAAGCTGCGCCGACGCCGGGGTTCCATCCTCGGTTCGACGCCCGCTCGCGCGAGTACCGCTATGTCGTCCTGAACGCGCCGGTGCGCGACCCGCTGCTGGGACGGCGCGTCTGGCATCTTCGGGGAGCGTTGGACGGTGAAGCGATGCGGCAGGCGGCGGCGGCGCTGATCGGCAGGCATGACTTCGGCGGTTTTGGCAAGCCGCCGCAGGGCGAAAACACCATCCGAACGGTGCTGCGCTCGGAATGGACCCAGGAGCCGCACGAAAACGGGTTCCTGCGGGTGTACAGCATCGAAGCCGACGCCTTTTTGCAGCATATGGTGCGGCGGATCGTCGGCGTCATGACGATGGTGGGGCGAAGGATGCAGCCGGTCGAGATCATAGCGCGGCTGCTCCATGAAGGGGTGATGCCGGTCGGGCTGACGGTGGCGCCGCCGCAGGGGCTGACCCTAGTGAAAGTGCGTTACAGCGCGGGAGAGACGCCCGCTGAGGCGATAACAGGAAAATTGTGATGAAGATCAATGCACACAGAACCTATGCACCGACTCCACAGGACATAGACCGTAAATGGTGGATTGTGGACGCGGAGGGTCAAACGCTGGGGCGTCTCGCCTCGAAAATCGCGCCGATCCTGCGCGGCAAGCATAAGCCGACGTATGCCCCCAATATGGACATGGGCGACTACGTCATCATCATCAATGCCGAGAAGATCGCCGTGACCGGCAAGCGGATGGACGATAAGATGTACTATCGTCACTCCGGCTACGTCGGCGGTCTGAGCGAGATTACGCTGCGCGATCAGCTCCAGAAGTTCCCCAATCGCCCCATCGAGGACGCGGTGCGCGGGATGCTGCCCAAGAATGCTCTCGGTCGCCAGATGTTTTTGAAGCTGAAGGTCTATGCCGGTGCGGAACATCCCCATACCGCGCAGCAGCCGACCGTCCTGGAACTTTAGGCAGGGAGATAGAGGATGTCCGCACAGTACTACGAAGGCGTTGGACGCCGCAAGTCGGCGAGCGCGCGCGTGCGTCTGTTCCCCGGCGGTACGGGGCGCATGACCATCAACGATAAGGAAGCGCAGGAATACCTGCCGCGTGCCGGCGACTATGAAGTCATGCTTCAGCCGCTCAGCACAATCGGTCAGGAACGCACCTACGACGTGAGTGTACATGTCATGGGCGGCGGCATCACCGGACAGCGTGACGCCATCCGTCTGGGCATCGCACGGGCGCTGCTCAAGATCGATCCGGAACTGAAGGCGACTCTGCGCCAGGGTGGGTTTGTCACCCGCGACCCGCGCGTCAAGGAGCGCAAGAAGCCCGGTCTCAAGCGTGCGCGTAAGGCTCCGACCTACACGAAACGCTAAACGAACCTTCCTTTGCCCTGTCCTCGGCGTCCTCCCGGAATGTCGAGGATGGGGTGAAGCCTGCCGGAGGCGCGCGCCATGTCGCTGACGATCCTGGGTCTGGGACCCGGTCATATCGACGATCTCACCCGCAGGGCATGGCGCACGCTGGAAACGGCTTCAGTCGTCTATCTGCGCACTGCCGATCACCCCTGTGTTCCCCATCTCCCTTCTGGACCTGAATACCGCCCCTGCGATGACCTGTACGAGCGAATCGCCGATTTTGACGGCGTTTACGCCGCCATCACCGAGCGCGTGCTGGCGGCAGCAGCCGGCGGCGACGTGGTCTACGCTGTTCCTGGGGACCCGGCGAACGCCGAATCGACCGTCAAACGCATCCGCGCGGCGGCGCAGGAGCGCGGCATCGCCGTCGAAGTGATCAGCGGGATCAGCTTCGTCGAACCGACACTGGCGCTGGTCGGGGCTGATGCGATCGACGGCGTGCAGTTGTTCGATGCCATCACCCTCGCCATGATGCACCACCCGCCCATCAACCCAGACACGCCGGCGCTGCTGGGGCAGGTCTACAGCCGGGACCTGGCGTCGAACCTGAAGCTGACGCTGATGAATCAGTACCCCGATGAATTTCCGGTCCTGCTCATCCACGCCGCCGGGACGCCCGACGCCCTGGTCGAACATCTGCCGCTGTATGAGATCGACCGCAGCCCGCATATTCGTCATCTCACCGCGCTCTTCCTGCCGGCGCTGGGCGGCATGAGCAGCTTCGAACAGTTCCAGGAAGTGATCGCCCACCTGCGCGCGCCGGAGGGCTGCCCCTGGGATCGCGAGCAGACGCATCTGTCGCTGCGCCCCTATCTGATCGAAGAGACCTACGAGGTGCTGGACGCGCTCAACGCCGAAGACCCCGATGCCCTGCGTGAAGAACTCGGCGATCTGCTGCTGCAAATCGTCCTGCACGCGCAGATCGCCACCGAAGAGGGCGAGTTCCGTATGGGCGATGTGCTTCATGCTATCAACAGCAAGATGATCCGCCGGCATCCGCACGTCTGGGGGGATACCGCCAGCCTGGGTCTGGAAGCAGTCGAAGGCGCGGCGGATAAGGTGGTGGTGAACTGGGAGATGCTGAAACGGCGAGAGCGCGCCGCGAAAGGGGAGGTCGAAAAGCCAAGGTCGCTGCTGGAAGGCGTGCCCCGGTCGCTGCCGGCGCTGCTGCAAGCCACTCAGTATCAGCACAAGGCGGCGAAGGTTGGTTTCGACTGGGCGGAAATCGACAGCGTGATCGGCAAGGTGCGCGAGGAACTCGACGAAGTGCTGCGCGCTGCCACGCCCGATGCTGTGCGCGAGGAACTGGGCGACCTGCTCTTCGTCGTCACCAACTGGGCGCGCTGGCACGACATCGACCCGGAGGACGCGCTGCGGGCGACCAACGCCAAATTTGCACGCCGCTTCCGTCACATTGAAGCGGGCGCTGCCGCCGCCGGGCGCGATTTGAAGTCGATGACTCTCGCCGAGATGGATGCCCTCTGGGACGAGGCGAAGGCAAAAGGGCTGTAGTGGCTGACGGAGAAGTCGTCCTTGAAGGCGGGATCGCCATCCTGGCGGCGCTCGAAAGCGCCAGCCGACCGATCACCCGCATCTTCATCGAATCGCGGGTGCGATTCGAGCGCGACGCAGCGCGCATTCGCCGGATGGCGGCAGATGCCGGTGTCGCGGTCGAGATCGCCGATGCCGGGCAGATCGCGGTGCTGGCGCAGGGCAAGACTCATGGAGGCTTGATCGCGCTGGCGGGAGAGCGCCGTACCCTGCCGCTGGAAGCACTCGCCGCCGGCATAGACTCCCCGTTCGTCGCCATGCTGGATGGTATCGAAGACCCCTATAACTTCGGACAGGCGATTCGCGCTCTGTACGCCGCCGGCGCGGATGGGCTGGTGCTGCGCCCGCGCAGTTGGATGAGCGCCGCCGGAGTCGTGGCGCGCGCCTCCGCCGGCGCTTCCGAGCGGATGCCGACCGCCGTCGCCGAGACGGTCGAAGGGGCGGCGGAAGCTTTTCGCGGGCGGGGGATGCAGATCGTCGTCGCCGCCAAAGAACGCGCCGTCCCCCTCTACGAGGCGGACCTGACCGGCGGGGTCTTCCTGGTGATCGGCGGGGAGAAGCGGGGTATCACCCGGTCTTTTGCCGAAAGCGCCGATCTGCGCCTGAGCATCCCTTATGGGCGGGAATACTCCCATTCGCTTGGCACGGTGGCGGCGACTGCCGTTATCGCCTTCGAGGTGCTGCGCCAGCGCCGGGCGCTCCGGCGCGACCGATGACAGACAAAAAAAGGCAACCTCAACGGCTGCCTTCTTCGTCCTGGTTTCTATGATGTCGGGGCGGCGGGATTTGAACCCACGACCTCAGCGTCCCGATCGCTGCGCGCTACCAGGCTGCGCTACGCCCCGATGTAAGAAGGAAGTCTAGCAGACGCGCCGCACGGGATCAAGGTCGCTTTCGCCATCGGCGGCAAGGCGTGAACCAAATCCTCAATCTCCCCGTGATTCGCGGCAGTTTGAGCGAGTTATACAAGCGTTTCTGGGCGTTGTGCTTGCTTTACAGTCCCTATTTGCTCTGGTATAATTCAGGTTATAAACAACCGGAGCGCCAGCGCGTTCCAAACCAGGCACAGCAAATTGCTGTGTCTTTGTACATTTGTACAGGAGACGAAATGCGCTGAGAAGCGCTTTTTTGCTCTTCTCTTCAGAGTTGAGGATTATCATGACGCAGCAAACCCAGTATCTCACCCCGGAAGGGATGAAAACGCTCGAGGCTCGCCTCAAAGAACTCACCGATGAGCGCCGTCCCCAGGTGGCTGAGCGACTGCGTCTCGCAATGGAAGAAGGCGGCGACCTGAGCGAGAACGCGGAGTATGAAGACGCCAAGAACGAACAGGCGTTTGTCGAAGGCGAGATTCAACGCCTGGAGACGATCCTGCGCAGCGCTCAGATCATCGAACCTGCCGCCAAGGGCAAAAAAGAGAGCGTCATCCTGGGGGCGAAGGTCACGGTTGTCGAGCAGGGATCCAAAGAGAAAGAAGTCTATCACCTGGTCGGCTCGGCGGAAGCCAACCCCGATGCCGGAAAGATCTCCGTCGAAAGCCCGCTGGGCAAGGCGATGCTGGGTGCGAAGGTCGGCGATAAAGTGACCGTCCACGCGCCGGCAGGGGAGATCATCTTCCTCATCAAGGCGATTGCCTGAGATGACCTGGCAGCCCAACAAGCTGGAACTGGAACGCCTGGAAAAACTGAGTGAACTGGAATCGCGCGGGGTGCAAGCCTATCCTACGCGCGTTGAACGATCTCACCGCTGCGCCGAGGCGGTTGAGGCATACGAAGCCTACGCCGCCGCCAACCCTGATCATGACTTGTCGGCGGCGCCGGTCCCTGTCACGGTCGTCGGACGGGTGCGCCGGCAGAACATCAAGGGCAAAGTCGCGTTCATGCACATCGAGGACGAGAGCGGACGCTTGCAGCTTTTCCTGCGCATCAACGATATGGACCCGGCGGTCTATGCGCTGGCACAGGATAAGCTGATCGAGGTGGACGACTTCGTCCAGGCGACCGGCACGATGATGCGCACTCAGGCGGGCGAAGTCAGCGTGCGGGTGAGTGCGCTGACGCTGCTGAGCAAGTCGCTCAGCCCGCTGCCGGTCATCAAGCAGCGGGTGCTGGACGACGGCACGAGTGTCGAATACGGCGAATTCAGCGATGTCGAAGCCCGCTACCGCCAGCGCTATGCCGATCTTGCCGTCAACCGCGACGTGCGCGATGTCTTCATCGCCCGCGCTAAGGCGATTCGCGCCCTGCGGCAGTTCTTCGATTCGCGGGGCTTCCTGGAAGTTGAGACGCCGATCTTGCAGCCCCTCTACGGCGGCGCGGCGGCGCGACCTTTCATCACGCATCACAATCAGCTCGATCAGGACCTCTACCTGCGCATCAGCTTCGAGCTGTATCTCAAGCGCCTGCTGGTCGGCGGCTATGACGCCGTCTACGAGATTGGGCGGGACTTCCGCAACGAAGGGGTGAGCTTCAAGCACAATACCGAGTTCACCATGCTGGAGTTCTACAAGGCGTACATCGACTACGAGGGCGTCATGCACCTGACCGAGCAGATGGTCTCGTCGGCGGCTCAGGAGGTGACCGGGGGAACGGTGATCACCTACCAGGGACAGCAGATCGACCTGACGCCGCCCTGGAAGCGCCTGACCGTCCGCGAGAGCATCAGGCAGTATGCCGGCATCGACTACATGGATTACCCGGATGCCGCGTCGCTGGAGGCGCGCATCCTGGAAATGGGCGGTGAGCTGAAACCAGGGCAGACCTGGGGGAAGCTGGTCGAACATCTGCTGGGCACGTACGTCGAGCCGAACCTGATTCAGCCGACCATCGTACTCGATTACCCGCGCGACATTTCGCCCTTTGCCAAGCGCGTCACCTACGACGACGTCCATGTCGAACGCTTTGAGTTCTACATCAACGGCATGGAGATGGGCAACGCCTTCACCGAACTGAATGATCCGCGCGACCAGGAAGCGCGTTTCCTGGAGATGGCGCGGACGTTTCGCCCCGATGATGACGATGCCGCGCCGCTCGACGAAGATTATCTGCGGGCGATGCGCTACGGTATGCCGCCCAACGGCGGTTTCGGCATGGGCGTAGACCGCCTGGTCATGCTGCTCACCGATCAGCGCAGCATCCGCGATGTGCTGCTGTACCCCCATCTGCGAAAACTGGACTGAGACCCGGATGCGGCGGGGCGACCTCGCTTCAGGTCGCCCCGCCGCACATCACGCCTTCGGTATAGAAAACCTGACAACCACTATGCTGTAATCTTCGTTACAATCTTCTTGTGAGAAGAGGGTGTTGACTTACACGGGCACGGGGACGTGGCGACGAAATCACAACTCACATCGCAGCACCTGGCTGATGGCTTCCCGCACAGCGTGCTTATTTTCGACAGCGCCGACCGGTTGGTCATGGTCAATCAGGCGGCGAAGGCGCTGCTTGGCGCGGATCTGAAGCTGATTCAAGCGGAAGGCTGGAGCGCGGCACAGGTGGCATTCAATGCCCGTCTGGTCGATCATGGCAGGACCATTGACGACATCCGGCGCGCCGTGATCGCCGGAGACGACGCCGTGCGCTTCTCGATCTACCGCTCCGGGGAGCGAATCCCCTGCTGGGTCTCGTCGATGCACGAAGGTGGGGAGAAATACACGCTGCTCACCCTCGACAAGCCCGATTGGTCGGCGATGAACGACGTGTTCGACAAGTATCTGAGCGAAGTCCGTGATGTCATGGTAGCGACTCAGGGGCACACCGACCTGATCGTGCAGTTGATCTCCAGGGCGAAACCAGGCACGAGCGCCGAGCAGATCTCCGGGCGGGTGACCGGCTTCGCGAAACTGATCGACATTCATATGTTCCGCTTGCAGTCGCTCACCAACATGGTGGAACGGCTGGAATGTCTGCGCACCGGTCTGCTGCGCGAGCAGGTCTCTGGCGAACGGCGTAAGATCGTCCTCGCCGACTTCATGGAGGACTTCCTGGAATCGCTCGACGAGATTCAGCTGGTTGATCCCGAAAGCGACCAGGGGGATTACCGCCGGCGCATCCAGTCGATCATCCCGCCCAAGCTGGCGATTTACGCCTCGACAGGGCATCTGACGACCGTCTTGCAAGACCTTTTGCGCAATGCTATCATGTATAGTATGCGCGGGCTGCCAATCAAGGTGATCGCTTACGCGAATCGTGATGATTCCGCCCAGATCGATGTCGTCGATGAGGGTTACGGCATCCGTCTGGAAGAACGCGAGCGGGTGTTCGCGCCGTTCATGCGGGCGCGGCAGCCGCAGGTGATGGGCGAGTTCGGCTATGGGCTGAGCCTGTATCTGTGCAAACACGAGATCGAGGCGATGAACGGGCGAATCTGGTTCGAAAGTGAAGAGGGCGTGGGCACGACGTTCAGCATCAAGCTGCCCCTCTGGCATGAGACACCGCGCGAGTCTTCCGCGATGTGATGAACCGCACTGCGCCTGATCCGCACTGAGGTTGTTTCTCCGCGCCTCTCCTGACGGTCTCAGGAGAGGCGCTTTTTTTTCTTGAAGGCGAGGGACTATGTTTCGTTCGCTGACGCCGGAATTCTTCGACACGCTGGTGATCGTCATCATCATTCTGGGCTTGGCGTTTGCTGTCGTGCGCCTCTACAGCGATTTCACGCGCCCGCTGCCGGAAGAGCGCCCCGCGCCGCCGCGCCCTGAGTCGTCTACCAACCAGGACGGCGGGACGTCCTGAGCGCGGCGTTGGTGAGCGGCGGACAGGACGCGGCGCGCCCTGTCCTGTTGCGGGTATTCAGAAGCTCTATTCACCCTGAACTGTGTTGTGACTCTGCCATCTGCAAGGAGCGCCATTATGCTGGATATCGCATTACTGCGTGAGAAGCCCGAATGGGTCAAGGAACAGCTGCGTAAACTCAACGACGCCCCGGCGATAGAGCGCGTCGATGCCATCCTGGAACTGGACAAACGCCGCCGCGCCCTGCTGACGGAGGCGGAGACGGTGCAGGCGGCGCGCAATAAACTGAACAAGAGCGTTGGACGGCTGCGCGGCGATAAGTCGCTCGACGATGCGACCCGCGCCGCGCGTGCGGCGCGGGTCGCCGAACTGGTCAGTGCCGGGCAGTACGACGATGCGCATACCGTACTGATCGGCGAAGTGCCGGCGGCGGATGCCGGTGCCCTGACCGCCGCCGCCGCATTCGAGCAGATGATGGGCGCGCTCGGCGCGATGGGCGCGACCGTCGAGCGCATCAATGAGACGATACGCCAGGTGGAAGCCGATCTGGGCGACAAGATGCTGTGGCTGCCGAATCTGCCGCACGAGAGCGTCCCGGTTTTCGACAGCGAGGAACAAAATATTGCCTGGACGCCGGAAGGAAGCTTCTACGAGTTCGATTTTCAGCCAAAACCGCACTGGGACCTGGGTCCGGCGCTGGATATCATCGACTTCGACCGGGGGATCAAGATCGGCGGCTCACGTGCCTACGTCCTCAAGGGGATGGGCGCGCGTTTGCAGCGGGCGCTGATCAGCTTCTTTCTGGATACTGCCCGTGCCAACGGCTTCACCGAAGTCTACGTGCCCTACATGGTGCGCGAGGAGATGATGTTCGGGGCGGGGCAGTTCCCCAAGTTCCGGGAAAACGTCTATCATGACCCGGAAGCGGACCTGTACATGCTGCCGACCGCCGAGGTCGCCGTCACCAATCTGTACCGCGATGAAATCCTCGAAGAGGCGCAGCTTCCCCTGTACTACGCGGCGCACACCCCCTGTTTCCGCCGCGAAAAGACCAGCGCCGGACGCGACGTGCGCGGCATCAAACGGGTGCATCAGTTCGAAAAGGTCGAGCTGTACAAGTTCACCGCGCCGGAGAAGAGCTACGAGGAGCTGGAGTCGCTGACCGAAGCCGCCAGCAGCGTGCTGCGCCTGCTCAGGCTGCCCTTCCGCCGCCTGGAGATCGTCACCGGGGACCTGGGCTTCAGCGCCAGCAAGAAGTATGACCTGGAAGTGTTCTCGCCGGGCTGCGGGGAATGGCTGGAAGTCAGCTCATGCAGCAACACCGAGGACTTCCAGGCGCGCCGCGCCAACCTCAAGTATCGCCCCGATGGGGAAAAGAAACCGCGCTTCGTGCATACGCTCAACGGCAGCGGGCTGGCGACGCCGCGCGTGATCATCGCCATCCTGGAGAACTATCAGCAGGCGGACGGCAGCGTCGTCGTGCCGGAGGCGCTGCGCCCCTACATCGGCGCGGAGCTAATCCCCGCGCCCTGAACGCCAATGAAGAGGGGCAGGGCGGCATTCTCTGTGCGCCCTTGCCCCGTCACCTCTGCCGAAGCAGCGATGAGCGCGCTGTTATCCTGGCGCTTCGAGGATGCCGGGCAGCACGTAGAGTACGACGATGAAGGTCAGCCCCCACAAGACGATAGCGATCTGCAAGGGGCGGTCGCGCAGCAGGACTTCATCCGGCGCGCTGCCCTCTCCTTTGACGTGGATCAGGTACATGTAGCGGAACAGCGCATATAGGACGTAGGGCACGGTGACCAGCCCCAGCTTCGTGCCCGCCAGCAGCACGGAAGGCGACTCGACGGTATAGAAGAGGTAAGTCAGGAACGTGCCGGTCATGACCATGCGCAGCATCTCGTCGAGCAGCGGCAGGTTGTACTGGCTCAGCGTTGACCGGATGCTGCCCGCCTCATCCTCCAGTTCGAGCAGCTCCTGACGCCGCTTGCCGATCACCAGGAAGAGCGCCAGCAGCCCGGATGTCGCGTACAGCCAGGGCGAAAACGCCTGCACCTGGATCACCACCACGCCGGCGAGGACCCGCAGCACGAAGCCGGAAGTCACCGACAGAATATCCATGATGACCACATGCTTGAGCCAAAAGCTGTAGAGCAGGTGGATGATCACATAGAGTACCAGGATGATCGCGATTCGCCAGTTGAGCGCCAGCGCCGCCAGCAGTGTGCCGCCGCCGAGCAGGGCGGCGCTGAGGATCGCTGTCGGGATCGGCACGCGCCCAGAGGCAATAGGACGGCGGCGCTTGCGCGGATGTTTGCGGTCGCTTTCGACATCGACGATGTCATTGACGATGTAGATGGTGCTGGACGCCAGGCAGAGCAGCACAAAGGCGCTGATCACCCGCAGGAGCGAGTCGAAGACGAAGAGCTGCCCGTCGAAGACGATGCCGGCGAAGACCAGCCCGTTCTTTGTCCACTGATGCGGGCGCATGGTGCGCAGCAGTCCGGTCAGCACCCCGCCGGTTCCGCGCTGTGCCGCCGTTTCTGCGCTCGTGGTGTCGCGTTTCGCCATGATTTCTCGATCCGCCCTCTGAATCGCTACTTGAAGATCACGATCTGCTGCAAGAAATCGATCGTCGCTTTCAGGTAGTGGATGATCGTCTCTGATTTGTGCCAACCGTGCCCTTCGCCCTTGTAGACGTGGTACTCGTGGGGCACGCCGCGCCGCCGCAGCGCCTTGACGATCACTTCTGCCTGGCTGATTGGAACCGCCTCGTCGTCCTCGCCGTGAAAGATGATCAGCGGATCGCTGATCTTGTCGGCGTGGAAGAGCGGCGAACGCTCGCGAAAGAGCGCGGTCGATTCCGGCAGCGTGCCGAGGAGCGTATCATTGTAGCGCGCTTCGAATTTCCAGGCGTCGTTGAAGGAAAGCAGGAATTGATTGGAGATGCCGTACAGGCAGACGCCGGCGGCATACAGTCCCGGTTTGGTCGCCAGCGATTGCAGCACCGTGTAGCCGCCGGCACTGCCGCCCAGGATGATCAGCTTGCTTCGGTCGGCAAGACCGCGTTCGACGAGCGCCAGTGCGCCGCTGGCGCTGTCTTCAACATCATAGACGCCCCACATGCCGCGCAGCTTGTCCTTGTAGGCTTTGCCATAGCCGGTGCTGCCGCGATGATTGACATCCAGCAGCGCATAACCGCGCGTCGTGAAGAAGTGCGTTTCCGGCGCGTAGTTCTGCCGCGACTGTCCGGTTGGTCCGCCGTGAACGCGCACGATCAGCGGAGGCGCGCCGCTGCTGCGGCAGCGCGCATTGAACGGCGGGTAGTACCATCCGTAGACCGTCTCGCCGTCGTGCCCCGTCCATTCCACCGGCTGACCGGGCGCGATCTGGTCGCGCAGCATCTCCGACCGCGAACGCGCGTGGATCACTTCCTGCTCGGCGATGATGACCGCTATCCTCCCCACGCCAGAGTCGTCGCTGCCCAGCGACAGCGCGGGCGGGATGTGCAGGCGGTCGATTTCGATGCTGACCAGTCGATCGGGGGTGGTGGTGGATGCGGCGATCAGGGCGACTTCATCATAAGTGGGCGAGACGGCGATCTGACGCATCGAGTCGTAGTGTTCCAGCGCCCGGACTTCGCGCGTCGTGCCGTTCGTCAGCTCGACCATGCCCAGGCGCGACTTGCCGAGTGCGCTGCGCAGGAAGTAAAGGGCGTCACCGCTCGGCGACCAGCCGATGGTGCGCATCCCCTGTGCCCACGCCGGCGCGGCATGTTCTGCCGGTACGTCGGTGATCTGGCGAGTCTGCTTTGTCTCCAGGTCATAGATATAGATCTGCCACCAGCCCGTCTCATCGCTGACGTATGCCAGTTTGCGTCCATCTGGCGAGAATGCGGGCTGGAAGATAGCGGTATCGGGTCCGCCGGCGAGGATCGAGGTGCTGACGACCGCCGGCAGCCCGGCAGTTTCCTGGAGCTGTGCGACGATCAGCTGCGTCCCGTCGAAGGGCATCTGCGGATGATTCCAGATCACGTAGGCGAGCAGGCTGCCGGAAGGATGCCAGGCGGGCTGCATGACGAAATCGGCGTCGTAGGCGAGCTTGCGCGGGAACTGCCTGCCATCAACATCGACCACCGCCAGACCGTCGACGCCCTCGTGATGGTGGGCAAAGATCAGGAAGCGTCCGTCGGGGGAGATGGTTGGTGCGGCGGCTGCGCCAAAGGGCGGTGTGATCGGATGAGGAACGCCGCCTGCAAGGGGCAGGCTGAAGACCCGCCTGTCGTGACCGACGAAATAGACGACTCCACCCGCGACGGTGAAGTCGCCGCCGCCGTAACCGATGCGTCCACGCACCGGGATGTTGCCATCGGTCAGGAAACGTGGCGAATCCTGACCCGTCTTCGCCATGAGCCAGGTAGCGCCCTGCCTCGATTCCGTCCAGACCAGGGTCTTGCCGTCGCTGTCCCAGGCAGCATCGCCGATGCGCGCATTCAGCGCCACAGACTCCGCTGTGATGACGCTGTCCCAGGTGCCAAACATGCGCATTTGTATATTGTGCATGGGTTTATTGGAAGCAGAAGTCATGATGCCGTCCAGTAGGGTGAGGATCAGGTTGGATGTTGGATTGCGCAGACTATTGTAACGCAAATAAAAAGCGCCTCGTGAGAGGCGCCTATTTTGTGTGCGGGATGAGGATTAAGTCTTTTAAAAGAAATGTCTTCCATCCCGCACTTCGTTTATTTTATTTATGTCTGAAGTATATGGGGCGCTCAGGGGAAAGTCAAACCGGATCGTAGGGGGGAATCCGCAAAAATAGATCGTTCAGGAATTCATTATCGCTCGTGAAATAATTAACAAATTTGCTGCCGCTCACAGGTAGCGCTCCCAGAATGACTCGAAACGTTTTCATGCTCAATGAAAAGTTGAGAATAGAACAAAAATGCGGAGGTGTATTATTATGAATGGGACATGAGTTGACTCGGCGTGCGAGAGATATTCATACATCCTGCACAACAAAAACCCCCGAAGCGACGAGGCGCTTCGGGGGTAACTGGACAGGAGTACCTTGCTTCGGCGGGGGCGGCGTCTAGATCCGATCAGGGCTGACCATTGGCGTCGCCTGCGTCCTGGCGCCGTCATTCCAGAAAGCTTCCGCCTGGGCGCTGCGCGGCAGGAAATCGCCCGCGATGATCTCGACGACCGTCCCCTCGTCTGCCCAGTCGAAAAGCCACTGTGCCGGCTCGTTTTCCGACATGACACAGCCGAAGGTCGCCGGACTCCCGACGTTGCCGTCGCCCAGGAGCCGCCCGTTGGGCAGCAGCACGTTGCCATGGAAGCCGTTGACCAGCCCCGGCACGACCTCGTAGATGCCCATGAACCAGTCCATCTCCCACTGTGCGCAGCCCATATCGCTGCACAACTCGTAGCTGCCGCCTGATGCCTTTTCGTCATGGTTCAGGATTTGGAAGATACCCGGCGAAGTCGGCGCGCGATCCATACCGGAAGCGATCACCCAGGTGCGGATCATCTCGCCGTTTTCGAAGACGGCAAGGGACTGCGTGCGCAGATTGACCACGATGCGCTTACTGGGGACCGGGTCGATGGGCAGCATGATGTCCGGCGAAGGGATGTTGACCAGTTCGCCCACGACTAGCGGCACCTCCCAATCGCGATTGGGGTTAGCCAGTTCGAGCTGGTAGAACGGCACGCCGTTGCGCCGAGCAATGCGGTAACCTGTATCGCCCGGTTCAACCTCGTGCTGATAGGAACGATAGCGGACGCGCACGGTGAACTCTTCCGCATTTTCGGCGATGGCTTCACGCATCTTGGCGATAGAGTCATTGGTCTCGATGTAACGCAGTGCGCTGGTGCTTTGCAGCGACTGAGTCTGGGCATCGACGAAATTGGCGTAGACGGCTTCGCGCACGGTCAGCCCGTCGGTATCGACTTCCAGCCAGGAAGTGAGCGTCGCCCGATCGGTGGACCAGGCAAAACTCTCGTTGGTGAAGGGATCAAACCCCTTGATCGTGAAAGGATGGCTGACGAACGCCTGCGCCTGAGCCAGATAGGGCGAGGGATCGCGGACATCGGGCGGGACGATGGTCATGATCAGATCAAATCGCCGGGACTCGGCAGTCAGCGCCAGGTTGGCTTCCAGCGCCGCCATCGTCGCGGCGATGTCCAGAAATCGCCCATCGCTCCCCTCGACGCCGAGAACCTGCGAGCCGTTCCACTGGAATGCGGCATTATAGGGCAGGATTTTGGTCTGCTCTGTCAGATCGAGCAGCGTGTTTTGTGCTGCCAGGAAGTCCAGGCTGACCACCGGCGTGATGCCATAGCCGAACGGTACGCCGGACAGCCCAATCGCCCTGGCGGCTTCTACGGTTGCGGCAGCGTCCAGCACAACACCGATCTGCGCGGGGGTCACGTTCCAGATGCGGCTGCCATCAGCAAGCGTGATGCGCGTCTCCTGAGTCCAGAGAGTCTGAAGCATGGACGATGCTTCGTCGGCGTTCATTCCGCCGATGTCGCGACCGAGGACCCAGACATTGGGGAAGACGCGGTTGCCCAGGATGAAAGAGCCGAGATACAACGCGACCAGCAGCACCGGCAGCAGCGCGATCCCCACCATGATCAGGCGGTTTTGGCTTACGTACCACCAGCCATCGCGCAGCATCACCACGGCGCGCCCCTTGAACACTTCTGTATCGAACGTGCCGGGTTCATAGGGGGCGCGGCTCATGACCGGGCGCTCAATCGGCACTGTATCGGCATCCTGCGGTTTGGTGGTCTGGCGCACGACCATCTGCTTGCGCTGGCGGGCGGCGCTGCGTTCGCGGGCGCGCCCTTTGCGTCGTCTGTCAGGTTGATAGATATCCATCTGTGTACCCTGGAGTCCGACTAATCTAACAATGAATGAGCCACTGCTCCCTATTGTACGAGAAACCACCCCAAACGCGATATGCGGTGATATTTGCTACGTTTTTCTAAAGGCTCGCCGAGGATGTTGTCGGAAATGCTGAATTCGGTTCTAATAGCCAACAGATATACTTTTCGGGTTTGCTCTGGACGATGAATTTGATGGTTTCAACGACAACACGCGCGCTTCTCAATAGACTCTTCAACGTCGTCCCCCTGCTGGTTGCGGTGATTGCGGCGCTGGTGGTCGCCTCGTTTCTGCTGGCGGCGCTCAATGCCGACATCGCAACAGCGTACGGCGCAATGTTTCAGGGAGCCTTTGGCACGGTCAATGCCACCGCCGAAACGCTGGTCAAAGCCATTCCGATCCTCTTCGTCGCCATCGGCATTTGCGTGGCTTTTCGCGGCAATGTGGTCAACATCGGCGGCGAAGGGCAGATGATTTTCGGGGCGCTGGCGGGAGTCGCCGTCACCCTGTGGATCGGCGAGTCGCTGGGTGTGCTGGTGGTTCCGCTGGCGCTCATCGCCGGGTTTGTCGCCGGCGGGTTCTTTGGCGGGCTGGCGGGCTATCTCAAAGCCTTCTTCAACGTCAACGAAATCCTCAGCACGATCATGCTCAACCAGGTCGCCGTGCAGATCATGAACTATCTGCTCAATGGACCCCTGCTGGACCCGGCAGCTGCCGGCTCGAACAACATCCCGAAAACCGCGCGCATCGCCGAAATTGCCGAGCTGCCCCGTTTGGTCTTTGGACTGCCCGGCATGTCCGAACCGCTCTTCGACCGCACCCGGCTGCACTATGGGTTCGTGATCGCCGTCGTCCTCGCCATCGTCATCTACATTCTGCTGTGGCGCACCGCCATCGGCTATCGCATCCGCGCTGTTGGCTATAATGAACGCGCCTCACGCTATGCCGGCATTAAGGTGGGACGCCAGATGGTGCTGGCGATGTTCCTCGCCGGCGGCTGCGCCGGGTTAGCCGGAGCCGTGCAGGTATTGGGCTTGCAGTACCGTCTTCAGACCGACGGCTCGCCAGCCGGATTCACGGGCGGCGCGGGCTTCAACGGCATCGTCGCCGCGCTCTTCGGAGGGTTGAACCCCTTTGGAGCGATCCCCGCTTCCATCTTCTTCGGGGGGCTGCTGGTCGGCGCGCAAAACATGCAAAGGGCGGTAGGTATCCCGGCGGCGCTGGTGACGACCATCAACGGGCTGATCGTGGTCTTCGTCGTCAGCAGCCAGATTTTTACCCAGGTGCGTAACCGGCGGCGTGCAAAGCTGCTCATTCAACCGGAGCGCATCGAAGCGCGCGCCGCGACGGCGGAGACTCCCTTATGATCGAGAGCATCCTTGCCCCCAGCGTCTTCGCTTCGGCGATTCGTCTGGCGACCCCCTACGTATTTGCCAGCGTTGGCGAAATGTTTGGACAGCGCAGCGGCGTACTCAATCTCGGCGTTGACGGCATCATGCTGATGGGCGCTTTCTTCTCATACTATGTCGCCCTGCTGACCGGCAATCTCCTGCTGGCGCTGCTGGCGGCAGTGCTGGTTGGCGCGCTGATGGGATTGGCGATGGCGTTTATCAGCGTGACGCTCAAGGCGGAGCAGGGCATCAGCGGCATCGGTGTGTACCTGTTTGGGCTGGGCATGAGCGAACTGCTGTTCCAGAAGCTGGTCGGAACGCCGCGTTCCGTCGATGGCTTTCCCCGCGTGGCGATCCCTATCCTGTCAGACATTCAATTCCTGAGCCTGGGCGAAATCTTCTTTAATCACAATCTGCTGGTGTATGTCGCCTTCGCTCTGATCCCCATCGCCGCGTTCATCCTCAACCGCACCCCCTTCGGCTTGATGATCCGCGCCGTCGGGCAGCATCCGGAAGCGGCGGATGCGATGGGTGTCAGCGTGGTACGGGTGCGTTACATCACGGTGATCATCGGCGGCATCCTCGCCGGCGTGGCGGGGGCATCGCTTTCGACGGCGCTTCTCAAGGTCTTCCAGCAAAACCTGACGTCGGGTCTGGGCTTCATCGCTGTCGCGCTGGTCTATTTTGGGCGCTGGCGTCCCTTTGGGGTGCTGGCGGGCGCGCTGCTGTTCAGCTTCGTCAACGCGCTCCAGCTTCAGATCAGCGCACTGGGCATTGACGTGCCGTCGGAATTTGCCGTTATGGCTCCGTATGTGATCACCATCATTGCGTTAGTCTTCGCCTCGAAGCAGACGGAAAAGCCAACTGCGCTGACCAAACCGTTTGATCGGGGTGGGTGATGACTATTTTTCGCCGTTGACAGGGAGGTTGGTTGCACCATGAGTAAACGAATTCGTCTCGTCGTGCTGGTCATGTTCGCGCTTTCGGCGCTGGCGCTGCTGCCGGCATCTCAGGCGCAGGATGACGTTTTCCGGGTCGCCGCCGTCGCGCCGAGCGCGACAAACGACCTCGCCTTCAGCCAGAGCATGTTCGACGCGCTCACGCTGATTGACGAGGAAATGGGCGATGCCTTCGAGTTCACCTTCCAGGAAGGGACGTTCATCGTCGATGATGCGGCAGTCGCGCTGCGCGAATGGGCTGCCTCTGGCGAGTACGACCTGGTTATCGCGCATGGTTCGCAGTATGGAGCGATCATCGAAGAACTGGCGCCGGAATTCCCGGATGTCTCCTTCGCCTGGGGCACCGATGTCAACACCTTCGGTCTGGACAATGTCTATGCCTACACCGCCGCATCAGATCAGGGCGGCTACATCAATGGCTACGTCGCCGCCATGCTGAGCGAATCCGGCAATATCGGCGTCGTCGGTCCCATTGAAGTGGGCGATGCCAAGCTGTATGTTGACGGTTTCAAGACCGGCGCTGTGGCTGCCAATGCCGACATCGCCGTCAACGTGACCTACATCCAGTCGTTCAGCGATGTGCCCCTGGCGACCGAAGCCGCCAACGCCTTCGTCGCCAACGGCGCGGATATCCTCACCGGTTCGGCGCAGATGGTCGTCGGTCCGATTGCCGTTGCCAATGAGAACGGCTTGAAGTGGTTCGGCACCCAGTCGAGTCAGGCGGAGCTTTCGGAAGAAGCCGGTGTGCTGTTCCAGGTTTATCGCTGGGACGTGGTCCTGATGGACATCATCGCTAAGATCGACGAAGGCACGCTGGGCGGCGAGTCCTATGTACTCACGCTGGAAAACGGCGGTCTGGAGATGGTCCTGAGCGAGGCTGTCGCTGCCGAAGACGCAGAACAGATTCAGGAATGGGTTGAAACGTTGAGCGAGGGCATTATCGCCGGGGAGACCGTGACTCTACCGGAAGCGGAGGCATAGGGCGGCTAAACTGCCGTATGCGGTCCTCACCCCTCGGTCCCCTCTCCATGAAAATGGAGAGGGGACGCTAAGCGAAGCGCAGCAGGGATGAGGACCGCAGGGGACAACAGAAAGTGAGTCTACAGACATACCCTAGAATGTCGATTTTGTTGCCAGTCGTTATAATTATTCTCAGACGAGAACTGACTGAACCTCAATGACTACGCAAGCGGCAATTACACTGAAACGTATCAACGAGATGCGCATGATTGGCATTGTGAAGCGCTTTCCCGGAGTGCTGGCGGTGGATCATGTCGATTTCGATGTGCGTTCCGGCGAGATCCACGCCCTGCTGGGCGAGAACGGCGCGGGCAAGAGTACGCTGATGAAGATGCTCTACGGGCTGTACCAGCCAGACGAGGGCACGGTGATGCTCGATGGGACGCCGGCGCGGGTGCGTTCTCCTCACGATGCCATTCAGAGCGGCATTGGCATGGTCCATCAGCATTTCATGCTCGTTCCGTCGCTGACCGTAGCGGAAAACGTCGCGCTTGGCATGAAATCGTCACGCGGCTGGCGGCTTGATCTCAAAGGGGTCGCCAGCCGGCTTCGGCAGCTTTCCGAGCAGTATCATCTGAAGGTCGATCCCGATGTGCCGATCTGGCAGCTTGCCGTCGGTGAACAGCAGCGGGTGGAGATCCTGCGGGCGCTTTACAAGGGCGCTGCCCTGTTGATCCTCGACGAGCCGACCGCCGTCCTGACGCCGGGCGAGGTCGATGAGCTGTTCTGGGTGCTGCGCCAGATGAAGACCGACGGTATTGCGACGATTTTCATCACCCACAAGCTGCACGAAGTGCTGGCGATCACCGACCGTGTGACGGTGCTGCGCGACGGCAGGCGCGTCGATACCATCCCAACGCATGACGCCACCCGTGGCCGGCTCGCCGAGATGATGGTCGGACGTCCGGTGGTGCTGGAATACCAGCGCGACAAGACGCATTTGCACGCGGAACACCTGCGGCTGAAAGATGTCAAGGCGCTGAACGAGCGTGGTGAGCAGGGTTTGAAAGGCGTATCGCTGAGCGTCTGCGGCGGCGAGATCGTCGGCATTGCCGGCGTCTCTGGCAATGGTCAGCGCGAACTGGCACAGGTGATCACCGGGCTGCGCCCCACGCAGGGCGGGACGATCCAGGTCAACGGGCGTGATGTGACGGGAAAGTCGGCGACGTTCGTCCATAATTTGGGTGTTGCTTACATCCCCGAAGAGCGCATGGTCGATGGGGCGATCAAGGAATTCACCTGCGCCGAGAACTTCATCTTGCAGGATCACGCCGCGTCCCCCTTCGCGCGCGGCGGCGTACTCATGAACTATGGCGCGGTGGATCGCGCCTGTCGTGAGGCGATTCAGCGTTATGAGATCAAGACGCCGGGACCGGATACCCCGCTCAAGAATCTTTCTGGCGGTAACATTCAAAAACTAATCCTGGCGCGGGAGCTTTCTCGCAAGCCGGGACTGCTGATCGCCGCGCAGCCGACGCGCGGCGTGGACATCCGCGCGACCGAATATATTCATCTGCGCCTGCTGGAAGAACGGGCGCGCGGAACTGCCGTCCTGCTGATCTCCGAGGATCTCGACGAGATCATGGCCCTTTCTGACCGCATCGCGGTGATGTATGAAGGATGCATCATCGGCGTGGTCAGCCGAGAGGGCGCGACGGTGCGGCAAATTGGCGCAATGATGGCGGGCGCGGTGCTGGAAAGCGAGAACGTATGAAATTCTGGAATCGTTATTACACACCCCACACCGTCGATGAAGCGCTGGCGCTGCTGCGTCAGCATGACGGCGGAGGTCGGGTGATCGCCGGCGGAACGGACCTGCTGGTCGATGCGCGCGCCGAGGGCGAATCGGCTGCGGAGGCGCTGATCGACGTGACGGCTATCCCCGAACTGCGGCAGATTTCCGAAAGCGACGGTCAGATCGTCATCGGCGCGGGAGTCACTCACGCCCAGATCGTCAAATCGGATCTGCTTCAGCGCAGGGCGACCTGCCTGGTCGAAAGCTGCGGCGTGGTCGGTGGTCCCCAGGTGCGCAATGTCGGGACGCTCGGTGGCAACGTCGCCCACGCGCTGCCCGCCGGCGACGGAACCGTATCGCTGGTCGCGCTTGATGCCGAAGCCGAGATCATCCTGGACGGCGCACGCCGCTGGCTGCCGATCGCCGGTCTTTACCTGGGACCGGGCAAATCGCTGCTGGACTCGACGCGTGATCTGCTGCTGCGCTTCCGTTTCCAGGCGAGCGGCACGGGCGAGGCGACGGCGTTCAGCCGGATCATGCGTCCGCAGGGGGTCGCGCTGCCGATTCTGGGCTGCGCCGTCTGGCTGCGCCTGGATGCCGCGTGGGCGAGCATCGAAGCGGCGCGGGTGTATCTTGCCCCGATCTCGCCCAAGCCGATGCGCGCCGTCGAAGTCGAGGCGATGCTCGCCGGGCAGCCTGCCGTTGATGAGACCATCCAGCGCGCGGCGGAATTTGCCATGACGGCGCTTCACCCGCGCACCAGCAAGTACCGCGCGACGGCGGAGTACCGTCAGGAGATGATCGCCGTGCTGCTCCAGCGTACACTAAACGCCGCGATTCAGCGCGCGCGTGGCTAGATGACTTCAGAGAAGACGCCGAGACTGGTGAGGTGAGGGCGCAGAAGATGACTGAACTGAGAATTATCGTTAACGGGCAGGAACACATCCGCGATGTCGATGAATCGCGCACGCTCGCGCATTTTCTTCGGCTCGATTTGGGGCTGACCGGCACCAAGATCGGCTGCGAAGAGGCGGAGTGCGGCATCTGCACCGTGCTGGTGGATGGCACCCCGGTCGATTCATGTATTTACCCGGTCTTCAAGGCGCAGGGGCACAGCATCACGACCATCGAGGGCTTGGCGGAAGGTGAAAAGCTTCACCCTCTCCAGTCCAATTTCGTGACGCATGGCGCGGTGCAGTGCGGCTACTGCACGCCGGGCTTGATCATGACCTCGGCGGCGCTGCTCGATGAGCATCCCGACCCGACCGACGAGGACATCAAGGGGGCGCTCAAGGATACGTTCTGCCGCTGCACCGGTTATACCAGCGTCATGCAGGCGATCCGCTCGGCAGCGCGCGAAAAGCGCGGACTGCCGCCGCTGTCGGTCAATGACCCGGCAGTTGATGAGCCGATGGAGGCGATCAGCCGGTCAGTTCCGCCGCAGCAGGTCTACGACAAGGTGACGGGCAGAGCAAAATATACCGACGACTATGTTTTTCCCGATATGCTCTTCGCGCGCACGCTGCGTTCGCCCTACCCTCATGCCCGCGTGCTGGCGGTGCGGACGGAGCGGGCGAAGGCACTTCCCGGCGTTCACGCCGTCCTGACCGCCGCCGACGTGCCGGGCGAAAACCTGCACGGGCTGGTCTATCGCGATTGGCCCGTGCTGTGCGGTGACAAAGTGCGCTATGTCGGCGATGCCGTCGCCATCGTCGCGGCGGACAGTGAAGATACTGCCGCCCACGCCCTGAAGCTGATCGAGGTCGATTACGAACCGCTGCCGGTCGTCGCCGATCCGAAATATGCCCATTCGCCGGAAGCGCCCGTGCTTCACGAAAAACACCCGACCGGCAATCTGCTCAAGCATATCAAGGTGCGGCACGGCGACATTGAGCAGGGTTTTGCCGAAGCCGACGTGATCATCGAGCGCGAGTATCGCACGCCGACGACTGAACATGCCTTCCTCGAACCGGAATGCGCCATCGGCGTGCCTAAAGGCTATCCGGGTCATGAGAAGCTGACGGTCTATGTCGGTTCGCAGATTCCCTACCAGGACCGCGACCAGATCGCCCGGGCGATGGGGCTGCGCGAAGAAGAGGTGCGCGTCATCGGCACGCTGATCGGCGGCGGCTTCGGCGGCAAGGAAGACATCGCCGGGCAGATTCACGTGGCGCTGTTGGCGACCGTCACCGGTCACCCCGTGAAGATGCTGTACAGCCGGCAGGAGTCGCTGATCTTCCACCCCAAGCGCCACGCGACCATCATCCGCATCAAGACCGGTGCAAAACGCGACGGACGGCTGACCGCCGTCCAGGCGGAACTCTACGGCGATGGCGGCGCATATGCCTCGCTTTCCGACAAAGTGATGACGCGCGCCACCACCCATGCGACCGGACCCTACAGTGTGCCGAACGCCCGAATCGACTGCTATGCCATGTATACCAATAATCTTCCGTCGGGGGCGTTTCGCGGGTTCGGCGTCACACAGTCGGCGTTCGCCGTCGAGCAGAATATGGACCTGGTCGCCGAAGCGATCGGCATGGACCTCATTGAATTCCGCCGCATTAACGCCCAAAAGGTCGGTGTGACGACGGCGACCGGTCAGCTCCTGCGCGAATCGGTCGGGCTGCTGGAGACCATCAAGGATGTCGAACGCGACATGCAGGCGCATCATCAGGCGGCGGGCGACTCATTCCGCTGGTCCTGGCGCGAGGGCAGCAAAGCCTTTGCCTGGGGCCTCGCCTGTGCCTACAAGAACACCGGGTTGGGCGGCGGCGCGCCGGATCGCTCCGAGGTGGAGATCGAAGCCTTCGAGGACGGTTTTGTCGAGGTGCGCACCGCTTCGGCGGATATGGGACAGGGGATCGCCCATGTCGTCGCCCAGTGCGCCGCTCAGGAGCTGCATCTGCCCTATGAGCGCGTGCGCGTGCTGCTGTGCGACACCGATTTGACGCCGAACGGCGGACCCACGACCGCCTCGCGGCAGACCTTCATGACCGGCAACGCGGCGCGCCTGGCAGCGGCTGCGCTGCGCGAGGCGCTGTCGCGCTCCGCCGCTGAGCTGATGGATGTGCCGCCAGATCAGATTCGCTACGAGGAGGGACTGCTGCGCTTTAACGGGCATAGTGTCGAGATGGGGGAGGTGGTCCGCTTCATGAGGGCGAACGGCTTGTCGCCGCGCACCCGTCACGAATACTGGGGACCCAAGACGCAGCCGCTCGGCGAAGGCGGCGACATGCATTTCGCTTTCAGCTATGCCACCCAGGCGGCGCTGGTCGAAGTTGACCTGGAGACCGGCGAGGTCCATTGTCATAAGGTCTGCGCCAGCACCGACATCGGACGGGCGATCAACCCGATGATGCTCCAGGGGCAGATCGAAGGCGCTATCGTCATGGCGATGGGCAACTGCCTGACCGAGTCCTACATCATGGAGGAGGGCGTGCCCTGGACCCGTCTGCTCTCCCGCTACAAGATGCCGAGCATCAAGAACTCGCCGGAGATCATTTCCCGGTTGGTGGAGGACCGCGCCAGCGAGGGACCGTATGGCGCGAAGGGCGTCGGCGAGATTCCGTCGATCAACACCAGCCCGGCAATCGCCAATGCCATCTATAACGCGGTCGGCGTGCGGGTATTTTCCATCCCGGTCGATCAGGATGCGCTGCTGCGGGCGATGCGCGCCGGGATCAGCGAAGTTCACACAGCGTGGCACGATGTGAAATGAAGGTAAGAAACCAGGCTGGGGTGTATCAGTCCACCCCAGCCTGAGGACAGGACGCGGCGCTACCTCGAACGGAAGTCCTCGCGCGGCGGCGAAAACACTTCGACCAGAACCGAATCGACGATTGCCCGTCCGCTGTGCAGCACACTGCTGGGGACGGCATAGCTGTCGCCCGGAATCAGCGTATGTGTGACACCACCAACGGTGAATTCCATCTTGCCGCTGATCAGATAGCCGACCTGCTCGTGTACATGGCTGTGTTCGGGGACGACTGTCTCGCGCGGGACATAGACTTCCAGCAGCATCATGTGTTCAGTGGTGCCCAATGTGCGGCGATAGGCTCCGAAGGGCAGCAACATCTGTGAGGCGTCCGCAGGCGTAACAAATGGCGCATTGTCCATCATAATCCGATGCTCCACGAATGGCGAGTTTTGACGTATTATGTCGGTGTCTGTCGCAAAAGTCTACAGGGACGCCACAACGGATGAGCTATGAGTCTCGCCGCACGATGAGCAGACTCTCATCGAGACTGATGAAATTATTCGAATCGCTGCACCTGCGTTGGCGCGGGAAAGAAGAGGGTTTTTCCGTGATTTCGACGGAGCCAGAGCGCCCGGTCGTGTATCAAGTCAATACCTGGGTGTGGCTGAATACGCTGAGCCGCCGCTATGGCGAGACCATCACCCTGGCGAATGTCCCCGATGTCGAGGTAGACGCGCTGGCGCGCCCCGGCATTGATACGATCTGGCTGATGGGGGTGTGGCAGCGCGGACCGGGCGGAAGGGAAAGCGCCCTGAAGTATAAGCACGAGTATCGCGGCGCGCTTCCAGACCTGACCGACGATGACGTGATCGGCTCTGCCTATGCCATCTACAGCTACGAGGTGGATGAACGCATCGGCGGACGCGAAGGGCTGCGCGCGCTGCGCAAGCGGCTGCGGCGGCGCGGCTTGTCGCTGCTGCTGGACTTTGTGCCGAATCATGTCGCCTTCGACCACCCCTGGCTGGATCACCATCCCGAATACTTCATCCAGGGATCGGCTGATGACCTGGCACAGCGCCCCAGCGATTTCTTCCTGCACACCAGCCGAAGTGGCGAGAAGCGCGTTTATGCGCACGGGCGGGACCCGCTGTGGCCCGGCTGGTCGGATACCGCGCAGCTCAACATCTTTCACCCGGCGCTGCGGCGCGCCATCCTGCGTACCCTGATCGATATTGCCAAGCAGTGCGACGGCGTGCGCTGTGACATGGCGATGCTGATGCTGACCGACATCTTTGCCGGCACGTGGCATGGCTTTGTCGGTGAAGCGCCCGCCAGAGATTACTGGCGTGAGATGATCGGCGGCGTCAAGCGCTACTATCCGGATTTCGTCTTCATTGCCGAAGCCTACTGGGGCAAAGAGTACGATCTCATCCTGCAGGGGTTCGACTTTGCCTACGATAAAGTGCTGTATGACCGCCTGTACGAGGGCGACGTGCAAAAGCTGCGGCTGCATCTGCTCGCCGATACTCGCTATCAGCGCCGCATGATCCGCTTCATCGAAAACCACGACGAACGCCGCGCCTTCGACGGGTTGGGCGCTCGCCGCAGTGTGCCCGTCGCGACTCTGATCTGCACGCTGCCCGGCGGCGTCCTGCTGCATGACGGACAGCTCACCGGTCGGTTAATCAAACTGCCGGTGCAGATCAAGCGTCAGCCGGATGAAGTCGAACACCGCGATCTGGAGGGGTATTACATGCGGCTGCTGAAAGAGATTCAGTCGCCGATTTACCAGCGCGGTGAATGGCGGTTGTTCGACATCCACCCGCTCAGCTATAACGACATCACGCACTGGAATCTGCTGGCATATGGCTGGCGCGACGATGACCAAGGCTGCCGCCTGATCGTCGTCAATCTGACCCAGCACGGGTCGTCCGGGCGCATCGATCTATCCGCCTGGGAATGGCTCAATGGTCGGGAATGGCGACTGTACGACGTGACCAATGGGGCTGAGTATCTGCGCCAGGGCGGGACGATGACCAGCGAGGGGCTGGTGACCATCCTGGAACCTTATGAATCGCATGTTTTCCGCTTTGAGCCTGCGCCGAGCCTGTCGGCGCGCAACGGCGATCACCGTCGCCAGGAGCGGATCGAGTCCACCCATCGGCAGGAACAATCCGCTCGCTGAGGCTGGTGGAGCGCGTGCAGAAGACCCTCAGGACGGTGCGGACGATTATGGCGATGCTGCGCCGGTTCCGGCGCGCTGTTCTATCCCTGTGCGCTGTCGGGCTGCTGATCTGGATGGGCGTTGAAGATCACAGCGCGGCGACGCCGGTCGTCTTCGGCTTCATCTTCTCTGGGCTGTTCATCCTGCATCGCGACGGACGCATGCTGGGGCATCGCAGCACTGAGGTGGCGCTGATCCTCGCCGGCTCAGGGATCGGCTTGGGGACGGCGCTGACGGCAGCGCTGCTGATGGTGATCAAGACCGGCTGGCACGCTCATCTCTTCCCCGACTTCCCCCCTGGCATGATCCTCGATGTGCTGGCGCGCGCCCCATGGTGGGGGGCTGCCGGCGCGTTCGTTGGGCTGGGCGCGGCGCTGCTGGCGCGCTGGCGTCGCAGGTAGCGTCTCTCATCCTGGCAGTTTCTGGGTGCTTTGCAGCAGGGCGGCAGTCTTTTCGGCGATCTTGCTCAGTTCGCGCAGCCACCTGGCGGCTTCGCCCCTGCGCTTGTCGTCGTTCGCCTCGAACTGATCATGCGCCAGCTTCATCAGGTTGGCGGCGCTCGCGAAATCGCGGCGGTGGTAGTAGGTCAGGCTGAGGTAATACAGCGTCTCTGGGCGCTGTGGATTGACGTTGTAGGCGATTCGGAAGTGTTCCAGCGCCGCGTCCCACTGTTCCTCGCGGAACGCCAGCATCCCCAGCCCGTAGTGAGCGAGCAGCTCAACCTTGAAGAGCTTGAGGGCGTGTTCGAAATCGGCGCGCGCCTCGTCGAAATTGGCGTCGTCGAAGTGCATCAAACCGCGCGCCGCATAGTATTCGGGCTGGTTGGGGAACGCCGCAATCGCCTTCGTCATGGAATCGACGGCGTTATCGAATTCTCTCTTGCGATAGTATTCCAGGGCGCGCTTGTAGTACTCGTCGGCTTCAAAGCGCGTGAAACCCAGCCGTTGATTCAACCCACCCGCCATCTGCGCCATCCTCGCTTATGCCGATGCCTCGCCCAAGCATATAATAGAACCATCGTCGCACTTCAAAAAGATGAGATGATCCTATGGACTTTGAACTGAATCACGAACAAAAGATGTGGCAGCGCACTGTCCGCGACTTCTGCGAAGCGGAAGTGAAGCCGTTCGCCGCCGAGGTTGATGAGACCGGTTCGCTGCGCTGGGAGGCGATCCGCAAGATGCGTGACCTGGGGCTGACCACGCTGGAAGCGCCGGAAGCGCATGGCGGCTTCGAGATGGACGCCATCAGCGTGGCGCTGGCGATGGAAGAACTGGGACGCGCCTGTGGATCGACTGCGCTGTCGGTCACCGCACACAACGGGCTGGGCTGTTCGCCGATCAAGCGCTGGGGGACGCCTGAACAGCGGGCGAAGTGGTTCCCTGTATTGCTGGATGGCGCGCATCTGGGCGCGCTGGCGCTGACCGAGCCGCAGGCGGGTTCCGACCTGCTGGGCGGCGTGCAGACCCGGGCGGTACGCGAAGGCGATGTCTGGGTGATCAACGGTTCAAAGGCGTGGATCACCAACGCCGGGATCGCGCCGGTGATCACGGTACTGCTGCGCAGCGGCAGCAGCGGCAGCTCTCACGATTTCAGCATGATGCTGGTCGATACGACGGCTCCCGGATTGACCATTCATCCGCCGGAAAAGAAGATGGGTCTGAAAGGATCGCCCACGCACATGCTGAGCTTCGAGGATGTGCGCGTGCCGGCAGACTCGATCCTGGGTGAAGAAGGCGGCGGCTTTCATCAGACCATGCAGACGCTCGATAACGGCAGGATCGGCATCGGCGCGCTGAGCGTCGGGCTGGCGCAGGCGGCGTTCGAGGAAGGCGTCAAATATGCCCGCCAGCGTCACGCCTTCGGCAAGCCGATCAGTGAGCATCAGGCGATTCAGTGGATGATCGCCGACGCCGCTCTGGAGATCGAGGCGGCGCGCCTGCTGGTCCACAAAGCCGCCTGGCTGAAGGATCAGGGGCGTGACTTCGGCAAAGCCGCAGCGATGGCGAAGCTGATGGCGACCGAAGTCGCCGAGAAGGTGGCGCGCAACGCCATCCAGATTCACGGCAGCTACGGCTACAGCCGAGAATATCCGGTCGAACGAATCTATCGGGATCAACGTTTGATGACCATCGGCGAGGGGACCAGCGAGATTCAGCGAATGGTCATCGCCCGGCGCGTCCTCCGCGAATTTGATCACTACCCGGCGTAACGGCGCGCTCTGGAACAGAACTACAGGCAATCCTGATGAACTTCCTCCAATCTCTGACAAGCCCCGCGGGTGCAGTCACGTCTATGCAGCGTGTACAGGCGCGGGTACGCTACCTCTTCGTTGGCGCCGCGCTGGTGACGCTCATTTACCCAATGTCCGAGACGGGTTTCGTCCCGGCTGTCATCTACCTGGTGCTCTTCTGCGCTTTCTTCGGAGCGGGGGTCGCGTTCGTCGCCGTCAACCGGAAATGGGTCTGGCTGGGCGTGATCGCCGCAGTCTGGCAGACTGTCCTGGGCGTGCTCTATCTGGTGGAGGCGCAGACCCGCACCCCGGACCCTGTGTTGACGGTTTTGCTGTTCGGCGGGTTCATCGTCTTCGACGCCATCATCATCTACGCGCTGCTGGAATTTGTGTTCGTGGAAGTTCGCCGCATGTCCAACGCCGTCATCTACGCCGCGATCACGGTTTATATCCTCCTTGGGTATGCCTTTGCCCCGGCGTACATGTGCATCGAGACTATCACGCGGGCGACCCAGGACGCGCCGGCTTTCATGATCGCTTACGCGCCGGATACTGCGCTGTACTGGCAGAAATTCGTCTATTACAGCTTCGTCACCCTGACGACGATGGGGTATGGCGACATCCTGCCGGTCACCTCCTGGGCGCAGGCGTTCGCCGCCCTGGAAGGTGCGGTTGGCGTCCTGTACATCGCCATCCTGATCGGGCGGCTGGTGGGGCTAAACAGCGGAGGCAGCCAGAAGGATGAGTCCTAGAGCGTATCTAATAATTCATCAACGCTCTCGTAGGGGCGGCTCGCGAGCCGCCCGCACTGCCTGAAAAATCGTCACGGTTATGGCGGGCGCGTCGCGACGCGCCCCTACCAAGGGCAATTATCAGACAGGCTCTGGAGCCTGTTATGAACTAACCCCCCAGCCCCCTTCTCTCACAAAACGGGGAGAAGGGGGAGTCATGCCCCCTCGCCCCGCGCGCGTGGGAGAGGGGATACAGGGGTGAGGGGAACTCCTGCCGCAGAAGTTCATAACAGCCTCTAGAAAGGCGCAGCCTAAGGAGCAGTTCAGAGAAAGGGGCAGGAGGTCGGCGGCGCAGCCCCTGATCAGGCGGGTTTCATCAGTTCCTGGAACAGTGTGGGCAGCGCGCTCGGCTCGTAGGGCTTGATCAGGAACCGGCTGGCTCCGGCAGCGAGCGCCTGCTCTTCGACATCCATGCCAGATGCCATGATGATCGGCGTCGAGGCGAATTCCGGCATGCCGCGCAGCGTGCGAATCAGGGTGATGCCGTCGGTATCGCTCAGCCGGTAATCCACCAGAAACAGGTCGGGGTGACTCGCCGGAGCCTGAGTCAGGGCATCTGCGCCGGTGCGCGCAAAGACCAGCGCGTAGCCATATACCTCTTCAAGCAGGATGCGAAGCAGCCGAATCGAGGTCTGGTCATCCTCGATGATCATCACCTTCGCCATTCAATCCCCTTCGTCGATCCCGACAGGAGCCGGTAGAACCACGAGTCTACCGGCTGATGCTTCAGCGCAAGTCTGGCGTCGCAGAGAACGCCTATCCTATTCAGTGTACCGTGTTATCGACGGGCTGTCTATCCAACGCGCCGACCAGCGTGGGCGTTTCCGCCTCGGCGGTCTTCTCGACCAGCGTCGCTTCCAAAGCCTGATCGATGTTCTCGACCAGGATGAAATGCAGCTTGTTTCGCACTTCTTCCGGGATGTCGTCGATGTCGTTCTCGTTCTTCTTCGGCATGACCACCGTGTCAACGCCGAGCCGGTGCGCCGCCAGCACCTTGTCTTTGATGCCGCCCACCGGCAGCACCTGTCCGCGCAGCGTGATTTCGCCAGTCATGGCGATGTTAGACCGCACCGGGCGTCCTTCCAGCAGTGAGGTCAGGGCGACGGTCATGGTCACACCGGCGCTGGGTCCATCTTTAGGGACTGCGCCCTGAGGGACGTGCAGATGGATGTCGTGCTTGTCGAAGTAATCCTCCGGCAGACCGAGCGACGCCGCCCTGGAGCGGACCACACTCAGGGCGATGCGAGCGCTTTCCTGCATGACCTCGCCCAGTTGCCCGGTGTATTGAAAGCCCTTGCCGCCGGGCATCTGTGTCGCCTCCACGAACAGCACATCGCCGCCGAAAGGCGTCCACGCCAGACCGGTCGCCACGCCCGGACGATCCGTCCGCTCTTCCAGTTCGGTGCGATAGCCGAAGCGCGGCTTGCCCAGCAGCTTACGCACCTCCTTGTCATTGATGACCACCTGTTCCGAGACGCCTTCGGCGATCTGGGTGACGATCTTGCGCATGGCGCGCCCGATCTCCCGTTCTAGCGTGCGCACGCCGGCTTCACGGGTGAAGTCGCGGATGATGTCCTGCAGCGCCTCTGCGGTGACACTGACCTCGTTCGGGCGCAGTCCATTCTCGCGGACCTGGCGCGGGACGAGATACTGCTGGGCGATGGCGATCTTCTCACGCTCGGTATAGCCGCTGAGGGCGATGATCTCCATACGGTCGCGCAGCGGTCCGGGGATCGGGTCGAGTTCATTGGCGGTGGTGATGAAGATGCATTCGCTGAGATCGAACGCCACATCGAGATAGTGATCGCGAAACTCGTTGTTCTGTTCCGGGTCGAGTACTTCCAGCAGCGCGCTCGCCGGGTCGCCCCGGAAGTCGCGACCGAGCTTGTCGATCTCGTCGAGCATGATGATCGGGTTGCGCGATTCAACGCGGCGGATGGTCTGCACAATGCGCCCCGGCATCGCCCCGATGTAGGTGCGCCGGAAGCCGCGAATTTCCGCCTCGTCGCGCACGCCGCCCAGGCTCATACGGATGAATTTGCGCCCCATCGCCCGGGCGATAGACGCGCCCAGTGAGGTCTTGCCGACGCCCGGCGGACCGACGAAGCAGAGGATCGCGCCTTCGCGGTTGCGCCGTACCATATCGGTCGCCTTGACGCTCTCCATCTCTTCGGCGCGCTCCTGGCGCAGCTTGCGCACCGCCAGGTATTCCAGGATGCGCTCCTTGATGTCCTTCAGTCCGTAGTGATCTTCGTCCAGCACGGCGCGGGCGTGAGCGATGTCCAGGTTATCGCTGGTGCGCTTGCTCCAGGGCAGGCTGGTCAGCCAGTCGAGATAGGTGCGGATCACGCCGTATTCCGCCGCCGCCGTCGGCAGCTTGGACAGGCGGTCCAGTTCGCGCAGCGCTTCTTTTTCCGCCTCTTCGGTCATTCCTGATTCGGCGATCTTCTTGCGGAACTCCTCGATCTCGACGGCTTGCTCATCGCCTTCGCCCAGTTCCCGCTGGATCGCCTTGACCTGTTCGCGCAGGTAGTACTCGCGCTGAACCTTCTCCATCTCGGTCTGGGCTTCGGTCTGAATCTTCCGACCCAGTTCGAGGACTTCCAGCTCTTTACCGAGGATGGTCATCAGGCTGCGCAGCTTCGCCTCGGTGCTGTCCAGTTCGAGGATATCCTGCGCCGCGCCCAGTTCGATGCGAATGTAAGTTGCTACCGTGTAGACCAGCTGAAGCGGATCGCTGACGTTGAGGGTCTGCGAGATCAGCTCTCCCGGAATGCTTGGCACCAGCTCAGCCAGTCGGGTGAACATGCCGATCACGTTGCGGGTGAGCGCTTCCACCTCCAGCGAGGTCTCGACGATCTCCGGGGCGGTGTGAATGCGCGCCCGAAGGTAGGGTTCAGTGCCGGTATAGTCATCGATTTTGACGCGGGCGAGACCCTGAACGAGCATACGAATCGTGCCGTCGGGCGCGCGGAAGAGGCGGTGAATCGAAGCGACCGTGCCAACCTGGTGGATCTCGTCCGGTCCAGGCGTCTCCAGCTCTGGGTCGCGGGCGCTGACCAGCCCGATCAGGCGACTGCCGCTGGCGGCGTCATCTACCAGGCGGATGCTGCGCGGCTGACCGACCGTCAGCGGGACAATTGTCTGCGGATAGACCACCAGCCCGCGCAGAGGGAGGATCGGCAGTTCTTCCGGGAGGTTCTCCATCTGAGCCTCGTCGGCTTCATCTTCGACATCCTCGTGCCCGCTCTCGACAATCGCGGTCTCGGCGGCTGGAGCATCTTCGGCGATGCTGTCAACGGGTGTTTCGTCTTCCTGTTCGTCGTCTTTGACGACGATTTCGTACTCGTCGCTCATCGCTCATCCTTTTCGTCATGGCTCTCGATAGCGCTCGGCTGAGCCACCCGCTCTAGGGGTCGTGCTATCAGTATAGATGCGCCGCGTAAAAGCTACGTTAGATCAAGCGTGTCCAGCTCAACAGTTGGTGAAAAGCCTGTAAGCGTTGTGTTGGCGTGCCAGCCCGCGCCTTCTAGAACTCATATTCGTCGAAGTCGCGGGCGAGCGCCACCGGACCACTGTAGACCTGTCTCGCTTCCGCAACCAGCGGCACCGGATCAGTGTTCCACACCTGATAATGGATCAGATAGAGTGACTTTGCTCCGCACTGTGCCGCCAGTGTTCCTGCCTGCTGCGCGCTTGAATGACCGGGACCTTCGCCTGCCGACTCGTGAAACAGGATGTCGGCGTCGCGCCCCAGATCGACCAGACCCGGAATAGGCTCCGTGTCGCAGGTATATGCCAGCACCCTGCCGCTGGACTTATTGGTGACGCGCAGCCCGATGGTGGGAATGAAATGCTTGGTCGGAAACGCCGTGATCACGAAGTCGTCGTTCTCCATGACGAAGGCTCGGTCGCATTCCTGCACACGATGGAACGTCACCGGGAAGAAATTGGGCCAGGTGTCCCAAGAGAATGCCAGCATCATCTCTTCAATGCGGTCAAGGCAGTGCGCCAGCCCATAGATGCGCAGCGGCGCAGACCGACCGAGCAGCCACATGTGCATCAGCATATTCGGCACGCCAGAGACATGGTCCGGGTGGAAGTGGGTGAGGATCATGTCGATCATGCAGTGGTCGTCGATGCCAAGCTTGTGCAGCTTGCCAAGCGGATTCGACCCACAGTCGACCAAGATGGGGCAGGTGTCGCCGTTCAGGATGAAGTGAGTGTTGTCATGCTCCGCGTCCGAAACCGCAGCCGCCGAGCCGAGGATAATGATGCGAGCCATCGTCCGCAGCTTTCCGTCAGAATCGACTGTATCCCACCATTGTAGTACACGATTCTGACGGTGCTGCGGTGTTTTTGGTTAGCAGATCGAAACAGTTCTTTCTACCCGCCCAGCATCAGCTGCACCACCTGCGGCGTGATGTAGGCTTCTACAGCGGCGGCGAGGATCAGCCCCGGCACGATGATACCTATACCGATTTTGATGGTGTCGCCGAGCGCCTGCGTCCAGGCTCCGCCGAGCGTCAGCCCAGAGGGCAGGCGGGTGACGACCGCGCCCAGGCGCAGCGCGGCGGCTGTCGCCAGGACGATGACCGGAATCTCGATGATCCCGTGAGTCAGCACTGCCGGCAGCATGAAGGACGGATCGTAGCCGGCGTTGATGAGCTGCGCGAAGACATAGCCCAGGATGACATAGACGGGAGGCGTCAGGATGAGCGCGCCGGTGCCGAAGGTGAAGAGCGCCAGGATCGTCGCGCCGAGCAGGATTCGCCCATTCTGCCAGACGATTGCCAGGATAGGATGGGTCTCTCCGAAGACCAGTCCGGTGTAGAACTGGATGTCGCCCGCTACGCTGCGGATCGGCAGTCCGCGCGGCAGGTTCATCTGCCAGGAAGGAAGCTGTCCGAGCAAGATGCCGCCGATGAACGCCACCGCGAAGATCGCCAGGGTGATGGGCAGCGCCAGCCGCAGCCGCTTCAGGCTTAAGGTCACGCCGCGACGATACCAGTCGAACAGGCTGCGCGCCGGCGTGCCCTGCTCGTCCACCGCCCGAATCGATTGAAAGATGTGCCGGAACAGGGCTTTCAGGTTGATGGTGTCCAGCGTTCGCCCCAGCAGCTCTTCGCGGTTGAAGATGCTGTTACCGACGCGCAGCAGCAGGATCACGACGATGAACATACCCCCGATGATCGCCCAGAGCGCGCCAATTCCGCTGGGCGACTCGGCATCTGGCGCGAGGAACATGATCGCGCTTTCGCCCTGAATGATCAGTGCCATCGGGATGATGATGAAGCTCGCCAGCAGGTTCGCCGCGCGGGTGCTGGTCGCCTGACTGCTGACCACCACCGCGCCGGTGACCATAACGAGCGCCTGCACCGTCGTGATCAGGATGATCTGAACCACCAACCAGAGCTGCGGTCGCCATGCCAGATCGCCCGTGAGCAGCGAAAGGAGATAGACCGCCATGCCGCCATAGCTGGAGATGAGCGGGGGCAGCATCGCCGCCAGCGTCTTACCGACGTACAGCTCGGTGTTGGAAAGCGGGGTGCTGAGCAGGGGTTCCAGGCTGCGGCGCTCTTTTTCGCCGACGAAGGTCTCCAGGGCGATGACCAGCGAAATCGAGATCGGGAAGAAGCCAACGATCATCAGCAGGAAGGGAATCGTTCGTTCGCCGATGATCTGCGCGCCGAAGCCTTCCAGGTAAGTGGCGAAGCGCGCGGCGACGAACTGTGCCAGAAATGGGAAGAGGAAGGTCAGGATGACGATCGGACCGATGATGCGCCAGTCACGAAAGCTGTCGCGCACCTCCCGGCGGGTGATGATCAGGGCGTTGCTCAGAGTGTGAAACAGCCCTCCGGGGGCATCTGTCGTCTCCAGGAGGATGGGGTCGATGTCGAGTGATTTAGCGGAGGTGTTCACGCGCTGCGCCTCCCTGGGCTTCGTCTTCCTTGACGACCTGCAAGTAGATATCTTCGAGTGTGCGGCTGATCGGAGCCAGCGAGACAATATCGACCCCGCTGCCGACCGCATGGCGGATCACCTGAGGGTTGGTCTCGCTCGGTTCGGCGACGCTGTACTGCACCCAATCGTCCCCAGAGTCGCCGATGTTGAGTTTTCCGGCGAAAGTGTGCGCCAGATCGCCGGCGAATCCGTTGAGGATGCCGCGCACCCGCAGCTCCATGATCTGTTCGCCGGCGAAGCGTCGAGCAAGCTCGCTGAAGGAGCCGTTGGCGATGATCCTGCCGTGACGGATGATGGCGATGCGGTTGGCGAGGCTCTGCGCCTCGCTCAGATTATGCGTGGTGATCAGAAAAGTACGCTGGTCGCGCTGAAGCTCGATGATGGCGTCGCGGACCAGCTTGGCGCTCTGCGGGTCCATCGCCGAGGTCGGCTCATCGAGCAGCAGCACCGGCGGATCGTGCAGCATGGCGCGCACCAGCGCCAGCTTTTGCTTCATGCCTTTGGAATATTCGCCCAGTTTCTTCCCAAGCGCGAAGGTCAGCCCGAAGCGCTCCATCAGGTCCAGGCTGCGCTTCTTCCGTTCGGCGGCGGACAGCCGGTAGACGCGCCCGAAGAAGTCCAGGTACTCGACAGCCTTCATGCGTTCATACAAGCCGTGCTGTTCCGGCAGAACGCCGACGCTGGCGCGAACTTTTTCAGGGTATTTCAAGACATCGTAGCCGGCGACGCGCGCGCTGCCGGCGGAGGGCGCGAGGATCGAGGTCAGCATGCGGACCGTCGTCGTCTTGCCTGCGCCGTTGGGTCCCAGCAGCGCCAGCACCGTGCCCGCCGGGACATCGAGGTTGACGCGGTCTACTGCCAGAAAATCATCATAGAGTTTGCTCAGTTCATGCGCTTCGATCATCAGGGATTCCCGGACGCTGTGTGCGAAAAGTCACTCAGTATGATTATCGCACAGGAAGAGCGGGGCGGGCTTAAAGAATCGATGAGCGCCCGTCCAGATCAGGTATGACAATTGTCAGGGGGGCGAAACCCGCCCGCTTTCGCCTCTGCCGCCCCAGGCGGCAGAGGCGAAAGCGGAGTAGATTTTTAAGGAGGTAAAGGGCACATGCGCAGCCCTGATACCTTCCGAAATGGCGTGCTATGCCGCGGGGGTCTTGCTCTTCATGTCGTCGGCGACCGCCGGCAGGCGGCGGCGTGCCAGAAAGACGACCAGGGCGATGACGAAACCGGCAGCCGTCACCACCTGCGACCAATTGATCCCAGCTACCAGCGTGACTTCCACGCGGATGAATTCCAGCAGGAAGCGGATGAACGAATACTGCATGATGTAGAGCAGGAAGATGTCGCCATAGCGCAGGCGGTCGCGGTAGCGGGTGAAGATGTTGAGCAGGACGATGAACGCCAGGAAGTTCCACAGCGATTCATACAGGAAAAGCGGATGGAAGCGCGTCTCTGTTGACGGGAAATCGACCAGCGACTTGTACGGATCGACGCGGTGCGCGGCGTCGATGTTGATGCCCCAGGGAAGGCTGGTCGGGATGCCGTAAAGCTCCTGGTTGATGAAATTCGCCCAGCGCCCGATCGCCTGTCCAAGCGGCAGCGCCACGCCGGCAATATCCATCCAGGGGGCAATCGGCAGCTTGTTGCGGCGCAGGTAGATGAACGCGCCGATCAGACCGCCGAGGAACGCGCCGAAAATGCTCAGCCCGCCGCTCCAGATGGCGATAGCGCCATCCGTCAGGTTGAAGAAGTTGGCGAGATACCAGGCGGTATCTTTCCCCTGTGCCACCAGGTCTTGCGAGGGGAAGAAGACGAACCACAGGCGTGCCAGCACAATTGCCGGGATGATCGCCCAGGTCAGCGCGCCCCAGATGTGATCCGGGTCGCGCCCGTCGCGCTTCGCCAGGCGCGCCGCAATCCAGGCGCCAACCAGCATCGCCACGACGATGATGATGCCGTAGTAGCGAATTTGCAGAACCTGATTGGCGATTGAGAACTCAATGAACTCTGCTTGGAACTCCATGCCTTAAGCCTCTTTGAGATGTTTGAAGACGTACCAGATGCGCTGAATGGCGGTGAGATTCGTGCCCACCGCCAGTACCCACAAGCCAATCCACAGCAGCGGCGGGACGAGCAGTGCCAGCAGCAGCACAACCACCCGTTCGAAGCGGGAGAACCAGCCAATTTTCACGCTCAAACCGGCTTCTCCGGCGCGGGCGCGCACATAGCTTACCACAAAACTGCCCGCCAGGGATGCCAGGGACAGCAGGATGCCCGTCTCGTTGTCCAGGCGGGCGAAGTAGAGGATGAATCCGCCGAAGATCAACCCATCGGCGTAGCGGTCCAGCGTTGAATCCAGCACCGCGCCGAACTGTCCGACGCGGCGCATCGCCCGCGCTGTTGCGCCGTCCAGGGCGTCCAGGGGCAGGCTGAGCAGCAGGATGATCCCTCCAGCCTGCAGACTGCCGACGCTGATGAAATAGGCTCCGAGAGCGACCACCAGCAGACCGACGAGGGTGATGGTATCGGGATGGATGCCGAGGCGCACCATCGCCGCGCCGGCGCGTTGGGTCAAGCCGGCGGTCAGCGCGCGCGCGCGGTCGCTCAATGTTCGAGGAGGGGGCAGTTCAGGCATGGTCAGGATATCGCAGAAGCCAGGCGTTCACCGCAGGATAAGGTCATTTCCACAAAGAACTCAATCGGCTTCCGCCGGCAGCGTGAAGCTGAAGGTGCTGCCGATGCCGGCTTCGCCAGAGAAAAACAGATCCCCGCCCATCAGAGCGAGCGTCTGCTGCGCCAGGTACAGATGCAGCCCGGAACCGGGATGCTGCCGCACCAGTGGGTGATGCACCCCGCGCCAGAACGGCTCGCCGACGTGCTGGTGATCTTCAGGCGTCAAGCCGATGCCGGTATCCGCCACGTTGAAGAGCAGCTGACTGCCCAGCGTGTTGACCGTCAGCCTGATCTCGCCGCCGTAGGGCATATACTGGATGGCATTATCGACCAACGCGCACAGAATAGCCAGGATGCGCTGATAATCCCCCCGCGCATAAGGGAGAGGATCATCCGCCAGGATGGAGAACTGATGCCCCCGCACCTCGGCACGCGGCGAAAGACGCTGCCAGGTCTCGGCGGTGATATCCAGCGGATTGAAGACGATAGAATCGACGGACAACTCACCGGTGCGCAGGCTGGTCAGCTGCTGCGTCAGATCGATCAGCGACAGCCCGCTGGCGGCATATTCGACGACCAGCTTGAGCGCATCCGCCTGCTCGGTGGTCACTCGTCCCAGGCGTCCGGCGCGCAGGGACGATGCCTGCCCTTCAACCATACTCAGGATGTTCGTCAGCTGACCGGCGGAGTGATCCAGAATGTGGCGCGGCGACAGGAATTCGATCTCCGATTCCGGTGGGGGTAAAGCCCCATTGGCGTCAGCAGCCCCATTCCAGGAATTCGTCCCCATCTCCCCAACAAAGGCGATCACCTCCGTCAGGCGCGCCGCGGTCGATGGGGGAGCGGCTTCCTTCAGGCGCGCCAGCAGCCGAAGCGCCTGTTCCAGCGTCATTTACTGCATTCCTGGCAGGGAGACGGTGAACGTCGTGCCGACCCCCTGCTCACTCTTGACCGCGACCGTCCCGTTTAGGAGTTTGAGGATGCCATAGGCGACCGGGATGCCCAGACCGCTGCCCTTGTGGCTGCGCACGACTTCATTTTCCGAGCGAAAGTAGATCGTGCCGAGCTGGGCGAGATCTTCAGGCGACATGCCGATGCCATTATCTTCAATGGTGATGAACAGCGTGTTGTTCTCCGCCTTCGCCCGAACCGTGACAGCGCATCCATCCTCACCGTAGCGCAGGGCATTTTCCACCAGCTTGCAGAGCACTTTCGCCAGCAGTTCGCCATCGGTATTGAGCAGGGGTAAGCCCTGCGGCGTATCGAAGGTCAGGCTGCGCCCCAGCGACTCTGCGATGGGCTGCATCTGCTTCTCGACCATCATGGCGATGTTCTTGTACATGTCCATCTTCAGGGCGTAGCGCAGCGTATCGCCGCGAATCTTGCTGATGTCGCTCACATCGGTGAGCAGCCCTTCCATCCGCCGGGCGTTGCTGCGGATAGTTTCAGCGAACTGCTTTTGCATCTCGTTGAGCTGCCCCATGGTGGTGAGCATGTCGGCATAGCCGCGAATGCTGGTCATCGGCGTGCGCAGCTCGTGTACCGCATGCGAGATGAATTTCGCCTGTTCTTTCATGACTTCGGCGACGGGGTCGTCTGCGCCGGTGGTCTCGCCCGCGCCCGATTGCGCAGGAGCAGCGGCGACCGGCGCTGCTCCTGCGGCACTCGACAAGGCATTCAGCGCGTCCTTGACAGCTTCGAGCTGTCCGGGCAGTCGCACCGGCACAAGCGCGCCGGTCTTCGCCTGCTGGATGAGTTCATCCACCAGCATGTGGATTTGCTCAAGCGATGTCATTCATCCCCCCTGTCTGCCCATCACCACGTGCAAGCATACGCCGCTCGCTGCCGGTTCGCCGCGCTGCCCGCGCGTTACGCCAGCAGCTCCACCTGCCCCTTGTACGTCTCAATCGTAAAGGTGAACTTGCTGCCTTTGCCGACCTCGCTGTCCACCTCGATCACCCCGCCCATCTGCTCGACGAGGCTCGACGTAATCGCATAGCCCAAGCCGGTCCCCGGTTGGGAGCGGGTGAACTCATCGTTAGATCTCCAGAATTTTGTGCCCAATTTTTCCAAAGCTTCCTGCGAAAGCCCGATCCCGGTATCGACGACGCTGAACTCGATGCGGTCGCCGCGCAGGCGCACGCTCAGGGTGATCGCTCCGCCATCGGGGGTGTACTTGTAGGCATTGCTGAGCAGATTGGTGAGGACCTGTAAAAGGCGGTAGTAATCGACCCACATATCCGGCAGGTTCGGCTCGATGTGTTCGATATAGGCATGATTACGCCGGCGTACTTCGGTGATGATGTTGTCGCGCACTGCCTGGATGATGTCGTCAACGGTGACGCGCGTCTCTTCCATGAAGAACTGCCCATTTTCGATGCGGCTGATGTCTGCCAGATCGGAGACCAGGCGTTCCATCCGCCGCACGGTGTCGCGGATGCGTTCCAGGTAGTGTTCCTGCTCGACTTGCAGATTGCCGTCCATGAGGGTCAGATCGGCATAGCCGAGGATGCTGGTCATCGGCACTTTGAGATCGTGGGCGACGATACCGACGAACTCGCTCTTGGCGCGATCTGCCGCCTGCACCGCCGCATAGAGCTGCGCGTTCTCGATGGCGATGGCAGCGCGCAGGACGACTCGTCCGACCATTTCGCGCTGTTCGCCGCTGAAGACCGAACCCGCCCGCCGCAGCACCAGCAGCCCGGTGACCGTCTTTTCGCGCGGGCGCAGGATGGGCACGAACATGACGCTCTGCGCGCGCACCTCGTCGCGCATGATCTGCATCTCGCCATAGGCGACGACCTCGCGCGCCTGCGGGTACAGCCGGTCGAGCAGGAAAGGCTGAGTGTCCTCCGTACCCGATGGGTAGTTCTGAATGGTCATGATGTGGTCGCCCTGGACCATCCCGTAATGCCCTATGTCCGCCTGGGCGATGCGGCAGGCGAATTCCAGCGTCAATGTGATGGCTTTGTCCAGTTCCAGGGTCTCGTTGAGCCGCAGGTCCATGCCGCTCATCTGCTTGAGTTCCTCGACGCGAGCGGCAAGCTGCTGATCGGTGACGCTGAACAGGCGGGCATTATCGATAGCGACGGCTGCCTGTGCGGCATAGGTCGAAAGCATCTCGCTTTCGCTCTCGTCGAAAAGCCCGGTGATAGCGCTGTTGTCCACGTAGATGACGCCGATCACCCTCATGCGTACCCGCAGCGGCACCGCCATGATGCTGCGCAGCGAGCCGCCGATCACGCTCGCCTGATCGGCATAGCGCGGGTCTTCTGCCGCGTTGGTGGTGATGATCGGCACGCCGGTGTCAAGCACTTCGTAGACGACGGTGCGGCTGAACTGGAATTTGTCGCCGGTCAGCGTCTGCTGGTCAAAGTGGCGCGCTGCGCGTACTTCAAGCTGACCATCGTCGCCGCGCAGCATCAGGAAACCGCGTTCGGCTCTGGTCAGCTTGATGATCGAATCCATCACCAGATCGAGGACTTCCTGAAGGTCGAGCGTAGATCCTAACAAGCTGATGACGTTGTATAGACCTTCCAGCCGACTGTGCTTCCTGTACTGCTTATGCTCGAAATGCACCCGTGTGAGCAGGTCGATCAGCTTTTCGAGCTGCTTATCCAGGAAGGCGCTCTCCACGCGACCGGTCTGCACCTGCGCACGCAGCAGGTGCAGGTTCTGCCGCATGTTGATGATCTCCTGCTCATTGACTGGAGGAGAATTCGCCGAGGTCGAAGTCACACTCATGTGCTGGTTGCCTGATAGGTATCGCAAAGCGCATTTAATGGACAGATTTCGCAGCGTGGACGCCGCGCATCACAAATCTCGCGTCCCAATCGTATCAGGTTTAGATGAAATGCGAAGTGATCTTCTGGCGGGACGATGGCTTCCATCACCGGGTGGGCGTTGTCGGCGCTGATTCCGTGCGGCAGGAAGCCGAGCCGCTGCCCGACCCGATGAATATGCGTATCGACGGGGAAGGCGGGGCGCAGAAAGGCGAAACACAGCACAATCGCCGCCGTCTTAGGACCAACCCCGTCGAGTGAGGTCAACCAGCGGCGGGCATCCTCCAGCGGCAGGTCCGCCAGGAAGTCGATGCTCAGCTCACCGCGCTCGATATAGATGCGGCGCAGCACGTTCTGAATGCGCGGTCCTTTTTGATTCCCCAAGCCGCCAGGCTTGATCGCCGCGATGACTTCATCCGTCGGCGCGTTCATGACCGCCTCCCAGGTCGGAAAAGCGGCTTTGAGCGCCGTAAAAGCGCGTTCACGGTTGCGGTCGCTGGTACTTTGACTGAGGATGCAGTCGATCAGCTCATCCAAGGGGGGCAGGAACGGACGCCAGTTCGGATGACCATAGACCTCATCCAGGATGGCGGCGATGGGCGCGTACTTCTCTTTGCGCCTGTCGAAATCTGGGATCCGCGACACGTCAATCATAGGCATTATTATATCCTATCGTCCCAAGAACCACGCCGGATGCGATTTGCGTCAGACTGCCGCTGGAAAGTTCAAACCGCCACGTCCCGTCACCACGCCGGTTCGCCAGCAGGATGGCATCGTCACCCACCCAGGCGAGCGGGCGGAACAGCTGATCCAGCGGCGGCGAAGCCGGCTGCTGGTCGCCGTTCAGCAGATCGACCGTGACGATCACCGAGGCGTCCTGCTCGACGCCCAGTCCGGCGAGGCGCGCCAGGACGTAGACCGCTCGCGTCCCTGCCGGGTTGATGAGTACCCCGCCGCCCTGGTTGTAATCCGGGTAGCTGAGCGCGCCGATGCGCGTTTCGCGTTCGCCCAGGAAAGCGCGCACGTCAAACCCGCCCGGAGCCAGCGTCAGGCGCACAAACCAGCCCGCCCCGAAACCCGCTCCACAGAAACAGCCCGGTTCGCCGGGCAGCGACTCGGCTTGCCCGGTGAAGAGATCAACTATGAAAAGCCCGGCGTACTGGCGTAACGGCGTGATGTCGCCAATGGTATCCGGCTGATAATCCATGTAGAGCGCTGTCGCGTTGATGTTGAAGGCGATTGGGTAGGCGCGAATGCCGGCGCGTGGTCCGTCGGTGAAGACGAGCCGCTGTCCGACGCCGTTCAGCGCCGACACGTAGGTTTCGGTGACCAATGCTGAATCGATGCCAGAGGTGATCGTCCAGGCGATCTGATCTGCGCCGATCTGCCAGTCGATGCGGCGCGCACCCGGCGGGAGCTGCGCAAACGGATGATCGACCAGCCCGCCGTCCGGCTGCGCCACCTTGACTCGTCCGCTGGCGCGGTCGAAGAACATCACGCCGTCGGCGGTGACCGTATACTGGGTCCCTGTCAGCGCCAGACGCCGCTCTTCGCCATTGTAGAGATCAATGAAGATCAGATTATCCCGTCCGTCGCCCTGGTCGCGCGGAGACAGGAAGATTTGGAAGGGGTGATCCACCGTCGATCCCTGGGAGCGGGCGATGCCGACGAGCATCAGCAGCGCGCCGATCAGCATCAGCAGACCTCCCGCCGCTCTACGCGCCATGTCGTTCTTCCAGCGCCGCCAGCAGACGGGGCAGGGCGACCCCCGCCGTTTCGGCAATGTGCAGGTTCACGATTGGGGTGATGGCGCTGGGCAGAGGATTGAATTCGATGAGCGCAGCGCCGGATTGGCGCGCGATGTAAGGCAGGTCGGCGGCGGGTGTGACCATGCCGGAAGTGCCGACGATCAGCATGACCTCCGCTGTGGCGCTGGCGGACTGCGCCGCCGACAGCGCCACAGCGGGCAGCGCTTCGCCGAACCAGACGACATCCGGGCGAACGAACGCCTCGCAGTGCGGGCACTTCGGTGGACCCGCCGCGCGATCCCATTCCAGGGCGGCGACATCGACATACGTCGGTTCTCCCCGGCAGGCGTTGAAGCACTTATTACGGTGAATCTGCCCGTGCAGCCGGATGATGTGGATGCTGCCGGCGCGTTCGTGCAGATCATCGACGTTCTGGGTGATCAGGGTGAACTGCGGAACGCGGCGTTCCAGCTGCGCCAGAGCGATGTGCGCCGGGTTGGGCTGCGCCGGACGCATCAGTTCGCGGCGATACTCGTAGAAATCCCAGACCAGCCTGGGGGCGCGCCGGAACGCCTGAGGAGTCGCCAGTTGGGTGGGATCGTACTGCGCCCACAAGCCTGTCTGGGCATCGCGAAAGGTGGGGATCCCGGACTCTTTGCTGACGCCTGCGCCGGTGAGTGCAGCCACGCGCGCGGCGCTGCTCAGCAGATTGACGGCTTGGCGCAGGGAATCGTCCACAAGGCGGCTCCGATAAGGGCTGACATGCTCACCATGATTATAGATTTCTTCACGCCCGATCGGCAAACGGCAAACCGCCCTGACAGGGTTGTATAATGCACAACGACAGTGAGCATGGGAAGAGGACCCAATGCAGTTTGCGCTGAATTATTCACCGCAGGCGGCGCGGGCGCTCGGCAGCGCCGCCATCACGCTCGACCGCTTCAAATGCCCACCCTGGGAGGACCTGACCCGCGACGCGCGCGCGCTCAGACCGATCTACATCCATTTTCCGCTGCGTACCGGGGCGCTGCACAAAGCCGACTGGGCGGAGGTCGAACGATGGATGCGCGAGACGGACACGCCCAAGGTGAACCTCCATCTGTACGTCCGCGCCGAAGACCTGCCCGGCGTCGGCGATCAGCCGGAAGAGGCGGCGCGCGACCGGGTGCGCGCGCAGTTCGTCCGTGACCTGCAAGAACTGACGCAGCGTTTCGGGGCGGAAAACGTCGTCGCCGAAAATGTGCCCTTCGGCAGACGATCCAACGACAAGCACGCGCTGTCATACTGCATCGAGCCGGCGCTGATCCATGACGTGCTGAAGGAGACGGGCTGTGGGCTGCTGCTCGACACCGCCCATGCGACGATCACCGCCCGTTCCCTGGGACTTGATCCGGTCGCTTACATCGAGAGCCTGCCGCTGGAACGCACCGGCGAAGTACACGTGACCGGCGTCCGGGATACCGACAACGGGTTGATGGATCACCTCGCTTTCACCGAAGAGGATTTCCGAACGGCTGAAGCGGCGCTGACGGCGCTCCGGGCGCGGCGGGCGCGCCCCTGGGTGGTGACCTGCGAGTATGGCGGGGTGACTCCACAGTTCGACTGGCGCAGCGACTACGATGTGATTGTTCACGACACGACGCGCCTGCTGACGATGGTCGAGCGATTCAACGCGGCTGCGCCGGTCGGCGCGGAATGATGCGCTGAGGTCAGGCGGTCTCGTCACCGCCTGACCTCTCATCGTCGCTATTTGTCGCGGGTGATGGCGAACCCGCTCATGAACTGCTTCTGCAGGAGCAGGAAGATGATCAGCGGGGGGATGCTGGCGGCGACCGCGCCCAGCATCATCGGACCGAAGCGCACCGCGCTGTCGCCGCCCAGAAGCGTGCGCAGCCCGACCTGCACGACCTGCCGCTCCTGCCCCTGGATGATCAGGGCGGGCCACAGATAGAAATTCCACACATAGACGAATTGGATCACCGTCAGCGCCCCGATGGTGTTCCAGCTCACGGGAACCAGCACACGAAACAAGAACTGGAGCGGCGTCGCGCCGTCGAGCTGCGCCGCCTCTGAAAGCTCGGCGGGCAGGTTGGCGAAGTGCTGCCGGAACAGAAACGACCCGGTGGCGCTGGCGATGAACGGTACGATCAGCGCGATGTAGGTGTTGCCCCAGCCCAGGCTGTTGACGAACCGGAAGAGGGCGATGATCAGGATTTCGGTCGGCATCATCAGCGTGATCAGCACGAAACCGAAGACCAGCCATTTGCCCGGAAAGCGAAAATAGACGAACGCCAGCCCCGCCAGCAGCGACAGGATCACCTTGCCGGTGGTCACGGCGGCAGCGATGATCAGGCTGTTGACCATGTAGGCGCTCAGCTTGGAAATGTTAAAGACGACATCCCAGTTGGCGTAAAAGTTCGCGCCGGGCGTGAACTGGTAGGCGAACACCTCGCTGTTGTTCTGCGTGCTGACGAGAATGGCATAGAACAGCGGAAAACCGATCAACCCGCAGGCGATCCACAGCACGAGATGGGCGTACCAGCGCTTCGGGAGGAGCCGTTTCAGCGCTGCCAGCACACCCTGATCGCCTGCGACCGCGACACGATCCTGAGTCCTCACTGTCATGACTCACGCTCCATAGCTGACGCGGCGTTCTCCGCCGCGAAATTGCAGATAAGTCAGCCCGATGACCAGCACGAACAGGATGATCGACTCGGCGGATGCCTTGCCCAGATCGTTGTTGCGGATGCCAACCTGATAGATGCGATACATCAATGTGGTGGTCGAAGAAAGCGGTCCACCGCCGGTCAGGTAGTCAATCGTGCCGAAGGTGTCGAAAAAGGCGTAGGTCATGTTGGTGATGACCAGGAAGAAGGTGATGGGCGAAAGCATGGGGACGACGATGCGCACGAAGCGCTGCAAAGCGTTGGCTCCGTCGATGGCGGCGGCTTCCAGCAGGTCGTTCGGCACGTTCTGCAAGCCCGCCAGGTAGAAGAGGATGTTGTAGCCCATCGACTTCCACACGCTGGCGAGGATGATCGCCCAGGGCGCAAACGCCGGATCATTCAGCCAGGGGATTTTGAGATTGAACAGCGACCCCAGGAAATAGTTGATGATGCCGCCCGTCGGGTTGAAGAGGATCAGGAAGATGACGCCGGCGACGGCGGGCGAAATGGCGTAGGGCCAGACTAGCAGCGCCCGGTAAATCTTCGCGCCCTTGATCGGCTGGTAGGCAAAATTGGCGACGGTCAGCGACAGGACCAGCCCGATGACCACAATCGCCGCCGAGATCAGCAGGGTCAGCACCAGGCTGTTCAGATAGCTGGTATCGGCGATCAGGCGCGTGTAGTTGTTGACGCAGACGAACGCGGTGCGCGGCGTGCCCAGCCGCGCCAGCAGTGTCGAGAGTCGAAAGGTATCGAAAGAAGGATAGTACAGGAACAAGACCAGGACGGTGAGCGTGGGCAGCAGAAACAGCCAGGGCAGCACCGTTCCTTTGAACGCTCCCGGCGTGGACTGCGCGCCGATCAGCCGCTGACCGGCGGCAAGTCGCAGCGCAACCCATCGGACGGGCAGGACGATGAGCAGGAAACCGGCGGCGATGAGGAGGACGCCGAAGACATTATCTGCGGTTGTGCGATCCGCCTCGAAGGTGCAGAAGTTGAGCGGTGCCATGAACAGCCCTACGCCGAAGACTCCGGCGACCGCACCGATGCCGGCGCCAAGCGCAGGGGATTGCGAGGCGCGCCGAAACGACCAGCCCAGCAGCCCGCCGCCAAGGACCGCCCCTAACACCGCGACCAGGAGAGGAAGTGACGAGTCCATCGAGGCATTGCCTCCTCGTGTGATCTGCCAATACGCAAGGGGCATGGCGAAACTCGCCATGCCCCTCCATGCACGTGTGCTGCGCAGCCGGCGTTATTCGGCGTTGAGCAGGTTGTATTCTTCGAGGATGACGTTGGCATCCGCCTGCGCCTGCGCCAGGACATCCGCCGGGGCGGAGTCGGTCAGCAGGACGGTGTCAACGGCTGCCGTGACGACGTTGCGGATCGCCGGGAAAGCGCCGAGGATCGCGCCGCGCGTCGCGGATGTCACGGTACTCGTCGCCAGTTGATCGGCTGCCACGCTGAAGTTCGGGTTGGTCTCGAACCAGCCTTCGCCCGCCAGCAGTTCGTTGGCGCTGGTGCGGATGGCGATATAGCCGGTCGTCTGATGCCAGGTGGCGGCGTTTTCGGTGTTGGTCATGAATGCCAGGAAGGTCAGCGCGCCGTCCTCGACTTCCGCTGCCAGACCATTGACCAGCCACAGGCTCGCGCCGCCGATCAGGTTGCCGGTCCAGCCGGTATCGTCATTGTAAGGCAGGAAGGACGCCAGGACCTCGAAGCCGTTGTCCACACCGACCTGGGTATAGACGGCAGTGTCGGAGCTGCTGTAGGCAGTCATCGCCACCTGCTGGCTGCTGAACGCCTGATCGACCGTCGACCAGGAAGCGCCGCCCTGCGCGCCGCTGTAGTACAGATAGCCCTTCTGCGCCATGTCGTCGAGCCACGCCAGGACGGCGACGCCGGCATCGCTGGCGAACGTCACCTCGGTGGCACGGGCATCACGACCGTTGCCGTTGTTGGCAAATTCGGCGTTCTGCTGGGCGAGCCACTGCTCGAAGAACCAACCGTGATTCGGGAAGGTGAAGCAGTATTCGGGCGCGCTGTCCAGCGCCATGACCTTCTCGCAGGCAGCCTCGACCTCATCCCAGGTGGCGGGGGGCGCATCGACGCCGGCGGCGTTGAGGATGGTCATGTTCGAGAACCAGATCGCCGAGGAGGTGTTCCAGGGCATGGAGGTGAACTGACCGTCCAGGGTGTAGTAGGCAGCGACGGGTCCGATGATGTCGTCGAGGTTGAACGCCTGTCCGTTAACTTCGGTGCGGTCGCCGAGCGCTTCGGCAATCGACTTGAAGTAGCCGCTGTCGCGCGCATCCTGGGTGGCGACTTCGAAGTACTGGACGATGGCGGGCAGCGAATTCTGTTCCGCCGCCAGCGCCGTCGCCGCGAACAGCTCTTCGTAGTTGGCGTAACCTTCGACGGTCACGTTGTACTGTGGGAACAGCGCGTTGAACTCGGCGGCGCGCTCCTGCGCCCAGCCCAGTCGTCCGGCGTCCGTGAAGGCGATCCAGACCTTGACATCGACAGCGTCCTGGGCAAAAGCCGGCACGACCGCCAGCAGCGCCAGCAGCGCCACGACCAACGTCTTGAACTTAAGCATGAGTTTCCTCCAAAACGGGTACTTTGACTCAAACCACTCTAGCTTGATGACATTAACGTCCAGGGCGCATTGCATTAAGCGCGCCGCGCACGCTACTTAACAATCTTAACAATTCTGCGGGTGAATCCAATACCCTATCCGACGTTTACACAAAATCGAGCAGGCGCGTGGCGCTGATTCGCTTGATCAGCGACACGCTGCGCTGAGTCGGGATACGCGGATGATGCGCGTACTGCCAGATTTCATCGGCGATGTCCCAGACGGCGTTGGGATGAGCGATGCGGCGGGCGTTTTCGGAACGGCGGCGCAGCCCGGCGCTGCCTTCTGCCAGCCAGGCTTCGGCGGCATCGGCGACACTGCGCGGGGTCGGGGCGAAGACGCCGGCGTTGTTGTCCACCACATAATCGACGTTGCCGGTCTCCTGACCGGGGATGGCGTCGAAGAGGATCATCGGCAGCCCGGCGATGCACGCTTCGCAGATGGTCGCCGGACCGGCTTTGCTGACCAGGATGCTGGACGCCGCCATCAGATGGGGCATGTCCTTCATGAATCCGTAGATGTGCGTCGGCTGGTTCCAATCGGACTCTTCAAGCCGGGCTTGCAGACTCTTGTTGCGTCCGGCGATGATCACCAACTGGCATTTCAGCTTTCTGGCGTTCAGCGCACGGGCATTCTTGTACAGCGGACCCATGCCATCGCCGCCGCCGACCATCAGGATGGCGGGCAGGTGGGGGTCCCAACCGAGGGCAGCGCGCGCCTCGCGCTGTGCGGGGATTTCGCTGAATCGGGGATGCACCGGCAGTCCGGTGACCTGCATATACTGCGGCTTCAAGCCAGCCAGCACGCCCCGCTCGAAGGCGGCTTCGGTGGGAACCAGGGTGCGCTCGACTCGTTTGTCGTACCAGAACATGTGGGTGGAGACCAGATCGGTGACGACGGTGATGAACGGAGGACGGTCATCGGCGGCATACATGAAAGCGTCAACTGCCGGACGGGTCAGCACGGAGTGAACGCAGACGACGACATCCGCCGGGTTTTCGTGTACCATCCGCTTCATCTGCTTTTCGCCGGTGACATACATCGCCCTGCTCATCACTTTGGCGCTGCCGCGAGAATTAGAGAGTTTGTAGCCCATCCCCCAGGAGGATTTGCTGTGGTTGATCAGCCAGGGGTAGAACTCTGGCATGTAGTTCAGGGGGAAGGGTGAGTAGGACTTGAAGACATCGACCAGATCGATGGTCAGGTTTTCCTCGCCGTAACGTTGAAGGAGCGCCGCACTGATCGCTTCCGCCGCTGCGCGATGACCACCGCCAGTATCGGACATCAGAAACAGAATCCGTTTTTTCACTGCCTATCCCTCGCTGTTCTGATGAACTTCGTCAATCAGACGCTTCAGTTGCTTATTAAATTCGCTTCGCGCCAGCATGACCCGGCGGTCGCAGCCCAGACAGCGCAGCCCGATATCCGCGCCGATTCGCGTGATCACCCAGCGGCGGCTGCCGCATGGATGGGGCTTGCGTAGTTCGACGTGAAGCCCTACTCGAAGCGGCGAGCCGCCCTGGCTGGTGGTCTCATCCATCTTTCAGCCTTCATATGTCTGATGTAGATAACCCGCATGATATACTTTGGTGACACGTGCTATTATGCCAGATAACCGGAGTTAACCTTGCTTCTTGATAGAACCCCGGAACAAATCCTCGCGACCTTGATCGCGCTGGGCATCGGGATGACCCTTCACGAGTATGCGCACAACTATGTGGGCTGGCGCATGGGCGACCCGGAACCGGCTCGGCAGGGCAGGCTGACGCTGAACCCGCTGGTACACATCAACTGGGTCGGCTGGTTGATGTTCATCCTGATCGGCTTCGGTTTTCTGGGCGCAGCGCCGATCTCGCCCTACCGCATGCCGCGCGAAAACCGACGCTGGCGCTGGCTGGCAGCCGTCGCTGCCGGACCGGTGTCGAATCTGCTGGTGGCAGTGCTGGTCATGCTGGTCATTCGCATCCTCGGCATGGGGTTTGTGGGCGAACTGCCGGATGTGGTCAACCTGATCCTTGCCTATCTGATGTACTTCAACGTCATCCTGTTCATCTTCAACCTGCTGCCGCTTTTTCCCATCGACGGCTGGAACATCCTGTATGCGCTGCTGCCGCCAAACCTGGCGGAGCAGTGGCACAAATATCAATCGACGACGCAGTTGATCTTCTTCGGCGTGCTGCTGCTCACCTTCGTGCAGCTTCCGGGGATTCCGAATATCGGGCAGGTGTTGTTTGTCGAACCGGCGCGTTCGATCCTTCGTGCGGGTCTGGGGAACCTGCTGTACCTCTTCTATTTCTGAGATGCGATGAGGACCTCACCTGTACGACGGCTGGGGCAGGGGCTGCGGGCGCTGTTCGCCTTCGCCCAGCCGCTCGACGTGGCTCCCGCCCAGCCCTATCTCGCCGATGATCTGCTGGCGCTCCTGCGGCGCATGAAACGCTCAGAGCAGATTCACAGCCTGCGCGTGCTGCGCGACCTGCTGGCAGAAGGACCCGTCAGCGGCGATCTCGGCACGGCGGCGCTGCTTCACGATGTGGGAAAGTCGCACTACCCGCTGGCGATCTGGCAGAAGACGGCGGCGGTGCTGGTGCGGGCGTTCCTGCCGCGCCTGTTCCACCGGCTCAGCCAGGGAGATCCGCGCCGCCTTCTGGAACGCCCTTTCGTCGTCGCAGCGCAGCATCCGACGTGGAGCGCCGAGCTGGCGGGCGCGGCGGGGGCGACCGGCGGGGCGATCTGGCTGATCGCTCATCATCAGGATGACGCCGAGCTGTGGTCAGAACACGCGCACTATGCCGAATTGCTTCGTCTTCAGCGCGCCGACGATTTGAACTAGAAGGTCAGATACGCCGTACTCCGTACATGGTCTGCATGAATGCCAGAGGGGGTGACAATGCAAACAGTGAACGTCGGGATCATCGGGCTGCGACGCCTGGGAGGCTCATTCGGGCTGGCGCTGCGGCGCTACAACCAGAGCAAGGACGCGCGGCAGCGCTTTGCCGTCACCGGATATGATCCCGATGAGCAGAATGTCGCAGCCGCCAGGGCGATGGGCGCATGCGATACAGCGGCGCGCAGCCTGAGCGCGGCGGTGCGCGACCGGAACATCATCGTGATCGCCCTGCCGCTGCACGAGATCGAAGCCGCCTATCAGTTGATGTCCGGCGAGCTGACTCCGGGCTGCGTCGTGCTGGATACGACAGTCTTCAAGCAGCCATCGGCGGGATGGGCGTCCAAACACCTGGGCAAAGAGGCGCATCAGGTGGGGATCACCCCGGTGGTCAACGCCCGCTATCTGTTCGACGGGCTGGACGATATCGATCATGCCGCCGAGGATTACTTTGACAATGGTGTTGTCCTGGTCTCGCCCGGCTCCGCCGCCGACCCCGATGCCGTGCAGCTGGCGACCGACTTGGCGCAGTTGATCGGCGCATCGGTGCGCTTCACCGACCCGGCGGAACACGATTCCTGGGCTTCAGTAGTGGAACTGCTGCCTGCCGCGCTGGGCGTCGCAGCGTTCGACGCCATCCGACACCTGGATCACTGGGACGATGTGCGCCGCGTCGGGAACCCGGCGTTTGGGCAGCTGACCCACCATCTTCTGGAATCGCACCCGGACGCGCTGCGCGACGCCCTGTTTCAGGACCGCGCCAACCTGGTTCGCCACATCGACCAGGTCATCGCGTCGCTTGCCATGCTGCGCGATCTGCTGTCCGAAGGCGACCGCGACGCGGTCGAGGCGCTGCTGGTACAGACGCGCGATTCGTTCGTGGAATGGCTGGGGCGCCGGCGCACCGGCGAATGGGACCCGACGCACAAGATGGAGCGCGACAGCGCTGCCTCGTCGCTGATGACCGGGCTGTTCGGCTCGGCGATCACCAAGCGGCTGAAGCGCGGCGGCGACGACGATACGTAACACACTGTTTACACGCTTTACACTTATTTTGCACTTATCTCACCGAGGTTTCAGCCAGCCAGGCTAATGTCAGGAGTGTGATCTGCTTGAGGGCATTCACGTTAGCTTTGGTGGAGGGTAGCAGCATGACAGCAGTACGAAGAATCGCGCTCGTGGCGCTGGCGCTCCTCATGGGGGTGGCGGTGGTCGGTCTGGTGAGCGCACAGAATGATGATGTCAAGCCGGGTTTCCTGGGCGTTCAGCTCGCCGAAGACGAGGAAAACGGCGTGGTCGTCGCCTCGGTTGTGGCGGAGTCCGCAGCCGATGTGGCCGGCTTACAGGAAGGCGATGTGATCACGGCGGTCAACGGCACAGCGGTAAGTTCGGCATCAGAAGTCGCCGAGCTGATCGCTGCGATGAGCGCCGGCGACGGGGTGACGCTGGACATCACCCGCGATGGCGAGGCGATGGCGGTTGAGGCGACGCTGGGCGAACGCCCCGCCGCCGCCGACTTCCCACGAGGAAGGTTTGGCTTCCGAGACAATCGCGGCGACCGGGACTTCGAGATGCCCGATGTTCAGGTTTTCCCCGCGCCGGGCATGATGCCGGGGATGATGCTGAATATGATGATGGGCAGCGGACGATTGGGCGTCACCTTCGCCACGCTCGATGAGGCGGTCGCGGCGGAAAATGAAGTCGCGCTGACCGATGGCGCGCTGATCCTGGAAATTGCAGATGGATCGCCTGCCGCCGAAGCCGGTCTGCTGGCGAAAGATGTGGTGACGGCGGTCAACGGCGAACCGGTGGATGCCGAACGGACCTTGCGTGATCGCCTGATCGCCTATGAACCAGGCGACGTGGTCAGCCTGACGGTGGCGCGCGGCGAAGAGGTACTCACCATTGATGTGACGCTCGGCGAACAGCAGATGCCGCAGATGGGACAGTTCTTCATGCCCTTCCGAGAGGGTGAGACCCCCTTCGACCAGTTCCACTTCTTTGAGGCTCCGGGTGACAGCCAGGGATCGGACTCGACTGCCCCCGCAGACGAGGACGCCGGCGCAGCCGCCTGAGCCAATGCGCTGAGAACTTTCGCTGCGCTCAACCGCCCCTCTCCAATTGGAGAGGGGCAGGAAACCGTCAGGTTTCCGGGGTGAGGTTGTGTGAAAACCGGCTTTGCAGACACGCTTTGAGAGAGCAGGAGGGGCGCAGCCCGCGCCCTTCCTGCTCTTTTTTTCACCTCCGCACCCGCTGCCGTCGCGCGCTTGATTCCCCTTTACATCGGAGACTATAATTCCCCGGTGACTTCAGGACATTCAAGGATGCTCCAGGATATGACCATTAAACAGCGCCTGATCGACCTTCTCAATAACCGCACGGCGACGGTGGGCATTGTCGGGCTGGGATACGTGGGCTTGCCTCTGGCGGTGGAATTTGCCGAGGTTGGGTTCAACGTCATCGGCGTCGATGTGACTGCGGCAAAGGTGGAACTGCTCAACAGCGGCGTCAGTTACATCCCCGATATTTCGACCGAGCGCCTGCGTCCGCTTGTTGAAAGCGGAAAACTGCGCGCGACGACCGACTATGCCGACCTGCGACAGGCGGATGCGGTCAGCATTTGTGTGCCAACCCCGCTGCGCAAGACTAAAGACCCGGATATGTCCTACGTCATTCAGGCGGTGGAAGGCACGGCGTCGATCTGCCATGAGGGGATGCTGCTGGTGCTGGAAAGCACGACTTACCCCGGCACGACCCAGGAACTGATCGTGCCGCGTTTGCAGCAGGACGGCTTCGTGATCGGCGAGACGGTGTTCGTCGCTTTTTCGCCCGAACGAATCGACCCCGGCAACAAGAAGTATGGAGTACACAACACGCCTAAAGTCGTCGGCGGTGTGACCGCAGCCTGCACCGAAGCGGCGTCGGCGCTCTACGGCGCGGCGGTCGAACAGGTCATCTCGGTATCTTCGCCCGCTGCCGCCGAGATGGTCAAGCTGCTGGAAAACACCTTCCGTGCGGTCAACATCGGGCTGGTCAACGAGATGGCGCTGATGTGCGATAAGCTCGATGTCAACGTCTGGGAGGTGATCCGCGCGGCTTCCTCTAAGCCCTTCGGTTTCATGCCATTTTATCCCGGACCCGGCTTGGGCGGTCACTGCATCCCGGTCGATCCGCATTATCTGAGCTGGAAGCTGAAGGCGCTCAATTACACCGCCCGCTTCATCGAACTGGCGAGCGAGATCAATACCTCCATGCCGGAAGTGGTCGTTGAGAAAGTCGGCGATGCGCTCAACGACGAGTGCAGGTCGGTGCGCGGATCGAATATCGTCGTGCTGGGTGTCGCCTATAAGAAGGATATCGACGACGTGCGCGAAAGCCCGGCTCTGGATGTCATTGGGCTGCTGCGCAAGCGCGGCGCGCATGTGCAGTATCATGATCCGTATGTGCCGAAGATCTATCTGGAAAACGATCAGATCATGCAGACGAGCATGTGGAGTGAAGCCCTGCTGAAGGATGCCGACTGCGTGGTCATCGTCACCGATCATTCGAACTACGATTGGCGGCAAGTCCTCGAACATAGTAAGCTGGTGGTCGATACGCGCAACGCCGTTGGCGGCATGAGTGGTGCGGCGCGTGTGGTGACTCTCTAGGTATTGCGCGGCAGAAGTACGGGGCGGGCAGCGCTCGCCCCGATTGATCGGGGGAAAGCTGGCATGGACTTGTCAGGTGGGCTGTACACGCTGCCATCAGAGGCACTGACCATCCTTCGGTTTTTTGCGAATGCCGAGGGCGAGGCAGCGCATGTCGATGCCATCATCGACGCCACCGGGTTGAGCGACCGAGGATTTGGCAAAGGCATTCGCCGACTGGTCACTCGCAACTACCTGACTTTGAGCGGTGAGCAGGTCTACCGTCTGACGGAGCAGGGACGCCGCGCGGTGCGCGCTTTGGGCGAGACCGGCGACCTGGACAGCCTGATGGATGATCTGGACGAGTCCGACCTGGGCATGATGGGTGATGAAGCGCGCTTCGTCCGCCGCCGTCTGATCCTGGTCGCGCCGACTGTGCTGCCCGCCGAACAGACTGTGCGGGTGATCGTCGGTTTCGACGATCCCGATGACGATGATCGCCTGGGGAATGCGGCGAACGTAATGCTGCGGTTGGGCGTCCTCAACGGCGAACCGCAGCGCCTCCAGGAAACCAGCCTCACGCTGGGCAATGACCACTTGCAGCACACCTTCCAGGTGACGCCTGCCGCGACCACCCGTGCCCGGCTGCGCGTCGAGGTCATTCAGTTCAAAGAAGATGATGACGATCTTGAGTTCTGCGGCGGCATGTATCTTGACCTTCCGGTCGAACGCCGCCCGGATGAAACCGGGTTGAAGGCGAACGCCTATGGGGTCGATATCATCCTGCGTGAACCCTCGGCGTCGTAATCAACCGCTTTCGCCTCCCGGCGTCCAGCCGAACGAGCCATCTTCCTCTGTGCCCGATACCGGGCGCGGACGGGTGTCCTCCAGATCGCTTTCGCCGCCTGCCAGTGCCCAACCGTAGCGCAGTTCTCGTCGTGTATTCCTGCGCCGCAGATCGCCGGCATAGAACACGGCGCTGCCCTGACGCTGCTCCAGCGCCAGGCGGGCGACGCCGCGCGCCAGCACATCCAGGGGCAGCGGCGCGACACGGCGAAACCCCAGCCAGGAGAAGATCGGCAGACGCCCCAGCAGCGACACCAGCATGAAGAAAGCCTGCCGGCGCGCCCCGCGCGTATAGGTCAGCGGAGCGCGGATCACGCTGCTGCGCAGCCCGACGCGCTGAAGGTACTGCTCCGCCTCGCGCTTGGCGGCGACGTACTGCCCGCTGACCCAGGGCGCGCGGGCGGCGCTCAACAGGACCATATGCGCAACGCCGCTGCTGACGCACAGATTAGCGACGTTGCGCGCCGAGACGAAGTTGAGCCACTGGTAGGTCAATCCCTGCTGAGGGTAGGCGATCAGGCTGCCGACGGTATGCACGGCGGCAGTGCAGCCGCGCGCGCGCCCTTTCAGGCTCGCCGGGTCCCATACGTCGGCGGTCAGCCAGCGCACGCGGCTGTCCAGTGCGCTCATCCGCGCTTCGCTGCCGGGGCGAACCAGGAGTACGACTTCAGCGCCTTCTGCCAGCAGCGCACCGGCGATGCTGTCGCCGAGCTGCGTACCCCCGCCGGTCACCAGCACACGGTTTTTTGACGACATGCGCGGGTCAAACCTCCTGACCGCTTGTGCAAAACGCTCAAAATGTGGATAATAACTCATAATAAGGCTGGTCGTCATCCAAATAAAGACCGACGCCGTGTATCCTGCACTGCGACTTAGCTGAATGAGAGACGTCCGAGTGTGGACGGTTACGATGCTGTTACATGGGCATTGTCACGAAGCTGGAAGTTCAAAAACGCAACAAGAAGCGGGTGAACGTATACGTCGACGATGTGTATGCGTTCAGTTTGAGCTTGGACGAAGCGGTGCGCTTGTCCAGGGGGCAGATCCTCAGCGACGCTGATGTCGACGCGCTGATGAATCTGTCAGCGGTGGGACTTGCTGTCGATCGTGCGCTGCGCTTCTTGACACTTCGCCCTCGAAGCGTTGGTGAGGTAAAACAAAACCTCGCTCGCAATGGGGTTGCCCCGCTGGTCGTTGATGCCGCCATCGAACGCCTCACACAAATCGGTTATCTGGATGACCGGGTTTTCGCGTCGCTCTGGGTCGAAGACCGGAATCGTTTCAAACCCACCAGCCCAAAGGCGTTACGCTACGAACTGAAACAGAAAGGCGTCGAAAACGCTGTGATCGACGCGGCGCTTGCTGATCTCGATGCTGGGATGGCGGCACATCGCGCGGCGGAATCGCAGCTGAAGAAACTGCGTGGATCAACGCAGCGCGCCTTTCGCGATCGCTTGACCGCTTATCTGCTGCGACGGGGTTTCAATCATGACCTGGCGCGCAGGACTATCAAGCGGATGATCGAGGACCTCGAAGCGGAGATGCCGGAATATTTCGCGGACGAAGCGTCCGACGAATTCTATGACGAAACCTGAAACACGTCCTAAGGAAGGAGGAGGCGGTCTGCACTCGTCAGGACATCGGGCAGTCCGCACAAACGGAGATGGAGTTCATTGTCCCCCTGATCATCGGCATCGCTATCGGTGCCGTGATCGGGATCGCAGTTTTCAATAACTATCAGAATTCACAGGGCAGGAACCGGAAGCTTTTAGCCGAAGAAGAAGCGAAGGCGATCACGGCAAAGGCGAATGAAGAGGGGCAGCGAACACTTCGCGAGTCTGAAGAAAAGGCAAGGCTGACGCTGGAAGAGGTGGAAAATACCGCCGTCCGCCGCCGCCGGGAACTTGACAAGGAAGACGAGCGGCTGCTGCGCCGGCGCGACGAGCTGGACAAGATCCGCGAGCGTCAGGAACAGCGCGAGCAAAGCCTGAACAAGCGTCAGAGCAAGCTGGATAAGCAGCAGACCGATCTTCAGAAGCTCCAGGACGAGCGCGTCGCCGAACTGACGCGCATCGCCCAACTGACCACCGACGAGGCGCGCGCCGAACTGCTCGCCGCCGTTGAGACCGAAGCCCGCAATGATATGGCGCGCATCATCCGCCAGGTGGAAGCCGAAGCGCACGATGAAGCGGACAACCGCGCCCGTGAGGTGATTTCGCTGGCGGTGCAGCGCCTCGCTTCGGAACACATCAGCGAGATCGCCGTGAGCGTGGTGCCTCTGCCGAGCGACGAGATGAAGGGGCGGATCATCGGACGCGCCGGGCGCAATATCCGTGCCTTCGAGCTGGCGACCGGTGTCGATGTGGTCGTCGATGACACCCCCGAAGCGGTCACCATCAGCAGCTTTGACCCGGTGCGGCGCGAAGTGGCGCGGCGCGCCCTGGCGAAGCTGGTGGTCGACGGGCGCATCCACCCCGCCCGCATCGAAAAGCTCGTGGAAGACGCCCGCGCCGAGGTCGAACAGATCATCCGGCAGGAAGGCGAACGCGCCGCCTACGAGACCGGCATCCCCGGTCTGCACCCCGAAATCCTGAAACTGCTCGGTCGGCTGAAGTTCCGCACCAGCTACGGGCAGAACCAGCACGCGCACAGCATCGAAACCGCCCACATCGCCGGCATGATCGCGGCAGAACTGGGCGCGGACATCATGATCGCCAAGACCGGCGGCTTGCTCCATGACCTGGGCAAAGCCATCGATCACGAGGTGGAGGGCACGCACGCCCTGATCGGCGCGGAATTCATCAAGCGCTACGGCGTGCAAGCCCGTATCATCAACTGCGTCGCCAGCCATCATCATGAGGTTGAGCAGGAATGTGTCGAGGCGTACATCGTCGAAGCTGCCGACGCCATCTCTGGCGCGCGTCCCGGTGCGCGCCGCGAAAGCATGGAAACGTATATTCGCCGCGTCAAGACGCTGGAAGAGATCGCCAACAGCTTCGACGGCGTGGAACAGAGCTACGCGCTGCAAGCCGGGCGCGAAATACGCATCATCGTCCGTCCGGAACAGTTGGACGAATTGGCGGCGCTGCGCCTCTCGCGCGAGGTCGCCAAGAAGATCGAAGAGACCATGCAGTATCCGGGTCAGATCAAGGTGCAGGTGATCCGCGAAACCCGCGCGGTCGAATTCGCCAAGTAGCGCCAAAATCGGGATCAAAAAACTCCCCCCAGAACCTTGCTCTGGGGGGAGTTTTTTTCTGTCCGAGTTACGGTTTTACGAAGCTTCGAGCAGCTCGCCCGTCGCCGGATCCACGCCCGTCGCAAGGTCGCCGGCTGCCAGCATTTCCTGAATTTCTGCAACCTGTGCCGTCACTTCTTCGGGAACCTCGGCGTCGTGCGCTTCGGCGAAGGTGATGCCGCCGTTGGCGACGCTGAGGACATATGCCGCGCCGGGGAAGCCTTCGCCGCTGACCAGGGCGCTGATCATGTCGTAGACGCCGTTGTCAACGCGCTTGAGGGCGCTGCTGATCAGGTTTTCTGCGCCGGGGGTCTCGCCGCTGCCGAAGGTCGTGAAGTACTCGTCCTGATCGACGCCGATGACCATGACGCCTTCATCCGCCGCGAACTTGATGCCGCCGGAGCCGGTGGGACCACCCGCGCCGAAGATCACATCCGCGCCTTCGCCGATGAACTGCTCAGCCGCCGTCGCGCCGCGATCCGGGGCGGTGAAGCTGTCGATGTACACGCCGAGGATGTTGATGTCGGGGTTGATGTACTTCGCGCCGTTCTCGTAGCCGTTGCGGAACTTGACGACCGGCGGGATGTCGATGCCGTACACGCCGGCAATCGTGCCGCTCTCGGTCATCAGCGCCGCCAGCGCGCCGACCAGGAAGCCGGCTTCGTCTTCGCGGAACAGAATGCCGACCAGGTTTTCGGGGGCTTCAGCAAAGAACTGATCGACGCCGATGAAAGAGGTGTCCGGGTTGTCGGCAGCCGCAGTAGCGGTGGCGTCGGCGATCAGGAAGCCGACGGTGATGATGATGTCATAGCCTTCATCCAGGCAGACCTGAATGTTGGCGGCGTAGTCGGTCTGCGCCTGAGTCTCGATGAAGGTGTTGTCCAGATCGAGTTCTTCGGCAGCGCGGATCATGCCTTCGTAGGCGAACTGATTGAAAGTACCGTCGTTGACGCGACCCACGTCGGTGACGAGGCAGACGGATTCGACCGCCGTCTCCTGGGCGCTGACGGCAGGAGCCATCAGAGCGACCAGCAGAAGCGCGCACAGCACTGCAATCAAACGGCTTGTCTTCATCTAGTTGTACTCCTTATCGAGAATAATCCAGCCCTCAGGGATCGCGTCTCGCGCTTGAAGGCGACTGATGAATCATAGCGTAACCCCGGTTCAAAAAAAACGCCAAATGCCCCTCCGTTTCTTGTGCGATTGTCACAAAGATATGGAAAGGGCGCTTCAAGTTTCTGAGAAAGAGGGCGAGCCAGCAGCTCGCCCCCAGCGGCGCGTTTACACCGCGACATCGCGGCGGTTGAAGAAGCGCAGCCCCGCCGCAAACAGGATGGCACTGGCAGCCAACAGGATGGTGACGTTGCCCAGGTTCAAGCCGTCGCGCATGGTGAAGACGCCGTCATAGTATCGGAAGAACGACAGCGCCCGCAGCGTCCCCATGATGGAATCGGGCGCGAGGCTCGCCAGTGTGTCCAGGAAGTAGCTGACGGCGACGAACCCGGCGGTGATCCCCAGCGCGAGCGGGCGGTTGCCGATCAGTCCGCTGATCATCACGGTGAACGCCAGCACGAACAGCGACCCCGGCAGGATATTGATCGTCGATTCCAGCACGCGCGATGCCCGCACCTCCAGTACACCCGTCGCCGAGATGCTCAGGATCAAGCCCAGGAAGACGACGGCGGCGATGCCGACGATGATCAGCGCGAACGCCGCTGTCTTTTCCACCACCAGACGCGTGCGCGTCACCGGCAGGCTCAGCAGCAGATCGGTCTGCCCGCGATCTTCCTCATTGGCGATCACGTTCAACCCGGCGATCACGGCGTAGAAGGCGAAGATGATCAGCCCCAGGCTGAAGAAGTTGGAAGCGACGTAGCCTTCCGGAGACACCATATATTCCACATCACCGCCGCCGAACATCTGCACGAAGAAGGGCGGCATGCTTTCCATCAGTTCGGCGATCTGCTGAAGCGACTCCGAGTCTTCCAGCACGAGAAACTGGCTGCCTCCGAGCAGCGAGATGCCGATTCCCCACCACAGGATGGCGCGCCAGTGACGGCGCAGCGTCTCATTGAATACTGCCAAAGCCACGATCTTGCCTTTCCACCCTTATGCCGACTGCGCCGCGCGATGATTGCTGCTCGGCGTCTTGTCGTAGAATTTCAGGAACACTTCTTCGAGTGATGGCTTTTCGACCTCCATTGAGACGATGTAGAGGTCCTGCACCGCTCGCAGCAGGGGATCGAAATCGCCTGCAAGCTGGAACTGCGCCGTCGAATCGACGATGCTCAGCGAAGAGATGCCGGTCAGCGCCCGCAGCCGCGCTCCATCTACTGGCTCCCGAAAGCGGATGGTGACGTTGCGGAAATCCGCCTGGGTCAACTGATCGACGCGCTGCACCGCCTGCAGCACGCCGCCGCGCAGGATGCCCACCCGGTCGCAGATCGCCTGGACTTCGCTCAGGATGTGCGACGACAGGAAGACCGTCCGTCCGTCGGCGCGCGTTTCGCGCACGATCTCGTAGAAAGTCTGCTGCATCAGCGGGTCCAGCCCGCTCGTCGGCTCATCCAGGATGAGCAGTTCCGGCTTGTTCATCAGCGCCAGGATCAACCCCAGCTTGCGCTTGTTGCCGGTCGAATAGCTGCGCACCTTCTTGGTCAGATCGAACTGCAAACGCCCGGCGAGTTCCTGCACGTAGCGCATGTCCACGCCGCCGCGCACGCTGCCCACGTAGCGAATCACCTGCATCGCCGTCCGGCGATCCCACAGGTTGAGTTCGCCGGGCAGATAACCGATGCGGGCGCGAATGGCGCGGCTGTCCTGGTTGACATCGATGTCGAAGACGCGAGCATGTCCGGCGGTGGGGCGAATGAGATCGAGAAGCAGGCGGATGGTGGTCGTCTTGCCCGCGCCGTTCGGTCCCAGATAGCCGAAGACCTCGCCCCGATTGACGCTCAGGTTTAGTTGGTTGAGCGCCTGGACTTTTCCCTTATAGGTCTTGGACAGTGTTTCTGTTTGAATGATGGTGGTGCTGCTCATATTGTCCCACTCCCTGGATTGGAGTCCTTTGAAGCCTGCCTGCCATTGGCGCGCATGAATTCCAGCCCTTTAGCGTAGAGGTCGCGCAGAATGCGCAGCCCTTCTTCCGACTTCGCCGAGTCGCCCTGCGGACCGATGCCGCTCGCCAGCAGCTTGCTGATCACCTCACCCACCGTTTCGACGCTCGTCCGCGAAAGCGGCACGACGGCATCGCCGACCAGCAGCCCATAGCGGAAGCTGGTCAGCACGTAGAGCAGCGCATCCGGGTCGAGATCAGCGCGGATCAGACCGAGCCGCTGAAAATGCTGGATGAATTCTCCCGACAGGCTGACCATCTGGCTGAACTGCGGCAGCGACGCCAGCCGCCGCACGTAATCGCCAAGGACGCGGCGGTCACGGACGTATACCGCCCGCAGCAGGGGATTTTCCTGCATTGCCTGCCATCCATAGCGAAAGATCGTGTAGACCGTCACGCCCTCCGGGTCGGCGTCGATGAGGGCGAAAGAGCGTTCGGCGACACGCTGCGCCTCGCGCGCGATCAGCGCGCTGAACAGATCGTCCTTGCTCCTGAAGTGCAGATATATCGTGCCTTTTGCGACGCCCGCCTGCTGCGCGATGTCTTCGACCGTCGTCTTGTCGTAGCCGTAGTGTGTGATCAACGCGGATGCAGCATCCAGGATCGCCTGCTCACGCTCGGCGTTTGTCGCGGGTTCGCTCATATATTGACCTGATGACCAGAATCGTCCGAATGGTCATAATTTATCATGGATTGCGATTATCTGTGCCCCTAATGATTGGGGGCTGGACAAGGGCTGCCCGGCACCGACCGGTTCCGCCCTTGTGGCGGGTAGGGACGGCGTGTTCTAATTTCTGCTGCCAGAAAGGTTCAGAATATGGCTGTCCTGCCCCCAATCGAACGGTTTACCACCCATCACGGTGCGCGCTTCTACCGCATTCCGGTGGAGGCGTTTCCGAACTTCATCGCCTACTGCTACGTGCTGCTTGATGCCGGCGTGCCGACCCTCATCGATGCCGGTTCCGGGCTGGGCAGCAGCACCGATCATCTGCTTGCCGGAATCGCAGCGGTACACGACGATTTCGGCGAGTCATTCGCGCTCGGCGACATTCGGCGCATCCTGATCACGCATGGGCATATCGACCACTTCGGCGGGCTGGCGGCAATTCACGAACGCACCGGGGCGGAAGTGGCGATTCATCCGCTGGATCGGCGGGTGCTGACCAACTACGACGAGCGCGTCGTCGTCGCCACCAAGGACCTGCGCGTCTATCTGGAACGGGCAGGGGTCAAGCCGGAGCTGCGCGGGCATCTGCTGGACATGTACGGGATTGCCAAGAAGCACGTTCGCTCGGTCCCGGTCAGCATCGCGCTCGATGAAGACCTGGAACTCGACGGTATGCGCTTCATCCACGCTCCGGGGCATTGTCCAGGACAGGTCTGTATTCAGCTGGACGATGTGCTGATCACCGCCGATCACATCCTGTCACGCATCACGCCGCACCAGGCTCCGGAGAGCATCACCCATTACACCGGCTTGGGGCACTACCTGGAGTCGCTGGAGAAGGTCGGCAGGCTGCAAGGTGTGGCGCTCGGACTGGGTGGGCACGAACAGCCGATCCACGACCTCTATGGACGGATCGAGACGATCCGCGCCTCGCACCTGCGCAAACTGGAACGGGTGCTGGATGTGATCAGGATGGCTGGAGCGCCGCTAACGATCAGCGATATTTCCAAACAGATGTATCCCGATCGACACGGTTACGACATCCTGCTGGCGCTGGAGGAGGTTGGCGCGCACATCGAATACCTCTACCAGCACGGCATGCTGGCGATTGGCAACCTGGAAGAAGTTGAGCGTGAGGATAACCCGGCGCTCCTCTACGGGCTGGCGTGACATGATCGCCCGCCGCGATGCTGCGCTGCTCGCGCTGCTGTTCGCCGTCAGTCGGGCGGCGCTGGTCGGTTTCGGCGCGGTGGCGCTCGCGGTGCTGCCGATGAACGAACGCGCCGACTTCACCCATCTGCGCGACGGCGGACCTGGGCTGGACATGTGGTATCGCTGGGACGCCACATTCTACGCGACCATCGCCACTTATGGCTACGAGTGGCAGAACGAAGGACGACCGGCGGCGGATATGGCGTTCCTGCCGGCGTATCCGCTGCTGGTGCGGGCGGCGTCGTTCCTGACGCCGGAAGGCTGCCCGCTGTCGCCCTACTGGAGTACCTGCACGACACTGGGAGGTTTGCTCGTCTCCAGCGCGGCGCTGCTGGCGTCAACCTATCTGCTCTTCTGGCTGGCGCAGAAACGCTTCGGCAGGGCAGCGGCATGGCGGACGGCAGGGCTGCTGCTGATCTCGCCGATCAGCATCTTCCTTTCCGGCGTCTACACCGAGTCGCTCTTCCTGTTCTTCTCGCTGCTGACCTTCGTCCTGCTGGAACGCCGCCTGTTCCTGGGTGCGGTCGCCGCTGCCTGCCTCGCCTCGCTGACCCGTTCGGTTGGCTTTGCCCTGTGCGCCGGGCTGCTGTGGTACGCCTGGCATGAGGGCGGCGGAGGTGGGCGGCGGATCGCCCGTCTGACGCTGGCGTTCCTGCCGGCAGCGGTCTTCGGGGCATACATCCTGTGGATGGGGGGCAGCGTCGGCGATCCTCTGGCGTATTTCAGTACCTACGAACTGACCTGGGATCGCACCGCCGGCACACCCTTTCAGGCGTTCACCGTCTATTTCAGCGGCGAACCGGTCTCGTGGTACGGATGGTCGCTGTCCTGGCTCGACCTGTTCATGACCCTGTTCTATCTGGCGCTCGCCGGGCTGTCGATCTGGCGGGCGCGCGGAGAAGGGGTGATGGCGCTGGGCGCGCTGATCATCCCGATCATGAGCGGCACGCTGGTTGGTATGCCGCGCTTCGGCGCAGTGCTGTTTCCGTTTTATCTGCTGCTCGGCAGCGGGGCGGACCAGCGATGGAAGCGGCTGCTGGTCTACGGAGCGGCGGGAGCGCTGGCGCTGCTTTTCGCCAGCCGTTTCGTCACCTGGCGCTGGATCGCCTGAGGCGGTCTCAGACCTCGCTGCAATCCCACATGAAGCCGCACCGGTCGCAGCGCACCTTGCACGACAGCCGGTAGGTCTCCGCGCCGCAGCCGGGGCAGACGGTGGAAAGGGTGTAGTTGGGCAGCGCTGCCGCAGGACGCGGAGAAATTTGCAGCGGCGGAGTCTCGGACCTGCTGCGCGACACCGGTGAGGTTGGCGTTGATCGCTTCGCTGGCATGACGCGCCTTATGCCGTTCAAGCGACCACCTGAACAGCGTCGAACGAAGAGCGAACGAAAAAGGGATATCTACAAGAGACATCCCTTTTGAGGCGACGACCGGACTCGAACCGGTGATCAAGCTTTTGCAGAGCTTTGCCTTACCACTTGGCCACGTCGCCGACCTGAAGGGCATTATAGCGGTTTGACGGGTCTCAGACAAGGCTCGGAGTCGTCGAGCTATCAAGCCGCACTTGCGGCAGATCATGAAAACCGCCAAAATACAGCGCATGGACGATCAAGAACGCCTCCCTGAACCAGAAGAGACTGGTGCGCCCGAACTATTGCCCGTGCCAGATTCGGACCCGTCAGCGCCGGAAGCATCGTTCGCCCCTGCTGCGGCGGACGACGACAGCGAGTGGGATTTGCCTATCCCGCGCGCCGTCATCCCGGATGAAGCCTGGATGCCGAGCGATGGCGCGGATGTGGATGCCGCGCTCGCCGCCGTCGCTTCGCTGAGCATGGTCAGCGACCGTGAGGCGGATGATCTGGCGCGGGATGAGCAGGAGACCGCCCCCGAACGCCAGGAGCGCGCGGCAAGCGGACGCAGGATCGCCAGCCCGAATGGGATCACGCTCAAGCGGGGCAGCCTGGCGTCGGCGATCCCAGCGCTGCTGCTGATCGTCATCGGCGGCGGCTGGACGTTCGTCAACACCACCGGCGGGCAGATCGATCCGCTGTTGGCGCCCGGCGCGGCGCTGGCATTCTTTACGTTCATCCTCTTCCTGGGCTGGTTGTCCTTTGGGCGGTGGTCGCGGGGACTGCTCTTTCTGGCGGTGTTGATCGCCGCGACCGTCGGGTTGGCAGCGCTGACTCTGCGCGTTCCGGGACTTGATCTGGCGTCGGCGTACCCGCTGCTGCTGGCTGCGCCGGGGCTGGCTGTCCTGACGGCGGCGCTGCTCGGTCGCCCTGCTAATACCCGTCTGCTGATCCTCGCCGTGCTGCTGATCGCCGCTGCCGCCGTCGGCATCGCCTTCAATGCTGGAATGATCCCCTTCGATCTCAGCGGCATCCTGCCCTATCTTGCGCCTGTCACCGGCGGCGTGCTGGTGGTCCTGTGGCTGCTCGGCGCCGTGAGCCGCCGCCGCGCCTGAACCGCCGCCATGCACATCGCTGTCGATGCCAGCCGGACGACCGTCGCCCAGGTCACCGGGACGGAACACTATGCGCGGCAGATGATCCGCCACATTCTGGGGCAGCCGCGTGCCCACGACTACACCCTGTACTTTCGTGATCCCCCGCCTGACGACCTTTTTCCCGGCACAGACCGGGCTGTCGCCAAGGTCATGCCGTTTCCGCGCGCCTGGACTCACCTCCGGCTGGCGGCGGAGACGCTGCGCGACCGCCCGGACATCTTGTGGACGCCGGCGCATGCCCTGCCGTTCATTTTTCTGGGGCGCGCCGCCGTGACCGTACATGATCTGGGATATCGTTATTTCCCGCAGGCGCATCCTCCGGCGCAGCGCCGTTATCTCGATCTGACGACCCGCGCCAGCGCGGCGCGCGCTTCGGTGATCCTGGCGGACAGCCGGGCGACCGCCGACGACCTGCTGCGCTTCTATGGCGCGTCGGCGCGCAAGATTCGCATCGTCTATCCCGGCATCGATGCGCCGCCTGCTGGCGACGGTGACGCCGCGCGGCGCAAGTATGGGCTGCCGGAGCGCTACTTCCTATTCATCGGCACGCTTCAGCCGCGTAAGAATATCGCGCGGCTGGTCGCCGCATATCGGCGGTGGCGCGTCGCGCAGACTGGTGATCCGCCGGCGCTGGTGCTGGCAGGGGGGAAGGGTTGGCTGTTCGATCCCGCCTGGGTCGCCGACGCCGACGGAGTAGTTTTGCCCGGCTACATCGACTCGGCGGATAAGGGCGCGGTCCTCGCCGGGGCGCTGGCGCTGGTCTTCCCGTCGCTCTACGAAGGCTTCGGCTTTCCAGTGCTGGAGGCGATGAGCAGCGGGACGCCGGTCATTTGCAGCAGCACCTCCAGCCTGCCCGAACTCGCCGGCGATGCCGCTCTGCTGGTCGATCCGCTTTCCGAAGAGTCGATCACCGCCGCCATGAGGCAGATCGCCTCCGACGAGGCGCTGCGCCGTGACCTGATCGCGCGCGGGCTGGCTCAGGCGCGCCGGTTTTCCTGGGAAGTGGCGGCGGCGGCGGCGCTGGATGCGCTGGAGTCCGCAGGATGAGCGGCGACGTGCGGCGGATTCTGGTGGTGCAGCTCGCCGACATCGGCGATCTCGTACTGTCCACGCCGGCGCTGGCGGCGCTGCGCGCTGCGCACCCGACCGACCACCTGGCGCTGCTGACCACCCGGCACGCCGCCCCTATCCTTCAGGATGCAGGTCTGGTTGATGAGCTGCTGCTGTTTGATAAACACGCCTTCGACCGTCTGAGCGCGCTGGCGCGACCCCGCAGCCTGGTCGCCGCCATCCGGCTCGCCGCGCGGCTGCGGCGCGGACGCTACGACGCCATCGTGTTTCTGCACCACTTCTCGACCCGTTTCGGCGCGCTGAAGTTCGCCGCGCTGGCGTGGAGCGCCGCGTCGCCGCGCCGCCTGGGATTGGAAAACGGGCGAGGGTTTTTCCTGACCGAGCGCATCCTCGACGACGGATTCGGGGCGAAGCATCAGGCGCAGTACTGGCTCGATCTGGTAGGACTGCTGGGCGTAGACTCTACGCCGCGTCCAGCGCGAATCGGTATAGAAGAGGCTTCGACGCACCTGCCGCCTCGCACGGCGCGCCGGCGCGTGGCG
>JABWBO010000098.1 GCA_013360465.1 Anaerolineae bacterium | reverse complement strand
CTCGACTACCAAACCCCCGCATCCGTCTATTTCAAGAAAGGAGAGCGACCCACTGATAAAAACGTCATTTTGCTGTCTTGACAATGGGGTACACCTTAGTTGGTCATTCGGGCAGCTGTGTTAGGCGGTGATTTTGATGCCCTCTGGAACGCTGCTTGATTGCACCAACTTGAAATGCACCCCCAAGCCCCAAAACTGCTTGGCATCGCGGAAGTTGAACTCAATCTGAAAGCGCAAGCTGTAGTAGTCCACGATGAGCGCAGCCGACAGGCTCAAGTCCGTGCTGAACAACAGAACATGAGCGCGTTTGTGGGTACGCAGATGGGTTTTGACGACCACGACGAGGTTGAGTGGGTCGGCAAATTCCTTGTGCAGAGCGGTGAATTGGTAGGTTTGCGTGACGATCTGTCCCTCGGTGACGGTCTGAACGCAGGCGTCAGCGGGCAAGTGAGAATAGTCGAGTTTGTCGCCATAGCGTGGAGTCGGTCCACGACGCGGTTTGCTGCCGGTATAAGGGAAGTAGAGCGCGGCGTTATGGCGCAGTTTGGAAATGAGATGCAAGCCGCAGTCGCGCACCATCCACGTCGCGGGAGCCGTCCCGAAAAAGCCGTCCAAGACCAGATGTTTGACCGAAAGCGGCGCGATGAGGTTGAGTATGGTACGCAGCAGTGCAGCCAACAGCGTCAATTCGGCGCTGAGTATCGGTGTCGGTTTCGCATGATTCTTGCTGCCTTTCGGACGCCCGCGCCCACGTTTCGGCGTAGGCGTTACCGGGTCAGGCGTTTGGGCAGGCAGGTGTTGGGCGATGCGGAGTGGATACGCGCGCCGCTGTTCAACATCCACCAGCGACAGCGCCAAGAATGAGAGCCCGGGGATGGGACGCTGGGCGATACTGGAATAGAACCGTCCCACTCCATGCGTGCTTTTCCCCGCTTTGCTCACTACCACGTCATCGCCCGCCAAGAGATACACCCCGTCGCGGGCAAGCAGATGCGTTCGCACCACTGTCCACAGCAGCATGCCCCAGTCCAAGGGCGTGTGAAACGCACGCTGGATCGTGCGATAGCTTCCCCCTCGTTCTGTCCACCGAGACAGCCCCAACATCGTCACTCGACCGGTCATACACAGCAATGCCAGCACGATCTGCCGCAATTGGCGTAATTGCGTTCTGGGATGAAACTGTTTACGAACAAAGGCGGATAAAGAAAGGTATTGGGTTGGGCCGCATAGAATTTCCGTCCAAGCGCGAGCGCCTCAGAGTTACCGTCAACAAAAAGGCCGCGCAGCCCAAAGTGAATCGCAAGATTGGCGCAGTTGCTCATGATCCCGTCACCGCTGCCAACATCGACGAACCGGCAGGTGCCAAATCCGATCAGGGCAAACAGGTAGACGAAAATGCCATCTTCATCAAACTGAGAAAAGACACGGTAGCCTGTCGTACGAATATTGGGCAAACGCCCCGTATGAGCATACGTCTGATATTGCTGAAACAGGGCTTTCTGGGCAATCTGAGTAGCTGGCGCGGTGGCGTTGATACGCGTGATTTCATTCAAGTAGGGTTGTGCGATACGGTCAAGCCATTTACGAATGAAGCGTTTCACGGCCGATGCCCCCTGTTGGCTTTCGACGAGATACGTCGGCTGAAGCACATAACGGCGCAGCGCAGCGTTCCGATAGCCCAGGCAACCTCCGCAGTGCTTTTCACAAAGACCTTCAGCAACCTACTTCACGTTGCTGTGCTTGATTCCTAATCATCTTCATATGAGGCAACCATCTGGCGGACTTCATCTTCCGACAGCCAGTGGTCGTTCTTGTCGCTGGCATATTCAAAGCCATCAGGAAGCTTCTTTCCTCTAGCCCAGTGATCGCTCTGCCACCATCCGTGATCAGGCTGAATGACAAAACGATCTTCGAGTTCAAGCGCCTGACGCGCCTCATCAACAGAGATCATGGACTCATGGAGTTTCTCACCAGAGCGAATGCCGATGAATTCGACATTTGCCTGAGGCGCGACGACACGTGCCAGATCCATAATGTTCAGGCTCGGAAGCTTTGGGATGAAAATTTCGCCACCCTGCATGAGTTCGATACAGGAGATGACAAAGCGCACACCTTGCTCCAATGTGATCCAGAAGCGCGTCATGCGTTTATCTGTGATTGTCAGAGTGCCTTCTTGAGCCTGTTTCTTGAACAGCGGCACGACGCTCCCGCGACTCCCAACTACATTGCCGTAGCGAACACCAGAAAAACGCGTTCCATCAGCACCCGCGTAAGCATTCCCTTGCACAAACAGTTTCTCGGAAACCAACTTGGTTGCGCCATAGAGGTTGACCGGTGCAGTGGCTTTATCGGTGCTCATAGCAAGCACCCGTTTGACACCGCGATCGATGGCAGCGTCAATCACGTTCCGAGCCCCAAGGATGTTGGTAGCCACAGCTTCAAACGGATTGTATTCACAGGCCGGAACCTGCTTTAGCGCTGCTGCGTGTACAACAATATCGATGTCATTGAAGGCTCGATAAAGGCGATCACGGTCACGAACATCTCCGATGAAGTAGCGAAGCGATTCGTGGTTGTACCCAGCGACACGCATATCGTGCTGCTTTAGCTCGTCGCGGCTGAAGATCACCAGACGACGCGGGTGATACTCGCGCAACATGATTTCAATGAATTTATGGCCAAATGATCCCGTGCCGCCAGTGATAAGGATGCTGCGATTCTGCCAATCCATAGATGTAAACATTGCCTATCGCTGAGGAAAAAGGCTCGCTGCTGTTGCCACACCGAAAATATTCCAAGATTGCTCGTCAGGGGTCTGATCTAAGCTCGGAAATGCGCTGAGATGAACCAGCTTCAAACCGCTTAAAGCGCAGAAAAGCTGCAGATCCTGTGCAAAGAAGTAACGCATCAGGTGCGTTTCTTCAGTCTCATTGACCAGACGATCGCCAACAAGATGCCACAGATGATAGCTGACCTTGCATAGGTTGCGCTGTACATCGAGTTCCCCAGATGCAGCACGGATGAGTCGACCATCGCCAACCGGAATGACCTTGACCCGATCTGATGGACGTAGGTTCAAGACGGCCGGACCATACCAGACATCAAATACAAAGACACCATCATCATGAAGATGGGAGCGTGCGGTCTTCAGCGCAGCAAGGATATCTTCGTTCTCGTGCTGATAGCCAAGAACAGCAAACATCATCAATGCTGCATCAAAGGTCTGGTTAAGGCGAACTGTGCGAACATCTCCGAGATGGAAACTTATGTCTACCCCAGGGCCAACCTTGCTTCGCGCGCGTGTGAGCATGGCTTCGGCAACATCTACGCCTGCTACTTTATGTCCACGTTTCGCGAGAGGAATTGCATGACTTCCTGTACCGCAACCGAGATCTAGCACAGAGTGTATGGGCTTGGTGCTGTACTGCCCCATCAACTGCTCGACAAGATCGCATTCCTGTTCATAGTCTTTGTCGCCGTATAGCGAATCATAAGCATCTGCATAGTTCTGTCCAAAAACACTGGTCACTGAGCCAACACTTTCTGTACCGAGGTTGCTACCCGATCAATTTGCTCTTCAGTAATCGCTAGACCGGATGGCAAGTATACCCCTTGCCGTGCGATTCGCCTGCTTACAGGATAAGTCTCGCTGTTGAATAACCCCTGTGCGTGCAGCGCGGGTTGCTCATGCATGCCGAGGAAGAAAGGCCTCGTATCGACACCTTCCTTTTTCAGATGCCGCGCGAACTCTGCTGCGTCAAGGCCTGTGTCTTCGGCCAGGACAAGTGCATACATCCAATAGACATGTTTCGCCCATTCGGCTTCTATTGGTAGTTGTATCCCTTTCAGATGTTTCAATCGTTCTGTGTAAGCCACGCCCATTTGCCGCTTCCGAGTAACGATCTCATCCATGCGCTCTAATTGAGCAACACCCAGAGCTGCCTGAAGGTTGGTCAGCCGAAAGTTGAAGCCTAGTTCTTCATGATAGAAGCGTCGCCCTGGTAGGAAGCAGAGATTTCGCATCTGGCGAGCGCGCTCGGCAATCTCCGCATCATCAGTGAGAAGCATACCGCCCTCACCGGTTGTAATCAGCTTGTTCGCATAAAAACTGAATGTGCTGATGGTACCAATACCTCCGCACGTCAACCATTCACCAGTCGGATTGTGGTGATGGGACAGGTACTGCGCACCATGCACTTCAGCAGCATCTTCGATAATGGCCAGTTGGTATTTTTCGGCAAGGGCAAGAAGCGGATCCATGTCCACGGGATGTCCGTAGATGTGGACTGGCATAATTGCCTTTGTACGCGCCGTTATCTTCGCCTCTACTTGTGAGACATCCATGCAGAAAGTCACAGGATCGGCATCAACGAGCACAGGTACACAGTTGTTGAAAACAACGGCTGTTGCACACGAGATGATAGTGAAATCCGGCAGGATAATCTCAGATCCTGGCGGCAGATGCAGTGCAGCGACAGCCAGTTGAAGTGCCACAGTACCATTGCTTACAGCAATGCCATATTGACGCCCACAGTATTTCGCCCACTGCTCCTCGAAGGTTTCAATAAACCGGCCGGCAGACGAAATCCAACCCGTACGGATACATTCCGTGACGTACTCAAGCTCACGTTCACCGAGCAACGGTTCATTGACCGGGATGAATTCCGAAGAGGTCACTTTAGAAACGTTCCTTTTCTTCCAGTCCTGTATAGGGACCTTGTTTGACTTCGAGAAGAACTGTGTCTTCCAGCATGCGGAAACCGTGCCCCCCGCCAACCATCAACATAAGATCGCCTGTCCGGAGTTCACGGGTGGCGACGAGTTCGCGATTGTCATTATAAATATCGATCTCGCATCGACCTTTCTTGACAATCAGCACTTCAGATGTGCCAACCAGGTGTCTTTCCAGTGGCACATGCACATGTCGCTGAATTTCTCCATTCTGCGGATAGACAATAAATCCCACCTGCTGCTTGAATTCCGGTGGCGTAAGGAATGTGGTCTTATCCGGCATGAAGTCTGCACGAATGATGTAGACGAGAGGATGACCTTCCCAATCGATAATCTCAGCAATGCCGTCCAAGTTCCCTCATTTCTTTCAGAAAGTCGCGGAAACTATTCTCAAAGTCAAGCTGCGACGCGAAAACCTCGCGTGCACTTTGACTGAGAATATCATATCTCTGCATGATTCGCTCTACAGCACCGGCTATGTCCGCTCCGCTCTCCACGGTAGCTCCTATCTCGAAATCGCGGACAAAATCGGCGATAGATGTCGCATTATTCACGATGACTGGCAGCCCGGCTCGCAGGTAGTATGCGACTTTGCCGGAAGATAAGCCTAGAGTGCTCAGATTTGACTGCAGGGTGGAAAATCCCGGGATTGGCACATAAAACGCAATACCGATATCGGCGCTTGAGACTAAGTCATCATATTCCTTGCGTGTCACAGGCGTGAGCGAGAAGAGTACCTTGCCAGGGGTCGCACTGGCTCGAAGCTGCTGAATCTGCGTTGACGTTTCGCTGCTAGAACGCGTATGTACCACCAGTACCCAACCGTCTGGCAGCTGTGCAGCACTACTGACAATCTCATCAATGCCAGTACCCAACCAGATGCCGCCGGCGTAAAGTAATATCTTCGTTTCAGGTGGCAAGCCGAACTTTTCGTGCCAATAGCGCTGCCGCGCAAACTGCGCAGGTCCTAACGGAGCATTTGGAATCATCACAAATCGTTCTAGGGGAAGATTGTTATCTTCGGCAAGTAACTTGGCGCGATCCGCATCCTGGATCAAAATGCGCCAGGCCCGCTGGCTGGACTTTTGCTCTCGTTGTTTCAGCGGCCGTTCAACGTCAGAAAGCTCGCTTGAAAGCAGTAGTTCTAGAGAGTAGTAAATCAGCGGGACGCCTAAAATGCGGCTGTGGAGGTCGACACGAACCAGCCCTGCAGGCTCAACCCCAATGAAATACTGAAACGGCGCCTGGAAGTGTAGACGCAGGATCGTTAGCAAGGTTAGGAGATTCAAGGATGACTTGGTGAAGGCAACTAGTGCCGCGCGAAGGCGTGAAGCTGTACTCTGCTGCGTCGAGCCAGAGGAAGACGGGATCGGATTTCCGCTACTGGCGGGGCTCAGGCGCTGCCTCAAAGCAACGTCGAGTTTGAGGACTCGCACGGTCACCGTCGGCTCGTCGAAAATGGGCAACGGGTATTCAGGACTGCTGAACACAAAAACATCTACAAGGCAGCCATCGCGCGCCAGCAGCGTGATCATGTTGCAGATGCTTGGCACCGAGTCGAGTATCGGCTCCAGGAAAAACACACCGACTCGTTTTTTGCTCATGGCTTCTTGCTCATCAGATGGTCGAGGATGATCTGTCCCTGCTGTGCCAGCGTTTCGATACTGTAATCGGACAATACCAACGCTTTGAGTGCCCGCCCCATTTCGCTTGATCGCTCCGGATGATCGATCAGATCGCAGATCGCGCTGGCGAAGGCTTCTTCATCGTCGGCGATGAGAATATCCCGGCCATGAGTAACGCCGAGTCCTTCCGCGCCCATATGTGTCGATATCACTGGAACGCCACATACTCCGGCTTCCAGAATTTTGAAGCGTGTGCCACTCTCAAAACGCAGCGGGACAAGCGATGCATCCACATGACATAGATATGGCAGGACCGAATGAACCCTGCCAGTGATGGTGATTTGTGGATGCGAAATATCCTTTAGCACTTCATCCGAACCTGCGCCGATAATGTAGAGGCGTATCTCAGGCTTTCGTGCCCATACAGCTGGCATAATTTGGCCGATCGTCCAGCGAGCAGCATCTTCCATTGGACTGCCGGGCCAGAATGTCCCAGCGAGGTAGACGGCGGGACGCTTTATCAGTGCGTCAGGAGGAGGAAGAACAGCATAACTATCAGGATCGATGACGTTGGCGAATATCTGAACCTGATCAGGTTGTCTGGCGAGACTGCGAAAATACTCCGCATCGACCGCCGAAACTGCCGTCGTAACATCCGCAAGCGGCGTTGCCCAGGCCTCCTCGAATTCTTTCGCCTGACCTTCAGTCTGAATACGCCGTCTGTCCGCCTCACTCTTGGCATATGGGAGTTCGCGAAGGACAAACCTCGACCAGACACTATCGGTATCCACGACAGTTGGGGTATCAACCTGCTTTTTTAAATAACGTAACAGAGGATAGGAGATATTGCCGTATCCCAGCCAGATCACATCGGGCTGATGGTGGTGAATTATTTGCGCCAAGTGGCGAAAATCCAGTACTTCAGCAAATCCACCAACTCCGAACAGTGGGCGACGGCTGATTCTTCCAGAGACACTGTTGCCCGCTCGACGCGCGAAGCGAAAGAGTGCATGGGCTGGCATTACAGACGGCGCGAAGATCACTTCGCGACAGAACGAACGATAAAAGTCGATCGCAGCATCGCTGCCGATCGCGTCTGTTGGAAGTCTCACATACAAGATGACATCGGCGATCCTTGCGAGCGCTTTGATGGAGTTTTCAATACGCAGCGTCGGGCCGCTGAAGGGCGGGTGATGCAGGTTTTGTGGCGTGGTGAAGAGGATTTTGGGTTTCACGTAGACAGGTCATCTTTGCAGGTTATCACGCATCCCATTGATTGTACGACCTAGCTATCCAACGGGAAACGTTCAGCATCGAGGATAGGCAAGCCATCCATGATCGCATCTATCACATAGTCAAGGTTCGGCATCTTACCCGGCATGATATCGGTTGTACTGGTTACTTTCAGCCTCGAATTCTGCTGCCACTCATTTTCAACAAACCCGAGATCGTTGTAGTAGATGAAGTTCTGGAAGTAAATGAACTTCTGTGCGAGCTCGCGCTGTGATGGACTCGCTTCCTGGGGATCAGCCAGATGGCGCTCAAGTAGATCGAAATACTCTGCGCGAGTGGCGGGGTCGTGAGTGAATCCATAGCCACGGTAAGGCGCACGGCCACTGGTAATTACGGGAATGCCTTCAGCGACCATTTCCGAACCCGTCGTTGTAGTGTGAACAATGCCGACCTTGGTCAGGGGGAATAGCTGATATGCAGTCACGGAGACGCGAGGTGACAGCAGATGTACATTCTCCGGCAGGACAACATCTCTGTCGCGTAGAACGATTTCAACGCGTTCGCGGGTCTCGGGGATCGCCGGATGAAGCTCAGCCGGATGTGTCTTGATGATCAATTGGAACTGAGGATGGTCGCGGAACCAGTCGATGGTGGAGATGATCCAGTCCATCATATCGACAAAAGCCACCTGCTTGTTGAGCGCGGCAAGATCCCAGATGACATTGCTTGGCAGCAGCGCCGTCGGTTTATATGGCTCCAGCTTGCTCAGAACAGCGTCAGTTGCAACTGTGGAGTCAACCTGATGGGTGATAAGCAGTGTATCACGCTTACCCAGCCTGCTGCCCATCCATTCATCTACACGCGCTTGCTGTGCTGGCGTCAGTGGTTGCGAACTGAATTTTGGCCAGGCAGCCCGAAAGTCGAGGCTCATCGCTGCATCGCTGAATGCCGCGGCAGTACGTGTTTTGCCGATGGGCCAATAGGAATAGAACGGGATACCCCGCTTCGCGCAGAGAAGCTGCATGATCGCCCACATGCCGTAATAGCTATCATTGCTGACCACTCTGTCCGGGCGAACGATCTCCAGCACATGGCCATAGGCAACTTTCAGAATCATTAGATTGCGCAGATGCGCGCGTCCCAGACGCTCATGATTTGGGATGAGCGTGTGATCCGCGACCACGTGGTTGTTGACCAGAATGTCCTTTGCCCAACGGCCGAAGGGAAGATCGTCCTCCTGGTATGCCTGCCATGTATCGTCTTGAATCGCTTCAACCCGTGCGGTGATGGCTTCGATTTCAGCAGGCGTCACGTGTTCTGAGAGCGGGATTGGTGGTGTTGGGTTGTCCTCCCAAAGAAGCTGCGCCTGTTTCTGACAGTAAGCACAGTTCTCTGGGAAACTTGCATCTCCCTGCCAGGTGCCGCCATAGACATTGCATTCGACCCTTTGCAGCGCATCGCAGAACACGGGAATGACCTCCGCCCCACGTAATCTGAGTGCGTAGCTGAACAGGCGATCATGCACAAAATTCGGGCTGTAGATGGCGAAAGGCGGCGCGAACAGGATCTTTAGGGGTCTATCACCGGCTTTGAGCAGCTCGACTTGCAGCCCCACACGATCGAGCGCCGTCATGAAGCGCCGCTGCGCCCGGAGAGATTGCAGCCGAGTGGAAAATCGCGAGAATAGCGAGTGGAGCGTTACCATGCGAAAAGTAAGTACGGGCGCGGGCGTTCTGGAACTGCCCAACCGTACATTCCCCGGAACTGGACTTGATAGTCAGGATTAGCGGACTGGATGATATCACGGCACAGCCGCGCATTATCATAGGCATGATAAACGGCGATTGCGAGGCGTGGTTTGTGGCGGGCAAGCAGCAGCTTGCCGCCAGTCAGCGCATCCATTTCGGCCCCCTCGATGTCCATCTTGATGACCCCGTTTCCCCCCAGATCATAGGTCTGGGCGAGAGCATCGAGTGTTGTTACATGGACGACATCACCGCCGGATGCCAGAGTCGAATTCCATACCTCAGCCGTCTGGGTGTTTAGGCGCTGTTCGCCTTCCTGAGATGCCACCGCCGCCGCCATCAGCGTGAATTTCTCCGGCGTCTTCTGAATGCTGACAGTTCGTCTGAGACCATCGCTTAGCGCTTTGACCGGTTCGACGGCGTAGATATGCCTTGCCCCCAGCTCTGCCGCTAGAAGAGAGAAGAAGCCTTCACATGCCCCCAGATCCAAGACCCAGTTGGCGTTCCCGAGTGCCATCGCAGGATGGTTGTAGGAAGACGGATTGTGTTCAAATGGCATCATGGTTTCGCAATACAACCAGCTGAGGCCACCAGAATCCAAGGCTCGGGGCCAGAATAGCCGGTGCTGTTCGATTTGCAGAAGCTGGAATGGAGCATCTTCAAGGACAGTGAGAGGCGGCGTTTGCCATTGGCGTTCCTGAATGTAGAGCCAGCAGTCCGTCGGCGTGAAGTGGTAGTGTGGGTCGGCTTTTGCCGCCAGGTACAGCCGCCAGGCGTTCATATTTTCCACGGCGAATCGCTGGGATCGCCGCAGGGCATGGATCACACGGGTCATCGAGCGCTCTCGGTCCTGGTCAGCGCGACCGGCTCGCAGGTGCCATCCGGGAGCAGCCATTCGTAAGGCATGACCAAAGGTACGGCATATTGCGCGAAGTGATCGGCTCGCTCTCCCAACATGGCATAATCGGACATCGCGCCGACCACATTGAAGCGCGCGATCTCCTGAGACTCATAGAGATACTGCTCGGCATCACTGGAATACACCACCAGCCGCACTGTATAGGGTTGCGGCATGAGCGGCATATTGCGGAAGACACACCCGATCACCCCATCTCCCTCGATGGCAGCAGGATTGCGACCATCAAAGACCATATTGGCGCAGCACACACTGCCCATTCGGGACTCAATGGTGACTGAGAAATACGGCTGTTCGAAGCGTTCTTGAGTGGAAAAAGCGATGCGAATGTCTATCGTATCGCCAGGTGTAAATGTCGTGGCAACCTGTCCATGCTCATCTTGTAGCCAGACGCGCTTGATCTGCACCCGGCTGCGTCCTCGCGTCGTCAGGTCTCCACGTTCGACCGCATCCATATACTGCTTAACGATACTCGTGGCGCTACCTTCGGCGCGCAGGCGCCCCCCGTCAAGCCAGAGGACTCGCGTACACAGATTTTCAATCGCGCTCATATTGTGGCTGACAAACAGTACAGTACGCCCTGAATGCGCGGCATCGCTCATTTTGCCCATCGACTTCTTCTGGAAAGCTGCATCCCCAACCGCAAGAACTTCATCAATGATGAGGATTTCTGGCTTCAGGTGCGCGGCAACGGCGAAGGCGAGGCGCATGTACATGCCACTGCTGTAGCGCTTGACGGGGGTGTCGAGAAACTGCTCGATCTCCGCAAAGGCGACAATTTCATCGAAATGGATGTCGATGTCACGCCGCAACATGCCCAGAATCGCGCCGTTGAGATAAACATTCTCCCTGCCGGTCAGCTCCGGATGAAACCCCGTGCCGACTTCAAGTAGGGAACCAACCCGACCGGAAACCTTTGCATGTCCTTCCGTGGGTTTCGTGATCCGCGAGAGAATCTTCAGGAGCGTGCTTTTGCCGGCGCCATTATGGCCAATAATGCCGATGGCTTCGCCGCGCAGAACGGTGAAAGACAGATCTTTGAGCGCCCAGAACGTCTCCATGTGAGCATTTGTGTCAGAGCGGCCAAATGGACGCTTGAGCAGCTGGACGATATCTTCCTGAAGTGTCTTATAGTCCCTGCGACCTGTGCTATGGGCGATCCGGTAAGCTTTCCCGATATTCTCGACCTGAACAGCAATATCGGTCATCAGATTACGTCCGCAAAACTCTGTTCCACACGCTGGAACACGAAGGTGCCGGCGATGAACAGCCCTACCCCAAACAAGATCGAAATGGCTAAAGGCACTACGGGGAATTCCCCGCTGCCGAGGAGCGCCCAGCGGAAGCCTTCAATGACGCCGACCATTGGATTAAGGGCATAGATCGGCTTCAATGCCTCCGGGACAATTTCCACGGTATAGACGATTGGCGAAGCGTACATCCAGACCTGAATAACGAAGGGCAGTGCATACATGAAGTCGCGATAGTAGACGTTGAGCGCTGAAAAGAACAGGCTTACGCCTATCGACACCAACAGTGCACACACCACGAGAATTGGCAGTGCCAGCAGGTTCGGAGTGAGCGGCCAACCCTCGATAAGCAGCAGAAAAAACATGACGACCAGTGCAACAGCAAAATCGACCAGTACTGAAAACGAACTGGCAAGTGGGATGGCAATGCGTGGAAAGTAGACCTTGGAAATCAGTCGGGTGTCACCGATCAGGCTGTTGCCTGCTCGCTGAAGCGCGCCTGCAAACAAATTCCAGGGCAGCAAGCCGGAAAAAACCATCAGCAGATATGGAGCATTTCCGGAAGGAAGCTGTGCGAATCGTCCGAAGATGATGGCAAAAATGATAGCGGCGATCAGCGGCTGTAAAACAACCCACACGATGCCCAATGCTGTCTGTTTGTAGCGCAGCTTGACATCGCGCATCATCAAAATGATCAGCAGGTCGCGGTATCGCCAAAGCTCAGCGACATCCAGTCCGACCCAACGCTTGGAGGGCTGTATGAAAATCTCGGTGTGCGGTGGTGAAGGGGTCATCTCGCGTCATCGGGAATATCGCTGCGGATATCCATCCATTGTAGCGGGGTTCCGCGTTTCAGTGCGCGCGCAGCCGTTTTCCCAATCACTTCGTCATAATGCTTCGGCGCAAGCCCATGTCCTGGGCGGATGGATCGGACATTCTGCGATGTGAATGCTTCTCCAGCCTGGATATCCTCGACGACGAACAACGATCGCCGAAAGACAATACTTTCAGACTCGAATGTGCCAGGCCCATACTGCACCTGCCCTAACGCCTTTTCCACGATACGTATTTCGTCGACCATTTGCCTGAATTCGTGTGGTTCAAGTGAGAAAATGCTGTCCGGACCGGGCATTGCCCGAGAGAGGGTGAAGTGCTTTTCAATGAGGCAGGCGCCCAGCGTAACAGCCGCGGTAGGAATAGCCGTACTCATCGTGTGATCTGAAAGTCCAACGGCAACACCAAAGGTTTCGGAGAGATGAGGAATGGTCTGCAAATTCATTGCCTCAGGTGGCGATGGATAGGCGCTTGTGCACTTGAGCAGCACAATCCGGTCGTTTCCCTCGGCGCGAACGGCACGTACAGCTTCATCGATCTCACCCAAGGATGCCATCCCGGTCGACATAATCATCGGTTTTCCCGTCTGCGCGGTACGCCGGATAAGCGGAATGTCGACCAGCTCGAAAGATGCGATCTTGTAGGCGGGTACTCCCATTGTTTCGAGAAAATCGACAGCGGTAAAGTCAAAAGGTGTGGAGAAGAGATCCATTCCGAGGTCATTGGCAACCTGCTTGAGACGAGGCTGCCAATCCCAGGGCGTATACGCGTCGTTGTAGAGGTCATACAGATTGCGCCCATCCCACAGCGTGCCCTGGATATGGAAATAAGGACGGTCGCTGTCAATTGTCAATGTATCAGCGGTATAGGTCTGAAGTTTTACAGCATCGGCGCCTGCCTGCTTAGCTGCTTCAATGATCTTGACCGCCAACTCAAAATCGTGATTGTGATTGGCCGACATCTCCGCGACGATGTATGTTGGCTGGCCTGGCGCGATAACGCGCCCATTGATGCTGAAACTCACAGCATTGCTCCCCTATCGCCAATCTGTGGCGTAACCACTATTCGCGCAAGCGTTGATAGCACAGCGAATTAGTCTCGTTGACGAACTCTCCTGCCGCAAGCATGAAGTTCGCCTTTTCGAAAGCGCGTCTTGACGCAATGTTCTCGTTCATTACGAGGCCATACGCGGCTGCCGCCGAGGTGCTTCGAAACAACCGATCGGTCCCCTCTTGAAGTAACCACGTTCCTAACCCAGCACCTCGCCGCTCTGGGTCGATGCTATAGCTGATCTTCGCACGCTTGGACTCGTCGAACTCGAACCGGATTTGACCAACAGGGTTTTCGTCGGCGTCAAAAGCGATGAATATGAAGGCGGTATCACTGGCAAGTTGCTTTTCAAACCATCGAACATGATTTTCCCAGGGTATGGGAGCGGGGTTGAATGCATACTGACGCGCTGTCGGGTCGTTTGCCCATTCCCATACCAGCTTGCTGTCCGCCTCAGTCACAGATCGCAGGCGAATTGGACAGCCGCGGATCTGCGCAATAACTCGCTCTACACCTTCCCCGTCTACAAGTGCCCTCGCAGCATCTACTAAACTGGCTCGCTGCTGAAAATCTTGCCGCAAATGCTCGATCTGCCGTGCGATGGTCTCCTGTTCAACAGATTCATGCCAACCAAGGCTAACGACTGCCTGAGCAGCTTCCAGTGTTTCTACACCGTCCTTCTGATTGTCAGCAGTTACAACTGCAATGGTGGGCACCTGGAGCAGTGCGAGTTCCCACAGCGTACTACCACCCGCGGAGAGCGCCATATCCGACTTTGCCATCAAGGCTGGCATGTCTGTAACACCAAAGAGGAACTCAACGGGCAATCTGTGTGCATGCACATAAGTACGGAGCATGTTCAGATGTGGGTTGCCGTTGCCTATGACTGCCGTGACGGTCATCGAGGTTTGCAGCTGAAGATCCCGAATTGCCCGAATCGCTTTATAGGTGACATTGTCGCTGTCGCTGCCCCCCATGGTGATTAACAGATGGTTGGATGTTGTCGTGTGTCGTTTCCAACCTCGCCAGCGCCAGAATTCACGGCGCAGTAGTACATATCGTGTTCCAAGAAGCAGTCGGGTATAAGCTTCTCTGTTTGTATAAAGCGATTCCTGAGCATGAACATTCTGGTTCAGAACCCAATCGGCGTGGTAGTGATCCACATGTCCGTTGTCGTCGAGGAAGAGGAGCGGCAACCCAGCATTCTTGATCTGACGCTGGTAATCCGCGCCAAACACATAGCCATCGACGACCACGACGGAGTTTTTCTCAGCTAACGTGCAGAGAACTGCGCCGTCCTCGGTCGAACCTGGTGCAAACTCATGCCTGACAACCTGCATGCCTTCGTCGCGCAGGCGCTGTTCCATGGATGCGGGTATCGCCGTGTGGGTGAAGAAAGTGACCGACCCTCCCCTATCTCGCCAGGCTTGCGCAAGCGCCAGGCAGCGCAAGACGTGCCCGGTTCCGATGCTGGCACTCGCGTCGGCGCGGATGACAAGACTGGGCATTACCACGCAGAAAAACCCCCGTCGACCACAAGGCATTCTCCAGTGATGTACGATGCATCGGAGGAAGCCAGAAATACAACCGCTCCGGCGATTTCATCTGCCTGTGCCATTCGTCCTAACATCGTCTTTCGGTTGTAGTTCTCCAGAAATTCCGGGTTCGGCTGCCGCTCAGGCGAACGCACGCCTCCAGCGACGACAGCATTCACCCGTACTCCATGGTGGCCGTAAGCAGCCGCAAGATGACGTGTCATGCCCAGTGCCGCCGCTTTGACGGTCGAATAGTGTATCGGTGTTCCGAGCATACCTTCTGGGTAAATTTTCTTGTCAACACCATTCGTTGCATAAATGGACGAGAGAAAAACGATACTCGCTTCTTGCTCAGACAGACGAGCAAGCATCTCGCGGGCGCACAGGAAATGCCCCGCAATGTCGACCTCGAACAGCTTCAGAAAGTACTCCGTCGTGAGTTGGTCGGGGTTGGTTGCCAGACCATCCCGGAGACTGGCATTAGCGATCAGTATGCTCGGCAGGGCGCCATTCTCCGCCAGTTCATCGAACATACGACGGATGCTCATTTCGTCTTCCAGGGCCAACATCGCAGGAACGAGCTTTGTCGCCGCTGCAGGCCCCTCTGCGGCAATCCAGGACTCCACCTTCTCACGGTTTCTTGATGTGACGACGACGCGCGCTTCTTCTTCAACGAAACGCCGGACGATTGCGCTGCCAATCAAGCCTGTTCCTCCGGTAACTAGCGCCGTCTTGCCCGTCAGTCCGCGCATGCTCATTTACTCAGTAGTTAAACTTCAAAATAAGGGGAAGGGAAAGACTTCCCCCTACCCCCGGTGTGCTAGGCAGGCATTCGGTGAGCCAGTTGGCGATTGACTAAACCA
>JABWBO010000222.1 GCA_013360465.1 Anaerolineae bacterium | reverse complement strand
CGGATTTATTTTCACGCCTCTGGCAGCGTTTCTCCCGCTTAGGCGGCATTCGCCCTGCTCCTCCTACTTCCCCTGCCGCATAATTGGCACGGGTATTGAATTCGGTTTGAAAAGTCTTCAACAACTCTACAATCTGCGACGCACTTGAACGAACCGCTGGATGCGGACCCGCACGTCCGGTGGTGTGGGAGGGGGCGGCTTGTACCGCTCCCTATCCCGATTGAAAAATGACCCCACCTAACCTCACCCCTAAATCCCCTCTCCAAATGGAGAGGGGAGAAAGATCAAGGCGGCGTGTAGGGGCGCATCGCGATGCGCCCGCCGTAGGTGAATGATTTGCGCGGGCGGTTCACGAACCGCCCCTACCGTCGGCGCAACCGTCGATACACCCGGCGCGGCGGAGATTCTGGCGGTGGCGGTTCCGGGTGCAGCGTGATCGGGTGGACGTCGAAAAGATGCTCGCGCAAACCCCATGTATCGGCGTAACGCACATGGTTGATCCAGCCCTGTACGCTGGCATCGAGTTCCGCAAACGGGATCGCGCCGGATTCGTACAGGTCAATCGTGTGTTCCAGCTTGCGCGTGAAGTTGACGACGTTGCGCCGCTTGAGCCGGCGGTGCGTCGGGTAGACGACAAAGCCCAACCATGGGATGCCGTCTTGAGTCTGGATCACCTGCGCTTCCCGCTCGTGAAGGGTCAAGCGCAGCTTTGCAAGGCGCGTGATGATCGCCTGTTTCCAATCCCACAACTGCGCTTTGCTATCGCTGAACAGGGCGAAATCATCGACGTAGCGCAGATACGCCGAACAGCCCAGTTCACGCTGCACGAACCAGTCAAACGGATTCAGGTAGACGTTGCTCCAGAACTGCGACGTGAGATTGCCGATCGGGAGTCCACGCGGGCGCAGCGGGGCGAATAGATCGTCGCCGGGGAAGTAATGCATCTCGTATTCGTCCGCCAGCACGCCGACGCCGCTGGCGAGAATCTGCTCGATCAACCAGCACAGATCGGGATCAGTCACCACACGGGCGATTTCAGCCATCAGCACCGCGTGATCGAGCGATGGGAAATGCTTCACGATGTCCAACCGCAGCACATAACGACAGCGGCGGGCGCACGCTTGCAAGCGGTCAACGGCGGCGTGTGTCCCCTTGCCGACGCGGTTGGCATAGCTGTCGGGGATGAACCGCGCATCAAACACAGGTTCGATCAGGTTGCACAGCGCGTGATGCACGACGCGATCTCGAAACGGCGCGGCGCTGATCTTGCGGCGCTTCGGCTCGTGGATGTAGAAGTGATGGTAGCCGCCGGGCGCGTAGGTTTTGCCGATCAACTCGGCTTGCAGCCGCACGAGATGATCCGCGACGTGATGCTCAAACGTGGCGGCGGGCAGATGTCCCCGTTTGCCTTTGGCGGCTTTGCGGTAGGCTAACCACAGGTTATCCCATGCCCATAAAATGGGGTAATCGAGGGCTATGCCGTGTCACCCTGCGACGTCATGCGCTGGCGAATCTTCGCCTTCAAATCCGCACCGGAAACCCCCACCTGCTGAATCAACGCTTCATCACGGGCGATCTCGGCGTCCAGCGCGGCTTTGTTGTCATAATAATACGCCAGCGCCCCGTGAACATCTGCCAGATCAATGCCGTAGTGATCAGCAATCGCGGGCGGCGTTTCGCCCCCGGTCAAATGCTTCTGCACAATCATCTTGACCTTAACGCGCCGGTTGATGGTGCGGGCAATGCCTTCTTCGTCGATCAGAATGTGGATGACAGGTGCAATCATCGTCTTTCGCTGCCTCACAGATAAATCAGTTGGTTTTCAATATCGGTCGTCACAGTAAGCGCCCCAACGCGCTCTGCTTCATGATAAAACAGAAGTTCCTTGACCGTAAAGCTGACCTGCGCCTCGCCCTGTAACTTCGGCGGTATCCGCATGATGCCCGCGTGGGTGCGTCCGTCTTGCAGCCAGCGCGTGTGCAGCATGGCAAAATCCGCATCCTGGGTGATCATGACCCGCCCTGCACGGGCAGCATAATCCAGATGGGCTTCATCGGCTGCCTCTGCCATGCCAACCTCCTCGCAGCGGACGACATCCACGCCGTGAGCGCGAAGCTGCTCAGCGATGGCTTTGGCAATGTGGGTATCGGCATAAAACGTCAGTGCCACACAGGCTCATTTCTGTGCAAAACTAGTCTATTGACCAGTATAACAGAAGGATCGCTCATGCCCGACGACATGGTGATTTTCACCCGCACCTTCGATCTGCTCACCTGGCTGCTGCCGCACTGCGAACGCTTCCCGAAGGCGCAGCGCTACTTGGTGGTGCAGCGGCTCGGTGACGCGGCACTCGATTTTCAGGAAGCATTATTCCACGCGAATGCACAGCGCGGCGACACGCGGCTAACACATCTGCGAGCGGCGGACGGGTATCTGACGACACTGAGATTGTATCTGCGGCTGGCGTATCAGTGGGCGTGGCTGGACAGCGGGCAGTACGAGCATGTCAGCAAGATGATTGAGGAAATCGGCAGATTGTTGGGCGGGTGGATCAAGCAAAGCAGCGGTAAAAATCCGCAAGAGCCGCTACAATCGTGAGTTATTAGCGAGACATTCGCAGCATGGACAGTGGACATGGCAGACCCGACGATCTTCAAAATCTTCCTCTCCTCACCCGGCGATGTGCCGGGGGAACGCGACGACGCGCAAACGGTGATCGATGAAATCAATGCGGGCGGCGAATTCGCGCATCATTTCATCCTCAAATTGTATCGTTGGGATGACCGAACCGTCGTCTTGCCCATGCCCGTGACCGCGATCCCTCAGAAATCGGTGGACATTTACATGATCCGCCCGTCAGAATGCGATCTCACCGTCGTGTTGTTCTGGTCGCGCATGGGGTCGCCGCTGGTGATGGATACGCGCGAATACCTGATGGGGAAACGATTTAGCGAATTCATGGTAAGCTGACAGGATGACGACACGACAGTTTCACCTCAGCGAAGAAGCGGTAGAGGCACTGAAGCAGGCAGA
>JABWBO010000097.1 GCA_013360465.1 Anaerolineae bacterium | reverse complement strand
GCCCGCCGCCAGCGCGCCGTTGATCCCGCCCGCGCCCGCCGGTTCGATGTGCGTCACGATGCTGTCGATCTCCGGCAGGGCGGCGCGCAAATTTGCTTCCAGCGTCGAGACCTGGGCGTGCGCCTCGCTGAGAGTCTGCGCCGCCGGCACTTCGACGTGCAGCGCCAGGGCGCGCGCACCCTCCAGATCGGTCACCTGCACCTCGTGCGTGGCGAGTCCCAGGGCGTCCGCCTGCGCCCGCACGATCAGCGGGTAATTCGGCGCGCCCTGAACAGGTGTCGCCGGCACAAAGCGGACGGCGACCTCGCTGAGGCTGCCGAGGGCGTCCTTCAGCGCGCCGCGCACCGCTTCGGCGATGGCGGCGGTGTGATCTGCCGTCATGGCGGGGGCGACTTCCAGGTCCAGGTCGATGATCGCGGCGTCGGCGCTGCCTCGGCTGCGGGCGCGCAGCACGCCCCCGGCAGCCGGCACGGTTCGGACGATCTCGGTCAGGCGCTCCGGCGTATAGGGCGCGGTATCGACCAGAACGCCGCCCGCCCGGCGGATCACCTCAATGCCCGCCCGCCCGATCAGCACGACGACGACCAGCGCCGCCGCCGCGTCCGCCCATCCCACGCCCGCCGCCACCAACCCCATGCTGACCAGCACCGAAGCTGTCACCCATACGTCCGCGCCGGTGTTGGCGGCGTCCGCCAGCAGCAGCTCTGAAGCCAGCGTTTCGCCTTTGCGCCGCTCATAGCGGCTGACGAACAGGTTGACCGCCAGCGTGCCGATCATGACGCCGAAGGCGGCGGGCGTCAGCGTCGGCGCTTCGCCGCCCATCAGGCGGTCTAGCGCGCCGCCGATGATCTCCCAGGCGGTCAGCAGCAGCAGCAGCCCCAGCACGAGCGCCGCCACCGTCTCGAAGCGGCGGTGTCCATAGGGATGATCCGCGTCCGGCGGCTGCGCGGCGACCCGGTTGGCGACTAACGCCAGCACGTTCGACGCCGCATCGATCAGCGAATGCACGCCGTCGGCGCTGATGGCAATCGCGCCGGTCACGATGCCCGTGACGATCTTGCCGAGCGCAACGGCGACGTTGAGGATCAAGGTGATGCGCAGGACGGATTGGACCTGCGCGTGTCTGCCGCTGGTGATCATGACCTGCCGCCTGAATCTGACTCCTATGCCCTGATCCTATGCGGCAAAGCGTGGTTTTGACAATCTGTGACGCGGAAGTTCGTCCCGACGAAAACGAAGTTCGGCATGGCGAAAATTCGGGAAGCCGCTGCCTCACGCTGCCGCTCAAAAATCGCTGTCCGCATCGCTTACAGGGGTTTTGCCACGCCAGCAGCCTTTTCGAGCGCCTGAATCCGTTCCAGCAGGCGAAGATTCTGTCTTTCCAGTTCGGCATTCCGCAGTTCACGCCAGCAGCCCGCCCACCCGCCGGCGATACACGGCACGGCGAGGATGAACAGCCCCATGCCTATCCCCGGAACAAAGTTTTCAGGGCTGATATAGAGCGGGGTCTGAACGCCCATCATGCCCTCGGAGATGCTGATCATCATGATGAGCAGATGCGCCGCTGCCGCACAGCCGATCCATCCGGCAATCCTGCCCATCGGTTGGCTGTCGTCGGACAGGCGCAGCGCCATGGTGAAGGCAATGGCGTAAGCGATAGTGAGGACGATAAAGGGCAAAAACAAGGTGAAATTAAACGTATTCGTCGTTCCGCCAGAGGTGTACAGGAATCGGCTCAACATCGACACCCCATCAAACGGATCGCCGCTCTCCAGGAGCGCATAGGGCAGCCATGCGCTCACCAACCCTAATCCGATTCCCCCAAGCAGGAGCGGCTTGTTCGTGAGCATGATCATCCTTTCCAAAAAAGCCATAATTGTGCGCCAAAACTATCATATCGGATATTTTTTGTCGCACGGGGGCGAAATGCCGGTTCGCCCCCGTGCCTTGTGATCCCTCGCTTATAGGGCGCTTCAGTCCGCCGCCAGCGCCGTGACCGGGACGAGTTCGTGGACCGCTTCCGCCTTGCCCCGCGCCTTCGCCGCGTTCAGGACGGCGTTCAGCAGCCCGGTGCTGCGCTTCTGTTCGTCGAGCCGGCGCGCCAGCTGCGCCAACCGATGCATCTCCGCTTCGCGCTGCATATCCTGGCAGCGCAGGGCGACCATGTCGTAGTTTTCGTAGCTGTTCATCGTCCATCTCCTCGTTCGCCTTTGACCCTTTTATCGTATGATCAAATGCGGTAAAAACCTGTCCTGATTCGCGACACAAAGATGAGAGCCAGATAAGAATGTATAGCCCAACAACACGTCTTCTGACCGTTCTTGAACTCTTGCAATCTCGCGGATCGATCAGTGGAATAGAACTGGCGTACAAACTCGAAGTCGATGAACGGAGCGTGCGGCGATACGTCACCGCGCTGCGCGATATGGGCATCCCGGTCGAAAGCGAAAAGGGGCGTTATGGGGCGTACAGCCTGCGTCCAGGCTATCGCATGCCGCCGCTGATGTTCAACGACTCTGAGACGCTGGCGATTGCCCTCGGCTTGATGGCGGTGCGCAAGCTCGGCTTGGCGTCTGCGCCGGGCGTGGAAAGCGCGCTGGCGAAGATCGAGCGGGTGCTGCCCGACGAACTGCGCGAACGGGTGCGGGCGATACAGGGGACGCTCACGCTCGACCTGCCGGTCTACGAGTCCATCGCCGGCGAGGTGATCGCCCTGCTCAGCCTGGCGGCATACCAGCGCTGGCGGGCGCGCATCCTCTACCGGGGCGCGGGCGATACGCCGCGCACCGAGCGCGAGGTGGACTGCTATGGGCTGGTCTACCACGCCGGCGGCTGGTATGCCGTCTGCTACTGCCATCTGCGCCGTGACCGCCGCACGTTCCGCCTCGACCGCATCGAGTCGGTGCGCCTGCTGGACGCCACGTTCGACCCCCCGGAGGCGGATTTCGATCCGCTGGAATGGGCGCTCCACTCCTTCGCCAACATCCCGGCGATGTGGACGGTTGATGTCCTGCTGCACACTGATCTGGACACGGCGCGCAAGCGCATCCCCCGGCAGATGGCGATCCTTTCGCAAGCCGAGGGTGGGGTGATGATGCGCTGTTACGCCAATTCGCTGGAATGGCTGGCGCGCTACCTGACCAACCTGTGGATCGACTTCACGGTGATTCAGCCGAAGCAGATGCGCACGGCGCTGCGCAAGGTGGCGCGGGCGCTCAACGCCACCGCCCGGCGGTGATCCGAGAGCGGCTGACAACGCGCTATAATCATCGCAAGCGCAGTGGAGCAGGGATCATGACCGACCGGGAGCGGCTGTACACCGCCGAGGAATTTGAACAGTTCATCCGCACGCCTGAAAACCGTGCGCGGCGGCTGGAACTGATCGAAGGGGAGATCGTCGAAAGAGCGATGCCGACCGAAGAACACGGAGGGTAGTTTCTTGAGGCTAGGAAGGACCAAGCCATGAGCGCACTGGAAAAGCAGATTCTCGAACACGTTCGTAAACTTGACCCAGATCATCAGCGCCGCGTGCTGGAGTTCGTCACGCAGTTGGAACAGGAGCGCCCGCTCTCGGCACGGGAGCTGTTGCAGCTCCCCATCGAGGAGCGCCGCCGGCGTGTGGCAGAGGCAATAGACTCGGCAAAGGGTGAAGACTTCGAGACGTTTGAGGCGTAAAGCGAAGTATTACAGCAGATCAACTCGATGAGGTTTGCGCGGCAATCGCGCTGTGTATTGGCTACTCTCCCTGATCATTTATCCTGACCCCTCTCCTGCCCCCACCCGGACCGTCGCGTCGATGCTCTCCTGTGAGCGTCCCAGGCGGCGCAGGACGGCGATCATCCCCAGGATGCGCAGTGGGTAAAGCCGCCGCCGATCTAGGTTCGCGCCCCGGTCGATCCGCAGCTCGGCGCGCCGCGGGGCGGTGATCTGGGAGCGGCTGATGCCCCAGACTATGCCGCCGACTTCGGGGCAGACTCCCCCTGATAGGCGAGGATGATCTGCGTGCGCGGGATGCCTGCCTGCTCCAACGCTTCGACCAGCGGTTTGTCGTTGGCGTCATGCTCGATGACGATGGTTTCGCCGTCACAGCGCACGACCAATCCGGTATCCACGATGCGCTGATCGCGGACCTGACCGATGGAGACGACGGTGAACAGGGTTTCGTCGGGGCTGCTGGTGAGGATGCTGGAACCGTTGAGCGCCTCGCCGGTGTAACCTTTCAAGACGCCGATGAGAACTTCCCTTAGGGATACCATGCAATGATCTCCTCTTGCTGAGGGTCGAACACGACAAGGCTGATCTGGTATTCGGCGATCACATGCATACCCAATGCCTCACTGAGAATTCCATTATACGCTTGAATAGGCACGGCAAGGTAGAGGGGCAGGGTGATCTCCAGGTATCTCAGCGACGAACGATACAACATGTATTGACCTACGGTGTGCGACAAATACTCTACTTGCGATTTCGCGTCAAAGCCTTTGATTTCAATAAGGACAATCGCCTCATCACTGCCTCTCTGCACCATCAAGTCGATCCATAGTCGACGACTTGGCAAGATGACCTCAACCTGTTCTTTCAAAACAGCACAACCAGCGGCGCGCAGCGTTTTCACAACTGAATCGTGCAACCGATCTTTACTGGGCATCTCGATTTTCCCGAAGTGCATGCGTAGGGAAGAAAGGGCTTACAAATTCTATGACTCAATGAGCGCTGCTGCCATTCGAGACGTATGCGCAGGTTCGGCGCTACCTTCCCATATCACAATGGTTGCAGCTCAGCTTTCAAGGTTATCATATAGTGAACAATATTTGCTTGGACTGTTGTCTTCACTGGAAGTGTACATTATCTATGTCCTCCGATAAAAGGTTCGGACTCCTACGCAATGTGCTGCGCGCAATAGGGCTATCCCAAACGGCATCCGATCAAGTGGTCGATTTCATCGTCGATCTCCTGGCGGGGGAGAACAAAGATGAGAGTACCTCCAACCCTATGCCGGAGTTTCCCTATCATCTCCGCGATCATTTTCTATCCCCTGCCGAGCAGGCGTTCTTCGACATCCTTCGGCAGGCAGTCGGGAATCGCGCTGTACTCAACGCCAAGGTAGCGCTGAACGACATTTTCTACGTAAATAAAGATGATTACAGCCGCTACCGCATCTACACCAACAAGATCGACCGCAAGCACGTCGATTTTCTACTGTGCGATCCGGTCACGATGCAGCCGGTGGTCGGCATCGAGCTTGATGATCGCAGCCACCAGCGGGAAGACCGGCAGGAGCGGGATCACTTCGTAGACGGCGTGTTCAGTGCCGGTGGTCTCCCCCTGCTCCACATGCCTGTGCGGCGTGCCTATGTGTCGTCAGAGATTGAGGAAAAACTTGCCCCATTCCTGGAGAAAGTGGTGAGGTCGGCAGTGAGCGAGCCGGCAAAACAACCGGCGCAACCTGCATCGGCAGGGCTGACTTCCGATGCAGCGCCGCGCTGCCCGAAGTGCGGCGGAGAGATGCTGTTGAGGACGGCGAAGAGCGGTCCGAACGCCGGGAACAAGTTCTGGGGCTGCTCAAACTATCCGACGTGCCGGTCGATGCTGCCGTATGAGGCAGTGAAGGCTTAGGAACTTTCGCGTTTTGGCTTCAGGGAATTCAATCGTTCGTTGCCTGACGATCTGTTTAGCTCAATGAGGAATTCACAACCTTATGGCGGCAATATTCCTGAGTCACGCTCATGCAGATGCGTTGCTCGCTGGCGTTTTGAAGACTCAGATCATGGAGGAACTTGACCTTCCTTCCGACGAGGTCTTTGTTTCTTCTGATCCTGATGCCATCCGTGAAGGAGACTGGAGGTCCAAAGTCCTTGCGGCTTTGGAGTCGGCGACTGTGTTCGTTCCACTGATCACGCCATCGTCAGTGAGAAGTACTTGGGTGACATTTGAGTATGGACAGTTCTGGTCCAGACAACAGGGCGAGTCCATTTATCCTGTCGCTCATCCCAAGGCAGACCTCAGCACGAACCCCTTAAACATGATGCAGTTCAATTTGGTTACCGAGAAGCACCATCTGGAAGTGTTTTTCAGCCTATTGCATCGCGCCTTGAGCCGGGGGTCTGCCGGAAAAGCCGATCTTGACGCGATCATCCGAGCAGCCTTGAAGACCCCGATGATTACATCAGCGGATCGACAGAATCAGTTGACATGCAAACTTCACTTGATTACGGCAACAAATCTCGAAACGAAAAAAGCGATCCTCAGATGGATGCATGATCGGGATATCCTTCAGGATGCTGAACTAAAATGGATTGGTGATTTGCAGGACGTCGATTTCACGTCCGCCAATCTGCAGAATACTAATCTGGGTGAAAACGACCTACGGGGAGCGAACTTCTGGGGGGCAAACCTTGAGAACGCGATCCTTGGCTCGTGCCAACTCCAAGGCGCAGATTTCAGCCATGCGAATCTGACAGGTGCTAGTTTTCAGGGCGCAAATCTGGATGCAGCTACGACGTTGCCGAATGGAGATAATTACATACCCTCGCTAGGTTTAGAGCAGTTGTTGGCACATAAGGCGGTAGTCGATCGATAGATCGGCAGCTGTCCAGTTCAGCCCCTAATATTACTGAGCGACATATCACACCTTTCCTGCCGCGCGTCTCGGTTCTGGGCTAGGCGAGCGTCGCCTGCTGGTCGAGCCGGGTGAGCTGATCGTGCAGCCTGAGGATCGGCGCAATATCGGGGTGGACCGTCTGAGGACCCGTCGACGTCACCAGACGGCAGACCGAAACGTCGAGACCAGCCTGTTCATAGCTGTGCAGCCAGCGCCGGTGCATCTCCTCTTCCTCGCTGCCGATTCGTGGGTAGCGTCCGGGCAGCCCCGCCCCGATCCGCCAGGGTTTGGGAGTCAGTCTGGCGCGAAAACTGGACTGCTGCCGGCACAACCGCACGTACAGGGGATCGCTGTGGAGCGCGGTCAGGATGGCGTGGGTGTCGGCGCCGTTCGGGTCAAAAGTCTGGTTGGTAACCAGGCAGCGCAGCCCGGCGCAGGTCCGGTAGATGCGCAGTCCCAGGTCGGGATGCTGGCGCGCCCAATCCAGCACATGCGCCACCGCTTCTGCCTCAGGACTGGACGGCTGGATCCCGCGCAGCCGGTTGAAAAGGGATCGCGGCGAGAGCGACGTGTGGACCTCCGGGAAATCGATGTCGATGAACATCGCTCCGGCGGCGTTCATGATCAGCGCCCCGTAAGCATTCCGGGTGATGATGCCGACCTCCGCGCCGTCCGCGCTGCTGACCGTCTGGACGATCTCCTCACGCAGCACCCGCTCGCCATAGGGATATGCCGGTATGGCATTTCCGGCTTCAAGGCGCTGTGCCGTCTCATTCAAATGGGCTTCAGCTTTTCGCTGCGCTTCGGCAGTGCTGGTGTTCGACCACTCCCACACAGCCAGATCGATCATCCGACTCCGGGTTCTCACCGAACGACTGCCGCTTTTTGCCCAGTACTTCGGAATGTTCATCGCGCTTCCTGACCTCTCATGGTCAACCACTCCGGATCGTCGCGTCGATGCTCTCCTGGGGGCGTCCCAACCGGCGCAGGACGGCGATCATCCCCAGGATGCGCACCTGAGCCAGCCGCCGCCGCTGATCGGGATCGCCCGCGCGCTCGATGCGCAGTTCCGCGCGGAGCAGGGCGTCGGCTTCGGCGCGCAGCGGGGCGGGGTCCCATGTCGCAATCACAGCGACAGGATCGCCCGTCCAGGCGTCCAGTTTGCCCAGGGCGGTCACGGCGTCCGCCAGCCGCTTGCGAAAACGGAAGAGCTGCGTCTTTGACCGTTCCAGGTCGGCAGCCGGCAGCACGGCGCTCCGCATGTCCTCGTCGGACGCGCCCAGCCCCCGCAGATGCGCCTGCACCTTCACCACCCGCGAGGCGATCCCCTCGCCTTCGGTCAGACTGCGCATGTACTCCCACAGATCGGCAGGCTCAGCGAGCAGCCGCGCCTGCCGGTCGATCAGGTAGTCTTCCGCCGCCTCGGTGAGCAGCTTCAGCGCGGCGGCGATGGCATCCTCGCGGCGGATGTGTTCCGGCAGCGCGGCGATCTCCGCCTCCAGGGCGTCGATGCGCTTCTGGATATCCGGGCTGCCGAAGCGGTCGAAAAGCTGGTTTTCGCGCTCCAGGGCGGCGTTCAGCGTCTTCAGGCGTTCGCGCGCTTCGTGATCGGTCATCGGCGGCTCCGGTTCCAGGCAGAGGGGCGCGAAGGTCAGCTCAATATGTCGCGCACGCGGTCAAACAGGTGATCGATCAGGATTTGCACGGTCGATTTGTGGTGCGGCGCAAGCTGGTGCAGCATGTCGCCGCCGTCGAACACGCTGACCGCCGACTGGATGCGGTCGTCGGCGACCCGCGCGATCAGGATGCCCATGACCGAGATGCTGTGCCCGGTCGGCTCCAGTTCGCGGAAGGTTCCGGTATGTGTGCCGGCAAAGGTGTACTGGACGACCACCCGGTCGCCTTCGGCAACCATGTCGTTGATGGTGAAGTGGATATCCGGGAAGGCGGTGCGGAAGAGAGTCACACGGCGCTTCAAGCCGTCCCGACCGAGCGTCTGCCCGTGCACCTGTGCCGAGCCATCCGTCTGGACCGGCGCGTCGAGGATGTAGGTGTCGGCGTAAATCTCGTCGATGACATCGAGGCGACCCTGATTGAGGACTTCTTCAAAGTGGCGTCGAAGAATCTGTTTGTTGGCAGCGGTCACGGGGTTATCCTGTTGTAGTGGACGATGAAGGTGCTGCCGCTGATTATAGGGGATGTTCAGCCGGATTCTGCGCCGAATTTTTGCGTGGAACTGTAAGGGGGGAGATTGACCATCAGGTTGTGCCCCTTAAAACCCCCTGGATTATACGCTACACTTCCTTGCGTCACCAAACGGCATCACCAAACGGGAGGGCTGCGCGGGTGGATCCGCTGTTGTTCGTGCCGGTGATGGTGGTCGGGTTCGCGACGGCGCTCGGAATGACGCCGCTCTCCCGCGCCATCGCCCTGCGCCTGGGCGTGGTCGATAAGCCCAACCAGCGCAAACTGCACACCGATCACAAGCCGCTGATGGGTGGGCTGGCGATCTTCGCCGGTTTCACCCTGGCGATCCTGCTGTTCGTCCTGCCGCATCACCTGCTGGAACTGGGCGCGCTGCTCCTCGGCGCGGCGCTGCTCGCCGTCGTCGGTTTGATCGACGACCGCTACGATCTCGGCATTCGCGTCAAGCTGGTCGCTCAGGCGGTCGCCGCCGGCATCCTGATCCTGGGCGGCATCCACATCCAGCTGTTCAACACCCCGCTGCTCGATTACCCGCTCACCGTGCTGTGGGTGGTGACGCTCACCAACGCCGTCAACTTCCTCGACAACATGGACGGGCTTTCAGCCGGGCTGAGCGCCATCGCCGGGCTGTATTTCACCTTCCTCGCCTATAATGAGGGCGTGGCGCTGGTCGGCGTTCTGGCGGCGGCGCTGGCGGGCAGCGCCATCGGCTTCCTGATCTACAACTTCAACCCCGCCAGCACCTTCATGGGCGATATGGGCGCGCTGGTGCTGGGCTTCGTCCTGTCTGCCCTGGGAATCGAACTGCGCTTCGGGGCACAGCCGCTCAGCGTCACCTGGATGGTGCCGATCCTGGTGCTGGCGCTGCCCCTCTTCGACATCTGCCTGGTGGTCTTCACCCGCCTCAGCGAGGGACGCTCGCCGGGGCAGGCGGGCAAGGATCACACCTCGCACCGGCTGCTCAGCCTGGGTTTGAGCCAGCGCCGGGCGATCTTCGTCCTCTACGGCGGCTGTGCCGTCTTCGGCGCGCTGGGCGTGCTGGTCAGCCGCGAGCCGCCGGAACGCGCCCTGTGGATCGGCTTCGGCGCGCTGGCGCTGCTCGGCGGGCTGTTCCTGCTGATGATGTTCATCCGCCGGCGCTACCAGTTGAACAAACCCGCGCCGCCGCCCACGCCTTCCGCCGCCGGCTGATGTCTGCCGGAGACAGGCTGCAACCATGAAAGTCGCGCATCTGATCAAAGCGACGCGCATCGCCGGGGCGGAGCGGCATCTGCTGATCCTGCTGCCCGGTCTGCAGGCGCGCGGCGTCGAGGTCCGCCTGCTGCTGCTGGTCGAACCGGATAAGCCGGTGCAGGATTTCGGCGACGCGCTGGTCAGGGGTGGCATCCCGGTCGAACGCATCGTCATCCACCGTCACAGCGACATCGGGGTGATCGGCAGGATTCGCGCGGCGCTGCTGCAAGACAAGCCGGACCTCCTGCACACCCACCTGATCCACGCCGATCTGTTCGGCGCGGCGGCGGGGCGTCTGGCGGGCGTGCCGCACCGGGTCATCAGTCGGCACAACGACGATCCGTTTCGCCGCCGCCTGGCGCTGCGCCTGATGAACCGTCTCCTGTGGGGCATGTCGGACGCGGGCATCGCCATCAGCGAGGCGATCCGCCGCTTCTGCATCGAGGTCGAAGGCGCACCGCCGGCGAAGATTCAGACCATCCATTACGGGCTGCCACCCACGCCCTCGAACGATTTTAACCAGCGCCGCGCCGATCTGCGCCGAACCCTGAACCTGCCGTCCGACGCGCTGATCGCCGGGGTGGTCTGCAGGCTGATCGAGCAAAAGGGCGTCACCTACGCCCTGAAAGCTTTCGCCCGGCTCGTCGAACGGCATCCATCGGCGCATCTGGTCATCGTCGGCGACGGCGCGCTGCGGGCGGACCTGGAAGCTGAGGCGGGGATGCTCGGCATCGCAGGGCGGGCGCACTTCCTGGGCTGGCGCGACGACGCCGCGCAGGTGATGGCGGGCTTCGACGTGCTGCTCATGCCCAGCCTGTGGGAAGGATTCGGCATCGTCATGCTGGAAGCGATGGCGGCGGCAGTGCCGATCATCGGCTCAGACGTGAGCGCCATCCCGGAGGTCGTGGTCTACAACGAGAACGGCTACCTCGTCCCGCCGCGCGACGCCGAGGCGCTGGCAGAGGCGCTGGACGCGCTGTTCAGCGACACCCCCCTGCGCCGCCACATGGGGCTGCTCGGTCAGGAGCGGCTGGAGACGGTTTTCGGCGCCGACCGCATGGTCGAAGCGACGGCGGCGCTGTACGACCGCCTGATGGCGTAGGCGGGGTTATGTGCGGAATATGCGGTGTGCTGTATTTCGACGGACGACCGGTCACCGGCGAAGAGATCGAAGCCATGAATCGGATGATCGTCCACCGGGGACCGGACTCCGGCGGCATCATCCTCGACGGCGCGGTCGGGCTGGGCAACCGCCGCCTCGCCATCCTGGACCCGCTGACCCCGGCGGCGGCTCTGCCGATGCGCAGCGCCGACGAGCGCTACGCCCTCGCCTATAACGGCGAAATCTACAACCACCCCGATCTGCGCGCGCCGCTGGAAAGCGCCGGGGCGCGCTTCCGCACCAGCAGCGACGCCGAGACGCTGATCGAGCATCTGCGCGGGGGCGGCATCCAGCGCCTCGCCGACTGCCAGGGCATGTTCGCCTTCGCCCTGTGGGATACCCAAACGCGCACTCTGCTGCTGGCGCGCGACCGCATGGGCGAAAAACCGCTCTATTACTACCAGGACGCCGGAGTCCTGGTCTTCGCCAGCGAGATCAAGGCGCTGCTGGCGCACCCGACGGTCCCGCGCGAATCGGCGCTCGACGCCCGGCGGCTGGCGCTCTACCTGGGTTTCGGCTACATCCCCGTGCCAGAGACGGCGTTCCGGGGCATCGCGATGCTGCCGCCGGGGTGCTTCCTGCGCGCCGTCGAGGGTCGGGTCGGCATGGAGCGCTATGCCGTGCTGCCGCGCCCTGCCGACGCCGGCGCGCCTGCCCTGAGCGACGCCGAGCAGACAGCGCGGCTGCGCCACCTGCTGGACGACGCCGTCAAACGGACGCTGATCAGCGATGTGCCGCTGGGGGCGTTCCTCAGCGGCGGCATCGATAGCAGCGTCGTCGTCGCGCTGATGCGCCGGCACAGCAGCGCCGCCGTCAAGACCTTCAGCATCGGCTTCACCGGCGACGCCAGCTTCGACGAGACGCCTTACGCCCGACGGGCGGCGGAGGTTCTAGGGACAGATCACACCGCCTTCATCGTCGAACCGCAGGCGCTCGACCTGCTCCCTAAACTGGTCTGGCATCATGATCAGCCGTTCGGCGACAGCAGCGCTATCCCAACCTATCTGGTCAGCAAATTGACGCGCGAACATGTCACGGTCGCCCTGACCGGCGACGGCGGCGATGAAGTGTTCGCCGGCTACGAGCGCTTCTACGCCGCCGAGATGATCCGCCGGCTGGACGTGATCCCCCGTCCGTTCTGGCGGGCGGCGGCGGGCGTCCTCGACGCCATGCCGGAGGGGACGGGCTACTACAACCCGATCAAGCGGGCGCGCCGCTTCGTGCGCGGCGCAGCGCAGGACCCCGCCCTGCGCTATTTCGACTTCGTGCGCTTCTTCAGCGCCGAACAGGTCGCGGCGCTGAACGCGCAGGCGCGCGCCGGCGATGCCGACATGGCGGGGCAGATGTTCGCCCGGCGCTTCGAACGCCCGCCGCGCCTGCCGGACCTGCTGCTGGCGAACATGACGACCTACCTGCCGGATGATCTGCTGATCAAGACCGACCGATCCAGCATGGCGGCGTCGCTGGAAGCCCGCGCGCCGTTTCTGCTGCCGAGCGTGGTGGAAGCGGCGGCGGCGCTGCATCCACAGCGCAAGCTGCGCGGGGGCGTGACCAAGTGGATTCTGCGGCAGGTGGCGCGCGATCTGCTGCCCGCCGACCTGATCGACCGTCCCAAGCATGGTTTCGGCGTGCCGCTGGGGGCGTGGCTGCGCAGCGACATGTCGCTGGTGCGCGAGACGCTGCTCAGCCGGGAAGCGCGGGCGCGCGGGCTGCTGAACCTGACGGCGGTCGAGGGGCTGATCGACGAACACGTGAGCGGCAGGCGCGATCACGGTCAGCGGTTGTGGGGGCTGCTGACTCTGGAGTGGTGGCACCGCCTGTTCATCGACCCGGCGCACCTGGAACCGCAGTGAGCGCGAGGCTGCACCTCGACTGATTTGCCCTTGCCATTTTGCAGTGCCATGATTTCCCATCCTTCTTCGCCCTCGATACACTAAACTTGGGACCGAAGTTGTTGCATCTATTCTGGCACAGAGGGCGTTCTTAATATGCAGGGCTGTTCAGGGAGAATTCTTTCCGTGTTATAGTGATTGTGCTGACGAGCAGGCTAACCCGACACGAGACGACTCTATGCCGCAACTGAGCGCCGCGACTATCAAGACTATCGTTGAGCTTGTGCAGCCGTTGTGCGACACAGAGAACGAACGCCGCGCCCTGATTGACTGGATTTTTGCGGGTGCATCCAGCAGTCCGGACATCGATACCAGCGGAGCGCCGCTGGAATTCACCCGCCGCCTCGTGTTTCGCCTGATCGACTACGGTGAGATCGCGTCCGGCAGCACGGCATTATGGGCACTGCTGGAGGCAATCCGTCCGCAGGTGGGGGTTGATAAGCAGCGGCAGATTGATGATCTGCGCCCCGCCATTTTCTCTGCTGCCGTCCCCGCCGCCGATTACATCGTGGCGACCGAAGGCGGCAAGCTCATTTTCATCTCGTACTCGACCGTCGATGCCGCCTTCGCTGACCGTTTGCGCGCTGATCTGAGCGCCGCCGGACTCAACCTGTGGATTGACCGAGTGGGTTTGAAGGTCGGTATACCAAACTGGGAAGATACCATCCGCGACGTCCTCAAACGTGCCGATGGCGTGCTGCTGATTGCCTCGCCCGCGTCACGTAAATCGAAATACGTGCGAGATGAACTGGCGATTGCCGACGATAGCGGCAAACCTATTTATCCGGTATGGGCGAATGGCGAGACATGGACCGACTCAATTCCGCTTGGTCGTGGTTATACTCAATATTTGGATTTGCGCGGCGAAAAGTATGAAACCGGGCTAAAAAACCTGATAACTGTACTTCAAGGGGACCAGCTCCTCGATTCACTAAGCAAGTTCGAGGCGCACACCCCTGTTTTAGACCCTATAGACGACCCAAAACCTGTAAGGCAAGGCGCTGATCAACGAATTGAGGTCCGCGACATAACTGGCGGTCAGGTGGCGATTACCAATATCGGCTCGCAGACTATTGGTTCACCCGAAAAACCACGAACCTGGACTCTCCCCGTTGTACTAGCCTTGGCGTTGATACTTCTCGTAGCGATAGCGACGGTGATCGCGTTGCTGCCGACTCCGCAGCGGGAAAGTATCTTATATAGTGCCGGGCTTGTCTCGGCATCAAACACCCCAACGCAGACCCTAACGCCTACCAAAACTCCTACAGCAACCCTCACAAGTTCCCCAACGCCATCCCCGACGATGACGCCCACCTCTCCACCTCTACACCTGAACGGCTGTCTGCCAGCGGTTTTAGTGTCATTGTGGCAGGCTTCGGATATCAAGGCACAAGTGGAGCCATTGAACGTGCATCACTTGCTGACGATATGAGCGATATTGTCGCCGGAGAACTCAATCAGATTACGCAGATAGACAATACGCTTGGATGGCGCGCCAATGGAGTAGGGCATATTCTGGGTCAAACAGCATTCGAACGAGAGGCGCAAGCCGCGCAAATCGCAGCATTACTGAATGCCGATGTAGTGATTTACGGTGTCGTCCGCTCCGATGGAATCTACAATATATTCGAACCTGAGTTCTATATCACGGCAGAATTCGCTTCAATTGAGCCAGAATTAGTTGGCGCCGATACATTGGGACGCCCAGTAGAATTTGTTGGTAACTCGGAAGATCAGATAGTCGCTGCAAACACGTTTCAGCGGCGGTTGGGCGTGTTGCGGCATTTTTTGCGGGGTCTGGCGTTTTATCTCGCCGGTAACTTTGAAGGCGCGCAGGTATCTTTTGATCAAGCGCTCGCCATTGAGTCCGACGGGTTGGAAATCTTGTATGTCTTTGCAGGCAATGCAACCGTACGAATCCCAAATGCTGATGCCGCACTTGCATATTACAACTCCGCGCTGGTAGCGAGACCCGGTTATGCTCGGGCTCTGGTTGGGCGCGGTATCGCACTTTACCGCATGGCATTGGATGCCGGAGGGGAAAATCCGCCCGCATATGATCCGGAGTTGAGCCTCAGTCTTCAAGTATCTTGTGGAGATGTGGCGTCGCCTCTGCCGGAACCTGCTCAGTTATTAGGGGAATTGGCTCTGCGTTGCTATCGTGAAGCAAGATCCTCTTCGGATCAACCAGAGACTGCGGACATTGATGTAAAGGTAGCATTCGGTCTGGGTCAAACAAGTTTGTGGCTATCTATCCATGGATACGGTGACCATTGGCACGATGTGCAAGCGCAGTTGTCGTTGGTGCTTGCCCTTTATGAAGAGTCACCAGACGAAAGAAAAATGCGCATCCGCGCCGCTGCAGCACACGCATCTGCATGGCTCGGGCTTAGGCTGCTGACACTAGACGGAAATAATGCAACTTCGGTATGTGAGGCGCTCAGTGATTACCGTACCGCGGTGGCATTATTACGACTCGACGTGAATCGAGATTACAACCAGCGATGGATAGATATATACGGACAGCAAATTGGTGCCTTGGAAGACTGGTTGTCGGTTCGGACCAACGCTTGCATGGAGTCGACGCCTCCATTTGTGAACGAGAATTCTCGATAGAGCAACTTTGGGAGTCTATTAGGGTCTTATGCTAGATCGGGAAAGCGAGAGCCTTGATTTGCAGCGGCTCAGGGTTTCCCAACAAACGGTTGAGATAAATCGACAGCGTAT
>JABWBO010000013.1 GCA_013360465.1 Anaerolineae bacterium | reverse complement strand
CTGCGCTCAACCGCCCCTCTCCAATTGGAGAGGGGCAGGAAACCGTCAGGTTTCCGGGGTGAGGTTGTGTGAAAACCGGCTTTTCAAACAGTCTCTGAGTAAAAAGAAGTATCAAGTAAGGGCAAGCACTACAGGAGCAGCTTTTACTCAGCACTCAGCTCGATTATTTTCTTGGAACAGCCTTATATCTTGAAGGATGGGACCTATGAGCGTGAACACCTCCTATAAGAGTCCGCTGTACGAGATGTCGCAGACGACGATCACCGACTACTGGAACGACTCGTGTTCGGTGGAAGAACTGAAGTATGCCATCGAACACGGCGCGGTGGGCGCGACCAGCAACCCGACCATCGTGCATACCGTGCTGAAGCAGGAAATGCCGTTGTGGTCGGCGCGCATTCAGGAGATTATCGACCAGCACCCCACCGCGTCCGAAACCGAAGTGACCTGGAAAGTCGTGGAAGCGGTCGCTGCCCATGCGGCGGCGCTGCTGCTGCCGACGTTCGAGCGCACCGGCGGCAAGAAGGGACTGCTTTCCATCCAGACCAACCCGGCGAACTACCGCAGCGCACAGGCGATGGTGGAGCAGGCGCTGCATTTCAACGCCCTGGCGCCGAATCTGAACGTGAAAGTGCCGGTCACGGCGGCGGGCGTGCAGGCGATTGAGGAGGCGACGTATCGCGGCGTGAGCATTAACGCCACCGTCAGCTTCACGGTCCCGCAGGCGGCGGCCGTTGCCGAGGCGGTCGAACGCGGACTCCAGCGCCGCGCCGCCGAAGGGCTGCCGACGCAGCACATGCAGCCGGTCTGCACGATCATGGTCGGGCGCGTCGATGACTGGATATCTGCCGTCACGCACCGCGACCGGATCACCGTCAACCCGGATTCAATCCCCTGGGCGGGCGTTGCCGTGATGAAGAAGGCGTACAGCCTCTATCGGGAACGCGGCTATCGCGCCCGACTGCTGGTGGCGGCGTACCGGCATCACCGCCACTGGTCGGAATTCATCGGCGGGGATATTGTCCAGAGCATCCCGTGCGACTGGGCGAAGCGCTTCAATGCTTCCGATGTGCAGGTCCTCGACCGTATGCACACGCCGGTCGATCCCGCGATCATCGATGACCTGTATAGGCACGTCCCCGACTTTCGCAAAGCGTACGACCTGGATGGCATGCCGGCGGCGGAGTTCGACGGCTATGGCGCGACGGTGCGCACGCTGCGCGGGTTCATCGGTTCCTATCATGAGCTGATCGCGCTCATCCGCGAGAAGTTCATGCTGCCCAACCCCGATGTCGCCTAGGAGTGATGCCCATGCGCTACACGGCAGAGACTATGCTGGTCAGATCGAAAGATACGGGCGGGAGCGGTGAATTTGCCCGCATCAACGCCGCCGAGGCGGGGTGGGAACACCTGAATATGTCCGCCATGCGGCTCAACAAAGGCGAGACCTTCGGGCAGCAGACGGGGGAGTGCGAAAACGCCATCGTGATTCTGGGCGGCGTGTGCCGGATCAGCACCAGCGACGGCGTGTTTGAGCGCGTCGGACGCCGCCCGAACGTCTTCAGCGGAATGCCTCATGCACTCTATCTGTCGCGGCACAAGGAATTCGCCATCGAGGCGCTGACCGACGGCTTGGAATTCGCCTCGTGCTGGGTGAAGAGCGACCAGGATCACCCGACGCGGTTGGTCACGCCGGAGCAGAGCGCGATTGAAATTCGCGGCGGCGGCAACGCCACGCGCCAGATCAACAGCATCCTTCCGCCGGGCTTCGACTGTCACCGCATCGTCGCGGTCGAAGTCTACACGCCGTCCGGCAACTGGAGCAGCTACCCCCCGCACAAGCATGATGTCCACCGCGAAGACGCCGGCGGCAGGATCATCGAAGCCGACCTGGAGGAGATTTACTTCTACAAGATCGATCATCCGAACGGCTATGCCTATCAGCGCGTCTATACCGACGCCGGCAGCACCAATGATGCGCCGATTGACGGGTTGATGCTGGCGCGCAATCATGATACCGTGCTGGTCCCGGCGGGCTATCATCCGGTGGTCAGCGCACATGGCTATACCACCTACTACCTGAATTTCCTGGCGGGGTCGGCGCAGTCGCTCACCGCCGTCGATGATCCGGCGTATGCCTGGGTGAAGAAGACGTGGACATGGCAGGACCCGCGCCTGCCGCTGGTGCATCACGGCATGGAGCCGCGCTGAAGGGGGCAAATGATGCAAACACAACGTTTGACGATGGCGCAGGCGCTCATCCTGTACCTCACACAGCAGTTTGTGTCCCGCGACGGCGTGGAGACGCCTTTCTTCGCCGGGGCGTGGGGCATCTTCGGGCATGGCAATGTCGCCGGGATCGGGCAGGCGCTTCAGCAGTATTCGGATCGGTTCCGCTACTACCAGTGTCGCAACGAGCAGGCGCAGGTCCACGCGGCGATCGCCTATGCCAAGCACAAAAACCGTATGCAGACCTTCGCCTGCACGTCGAGCATTGGTCCCGGCGCGCTCAACATGGTGACGGCGGCGGCGGTGGCGACGGTGAACCGCATCCCGGTGCTGCTGCTGCCCGGCGACATCTTCGCCGAGCGCCTGCAGTCGCCCGTCTTGCAGCAGCTTGAAAACGAGCATTCCCAGGACATCAGCGTCAACGACTGTTTCAAGCCGGTGTCGCGCTACTGGGACCGCCTCAACCGCCCGGAACAACTCATCCTGGCGATGCCGGAAGTCATGCGCGTGCTGACTTCTCCAGCCGATACCGGCGCGGTCACGCTGGCGCTGCCGCAGGATGTGCAGACGATGGCGTACGATTACCCCCGGGCGATGTTTGAGAAGCGGGTGTGGGCGATCCCGCGCAACCGCCCGGATCGCGCGCTGATTCAACAGGCTGCCGAGTGGATCAAAGCCGCCAAAGCGCCGCTGATCGTGGCTGGGGGCGGCGTGCATTACAGCGAGGCATACGCCGCGCTGCGGGCGTTCGTCGAAACCGCAGGCATCCCGTCCTGTGAAACGCAGGCGGGCAAAGGCGCGCTGCCCTACAATCATCCGCTCAATCTGGGGGCGGTTGGGGCGACCGGGACGAGCGGGGCGAATATCACGGCGCGGGAAGCCGACCTGATCATCGGCATCGGCACGCGCTACAGCGATTTCACCTCCGCCAGCAAGACCGCTTTCCAGAACCCCGACGTGAAGTTCATCAATATCAACGTCGCGGAGTTCGATTCCTACAAGCAGTCCGCCCTGCCGCTGACCGGGGATGCCAGAGCCGCCCTCGAAGAACTGGGGCAGGCGATCAGCGGCTATTCCACAGCGGCGGCATACCGCCAGCGCGCCGCCGACTTCAATCGCGCCTGGGACCTGGAAGTCCACCGCATCTATAACCTGGAACACGAGCCGATGCTGAGCCAGGGCGAGGTCATCGGCATGGTCAACAGCCAGTCGCGCCCTCAGGATGTGGTCCTGTGCGCGGCGGGCAGCCTGCCGGGCGACCTGCACAAGCTGTGGCGCACCCGCGACCCGCGCGGCTATCACCTGGAATACGGCTTCAGCACGATGGGCTATGAGCTGGCGGGCGGGCTGGGCGCGAAGATGGCGGACCCCGACCGCGAAGTCTACGTCATGGTCGGCGATGCCTCGTTCCTGATGATGAACAGCGAGATCGTCACGATGGTGCAGGAAGGCGTGAAGGTCAACATCGTCCTGATCGACAATCACGGCTTCGCCAGCATCGGCGGGCTGAGCAAGAGCGTCGGCAGCGACGGCTTTGGCACCAAGTACCGCTACCGCTCCGAAGAAGATCGGCTCGACGGCGACACGCTGCCCATCGATTACGCGGCGATCTGCCGGGGCATGGGCGCGCACGTCATCACCGCCACCACCCGCGAAGATCTCTCCGCCGCGCTGGAGACCGCCAAGACGATACAGGGGAAACCCGTCTGCATCGTCACCGAAACCGACCGCCGGCAGCGCGTGGGCGGGTACGAGTCCTGGTGGGATGTCGCCGTCGCGGAAGTCAGCGAGGACCCGGCAGTGCAGGAAGCGCGTCAGCAGTATGAGCAGAACAAGATAAAAGAACGCTATCACCTGTAAAGGACAAATGATCTATGGTTCAGCGCATCCTCGACTACGTAAACGGCTCGTGGACGGACGCCGGCGCGTCCGACTTCCTCAATGTCTGGAACCCCGCCAGCGGCGCGGCGATCGGCAGTGTGGCGATGACCCCGCGCGAAGCCGTCGCCCAGGCGGTCGATGCGGGCTTCGCCGCCTATCAGGACTGGCGGCGCACCCCGGCGGGCACGCGCATTCAGCCGTTATTCAAGCTCAAGGCGCTGCTCGAAGCGCACCTTGACGAGCTGGCGCGCATCATCACGGACGAGTGCGGCAAGACGTTCAAGGAAAGCGTCGCCGAAATGCAGCGCGGCATCGAGAACATCGAGGTCGCCAGTGGTATGCCCGCCCTGATTCAGGGTTACAACAACGAAGATATCGCGCGCGGCATCGACGAGCATATGTTCCGCCAGCCGCTCGGCGTGGTCACGGCGATCACCCCCTTCAACTTCCCCGGCATGATCCCGCTGTGGTTTCTGCCCTACGCCGTCGCGACGGGCAACTGCTTCATCCTTAAGCCGAGCGAGCGCGTCCCGATGACCTCGGCGCGCCTGTTCGAACTGATCGACCAGGCGGGCTTTCCCAGGGGCGTGATTCAGCTGGTCAACGGCGGCAAGGAGACGGTAGACGCGCTGCTCGATCACCCGCTGGTCAAGGCGGTGTCGTTCGTCGGCTCGACGCCTGTGGCGAAGTACATCTACAGCCGCGCCACCGCCAACGGCAAGCGCGCGCAGTGCCAGGGCGGGGCGAAGAACCCGGTGGTGATTCTGCCGGATGCCGACATGGATATGACGACCCGGATCGTCGCCGATTCGGCGTTCGGCTGCGCGGGGCAGCGCTGCCTGGCGGCGTCGGTGGCGATCACCGTAGGGGAAGCGCGCAATATCTTCACCGAGCAGATCGCCGACGCGGCGGCGAGCCGTAAAGTGGGCTATGGCTTGGACAGCGCCACCGAGATGGGACCGGTCATCACCAAGGACAGCAAAGCCCGCATTGAGGGCATCATCGCCGGCGCGCAGCAGAGCGGCGTCAACGTGCTGGTTGACGGGCGGCAGAAGACGGTCAGCGGCTACGAAGAGGGCAACTGGGTCTTCCCGACCATCCTTCAGGATGTGCCGCCGGAGAGCGTCCCGGCGACGACCGAGATCTTCGGTCCGGTGCTGAGCATGATGCACGCTGCCAGCGTCGAGCAGGCGATTGCGCTGGTCAACGCCCGCGCCTTCGGCAATATGGCGTGCATCTTCACCAGCAGCGGCGCGGCGGCGCGGCAGTTCCGCTATGAAGCCAACGCCGGCAACGTCGGCATCAATATCGGCGTCGCCGCGCCGATGGCGTTCTTCCCCTTCAGCGGGTGGAACGAAAGCTTCTTTGGCGATCTGCACGCGCAGAGCCATCACGGCGTCGAGTTCTACACGCAGACCAAAGTCGTGGTCGAGCGCTGGCCCCAGGAGTGGAGCCGCCAGTTCTAGAGGGCGACTGAGTTTCTCTCTCCTCAACCCCCGTCCCCTTCGCCCGCAGGGCGAAGGGGTGAAATCCCTCAACCCCCCAGCCCCCTTCTCCCCGTTTTTGTGGGAGAAGGGGGAGTCAAGTCCCTTCGCCCCGCGCCCGTCATTGGTCGTACCACAGAGGTTCGACAGCGCCTATAATATCCCGCTGCTGCGCCACTTTTTCCTGACCTGAAACGAGGCAGCCTAATATGCAAATGACCGCGCTCACCTCTGCGTTCGCCTATGAGGCGTATGTGGATGCACTCCTTGCTCAAATGACCCTCGCCGAGAAAATTGGGCAGATGACCCAGGTGGAGAAAAACAGCATCAGCCCCGAAGAGGTCACCCGCTATACCATCGGTTCGGTACTGAGCGGCGGCGGCGGCAACCCGGAAGGGAACAGCCCGCACACCTGGGCGGCGATGGTGCGCGCTTATCTCGAAGCGGGGCAAAACACGCGGTTGGCGATACCGGTGATCTACGGCGTGGATGCGGTGCATGGGCATAACAACCTTCAAGGGGCGGTGATCTTCCCGCACAATATCGGCTTGGGCGCGGCAGGTGACCCGGAGCTGGTCGAACGGATCGCCGAAGTCGTCGCCCGTGAGCTGCTGGCGACCCATGTGCGCTGGACGTTCGCCCCGGCGGTCTCCGTCCCACAGGATATTCGCTGGGGGCGCACCTATGAAGGATTCAGCGAAGACGCCAATCAGGTGATCCCGCTGGCGCTCGCCTTCGCGCGCGGGCTGGACAAAGATCCGCGTGTGCTGCACTCCTTCAAACATTTCGTCGCTGACGGGGGGACGACCTGGGGCAGCACCACAATTGCCGAATGGGCGAGCAGCGATAACTGGCAGGCGGCGACCCCTTTCTACAAAATCGATCAGGGGGATGCGCGAGTCGATGAAGCGACGCTGCGCGAAGTGCATCTGCGCCCCTACCGCGAGGCTGTCGAGGCAGGCGCGCTCAACATTATGGTGTCGTTCTCCAGCTGGAATGGCATCAAGATGCACAGCCACCGACATCTGCTGACAGAGGTACTGAAAGGCGATTATGGGTTTGAAGGATTTCTGGTTTCCGACTGGAAAGCCATTGACCAGATCGCGCCGAGCTACCATGACTGCGTGGTGCAGGGCATCAACGCCGGCTTGGATATGGTGATGGTCCCCTACGATTTCAGGCGCTTCATCGACACCCTGACACACGCCGTCCAGAATGGAGATATCGCACAGGCGCGCATTGACGATGCCGTGCGGCGCATCCTGCGCGCCAAGTTCGCGCTCGGCTTGTTTGAGGACCCGTTTGGCGACGAAGCGCTGCTTGCCGAGGTCGGTTCGCCGGCACACCGCGCCGTCGCCCGCGAAGCCGTGCGCAGGTCGCTGGTCCTGCTCAGAAACGAGGGGCAAACGCTGCCGCTGGCGAAGGACCTCCCGGCGCTCCTGCTCGCCGGCAATGCGGCGGATGACGTTGGGCTTCAGTGCGGCGGATGGACCATCGCATGGCAGGGAGGATCTCGCGCGACTGGCGTGCTGCCCGGCGGCACGACGGTGCTGGAGGCTGTCCGCCAGACCGTTTCGCCAGAGACGCTGATCCATGTTGATCCGGCGGCGCAGTTCGCCGAGGGCGTGACCGCGCCGGTGGGCATAGCGGTGATCGCCGAACATCCCTATGCCGAAGGCTTCGGCGACAATGCCGCGCCCGCGCTCGCGGCGGATGATCTGGCGATGATCGACCGGCTGCGCGCGCGCTGCGACCGGCTCGTCGTCGTGCTGATCTCCGGTCGCCCGCTGATCGTGACCGAGGCGCTGCCGAAGATCGATGCGCTGGTGGCGGCATGGCTGCCGGGCACGGAGGGCGCGGGAATCACCGATGTGCTGTTCGGGGATCATCCGTTTACCGGACGGCTGGCGTATTCGTGGCTGCGCAGCCTCGATCAACTGCCGTTGGCGCGGCTGAAATCCGATCCGGCAGGACCGCTGTTCCGGTTTGGAGATGGCTTGGTCTGAGTCATGGCTAGCACCGTAGGTTGAAGTCCACCCCGCAAGCGGTATCATTATGATTGCCGGTATCTGGGAGCGCTCCCGGATACCGGCAGCTGAGAGCCTCATCAAGGATAACCATCATGAACTATCGATTTTTGGGTCTCGTACTGCTGCTGCTCCTCCCCCTTACCAGCCTCGGAGCGCAAGGACTGCTCCCCTATCAAAACCCCGATCTGCCGATTGACGACCGCGTCGCCGATCTGCTCGGTCGGATGACGCTCGAAGAAAAAATCGGGCAGATGACCCAGGTCGAGAAGAACAGCATCGCGCCTGAAGCGGTGGCGCGCTATTTCATCGGTTCGGTGCTGAGCGGCGGCGGCGGTTATCCCGCCGGGAATAACACCGTCGAAGGCTGGGCGGAGATGGTCGCGGCGTATCAGGATGCCGCGCTCAGCACCCGGCTGGCGATCCCGATGATCTACGGCGTGGACGCGGTGCATGGGCATAACAATCTGGCAGGAGCGGTGCTGTTCCCGCACAATATCGGTCTGGGCGCGACCCGCAACGCCGAACTGGTGATGCGCATCGGACGGATCACCGCTGCCGAGATGATCGCGACGGGCATTTACTGGGATTTCGCGCCCGTACTCGCCGTCCCCCAGGATTATCGCTGGGGACGCGCTTACGAGGGCTACGGCGAAAACACGGCGCTGGTGACGGCGCTCAGCACAGCGATGATGGTCGGGCTGCAAGGCGCTGACCTGTCCGATCCGCTGTCGGTGCTGGCGACCCCGAAACATTATGTCGGTGACGGCGGGACCGCTTTCGGAACCTCGCCGCTGAGCGGCGCACTGCTGGATCGCGGTGAGACGGCGGTGGATGAGGCGACGCTGCGCGAAGTTCACCTCGCCCCATATATCAGCGCCATCGAACACGGGGCGCGCAGCATCATGATCTCGTTTTCCAGCTGGAACGGGATACGGATGCACGGTCAGGACTACCTGATTCAGGATGTGCTGCGCGATGAACTCGGCTTTTCGGGCTTCATCGTCTCCGACTGGGCAGGGATCGACAACGTGGCGAGTACGTACTATGACTCGGTCGTGGAGTCGATCAACGCCGGTATCGACATGGTGATGGTCCCGACCGATTATCTGCGCTTCATCGACGCGATGACCCAGGCGGTGACGAACGACGCTATTGCGCTGGAACGCATCGACGAAGCCGTCGCCAATATCCTGCGGGTGAAGTTCGAACTCGGTTTGTTCGACCGCCCCTATGCAGTCGAGGTCCTTCAGCCGCGCGTTGGCTCGGACGAACATCGCGCCGTCGCGCGCGAGGCGGTCAGCCAGTCGCTCGTCCTGCTCAAGAACGAGAACGGCGCGCTGCCCATCGATGCGCAGGCGGAGCAAACGGTGTTCGTCGCCGGAGTCGGCGCGGACAATTTGGGGATGCAGTCGGGCGGCTGGTCGATTGAGTGGCAGGGTTTTGACGGCAGCCGCGCGACCGTCGGCACGACGATCCTGACGGCGCTTCAGGAGGGCGCGGGCGACAGCGTTACCGTGCAGTACAGCCCGCGCGGCAGATTCGACGAGGCGCATGGCGACATCGGCATCGTCGTGGTCGGCGAACCGCCCTACGCCGAATTCGAGGGTGATGACTCTGATCTGCTGCTCAACACCCGTGACGCCCGCCTGATCGCCGCGATGCGCGAGCAGGTTGATACGCTGATCGTCGTGCAGTTGAGCGGACGCCCGCTGGTCATCGACGCCTCGCTGAACCTCGCCGACGCCTGGGTCGCGGCGTGGCTGCCGGGCACGGAAGGCGCGGGCATCACCGATGTGCTGTTCGGCGAACGCGATTTTGTCGGCAGACTGCCTTACACCTGGCTGCGCAGCAGCGAGCAGCTGCCGTTTGATTTCGACTCTCTGCCGACCGAAGGCTGTGCAGCGCCGCTGTTCCCCTACGGCTACGGCTTGAGCTATGCCGATGCGTCGGCAGCGTCGCCCTGGCTGGAACTGGCGGCGGAATGCGCGCCTGCGCCTGCCGTCGAAGCAGCGCCCACCGCTGCGCCGGTCGTCGCTCTGCCGTCCGCGGAAAGCGGGGCTTTCGCTGCGAGCGATGTACTCGCCGCTATCCCCGGCGAGGTGGCATACATCCCCTATCCTGTGCCGATCACGCTGGACGGCAGTCTGAGCGACTGGGACGGCATCCCGTTCGATGTCTTCACCAAGGGCACGAGCGTCTCGCTGGACCCCGCCGAAAACGGTTCGGTCCGCTTTGCCCTGGCGTCGGATGGGGAGAACCTCTACCTGTACATGGTGATGCCGGACGCGACCATCGTCACGGGAGAACACGGGCAGGACTTCTGGAATGAGGACTCGCTGGAGTTCTACTTCAACCTCAGCGGCGATCTGGCGCGCACCAACTACGGCGATGGCGTGTTTCAGGTCAACATCAATCCGGGTAATATCGGCAATACGGACCCGGCGGCGCTGGTCAGCACAGGCGTGAACGCCAGCCAGTCGGGATTTGCGGCGTTCGTATTCCGCACGGCGGATGGCTGGGGCTTTGAAGCGGCAGTGCCGATCCCCGATGGAGTCGCGGTGGAGCAGGGGAGCGTGATCGGCTTCCAGGCGCATGGCAACGGCTCGTCGGGTGGTGACCGCGATGTGAAGCTGATCTGGTCGAACGCCGATACCAGTGATCAAAGCTATCTGAATCCGAGTCTGTTTGGATATGGCATGTTCTACGAAGTTGGAAACACCGATGTCCCTGAAAGCCCGGAACGTGCGGGCGCTGTCGAAACGCCGCCGCAGCAGGCGATGAGCGTGAATCAGGTGGGCTATCTGCCGGATATGCCGCATTTCGGCATCCTGGCGAATCGCGGCACTTTTGGCGCGGCGTGGACATTGATCAACGTCGAGACGGGCGAGGTCGTCTTCGCCGGTTCAACCGGTCGATCGGTGGAAGATGCGGCGTCCGGCGATACGCTGCAAATCGCCGATTTCTCTGCCTTCAATACGCCGGGGACGTACCGCCTGATGATCTTCGATCAGATCAGCGATCCGTTCGTCATCGGCAGCGACATCTATGCGACTCTGCCGGTCGATGCGCTGCGCTACTTCTATCTGAATCGCAGCGGCATCGCACTGACGGCGGACCACGCCGGCGAAGCTTACGCGCGCCCGGCGGGACACCTCAGCGACAGCGCGGTCACCTGTTACCGGGGCACGGATGCTGCCGGGACGACCTGGGGCGGCTGCGACTATACGCTGAATGCGGCGGGCGGCTGGTACGACGCCGGCGATTATGGCAAATACGTCGTCAACGGTGGCATCAGCCTGTGGACGCTGCTCAACCTGTACGAGCGCCTGCCGGAAGCCTTCCCGGATGGCAGCCTGAACATCCCCGAAAGCGGCAGCGGCGTGTCCGACCTGCTGGATGAAGCGCGCTGGGAGATGGAATGGCTGCTCTCGATGCAGGTCCCTGCGGGGTATCCACAGGCGGGGATGGTGCATCACAAGCTGCACGACCTCCAATGGGCGGGCATCCCCTTCCTGCCGCCGACCGAATACGACAACAACAATGATTTCAGCGGCGCAGGCGGACGCTACGTGTATCCGCCGTCAACGGCGGCGACATACAACCTGGCGGCGACTGCGGCGCAGTGCGCCCGCATCTGGCGCGGCATCGACGACGCCTTCGCTGAGCGCTGCCTGCAAGCGGCTGTGACCGCCTTCCAGGCGGCGCAGGACAACCCGCTTGCCATCGCCGGCAATACGCCCGGCGCAGGCGGAGGCAATTATGACGACGCGAACGTGACCGATGAACTGTTCTGGGCGGCGGCGGAGCTGTACATCACGACGGGAGAGGACCCGTACGCGGCGGCGATGCGTTCGACACCGTTCCTGACGACCTTCGGCGGCTTAGGGAAAAACAGTTCGATGAGCTGGGACGATACCGCCGCGCTCGGCGCGCTCTCCCTGGTCCTGCACCGCGCAAACTTGCCTGAAGTCAGCGCCCTGAGCGAGCAGATCGTGCGGACCGCCGACGCCTATCTGGAGACGATCCGCACAGAAGGCTACCGTGTGCCGATCACCACCTATGAGTGGGGGGCGAACAGCGCCGTGCTGAACAACGCGCTCATCCTCGCTTACGCGCATGACATCACCGGCGACGCGCAATACCTGCACGGGGTGGCGGAAAGCATGGATTACCTGTTGGGGCGCAATGCGCTCGCCCTCAGTTTCATCAGCGGCTACGGCGCGCGCGCCGTGCAGCATCCGCATCATCGTTTCTGGGCGAACGATTCAGCGAACGGCTTCCCGCCGCCGCCGCCAGGCGTCGTGGTTGGCGGACCGAACGCCGCGCCGAGCGACCCGACCACGCTGGAAGAAGCCGATCTCGACGCGGGTCCGGCGCGCCGCTATGTGGACCTGATCGGAAGCTGGTCCACCAATGAAGTGGCGATCAACTGGAATGCGCCCCTGGTCTGGGTGAGTGTCTACCTGAACCAGATCGTGAACGGCGGCGGAATGACCTAGAGGGTGTAATGCACTTTGCCCCCTCATCCCTTTCCCCCTTCTCTCACGCAAACGGGGAGAAAGGGGAGGGGGGGATACAGGGGAGAGGGGAACTCCTGCCGTCCCCTGCGCATTCAATCGAAGTAGGTATCGCCGTTCCAAAGCAGTTTCCTGGCGACGGCATCGTTCAGTTCGACGCCGATACCGGGACGCTCCGAAACGGTCATGAAACCATCCTTGAAGAAGGGCTTGTCACCGTCGCAGAGATCGCTCCACCAGGGAATCTCAAGGGCGTGGAGTTCCAGTACCAGGAAATTCGGAACGGAAGCCATCACATGAGCTGCTGCCATCATGCCGTGCGGTGTCGAGACGTTATGCGGCGCAATCGGAATGTAGTGCGCATCGGCAAGATCGGCGATGCGCTTCGCTTCGGCAATGCCGCCGGCTTTGGCAAGGTCCGGCATGATCACGTCAACAGCCCTTGCGCTGAACAGCTCCATGAACTCGAACCGGGTGTACTGGTTTTCGCCGCTGCAGATGACGGTGCTGCTCGTTGCCTTGACCTGCGCCAGCGCTGCGACATTTTCGGCGGGAACCGGCTCTTCCAGCCACAGCAGGCGCAGCGGCTCAACGGCTTTCGCCAGCGTAATTGCTGAGGGGAGATCGAACTGCCCATGACAGTCGATGGCGAGGTCGACTTCAAAGCCGACCGCCTCGCGCAGACCGGCGATCAGGCTGATGATGTGGGTCATCTCTTTGGCGCCAACCGTCCAATTGTACGGGTCCAGTTTGCCGACGCCCGTGCTGTCAACGTCGAACTTGACGGCGCTGAACCCCTGCTCGACTCGCTCAAGCGCTTTTTCGGCATATGCCTGTACAGACTCCTCTTCACCCGCGTGACAGTCGGCATAGAGGCGTATCTTGTCGCGGAACTTGCCGCCAAGAAGTTTGTAGACCGGGATGCCGAGCGCCTTGCCGCAGATGTCGTAGAGCGCATTGTCGATACCGGTGAGCGCGAAGATAATCGGCGCGTTCGACGAACCGCCGTAGCGCCCGCCGCGCCGCAGTTTTTCATAGATCAGATTCACATTGAACGGATCCTCGCCGATGATGCGCTTGCGCATCGCCATGATCGCGGCTTTGGTGGCAAACCCGGATGCGCCAGGTCCGCCGGAATTGCACTCGCCGGTCCCCACGATCCCCTCATCGGTATAGATGCGGACAAACGTCCAGACGCTCCCTCCGCTGTGCGGAACCTGCTCCCCGATGACGCATGCCTGCACATCTGTGATCTTCATGATTCCCGTTCAACCTTTCAAGCTTCCCGCCGTCAGTCCTTCGACCAGGAAGCGCTGCGCAAAAATGTAGATGACTGCCCAAGGGTATCCCCAACAGACAGATAGGGATCTCAGTGGGCGGCAATTGATTATAGTTCTGCCACCACCGCATACGGCGAGAGCGGATTGCGCGCAATCCTGCCAGTGCGCTTATCCCTCGGCGGTGTCTCTGTTGAGGCAGCCGGATTCCTGGATACTGGCGCAGATGTCAATATGCTTCCCTATGACCGGGTGCATTTCAGATTATTGGGGATACGGGCGGACAACGCGGGCGTTGTCCCAAAATGGGACGATGCCTGTATCGTCCGTTGAAGTACCCGAAATATTGAAATGCACCCGACGTGCTTGCTCAACCGCTTGACAGCGGTGCGATAATGGCATACGCTTTGAGAACGTTCTCATGATCATCTTTGATGTTTCTTTGATCAGGTTTGTGTCGTGCCGAAACGTCCAACCATTGTCGATGTAGCAAAACTCGCCGGGGTATCCAAGGCGACTGTGGCGCGTGTCGTCAACGGGCAGCACGATATCGTCAGCCAGGAAACGCAGAAGCGCGTCGTCGATGCCATCGACAAGCTGGGCTACGAACGCAATTCGATTGCCGGCAGCCTGCGCACGGACAAGACCTTCATGATCGCCCTCTCGATCCCGGACATCACCAACCCCTTCTGGCCCGAAGTCACGCGCGGCGTGCAGGATACACTGGAGACCTCGGAGTATGCCGTCGTCACGGTCAACAGCGACTGGGACGCGGCGCGCGAACTCAAATACCTCAGGATGGTGCGGCGCAACCGCTTCGACGGGCTGATCATCAACCCGACCGACGCGAGCAGCACGTATTTTCGCGATATGGAAGTGCCCATCGTGCTGCTCGGCTCTGGCAACGGTTATGCCGGCTACGATTCAGTTGGCAGCGATACCGAAAGCGCCGTGCAGATCGCACTGGACTATCTCTATAGTCTGGGACACCGCCGCATTGCGCTGATCGCCGGGCTGTCGGCGCGGCGCAAGAATACCAGCCGCTATCACTCTTACGTGGCTTTTCTGGCGCGCAATCAGCTTAAGCTCGACCCGGAGCTGGTCGTTCATGGCGATTTCTCGCTCCAAGCTGGGCAGGATGCCATGCGCCAGCTGCTCAGCCTGCCGCATCCGCCGTCGGCGGTATTCGCGGCGAACGACATCATCGCCATTGGAGCGATGCAGACCGCTGCCGCCATGAACTGGCGCATTCCAGAGCAGATTTCGATCATCGGCATGGACGACATTTACATGGCGTCGACATCGCTTCCTCCGCTGACCACCATCGCCAAGCCCAAGTACGAGATCGGGGTGGAGGCGGCGCGTCTGCTGCTGGCGCGCCTGGAGTACGGGGATGATCTGCCGATCCGTGCCGTCCGTCTGCCCTGCGAGCTGGTGGTGCGGGGATCGACCGCGCCGCCGGCAGAAATGACAAGCCGCCTGTGAAGGTTGGCGTTTTGCCCTGAATGAGAACGTTCTCATTCAGGGCGGGGCTTAGTGGGATGGATAGCGGGACTGCGTGCCGAGAATCCGGCGCGGTTTTTGAGACAAGGATCTGAACAGGATCGACTATGGTGGAAGAACAGACTGTGCCATCGGAGAAGCGGGCAAAGCTGCTGAGCCGGGCGGTTGGCTGCCTGCAGGGACTGGCTGTCGGCGATGCTTTTGGCGATCTGGGTCGCAGCCAGGATCACCGCCTACGCTACGGCATCATCAGCGAGCTTTATTCCGGAGCCAAGAGTACGGACGATACCGAGTTCGCGGTTCTCACCGCCCAGACGTTGATCGACTGCGGCGGGGAGCTGACTCACGAGGCGCTGCTGACCGCCTGGGACAAATACATCCTTCAGCAGGGCGGGATGTTCGAGCGCGGCGGCAAACCGCTCTATGGCGCGGTCGCCAACCTGCAGCGCGGCATCCTTCCACCGCTTTCGGGCAGCGACAACGTGCAGAACAACGACGACGGCGCGGCGATGCGCATTGCCCCGGTCGGCATCCTGTGCGCGGGCGATCCGCAGCGCGCCGCGTCGCTTGCCGCGCTTGATGCCCAGATGAGCCATGCCGGTGATGGCATCTGGGCGGCGCAGGCGGTTGCCGCCAGCGTGGCGGTGGCGATGGCTGGAGCAGGTGTCGAAGCGATCATCGATGCTGGACGCGCCGTCATCCCGACCGACTCCTGGTTGGCGCGCGCTATGGGGCGCGCGCTGAGTATCTGCGAGGCATACAGCGACCTGTTCGCTGCGCTGGAGCAGCTTCACGTGCAGCTCTGGACGCCGGTGCATTCTATGGCGGCTGAAGCGGTGCCCCAGGCGTATGCCCTCTTCCGGCTGACGAACGGCGACTTCCGGCAGGGCATGATCTGGTCGGGAAACTTCGGGCGCGACGCCGATACCATCAGCGCCATCGTCGGCGCGCTGTCCGGCGCGCTGCACGGCGAGTCGGTCATCCCGCCGCACTGGGCGGCGATGGTCGATACGCCGGCGGGCGTCTGCCTGAAATTCGCCGCGCAGAAGTCGATGCGGCAGCTTGCCGGGCAGCTGGTGGCGCTCATCTCATAGGGATTAGCTCGTACGCGCCGGGCGCGTACGGTTAATTTAGACAAATAGTATCTAAGGAGAATAGCTCATGTGGTATCGAAGCAGGAAGATCAGTCTGGTCCTCTTCGCCTTGCTGATGCTGATCCCCTTCGGGGCGGTCACCTTGGCTCAGGATGTCGTGACCATCGAGTGGTGGACGGTCAGCTCGGAAGAGTACTCCGAAGAAGTGCAGCGGGCGCTGGTCGATCAGTTCAACGCCGAACATCCGAACATCCAGGTCAACATCACCGTGCTGCCGGAAAGCGGATTCACCGAGCGTATGACCGCCACCCTCGGCGCAGGCTCCGGCGCGCCCGATGTCGCCTTCTTCTGGGACAACAACTGGTTCCCGCAGGCGCTCGATCTGACCGCCTACATCGAAGCCGACCCGGACCTCGACCCCAGCACCTATTTCGAGGGCTTCTGGAATACGCGCTCCGTCTGGCAGGACAAGATCGTCGGTCTGCCATTGGGCGTGGGCGCAAACTTCGTCATGTACAACAAGGACGTCTTCGACGAGATGGGCGTCGCCTATCCCAGCCCGGACTGGACGACTGAGGACTATATTGCGACGGCGACGACTCTGACCGATCCCGACAAGCGCCGCTGGGGCGGCGACCGCCCGCGCGGTCCGTTCCGCGCCATCTGGCGCAACTACGGCGCTTTCCCCTACAGCGATGACAGCACCACCGTCGAAGGTTACCTGAACAGCGATGCTTCGGTGGCTGCCTACACCTGGCTGTGGGACCTGGTCGCCAGCAATGTAACGCCGACCCCTGCCGACATCGAAATCCTCGGCACGGAAGGCACGGGACCTATCGATCTGTTCCTTGCCGGGCGTTTGGCAATGGCGACCCTGAACCAAGGACACGTCCTCACGGCGGTTGAATCGGGCGTGAACTTCGGAATCGTGCCAGAACCACAGATTCCTGGTAACGAGCGCTATGCCAACGCCTGGTCGCTGACGGCGTCGGTCTGGGCTGGAACCGAACACCCGGATGAAGCCTACGAGTGGCTGAGCTACTGGGTCGGTCCAGAAGGTCAGCAGTTCCTGATGCAGAATGGTCATCTGTTCCCGTCGATCCCGGCAGTTCTGGAAACCCACCCGGACGCCGATAAAGATTATGTGCAGGCGTTCTTCGCCGTGCTGGAGCAGCGGCAGGTCGCGGAATGGGTCAATGCCCACCCCTGCAACGGAACCGTCCTGCGCGCGGCGGTGGATGCCTGGGACCTGGTCAACCTGGGCGAGATTGGGCGCGATGACATCAAAGCCACGCTCGACAGCCTGGTCGAGCCGGCGCAGCAGGCATTGGATGAGTGCGTCGCGCGCTTGGGCGCTTGACGAATCAGCGCATCAGGGGTGCGGGCGAACTGCACCCCTGATCCCTCCCTCAGTGGTGAGTAATCGGAGCGTTTCATGCTGGCATCCTGGCGCAGGCTGAGTCCGATGGCGCGGCGCGAAGCCCTGGAGGCTTATCTCGCGCTCAGCCCCTGGCTGTTGGGGTTCACCCTCTTCACGGTGATGCCCATCGCCGTGTCGATCTTCCTGAGCTTCACGCAGTGGACGATCATCGAGCAGCCGATCTGGATCGGCGCCGACAACTATGTGCGCATGTTCACCCGCGACCCGCTCTTCTGGCAGGCGCTCAAGGTGACCGGCTCGTTCGTGCTGATCTCGCTGCCGCTCAAGCTGGTCCTGGGTCTGGCGCTGGCGCTGCTGCTGAACAACCGTCTGCCAGGCATGAACTTCTTCCGCACCGTCTTCTACATCCCCGCCGTCATCTCTGGGGTGGCGGTCTCGCTGATGTGGATGTGGCTGCTCCAGCCGGATACTGGCGTGGTCAACACGCTGCTGGACGCCGTCGGCGTGAAGGGTCCGAACTGGTTCTGGGATAAGGACTGGGCGCTGCCTTCCGTCGCTCTGATGAGCATATGGAAGGTCGGCGGCAGCGCCATCATCTATCTGGCGGGCTTGCAGAATATCCCGGCACAGCTCTATGAAGCAGCCGAGATCGACGGGGCGGGGAAGTGGGGGCGCTTCTGGCGCATCACCATCCCCCTGCTGACGCCGACCATCTTCTTTCAGTTGATCATCGAAATGATCGACTCCTTCAAGGTCTTTACCGAAGCCTTCGTGATCACGCAGGGCGGTCCCCTCAAATCGACTTATTTTTACATGCTTTACTTCTACGAAGAAGCATTCCGCAACTTCAACATGGGCTATGCCTCGGCGCTCGCCCTCTTCCTGACGCTGATCATCCTGGCGACGACGATCTTCATCAACTACACGTCAAAGCGGTGGGTCTACTATGAGTCTGAATAGCAGCGCGGCGCATCCGAACGACTCGTTCGCCGATATCGACCGGCAGCTCCGGCGGTCCAACCTGACCACCGCGCTCCGCCGCCTGGCGGGGAATGGGTTTCTGTACTTCATCATGGTCGTCCTGGCGCTGATCTTCATGATCCCGCTGCTGTGGATGTTCACGACCTCGCTGAAGACGCGGCAGGAGATCTTCGTCTGGCCCCCGACCTGGCTGCCCGCCGTGCCGCAGTGGGACAATTACGCCGACGCTTTCGCCAAGTATCCCCTGGCGCGTTTCATGCTCAACAGCGCCATCCTGGTCATGATCAACGCCCTGGGCGAAGTGATCTCCGTCCCGCTGATCGCCTTCGCCTTCGCCCGCCTGCGTTTTCCCGGCAAGAGGATCCTCTTCATCATGATGCTCAGCACCATGATGATCCCCGGTCAGATCAAGCTGATCCCGCTGTTCTCGCTGTTCTCACGGCTCGGACTGATCGGGACCTACTGGCCCCTGGTGCTGCCCTCCTTCTTCGGCAACCCGTTCTTCATCTTCCTGATGGTGCAGTACATGCGGACGATCCCGCGCGATCTGGATGAGGCGGCGCGCATCGATGGCGCGAGTACCTGGACCATCCTCTACCGCATCATCCTGCCGCTTTCGCTGCCGGCGGTGACGGTGATGCTGGTCTTCACCTTCCTGTGGACCTGGAACGACTTCATCTCGCCGCTGATCTATCTGAGCGACTTCAACAGCTACCCGATCTCCGTCGGGCTGGCTTTCTTCCAGGGGCGCTACGGCGTGGAATGGAATATGTTCATGGCGGCGACGCTGATTTCGATCATCCCCGTGCTGGTGCTGTACTTCTTCGCACAGCGCCATCTGATCGGCGGCATTTCCACCCTGGGGCTGAAGGGGTAACGATGCGCACGCTGGACGATTTCAGACGCCGCGCGCGGGGCAGCCTGCTCGGCGCGGCGATCGGCGATGCGATGGGCGCGCCCTGCGAAGGCATGACGCGGGCAGCCATCGGCGAGCGTTACGGCGTCATCACCGGCTTCTTGAGCGACGATGCCGTCGGCACGGATGACACCGACTTCACCCTCTTCAACGCCTGGCTGCTGCTGGAACACGGACCGGACATCACGCCGGAAATCGTCGCCGCTGAATGGCGCGACAAGCTGCTGAGCGGGAGGTACTTCTATCGCCCCGGCGGCTTCAGCGATGTGATCTCCACGCGCAACCTGTTGGCAGGGCTGAACCCGCCGCAGTCCGGCGCGTTCAATCATCAGTGCTGGAGCGACGGCGTGGCGATGGCGATCAGCGCGGCTGGCATCATCAGCGCTGGACAGCCGCAGCGGGCGGCGGAACTGGCGCGGCGGCTTGGCAGCATCTCGAACGCGCGCGACGGCATCACCACCGCGAAGGCGGTGGCGGCAGCCATCAGCATGGCGATGGTGGGCGCTGCGCCGGCGGCGATGATGGCTGCGGCGCAGTCCGTCGTCCCCGCCGACTCGTGGACCGGGCGCGCCCTGGCGCGCGCGGCGCAGATTCAGGCGAACGATCTGGAAAGCGCGCTCGACGCCATCGACCGGCATCTGGTGATCCCCTGGTGGCCCTGGGCGGACCTGGCGACGGAAGCGGTTCCGGTGGCGCTGGCGGTCTTCCTGGCTGGCGGCGGCGATTTCGCCCGCTCCGTCCCGGCGGGAATCCGCATGGGGCGTGACGCCGACACCATCGGCGCTATCGTCGGCAGCCTGGCTGGCGCCTGGGGCGGCGAGGACGCCATCCCGCCGGCGTGGCGCGAACGGGTCGCCGCCTCAACCGGAAAATGCATCGGCTTCATCGCCGGACGGCGCATCACCGACATCGCCGACGCGCTGGCGCAGCGGGCATGGGAAGCGGCGCATGGATAAAAGAGAGCGGTTCCTGGGGGCGATGTTCGGGTTGGCTTATGGCGACGCGCTGAGCTTTCCGGCGCTCTTTCACCGCTTCCAGCACCCGGATATCCCGCGCAAACGTCACCAGTTTCTCTGGCGGCGGAACGCCGAACTGGACGAGCAGGGCATCTCGCGGATGATGCTGCCGTTCACCCACCGCATCGCCAAAGAGACGCTGGAGATCTGCCCGACCGACGATACCGAATGGGCGGCATTCACGCTCACAGCGCTGCTGGAATGCGACGGCGCGCCGTCGGCAGCCTGTTTCCTGGAGGCATGGCGGAAGCATATCCTGCCGGCGAAAGATCGGCTTCACACCAGCTTTTCCGAGCGGGCAGCTATCGAGAATCTGGAACGCGGGCTGCTGCCCCCGGCGACGGGGGACGACAACCCGCTGCATTACGAAGACTGCGCCGTCGCCCGCGCCGTGCCCATCGGGCTGATCTGCGCGGGGGACGCCGACCGCGCGGCGCAGCTTGCCGAAGCCGACGCGCAGATCACGCAGGCGGAAGACGGAATCTATGCCGCCCGCGCGATGGCGGCGGCGGTCGCCCTGCTGGCTGACGGAGCCGATCTGGACGCGGCGCTGAGGCGCGCCCGGCGCGAATTCCCGGACGACTCCTGGATCGCCCACCTCGACGCGGTCGCGCAGGACTGCCTGGGAGAGATCGAACAGCCGGCGGATCTGACGATCCTGCTGACGGCGCGGGTCATCAACAGCGTGTATTCCTATGGCAGTGTCGCGCCGGAGACGCTGCCATCCGCCTTCGTTACTGCGACGGCGTGCGGCGGCGACCTGCATCAAGCTGTGGCGCTGGCTGCCGGCGTCGCCAAGTCGGCGGATTCGCTGCCGGCGATGGTCGGGGCGCTGTGTGGGGCGGTTCAGGGCTGGGGCGTGGTCAGCCCGCTCTGGCGGGGGGCGCTGACGACGCTGCGCGGTCTGAGCCTGCCTTTCCTTGCCGGCGCGGACCTCGAAGACCTTGCCGACCGCCTTCTGGAGAAAGCTGGAACCTCATGAGCCTGCCAGTGGACTATGCCGAACGGGTCTATGCGGGCTGGCTGGGCAAGTGCATCGGCGTGCGCTTCGGAGCGCCGCTGGAAAACTGGACCTACGAGGAAATCCGCGACAACCTGGGCGCGCTGACCGGCTACGTCTTCGAGGACCAGGGCAAGATCTTCAAGCCCGACGACGACACGTCTGTGCCGCTGATCCTGCTGGATGCGCTGGCGGAACGCGGCGATATTGAGGACGCCAAGCCAGCCGACTTCGGCGAGGCGCTGCTCAACGCCGTCGGCTGCGAACACGGGTCGTTCTGGTGGGGCGGCTACGGCGTTTCCACCGAGCATACGGCGTACCTCAACCTGCTTAACGGCATCGCCGCGCCTCGATCCGGCAGCATCGCTCAGAACGGCAGGGCGCTGGCGGAGCAGATCGGCGGGCAGATCTTCAGCGATGTCTGGGGGCTGCTGCTGCCGAACGATCCTCGCGCCGCCGCCGACCTTTCCGAGCGCGCCTCCAGCGTCTCGCACGACGGCGCAGGGCTGCACGGGGCGCGCTTCATCGCCGCGGCGGTGAGTGCGGCTTTCAGCGAGCGCGATCCCCGCCGGCTGATCGAGATCGCGCTGGAGCAGGTCCCGTCGGGCAGCGACTACGACCGCGTCATGCGCGCCATGATCGCCTTCCACGCCGCGCACCCGGAAGACTGGCATGAGGCTTTCGCGCACCTCAAAGTGCATTTCGGCTACCAACATTATGCCGGCATGGTTCCGATCATCCCCAACGCCGGGGTGGTGGGTTTAGGTCTGCTCTATGGCGAGGGCGATTTTTCGCGGGCGCTCCAGATCGCCAACATGGCGGGCTGGGACACCGACTGCAACGTCGGCAATGTCGGCGCGATCATGGGCGTCGCCGTCGGGCTGGACGGCATTGAGGCGCGCTGGCGTGAGCCGATGAATGACCTGCTGATCGCCGCCAGCGTAATCGGGACGCGCAGCCTGCTCACCCTGCCGCAGTGCGCCGACCGGCTGATCCGCCTGGGACAGCGGATGTCTGGAGCGAAGATCGATCCGCCCGCGCCGCGCCGTCACTTCACCTATCCCGGTTCGACGGGCGGTTTTCAGGCGTGGGGTGACAAAGGGCGTCCGATTCACCTGCTGCAAACGCAGGTTAACGGCACACCGGTCCTGCGCACGGCGATTCGCAAGCTGAACAAGAAGGGCGAGATCCGCATCTTCACGCGGACTTCCTATCGTCCCCGCGAGCTGAGTTCCAACTACTACGGCGCTGCGTTCACGCCGCTGCTGTATCCCGGACAGACCATCCATGCTCGCGTGCAGGCCCCGGCGGACGCGCCGGCCACCCTGCGCGCTGCGCTCTACGTCTACGACGAGAATCACCGGGACTCGCATCAGGCGACCGGCGAAGCGCTGACGCCCGGCGTCTGGCACGATCTGCTGTACACCCTCCCACCCATGACCGACGCCCTCCTGTCGCAGGTCGGCGTGGTGCTGCGTAACACCGGCGAACTCTGGGAGACCGGAGCGTTTCATCTGGCGCATCTGGACTGGGATGGTCCGGCGCAGTTCACCAGCGCCTTCGCCTTCGCCGCCCCGGAGACGGGCGCGATCAGCGAGTGGACGTACTGGCGCGGCTTCTGGCGCATGGAAGAGGGCGCGTATCACGGCAGCGGTCCGCTGGAAAATGAGAGCTATACGGGCGACATCGGCTGGACCGACTACCGGTACGAGGCGGACATCACTCCGCTGCTCGGCGACCATCATCTGATCCTGGCGCGCGTCCAGGGGGCGATGCGCAGCTACGCCTTCGGTCTGTCGCCGGACAACAGCGTGACTTTGTACAGAAAGGCGCGCGACTATCAGCCCGTCGCTTCGGCAGCGTTCCCCTGGCGGTTGGGCGAGCGCTTCCGCCTGACCCTGACCGTGCAGGGAAACCGGCTGATGGCGAGCGTCGAAGGCGGCGGGGAACAGCGGCGTATGGCGTGGCAGGATGATCAGGCGTCGTATCGGAACGGGCAGATCGGGCTGGCGTGCTGGCATGGAAGCCATATGGCGTGTCACAGCATCGCCTGCCACAGCATTGAAGGGTGAAAGGAGCGCGGACCCCAGTGGTCAAACTGCACGAGGTTCAAGCCAAGGGACTGCTGGCGGCGCAGGGCATCGCCGTCCCGCGCGGTATCGCCGTTAGCACCGCCGCCGAGGCGGGTGCTTTCGTCGCCGGGCTGGGTGCGCCGGTGGTGGTCAAGGCGCAGGTGTTCACGACCAGCCGCGCCGGACAGGGATTGATCCGCTTCGCCGGCTCGCCGGTGGAAGCGCGGGAAGCCGCCGCCGCCCTGATCGGGCAGCGCTTCGGCAAGTTCGCCGTCGAGCAGGTCCTCGTCGAAGAGCGGGTCGAGATCGCCCACGAGTACTATCTGGGGCTGATCATCGACAGCAGGCACAAGGCTCCGGTGCTGCTGTTCAGCCGAGCCGGCGGCAGCGGCATCGAAGGACGCGCAGAGAGTACCGCGCGTCATGAGATCGGCGTGCTGCGCGGCTTGAGCGAAGCCGAGGCGCTGGCGGTGTGTCGGCAAGCCGGAATCGCGCCCGATTATGAGGCGGCTGTCGCCGGCGTGATGCTCCGTTTCTACGCGGCGGCACGCGGCTGTGATGCCCGCTCCGCCGAGATCAACCCGCTGGTGATCACGACCGGGGGTGAAGTGGTGGCGCTGGACGCCCGGTTCAGCATCGACGACTACTCGGTCTTCCGTCACCCGGAGTTAGGAATCGAGATCGCCCGCGAATTCGATCACCCGCCGACGGTGCTGGAAAAGATCGCCTGGCAGGTCGAGAAGGACGACTATCGCGGCACGTTCTACTTCATCCAGATGCTCGAAGGCTTCGAAAAAGACGCCGGGGTGATCGGCTTTCACGGCGCGGGCGGGGGCGGCAGCATGATGAACATGGACGCCCTGCTCAAGCAGGGATTCCAGGTCGCCAACTTCGTCGATACCAGTGGCAACCCGCCCGCCAGCAAAGTCTACCGCGCGGCGCGCATCATCCTCAGCCAGCCGAACATCGACGGCTATTTCGCCGGCGGCAGCGGCGTCGCCAGTCAGGAGCAGTATCATTCGGCGCGCGGGCTGGTCAAAGCCTTCATGGACGCGCCGCTCCATGTGCCGGCAGTGATCCGCATCGGCGGCAACCGCGAAGAGGAAGCCATCGCCATCCTGCGCCGCGCGAACGGCGTCTTTCCCGCCCCGGTCGAAGCCTATGGACGGGATGACAGCCCCGACTCCTGCGCCGAGCGGCTGCGCGCCCTGATCAGCGCCTATCAGCCGGTCGAGCCGCCGCCGCCGCGTATCACCCCACCGGCGCAGGAGCCGTACACCTTCGAGACGGTGACGGGCGGCACGATCACCTTCGATCATGCGCTGTGCCGCGACTGCCAGAGCAAGGCGTGCGTGCCGACCTGCGTGCCGCAGATCCTCTCGATTGTGGATGGCGTGCCGACCCTGAACATCAGCCGCGAAGATGCCCGAAAGGGCGGGTGCATCGAATGTCTGGCGTGCGAGGTCGAATGCCGTTTCCTGGGCAGCCGGGGCGGGTTCATCCGTCTACCGATCCCCGGCATGGAGAGCGAGGACGACAATGTCCATTTTGATTGATCGCAGCAAACGGGTGCTGGTGCAGGGTATCACCGGGCGGGAGGGTCTGGCGCGCACCCGCCTGATGCTGGATTACGGCACGTCGGTGGTAGCGGGCGTCACGCCATCCAAGGGCGGGCAGACGGCGCTCGACGTGCCGGTCTACAACACCGTCGGCGAAGCCTGCCAGGCGGTCGGCGGAATCGACATCAGCGTCCTGTTCGTGCCCGCGCCGCTGGTCAGGAGCGCGGCGGTCGAGGCGCTGGAAGCGGGAATCAGGCTGCTGGTCATCGTGCCCGACCGCGTGCCCCTCTACGACGTGCTGGAGATCGCCGCCGTCGCCAGCGCCAAAGGCGCGCACTTCATTGGTCCCAACACCCTCGGCGTACTCAGCCCCGAAGCCGGCGTACTCGGCATGATGGGCGGCAGCGCTGAAGCCATCCGCAGCTGGGCGGCGGCGGGACCGGTCGGGGTCACCAGCCGCAGCGGCGGCATCACCACCAGCATGGGCTACTACATCGCCAGGAGCGGGATCGGGCTGTCAACCCTGGTCCACGTCGGCGGTGACTCGGTGGTGGGCACGACTCATGCCGATGTGCTGCGCCAGTTCCAGACCGATGCGCAGACCGAGCTGGTCGTCATGTTTGGCGAGATCGGCACTTCACAGGAAGAAGACGCCGCCGCCCTGATCGAGTCCGGCGCGTTCACCAAGCCGCTGATCGCCTATGTCGGCGGGCGGGCGGCGAAAGAGGGGACGCGCTTCAGCCATGCCGGAGCCATCATCGAGGGCAATGTCGGAAACTACGAGGGCAAGATCAGACGACTGCGCGAAGTCGGCGCGATCATCGCCGAATCGTTCGGCGACATCCCGCGGCTGGCGGCTGATGCCCTCAAGCCCAGGTCCGCCAGACCAACCGCCGCCGCTGTGAAAGCCGAGGAGGAAGAAGGCGGCGCATGGAAGACCGCCATCACCGAGATTCAGCCGAACGCCATCCGCCTGCGCGGGCATACGCTCGACAGCCTGATGGGATCGGTGACGTTTGGGCAAGCCATCTACCTGGCGCTGGTCGGCGACCTGCCCACGCCGCAGATGGGCAGGCTGATCGACGCCATCCTGGTCGCGTCGATTGATCACGGCGCGACGCCGCCCTCCACGCTGGCGGCGCGCACGGCAGCCAGCACCGGTGCGCCGTTCAATGCGGCGGTCGCCGCCGGGCTGCTGTCGATCAACCAGCATCATGGCGGCGCTATCGAGGACTGTATGCGCATGATTCAGTCCGCCCTGAAGGACCGGCAGGAGCGGAGTCTTTCGGCGCACGAAGCGGCTGCCGCCCTGGTGCAGAGCTACAAGGAGAACAAGAAGCGCCTGCCCGGCTTCGGGCATCGTATCCACACCGACGACCCGCGCACCCGACGCCTGCTGGCGATTGCGCACGAGGAAGGCGTCGCCGGCGAGGCGGTCGCCATGGTCGAGGCGCTGGCGCGGGCGGTGGCACAGCGCGGCAAGTTTCTGCCCGTCAATGTCGATGGGGCGATTGCCGCCCTGCTCCTCGAACTGAACATCGCGCCGGAGCTGGGCAACACCTTCTTCATGATGGCGCGGCTGCCGGGGCTGATCGCCCATGTCTATGAGGAGAAGACCCGTGAACGCCCCATGCGCGTGATCCACCCGATCCTCCACCTCTACGATGGCAAACGATGAGAGGCGTGATGATGCTGAAGCCGCTCTGCCTGCTGATCAGCCTTGGACTGGTCTTGGCGCTTGCCGGCGTATCGCTCGGACAGGAGGAAAGCATCACCTTGCGCGAGTCGTTCTTTTCGGACACCCTCCACCGCGATTTTCGCTACAACATCATCCTGCCAGCCGGATATGATCAGTCCGGCGAACGCTACCCGGTGATCTATCTGCTGCACGGGCGCGGCGACACCGGCACAGCCTGGCTGAGGGTGCATGACACGCTTGACGCGCTGATCGCCTCCGGGGAGATTCCGCCGATCATCGCGGTCCTGCCCGATATGCCGTCCAGTTCGCGGGCGAGCTATTACGTCGATTCGCAGTACACCGGGACGCTCTATCAGGCGGAGCAGGTCGAGACCGCCGTCATGCGGGACCTAATTCCGCACATCGACGCGACCTATCGCACGCGGACTGAACGCGACGGGCGCTTCGTCGGCGGCTACTCGATGGGCGCTTACGGAGCCATTCGCTGGACGATGGCGTATCCGCAGCGCTTCAGGGGCGCGCTCGTCCTCAGCCCGGCGGTCTACTTCCCGCTGCCCCCTCGCGATTCCAGCACCCGTGAATTCGGCGCGTTCGGTCGCGGTGATGTGCTGTTCGACGAGGACATCTACCAGAGTTTGAACTATCCGGCGCTGCTCGCGTCTGTGCAGGCGAGCGGTCTGCCCCTCAGCACCTTCATCGCCGTCGGCGATGACGAGTGGCGCAACCCGAACTACGAGGAGCGGATGCACGATCTCGATATGGAAGCGCACATGTTCTTCAACCATGTGGTGCGCGTCCCCAACATCACTGCCGAACTGCGGGTCTACGACGGGGGACACGACTGGGATGTCTGGCGACCAGGGTTCATCGAGGGGATGCGTTTCCTGTTCTCCTGAGGACGCATCCCGACGGCAGAGTCCCGGTTCTCAGGGCAGGACTTCCTTAGGTCTGCGCCTTGTTGGCAAGCACGATCTCTTGCCCCCAAAGCTTCGAGACGATCCGCCCGCGACTGGGGCGGTAGAGGCGCTGAACGCCTGTGAAGCCGAGCGGCTCCAGATAACTGCTCATCAGCACTGGACGGCAGGGCATGACCGCCCATCCTCGCTCATAGAGCCGCTCGAAAAAGGTCTTGCGGGAGTCGGGTTTGCTCATATTGACCAGCACCAGCCTTCCGCCCGGCTTCAACACCCGGCGAAACTCCGTGAGAATTGGCAGAAAACCCTCAAACGGGATGAGATCGAACATATAGCCGTTGTAGAGGACATCGAATGATGCGTCAGGGTAGGGAAGCGCTTTAGCATTGCCCTGTTTGAAATGCACTCTGCTGCTGAATCCTCGCTGGTCGATCTTTGCGCGGGCTTGATCCAGCATGGCGTCGGTCAGATCAAGGGCATCAACCCTGCCGGATGCGCCCACCGCGTCTGCCAGATCGACGGTAGCGCGACCCGTCCCACAGGCGGCTTCGAGAACATGCTGCCCCTCTCGTATGGCGGCTCTTCTGATGGCTTCCAGATGATGTTCTGCTTCAAACCCGGTCGCGGCGTCGTAGTTTGAAGCCCGCCAGGTGTAATAGGACTGCACGCGCCTTTCCTGATGAGTGGCTTCGACCATCGGTGATTGCATCAGCTTCCTCCGTGTACAAAATATTGACATATCGGAATATGACGATACATTGCACCAAAAAAAGAGTGCTACTCTGCGCAGCACTGTTTCAGAAGGCTGCTGAGGTACTCCAATTGCTGGGCAATACGCAGCCTGTTCGGGCGATAATAGACTTCTTTCCCGCGTTTTTCAGAAGTCAGCACACCTGAACGCTTCATTACCGCCAGATGTTCCGAAGTCGTCGGCTGTCGCAGATTGATCGCCTCGGTAATCTGACTGACGGTGCGTTCCTGTCCGTCGAGAAAGAGCAAGAGAATACTCATGCGCGTTTCGCTGGCGATGGACTTCACGAATTCCAGGAGATCATGGGAGAGTGCGATCTGATTGTTCACGCGATCATATCGTCATTTTCCAATATATCATAGCGAAGTTACCACACGGCTGTCAAGGGGTGGGCTGAACTGGAACTGCGATTATTCGGGGCATCCGCTCGCCCGAAACCCCGATTCAGCCGTTTTCTCCCGCCAGCCGTGCGATTTGCAGCAGGCAGTGCCGGAACCGCGTCTGCATTTCCGGGGCGAGCGCGCTCTCCTCGATCTGGGCGATGCGCTCGACATCATGGATGGCGCGGATGATGCTGACCGGAATTTCCAGGTTGCCTTCGGTGAAGGAATTCAGATACTCGACCGCGCTGATCAGGAATTCGCGCATTTCGTCATCGGTGCGGGCGCTGCGGAAGAACCCCGCCAGGTTGGGCGAAAGCCGCGCCCCGCGCGCGGCGGGCTGCCCGCCGCTGACTGACCGGTTGGCGGTGGCAGCATACAGTGCCGTGCCCAGTTCGGCGAAGCTCTGCACGCGCTGATAGATCGATTTTTCGATCACGTCCCAGATCATGACGCGCCAGGCGTGGATCTGCTGCGGCACAGTGAGCAGCCGGGCGACCTCCGCCCGCCAGTCGTCGGCGATGCGTCCGCTGACGCCCTCCAGCAGGACATCAAGGTCGGTATTGAACAGATCGCGCTGAAGCATGACCGCCAGATCGGGGCGCAGCGTCGGCAGCAGATCTGCCATGAAGACCCGATTGTTGAAGAAGTGGTTGACGTTGACCCCGTGACGGCGCAGCAGCTCCTGCTGGAACAGCGGCAGGTAGCGCTGCATGGCTTCGTTGTCCTCGCGCAGGGCGACCAGCGCCGAGTTGCCCGCCGGGAACGCCGTCTCGATGGCGCGCAGGAACTGATCTTCGCGTTCCTGATAGATGCGCAGCGTGTGGAGGATTTCGTAGACCGGGAGCTGTGGCAGCAGCCGGTCGGCGATCATGCGCTCGCGTTCGGCTTCGCGGAAGGACTTCTGGGCGAAGCGTTCCAGCGCGCGGAACAAGCCGGTCGTAAGCTGGCTGACGCCCAGGAGGGTGGTCTGCGCCTGATTGTGGGCGATGGCGCGTAGCAGGCTGCCCTGCTTTGAAAGCGGGATGATCTCGGCGATATTCGCCAGGATACGCTGACCGCGTTCCGCCCCGCTGCCCAGGGTGCGCCGGCTGGACGGGCGATCCCGAAGCTGCGGGATCGAGCGTCCGATGAAATACGAGATGATGTGTAAGCCGACCACGTCTTCTTCCCGTCCGTACAGGATATGGCGGAAGCTGTCGGTCAGCTCGTCGAGGAAACCTTCGTAGAGCGCGTCGCTGGAGCCGATCGTCAGCCGTTCAAGCTCCTGCGCGCTGCGGCTGCGCGCCATCAGGCGGCTGTCGACCGACATTTCGGCGGCGCGAATCAGATCATTGCGGTGAATCGTCTGCGCTGCCCGCACGTGGTGCAGCAGGTTGACCAGATCGCGCGCGGGCAGGGCGCGGATCTGCTCGGAGAGGTTGCTCTGGAAGGTGCGCAGTTCGCCGCCCAGGAACACCCCTTGCAGCGGGGTGACGGCGTAAGCCGTACTCCGGCGCGCCGCGCCGATCAGGTTGGCGCTGAAGCGCTGCCGTGCGTCCGGGGTGTCGCGGAAGGCTTTGACGCCCGCCACATGCGAATAATAGCCGCCCTGGCGCTGCATCGGTTCGCCGCTGCCCATCTTGACGCGCACCGCTTCGGCGCTGCCATGTTCGACCAGCCATGACTGGATATCATGCTTGGCTTTCTGGTACAGGAAGGCGCTGTTAGCCTGGCTGACCTGCTGGCTGAGATCCGACCCGGCGATGAAGACTTCGGTCATGATCTCGGCGAAGCGTCCGCGCGCCGACCCGGTGGTCTGGCGGCTCTGCGCCGCATAATCCCATACCCGGTCGAGATAGCTGCGGATGCCCTTGACCGACTTGATGTCCTCGAACAGCGGGACCAGCCAGATTGACGGCAGTTCACAGCCAGGGTGATCGCGCCGCGCCTGTTCAAGCTGCGTGCGCATCTTGCGATCCAGGGCGACCAGCGCCTCCGGGTCGGTCGAAAGGCTGACTTGCAGCGCCAGCGCCATGCCGGGGTTGTTGTGCTTGCCTGCGATGATGTTCAGTTCATGCAGGTTGTACACGGTCGTGTCGATGGCGAAGTGATCGCGCGCCGTGATCATCGACTGCTGGATGCGCGGTGTGATGACCGACCGCTTCAGGATATCCTGATAGCCGACGACTTCGCGCAGCAGCGGTTCCGCAGTTCGCTGCGCCTGGATCGCCGGGATAAGCGTGTGCAGTTCTTTGCGCAGGCGGCGGTTGAGCGCGAAGTAGTCGTCGAGCGTCTTGCGCCGTTCGTGGCGCAGTTCGAGCATCTTCTGCTCGTAGCGGTCGTTGTGCTGAAACAACACGCGCGCCGGGTCGCGCCGCAGACGCAGGCGCGTCGCCAGCCGTTCCAGCGTCGTCGTCTCGACCGAGTAGGGCAGGATGCCGCGATAACGCCGCTCAAGCTGGTGGGTGAGCTGCGTGATGGCGTCGAGGATGTCGGCGACGCGCTGGTTGCGCTGCTCCAGCCTGTTGAGTTCGGTCAGCAGTTCCGGGCTGACGGCGACCGTCGGGTCGGCTTGACGCAGCAGCGCCAGGATGCGCGCCATCCGCCGCACGTTCTGCATCACCAAGGCGGCGAGCAGTTGATGTCCCTGCCCGGAAGGGCGGCTGCTGCCATCCCAGTCGCTCCAGAACGACAGGAACGGCGTCAGGCTGGTATCGGAGAACAGCCCGGCGTAGTTTTCGCCTGCCTCCAGCGCTGCCAGATCGAGCAGAATCTCGTCGGCTTCCTGACGCGAGGAGATGCTGACGTTGAGTCCCAGATACTCGCGCATCAGTTCGCGCTGCGCCGTCGCGACCTGGTCAGCGGCGACCGGATTGCCGGCGATCAGCGCGGCGTTGATGGCGTCGAGCGCCATCTCCGCCTGAAGCGAGTACACCTGCGTCGGGTGAACGGTCCGGTCGTAGGAGCGGCGCTGAAACTGACTCTGCCGGCGGCTGAGCGAGTCCTTCATGAACTCCTGATTCAGTCGATCGTGCAGCCAGCGTCCGTTATCGCTCTGCGCCTTGCGCATCAGTTCGTCGCTGATGAGCGCACGGTCGAGCAGGCGCGTGCGGAACACTGCCAGCCGTTCGGGCACATACTGGCGGGTGAATTCGCGCTGCAGGCGGGCGAGATCGAGCTGCGGCGCGGTCATCAACTGCCGCCAGAGCGCCGCTTCGTCCGCTCCTTCCAGGAGTCCCGCAGCGACAGCATTGAGGCGCTGGTTCAGCTCAGCGGCGCGATCATTGAGGCGCGGCGGGTTGCGCCAGCGCGGCGTGCGCCGGTTGTAGCGCGCTTCTTCCTCGGCGATCAGCCGGTTGAGGTCGATCAGCAGGCGGCGCGTCTTGGTCAGCAGGACTTCAGCTCCGTCTACGCCGCCCAGCGTCAGGCGGAAGGTGGTGCGCCCGGTCTCGAATCCCTTCTCGGTGCGGGCGAAGGTCGCCAACGGCAGCAGTCCGATACCGCGCCGTGCCAGCGATGACGCCAGCCAGTCGAGCGACAGACCGGCGGGCAGCGTCTCGATTTGCAGCAGGGGATACATGCTGCCCGTCGGCGGGATGATGGTCATGCGGTAGGGGTTGCGGTCGGGCGGCAGATTTTCGACCGCCGTCAGCAGCGCGCGCGTGCGTTCGGCAAACAGGGCGTTGCGCAGATGCCAGTAGACCCGCGCCGCGTACCGGCTGCTGCGATAAAACAGATAGGTGATGAGGACCGCGGCGATATTCGGCTGAATGTGATCGTTGATCGCCTCGAAGCGGGCACGCAGGGCGCGGTCGCGGATTTCGACCACAGCCAGGCGCGCTCCCGCCAGACAGTCGGTCTTGGACATCGAATGCACGGTCAGCACGAGATCGGCTTTGGTGTCAGCGACCAGACCCAGGCGGATGAGTTCGGAGACAGTTTGGCGCACCGTCTTGATCTCCGGCAGATCATCGACCGCCGCGACGTTCTGATACGCCAGATCGTCGATCAGATAGATATCGTGTTCAAGACAGAACAGGATCAGTTGGTGCAGCGCTTCTTCCGCGAAAATGCGCCCGGTGGCGTTGTGCGGATTGTTGATGGCGACCGCGCCGCGCCGTGCCCAGCCGGGATCGCGGCGCAGCAGCGCCTCCAGCCTGGCGATCATGGCGTCGGCATCGAGATCGAGCGCCGGGGTCAGCGGGACGGCATGGACGACCGGGAAGCACTGTTCGTAAGACCAGCTCAGGTCCGGGATCACGACTTCGGTGATCCCGCAGTGGAAGCCCAGGATGCCCAGCGCCGTGCGCGAGGAACCGCTGGTCACCAGACAGGCATCGGGCTGATACTGCGGTTGATGGCGGACGAAGGCGCTGAGGAAGCTGCGCTGCAGGGTGCGGCTGGTCTCCGGTTCGTGCAGCGTGGCGATCAGCAGATCGATCAGCGCGCGCGCATCGAGCGAGGCGAAGGCGTCGAACAGGCGGCGGTCTCTGGACCCTTTGAGGCGCGTTGCGAAAGCCGCCGCCTGATCTTCCAGCGTGTGCAGCGTCCGGTCGAGCGACGCGGTGCGGGCGCTGATCAGCGTGTCCAGCCGCCGGCTGACCGCCTCGGAAAGGCTTGGCAGGGCACTTTCTCCCAGCCCGCCCAGTTCCAGCCCTTCGAACGTCGAGCGGGCTTGGGGCAGCGCGGAGCGGCTCGCCGTCGGTTTTGCCGCCGCCTGCTGATCGAGCAGCAGGCTGAGGAACTCGACCTCGGAGGCTGACGGCGTCCCTTTGAGGTTGAAATGCATACTTTCGATAGCCGCCAGCAGATCGGCATTGCCGGCGACGAACACGGTGGACAGGGCGTTCAGACGCGGGGCGAAGATCGCCGGGGTGAGCAGGCGGATGACGCGCTGCACCAGCTTGGCTTCGCGCGCCAGCGACAGATGGTTGGGCGCGTTGTTCGCTTCGATGAAGAACAGCGGGCGTTCCAGGCTCAGGACGCGCAGCCGCCGCCGCGCCGCTTCGCTGGGCACGCTGCCGATGATCAGGAACGTCGGAAAGGCTGAACCGTCACTCAGCAGAGCTTCGAGCCGGCTGCATGCCGCCGTTTCATCCTCCGGCAGATCGGCGAACAGCAGCTGAGGGATCGTCGTGTAGGGCTGCGGGAGGTGGTGCCGGTAGCAGACGATGCGGGCAGGCAGCGTCTTCAGGTAGGACGACAGCGTGAACAGCAGGACGCGCAGCGTCTCCTGCGCGCCGCCCGATGCCAGGATGATCTCGCGCCGACCGGATTTCTCGCCGGTATCGTAATGTAGTCCCTCCTGCTGGCTTTCCAGCCAGGCGCTGAATGCCGTGACGACGCGGTGCGGCGCTTTGGTCGAATAGCCGCCGCGCGGCATGTACGGCGCGCTCTTGTTGATGGCGCGGATCAGGAAATCGAGCTTGGGTCGATTATCGGCATCCCAAGCCAGATGCGCCATCAGCCCATCCGCATCGGTGTCGCGGAGCGCTTCATCGCGGATGTCCAGACCGAGCGCGGTGCGCAGAAATGCCGACGACAGCCGAGGGTCCTGGAGCGGGTTGCCGATGTGAAAGTTGATCCGCTCTTCGGGGGGGACCGGCGACGACGCCGTCGTCTCGCTGACTTCGGAGACGCGGGCTGCTCGCAGCGGCTTCAGGCGAAACAGAGCAGAGGGATCGGTCGGTTGGGGCATGTTCGGCGCCAGCGCGTATCGGATCATCGGGCGGTTGGTATCGCTCGGCGGGCGAGGCTTGCCTCGCCCCTACGGCGGGAAGAGTCGTTCGGCACGGGCAAAGCCGGCTTCGCGGCGGCTATGACTCGTCCGCGCTGTCCGCATCTTTTTGCAGCAGGTTGCGGAACATGGTGAAGAGCGCCGAGCTGCTGCCGGCGACATCCTGCGGCGTCAGTGAGATGACGGTGCGGGCGTTCTTCAAGCTCTGGCTGGCTTCCGCCAGGCGGGCAGCCTGCGGCGTCAGCATGAGCAGTTCCGGACTGCTCAGCAGCACATCCAGCTCTTCTTTTTCAAACGCCAGGCGCAGACGGCTGCGTTCCAGTTCGTCTTCGATGCGCCGGCGCGACAGTTCGGCTTCGCTGCCGAACTGAATCTTCCTGAGTTCGGCGCGTTTGAGTTCGAGGGCGTGCTCCATCTCGGCGATCGCTTCGTCGGCGCGATACTTGGCGCGCGCGGCGGAGACGCTGGCGTGATGCTTGAGTTCTTCGGTCTGTTCCAGCAAGCGCGCTTCTTCCTGCTGGGAGAGCGCCTCGGCGATCTTGGGATCGATGGCGTCAAGCGACTGGACAGCCAGCGAGATCAGCTCGACGCCGAAGCGCTCTTCGATCTCGCCTAGGTGTTCATTGAGATGCTTGAGGACGCCCGCCGACGAGACGACGTTGATGGCGGAGCGTTCGGTGTACTCCTTGACCAGCCCTTGCAGCACGATCTTGACCTGATCGACGGCGTGGACGACGGCTTCACCATCCCAGCCGCCGACGCGGATCAGCGCGCCGATGTGGTCGACGGACGGGGCGGCGGCTCCTACCAGCTTGATGCGCACGCCCAGGTTGCCGACGGCAGCGGCTTCGACTGTGAGCTGCACGGGCCAGGTGGTGCGCTTGAGCGGCAGGCTGAAGTGACGCGGATAGAAGGGGCCTTTGCGCACCCGGATTTGTCCGCTGGCTTCGTAGAGTACGATCACATCCGGCTGGCGGACGCGGAATTCAAACAACGCAGCCGCAGCCGCGGCGACGACCACAATGCCAATGATGACCAGAATCACTTCCATCGCTTCATGCCTTTAGCGCGCGGGAATGCATGCCTTCACACGTCAATGGGATTGGAGGACAGCAGTTCACGGAGACCTGAACATGCATTGTAGCGCGAAGCCGCCGAGTCTGGCAACGGGCGGTTAAGGGCTTGTCGGGGGCTGCGATGCCGATTCGCGAATGCCGCCGTCGTCGTCCTGCTTTCGGTCGCGCCCATAGAAATTAACGGCAGGGGACACCGGGTTTCAACCCGGTGGGGAATGCCGTGCCCCAGGGCAAACGCATCAAAATCGACGAATGGGTCAGAAAAGATTACAAGGTATCGCAGCGACGCGCTTCTGCGCGTCCGATACGGCGGACAGCCAGAAGGCTGTCCCTACAGGACTGCCTTAACCCATCATGACCTGATTGAAAATTTGATGCGATAACCCTGGCTCTTGGAGGCGTGTCACTAACGCACGCTTCAATCTCGTGATACACTCCATCACAGTCTCTTGCGGACGGAAGATGTCCTCGCCGTATAATCTCTGCCGCCCTTGAGGCTCTCTGTCTGCCTCTTTCCCGCCAATTTCTCTCGCACCCTCGCCGGAGGACCGATTCGCAGCCGATCAGCACCGCCCGCAATGCCGCCGCGCTCATCCCGAAGCCGTCAGCGTGTCACCAGAACTGAGGAGTTGATCCCTTGACGACCGCTCTGCGACCTGCCGTGTTCAGCGATGTCGAAGGCACGCTGATCAGCATCAGCTTTCCGCGCACGTATTTCGAACAAGCCCGCCTGATGGGTCTCGTGCCGCCCCTCAACATCATTCAGACGGGCTTCCTCAACCTGCTGTCCAAGCCGTTTTCGCCGAAGTCGAGGGTCGGCGGCATTCTGCGTTATCTGGCGATCATGACTGCCATGCGCAACCTGCCCATGTCGATGAACCCACAGGTGATGGATCGCGTGAATCCGCTGCTGCATCAGGCGCTCAAGCCGAAGACCCTCGCCCGCATTCGCGAATACGAAGGACAGGGGTATCCTGTGATCCTCGTCAGCGCCGCACTTCAGCAGGGTGTCGAGATGTTTGCGGCGACGCTCGGCTGGCGCGGCGAAGGAACCCGCCCGATCCTCGACGGAGATCGCTTCACCGGGCGCGCCGAGAAGCCGCTCACAGGGGCGGAGAAGGTCGTGCGCGTGCGCCAAGTTGCGGCGGAGATGGGGCTTGATCTGGCGCGCTCGGTCGGCTTCGGCGATACCGTCTCTGACACGGCGTTCCTTTCCATCCTGGGCGCAGCCTATGTGGTTCACCCTGACCCCGATCTGCGCGCGATTGCCGCTGAAAAGGGGTGGACCATCCTGGAGGGCGGCGGGTGATCTGCTTCAGGTGATTGGGCGCGGTCAATCGCTAGGCAATCGTAGAATCAGTGAATCGCGCGTTTCAACACACTCGCCCCCAACCTCTTTTCCACGCCGTGGATGAGGAGGTGTATAACGGGTTGGGGAGGGGATGTAGGGGTGGGGTATACACTATCGTGATTCGCTGATTCTCATTTCATGCCTCGGCGGTGGGCTGACCCACGCCGCAGCAGCGCTGAGGCGCGAAGCGGTATACACTGAATGCAGTCGTCGTGCGCGCGGGGAACCTTCACAGGAGAGAATGCCATGTCAGGCGCAGTCACCGTCCGGAAAGTCGAGAGCGAGCGCGACTTCCGCGACTTTTTTGAGTTCCCCTGGCAGGTGTACAGGAACGACCCGCACTGGGTGCCGCCGCTGCTGTCCATGCGTCGCGACCTGCTGGACCAGAAGAAGAACCCGGACTGGAAGGTCTTGGAGGGAGATTATTTCGCGGCGTGGCGCGGCGAGCGAATCGTCGGCACGATAGCCGCCTACGTCAACCCGCTGCACAACCGCGCCAATCATGAAAACGTGGGCTGGTTCGGCGCTTTTGAGGTGATCGACGATCAGGATACCGCCAGCGCCCTGCTCGACACCGCCGCCGAGTGGGTGCGCTCCAGGGGGTTGGATGCCATCGTCGGTCCGCAGACCTTCACCACGCACGGGGATTACGGCTTGCTGGTCGAAGGCTTCATCCGCCCGGTCCTGCTCATGCCCTACAACTACCCGTACTATCAACGGCTGATCGAAGAGGCTGGCTTTCACAAGCGAGAGGACCTGTTCAGCTTTCATGCCAGCCGCGAGTCTGCCGGAGAGAGCGGTCTCTCCGACCGGCTGAACCGGCTCACGGAGTCGGTGATGAAGCGCAACCACATCACCGTGCGCCCCATCGACCGCCGCCGTCTGCGCGAAGAGTTCGCGTTGTTTAAGGACATTTACAACGACGCCTGGGCGGACACCTGGGGGCACGTCCCCATGACTCCGGCTGAACTCGACGATCTGGTCAAGACCCTGGGCCGCTTCTTCGATCCCGACTTCGCCTTCTTCGCCTATGTAGACGGCGAACCTGCCGGCTTCGTCATGGGCATCCCAGACTACAACCTGATCCTGAAGAAAGCCAACCCCCGTCCAGGCGTCCCGGAGATCGTCACCCTGGCGCGCGCGCTGTGGTACTGGAAGGTGCGCCGGACGATCGACTGGATTCGTATCGCTCTGCTGGGCGTCAGACATGCTTACCGCGAAAAAGGCGTGGATGTCGCGCTGTACGGCACGATCCTGGAGTCCTGCGTCCAGTCCGGGCGCATCGAGCATTCCGACAGCGGTTGGGTAGGGGAGGGCAACTTCCGCATGGTGCGCGTTGCCCAGAATCTGGGGCTGGAACTCTACAAGCGGCATCGCCTGTACGAGAAGCGGTTTACAATCGCCGACAGATCGACAGGCTAAGCGATCATGCAGCCTCGTGCCCACTACAGACGGTTTGTACTCGGCGTGTTCTTCGCCTTCCTGCTCCTTCATCAGGCGGACAGGCTGGTGATCGGGCAGGTGCTGGAGGACTTGCAGCGCGACTTCGCCATCGACGATGCCGCCGCCGGCGCGATCGGAACCGGCGCTCTGGTGGTCGCCACGCTGTTCTTTCCGGTGTGGGGCTACCTGTACGACCGATATGCCCGCGCCAAACTGCTTGCGTTGGCGTCGTTCATCTGGGGGCTGACGACGATGCTGGGGGCTGTGGTCACCTCGTACCCGGCTTTTCTGGCTGCCCGCGGATCGTCGGGCGTTGACGATTCCAGCTATCCCGGACTGTACAGTCTGGTTTCGGATTACTTCGGACCGGCGACGCGGGGGAAGATCAACGGCTTTCTGCAAATCGCCGGACCGGTCGGCTCGATGCTGAGCCTGGCGCTGGTGCTGGTGCTTCGCGAGACCATCGGCTGGCGCAGCATCTTCCTGCTGACCGGTGGGCTGGGGCTGGTGGTCGGTCTGCTCATCTTTTTCGGCGTGCGCGACCTGCCGCGCGGGAGTTCCGAGCCGGAGATGAGGGACCTGAGCGACATCCCGACCTTCAAGTTCAGGTGGTCCGCCCTGCGAGACGTGCTGCGCCGCCGCGCCATCCTGCCGCTTTTCGCGCAGGGCTTCTTCGGAGTATTTCCCTTCACGGTGATCGAGTTCTGGTTCTTCACCTATCTGGGGCGCGAACGGGGCTTCGCCGACGGGGTGGTGGTGGCGCTCATGGTCGCCGCCGCGCTGAGCATGTCTCTGGGCGCGGTGGTCGGCGGGGCGCTGGGCGACGCGCTCTACAGGCGAACGCCACGAGGTCGGCTGCTGACCTGCCTGACCGGCGTAACCGCAGGCGCTGTGCTGCTGGCTGCGACGCTCACCCTGCCTCCGACGACCAGCCCGCTCCGCTTCGGGGCGATGCTGTCCGTCACGGCATTCTTCACGTTGTTCTCCGGTCCGAACATCGTCGCCACCCTGTACGACATCACCGCGCCGGAAGTGCGCAGCACCACGCTGGCTGTGCAGTATTTCATCGAGAACGCCGGCGCGGCGGGCGCTCCGCTGATCGTCGGCATCCTTTCGACGCAGATCGGGCTGAGCAGCGCCATCCTGCTGATCAGCGTCGGGACCCTGTGCGTCTGCGCCATGTTTCTCCTTCTGGCGGTCGTGCGCATACCGGAGGATGTCGGGGCGCTGCGCCGGGAGATGCGCGAACGCGCCGAAGAAGTCATGGTGCGCTCGGGTTCGTGAGTCGTGATGTGGGCAAAACGAGCGGCGGGGTTGAGGCAGCGAACGCTGGGATCTTCAGGTCATTGGGCGCGGTCAATCGCTATACAATAGCAGAACAGGTCTGAACAGCTTCCTCACGGCGAGGTTTCAGAGAGGGGTCAGGCAGTGGGCAGCGGCGCGCAGTTGACGCAAAAAGAGGTCCTCTTCATCAGCTATGCCCGCGCCGACGGCAGGGACTTCGCCGCCAGGCTGCGCGAACGGCTGGAACGCGAAGGGCTGGTCTGCTGGCAGGATGTCGTCGGCATGGAGGGGGGGCGCGACTGGTGGGGGCAGATTCAGGAGGCTGTCAACCATGTCGAATTCCTGATCCTGATCATGACCCCCGCCGCCATGAAGAGCGCCACCGTGCGTAAGGAGTGGCGCTATGCCCGGCAGCAGGGCGTGTGCGTCTACCCGGTGATCGCCACCGCCGAGTTCAGCGCGCTGATCGACGATCTGCCCCGCTGGATGCGCGACGCCCATTTCTACAACCTCGGTCTCGACACCGACCACTTCGAAGCCGGCATGAACTGGATCAAGTTCCTCAACGACCTGCGCACCCGCTGCGACGTACCGCGCGTGCCCTTCATGGCGGACGACCTGGGCGTCTTCATCCCGCGCACCGAAGAATACGACGCGCTGCTCGACCTGCTGCTCGACCCGGTCCGCCAGGAGCCGAAAGCCATCACCAGCGCCCTGGCGCTGAAGGGCGCGGGCGGCTATGGCAAGACCACCCTGGCGCGGGCGATCTGCCACGACGAGCGCATCCAGGAAGCCTTCGACGACGGCGTGCTGTGGGTGACGCTCGGCGAAAAGGCCAGCAGCGCCACCGTGCAGGATCAACTGGAGGGGTTGATCCGCGTACTCAGCACCGACCCTTATACATCCTCAACGATGGAAGCGGCGAAGACCCGCCTGCGCGAGCTGCTGGCGGACCGCGACATCCTGATGGTCATCGACGACGTCTGGAACGCCGACCACCTGCATCCCTTCCTGCAAGGCGGCGAGCGGACAGCGCGCCTGATCACCACGCGCATGGGCGAGACGCTGCCAGCCGGGGCGCGCAAGATCGATGTCAACCAGATGACCGGCGGCGAGGCGTTCGATCTGCTCGCCTACGGTCTGCCGGGCGAAGCCGTCGAGCCGCAGCGCCTCCACCTGCGCCGACTGGCTGCCGACCTGATGGAATACCCCCTGCCGATCAAGCTGGCGAACGGCATCCTGCGCGAACGGGTGAACGAGAAGAAACAGCCGCTCGACCGGGCACTTAGCTACGTCAGCGACCTGCTCGGCGAGTACGGGCTGGCGCTCGACAACCGCCAGTCGGCGGTCGGCGCGGCGCTGCGGGCGAGCCTGGCGCAGTTGGAAGAGATCGAGGTCGAGCGCTTCAAGCGGCTCGCCATCTTCTTCGACGACACCGACATCCCGGTGATCACCCTGCAGCGCCTGTGGGATGGTCGGCGGGCACAGACGGAGTTATTCTGCGAGCGGCTGGAGAACCTTTCGCTGCTGCTGCGCTTCGACCCGGCGGCGGGGACGGCGCGCCTGCACGACGTGATCCGTGACACTCTGCTGCGACAGGGCGGCAGCACGGTCCCGCGCCAGGGGATGGCGGACGAACAGCGCTACGGCGTGGCGCAGAGCATCCTGCTCCTGCCGATGGACATGTACCTGAAGACCGGTGGGGGCGTCATCGACTGGCAGCGCGAGTTCCTCGACCGCTACCGCACGCCGGGTCCCAACCTGTTCCTGAAGGAAAACGCGCGCCCCGTCGCGCGCTGGGCGGATCTGCCGCCCGATGAACCCTACCTGTGGGATGCGCTTGCCTACCACCTGATCGAGGCGGCGCTGGGCGACGAGCTGATCGCCACCGTCCTCGATCTGCGCTACCTGGCAGCCAAGACCCATATTCGCGGCGCCTACCGGGTGGAAGCCGACATCGCCGCCGCGGCGGCTTATGCCCGGCTGAACGCCCGCCCCCAGGCGGACGCGCTCGACCTGCTGGAACGGAGCTATCGCGGCATGGCGCACATCCTGGCCCGCTGCGAGAGAGTCCAGGATGCGCTGGTCACGCTGCACGTACGCCTCAGCCACCTTGAGGCGCTGAAGGCGTCGTGTGACTCGGTTGAGCTAGAACTTCGACCGCACCTTGCGCAGGATCACCCGCTGCCTGACCTGCCGCAGCCGGCGCTGATCCGCGTTCTGGCGGGACATACGGAGTCCGTGACCAGCGCCGCCTATAGCCCGGACGGACGGCGAATCGTCAGCGCCTCACGTGACCGAACGGTGCGGATCTGGGACGCCGAGACGGGAGAGACGCTTCATACGCTGGCGGGACATACGCGCTCTGTGAACAGCGCTGCCTTCAGCCCGGACGGACGGCGAATCGTCAGCGCCTCATCAGACCACACGGTGCGGGTGTGGGACGCCGAGTCGGGGGAGGGAGTCAATACGCTTTCGAGGCATACGGCTGAAGTGACCAGCGCCGCCTTCAGCCCGGACGGACGGCGAATCGTCAGCGCGTCGTGGGATGGAACTGCCCGGGCCTGGGACGCCGAGACAGGGAAGTGGGTCCTTACGATGGATGGAGATACGGATTTTGTGACTAGCGCCGCCTACAGCCCGGACGGACGCCGGATCGTCAGCGCGTCGAGGGACGGGACGGTGCGGGTCTGGGATGCCGAGACGGGGATGCCGATCCGCACGCTGGCAGGGCATACGAGTTCTGTGAACAGCGCTGCCTTCAGCCCGGACGGACGGCGAATCGTCAGCGTCTCGGATGACCGGACAGTGCAGGTGTGGGACGCCAAGTCGGGGGAGGCACTCTACAAACTGACGGGACACACGGGCATTGTAGAAAGCACCGCCTACAGCCCGGACGGACGCCGGATCGTCAGCACGTCGGGGGATGGGACGGTGCGTGTCTGGCATGCCGAGATGGGGAACGCGGTTCATACGCTGGTGAGGCATACGGCTGAAGTGACCAGCGCCGCCTTCAGCCCGGACGGACGGCGGATCGTCAGCGCCTCATATGACCGGACGGTGCGTGTCTGGGACTCCGAGACGGTCCAGACGCCGACGGGGCATATGGGGACAGTAACCAGCGTCGCCTTCAGTCCCGACGGACGGCGGATCGTCAGCGTCTCAGGCGACCGGGCGGCGCGGGTCTGGGACGCGGCGACGAGGGATCCTATCTACACGCTGGCGGGACATAAAGGGACTGTTACCAGCGCCGCCTATAGCCCGGACGGGCGGCGGATAATCAGCGCCTCACGTGACCGGACGGTGCGTGTCTGGGATGTCGACACAGGGGGAGCAATTCGAGTGCTGGCGGGATATACGAGCGTTATGTCCGGCGCCGCCTTCAGCCCGGATGGACGCTGGATTGTCAGTGCCTCACAGGACGGGATGGCGCGGATCTGGGACGCCGAGACGGGCGAGGCGGCCCGCACACTGGCGGGGCATATTGGCGGGGTGAACAGCGCCGTCTTCAGCCCGGACGGACGGCGGATCGTCAGCGCCTCAGAAGATCGGACTGTCCGGGTCTGGGATGCCGAGACGGGCGAGGCGGTCCGTGCGCTGGTGGGGCACAAGGACGCGGTGACCAGCGCCGCCTTCAGCCCGGATGGACGGCGGATTGTCAGCGCCTCCCATGAGGGGACAGTCCGAATATGGGACGCCGAGACGGGGGAGGCGGTCCGTATCCTGGAGGGGCATGCGGATTTTGTGATGAGCGCCGCCTTCAGCCCGGACGGATGTCGGATCGTCAGCGCCTCAACTGACCGGACGCTCAAAGTGTGGGATGCCGAGACGGGCGTCTGCCGCGCCACGTTCTACGCCGACGTGCCGCTCCACTGCTGCGCCTGGTCGCCGGACGGCAGGCAGATCGCCGCCGGCGGCGGAGCAGGCTACCTCTACTGGCTGCGGTGGGTGGAATGACGGCTTTCGAAAACGCGGCTGCGCCGGTTCGCTTGCGCCGGCTGCTTTAGTTCACCGGCTTCGCGAACCCCTCCGCCACCGCCCGCGCGATTAACTGCGCGCTGGTGCGCGCTGCACATCAGCCACCAGACTCAAGCCAAGCCTCGAAGACCGCTTCAATGTTGGCGCGCGGGACGTTGATCCCCCACTCGCACTGGGCAAATACGCCGCCGCGTCCGTCGTCCAGGGCGGTGCGCACGCGGCGAACGGCATCCCGAACATCCTGCGGCGTCCCGAATGCCAGCACATGCTGCCGGTCGATCTCCCCCCAAAAGGTGATCTGCCCCTGGTAGCGCCGCGCCAGGTCTTCGACATCCATGCAGAAGAGCTGTGAGTTGAGGGCGTCGACGCCGATCTCGATCAGGTCGGGGTAGATGGCGCTGATATTGCCGTCGGAGTGCATGAAGACATACTTGCCGGCGGCGTGAGCGATGCGGCAGTAGTCGGCATACAGCGGCTTGAACAGCTCGCGCCAGCGTTTCGGCGAGATCAGCAGATTGCGCTGCGATCCCCAGTCGTCCATGAATGAGACGCCGTCTAACCGGGTCTGGCACAGCAGTTCCAGATGACGCAGATTATGCCCATGCACCAGATCGCGCAGCCGCATCACCTCCTCAGAGCCATAGGCGATGTCCATGAAGAGCGCCTCGGTCCCGCGCAGATGCTGCATCCGCTCGAAGGGGTTGCCGAAGAACTCCAGCACAAACTGGTCGCTGGCGGCGCAGAAGGCATCGACCGCAGACAGGTCCACCCCGTCGAACAGCTCGGAGGGCGGCGCGTAGGTGTCGAGCGCCGACCAGTCGGCAAGCGGCGGGTTCTTGACCTCGCCGATCACGCCCGGCTCGCCCACTGACCAGCCGCAGCCCCAGGCGTCAACATAGGTTCCGACTTCGTTGGGCGTGCCCGATTCACGTTTGGCGCGCCCATAGCGCACCGGTGCATACGCCACATCGTCGGGGTACTTCTCGTGGACGGCATTCAGCTCATCCGCGCGAAACATGCTCACTCCCGGCAGATACCACAGGTGACGCGGCGCGCGGTCCGGGTTTTCAAAGCGCAGCGCACGTAAGACACGTTCTCGGCTGTTCATACGGAGCCGTCCCCCAGGAAGCCGCTGAGCCTCAGCGTCACAATCTTCTTCGGCGGGATATCTGCCGTCACGCTGCCATCCTCGGCTATCGGCAGATCGCCGATCTCTGCCTCCTGAAGATCGGTCAGCGCGGCGCGGCGCGGTCTGAGCGCGAGATGCACGTGGGCGATGGTCGCCGAAGGCGAAGGATTGAACAGGCGCACGATCAGCGCGTCGGCGTCTTCAGCCCGCTTGATGGCGCTGATCACGACGTTCTTGCCGGAGACGCGCAGCCATCCGTCATAGGACGGGCGTGCGCCGGCATGTCCCTCGACCGTGATGGCGCGCGGCGGCGTCATGAAGGTCAACGCCTCACGCCAGACCTCGTCGTCGTGCCAGCTTCGGGCATGGGGCAGCAGCGCCAGGCGGTAGGTCAGCGGGCGCTGAAGCTGCGCCTCCGGCGTCGGGAAGCTCGGTCCCGCGCCGCCGATGATCGTCGTCAGGTCCTGGCGCGCCCCCAGGTAGCCGACGGCGCGCAGGAGCGTCAGCGCGGCTTCCCGCCGGGGGGTGTTCAGCACGGCGAACTCGTGCAGCCCTTCGCTGATGACGCACAATCCTCGCCCCGCTTCGTTCGAAATGTCCATCCAGCCATGCTGTGGGAAGGTCTGCGGTGGGTCTTCGACCCACCATTCGCCTGGATGGATAGGTAGGGGGGAGATCGGTCGGCTCATCACGTCGAACTGCATGGCGCTGTGCGCTGTCTCCACGCCAGTGAGGTCGGTCGGAAAGAGGATGCGCAGCCGGTGATCCTTGACGCAGTTGTTGACCGTGACCTCCATCTCCAGCCGGCGGCTGCCGTCGCGCAGGAGGAGGTCGATAGTCACCGGGAAGACGGCGGTTTCCGAGACACGGCGCTGGCGCGCATCATCCAGCCGGGCGGGCAGCGCCCACGCATAGCGAATTCGCACCATCTCCGCGTTCGTGCCCTGTCCTTCCCGCGATATCGCCGGCTGCACGCCCAGGGTGGTATAGACGCTGTCGAAGGGCGGCGGCGAGTACATGTAACCGTCACCGTTGTCACCGCCGTCTTCCAGGAGTCCCAGACCCATGAAGGCTTGACCCGACACACGATCCGTCACATCAAATGTGCCGTTCGAATGGATCACGACGCGAAGATATTCGTTTTCCAGGCAGTTCGGGTTGCGGGGGATGCGTGACCAGTTCACCGGCTTGGGATCGACCGAGACGGCATAGCTGGCATAGCCGCAGGCTGGGATCGCGGCACGAAACTGCGCACGAACCCGCCGCACCTCGGTGACTCCGCGCGGACCCGAAGCGAGCGCGGCAGCCAGCGGAGTCTCGGTGATGCTGAGGATTTCCATCGGCAGCGGCTCGCCATCGACGGGGCGAACCCACAGACCGCGAAAGCGCGTCGAGGGCAGCGCCGGCGCGCCGAATGCCCATTCAGCGTGGGTGCGCTGCGCCATGACCTCGGCATACGGTGAGTCCAGTGTGAGCGGCGGCGGGATGGACACGGACGCTTTCGCCTGTTTTTGCAGCCAGTGCAGCGGCAGATCGATCTCGACCGTGACGACTTCGTCACGCGCCCAGGGCAGCGGGTTGAACAAGACCAGCGCCATCTCGTCCTGGCGCACCGCCGCCAGATCGAGATCGTTTGCCAGCAGGTGGAAGCGTTCTTCGGTCAGGGCGTCGGCGATCTCCGTCGCCCACTCGAAGCGGGTCGCCATCTGCCGGTGGACCGCATCGACCGAGCAGCCGCCCATCGAATCGTGCGGATGGTTTTGCAGCAGCCAGCGCCAGGCAGCCCACAAATGTCCCTGTGGATACGGTTCAATGCCCTGTGCCCAGGAGAGCGCACACCAGGGTTCCGCCCAGCGTTCCAGGGCGTTGAGCGCGCGGGCATTCTGGAGCTTATTGTCGGCGCGGGAGGACAGCACGTTGTAGAGCAGGAAGTTCATGCCGCCCGGAGTGCGGGGCACATCGCGCAGCTCGCCGTGTACGGTCTGCAGCTCGACGCCTTCCAACGCAGCTTTCAGCGCCTCCCAGAAGTCTTCGAGCGAGCCGTGTACGAAGTCGATGTCTTCGAACGTGTCTTTGGCGACGCGCAGGATAGTCGCCAGGTCTTCGCGCGCCTCGCTGTGATCCACCCCCTGAAGCGCCAGGAGGACCGGCGCGGCAGCACGTTCAGCCTTGTAGGTCGCCAGCGCCCGCAGATCGTAGGCGGCGCGCTGGGGGTCGGCATCGAGTACTGCCGAGTCGCTGTAGCCGATGATGTTCGAGAGGTGGTGCAGCAGCACGCGCGAACCGTCCGGCGACTCCCACCACAGTTCGCTCTTCAGCCCGCCGGGGTCCAGCCCGCGAAAGTGCATGGCGGTGTCGAGATCGAAGCCGCGCAGTATTTGCGGCAGTTGGGCGATGTGACCGAATGTATCCGGGATGTAGCCGACAGGCATCCGATGCCCGAAGTCCCGCGCGATCCTGCCGCCCAGCAGCAGGTTGTGGACCAGGCTCTCGCCGCTGCTCAGAAACTCGTCCGGCAGGATGTACCAGGGACCGACCATCAGCCGCCGCTCGCGGACGAAGCGCTCGATCTGCTCACGCTTCTCCGGGTGAATCTCCAGATAGTCCTCCAGGATGATGGTCTGCCCGTCCAGGTTGAACGTGCGGTATTCCGGATCGCGATCCAGGAGCGCCAGCAGCCTGTTCATCAGGCGCACCAGGCGGGTGCGGAAGAGCTGGTAGGAACCGTACCACTCCCGATCCCAGTGGGTATGGGGTACGACGTAGAGCGTGTGACGACTGGGCACGGGTACTTGTCCTTATCGATGGTCAGCGGGCGGTCGGCAGAATGTCAGCTACGAGTGTCTCATCTCCTTCGACTTCGCACCATTCCCGACTCGGCAGCGGTCCACCATCCTGGTTGGGGATCGACCGCCGAAACGTCAGCCAGACGACGTGTTCGCGTTCCCAGTCCGCCCGATGAGTCAGCGCGATCTTCAGCGGGAAGAGCAGCGGGCGAAAGGTCAAACGCCCTTCGACGGCGTCCGCCTGCACGCCAGCCAGGGCGTAGAGCAGCCCGAAGCCGCAGGCAGGGCGCGGATGCCCGTCAACCAGCGGGTGATCGTGAATCTGTCCCGCATAGGTGTGGTCGGCGACCGCCCCGCCGACGATCATCAGCTCGTTGGCGACCTCCAGGATGGTGGTGTCTTCATAGCTGACATACTCGCCATGCCCAAGGTAGCGCCGCAGAAGATGGGTGTGGTCGATGCCGAGATAGGCGGCGATGCAGTCGCGCCATAGGTTCTGCGTCAGCCAGCCGCGCGCGTCGGCGGTGCTGTGGATGCAGCCGTGTTCGCGCAGCGTCCGCGCGGTGCTGCTGATCAGGTCGATGCACAGGCGGTCCAGGTCGATATCCAGCGTCATGCCGGTTCGCAGCGGGTACAGCAGCCCGTGCGTCGTCCACATCGAATAGTGATGCGCGGTCGCGGCATCCGACAGCGAGATCGGGTAGTGATCGCCGCGCCAGCCCTTTGCCAGCGCGCTGTTGATCAGCCGCACCCGGCTGGCGCAGATCGCCGCCTGAGCTTCGTCGCCCATGACCCGGGCGATCTGCGCCAGCGCGCTGAAAGCCGCCGCCATCCGCACCCCGTGATAGGACTGCTCCTCGGCGGCAGTGATCAGCGCGCTGCCCCAGTCGTTGGTGTTGTCGCAGAAGCGGTTTGGCAGACCGGTCTCGTCGGTATCGGAATCAATGAGGAACTGACCGAGTTCTTTCAGCAAAGCGAGGTGATCCGGCAGGATTGACGCATCGCCGGTCCAGCGCCAGTAGTGATGCAGCAGCAGGATGTAGTTGCAGTTCTCCTCGACCTTCATGGCGCTGCCCGGACCGCCGTAGCGGTTGCCCGTCGCCTCAAGATGCTGTCCCACGTCGTGCGCCATATAACCGCTGCCGGGCGCGTAGTAGTCCGCCCACTGCACCAGCATCCTCCGCACCAGATCGGGCCAGTATTGAAAGAAGAACAGGGCAGACTGATAGTCCACATCAAGCGTGGAATGATAGGCTCCGATCTCCATCACCGAGAACCAGCCGCCCTCTGCCCACCAGGCGTTGGCTGCCAGTCCCTTGAACGCCGCCGCCAGGATTCCCTTGAGTTCCGGGGGGATGCCGGCGTCGAGGAGGGTCGATTCAAACAGGCGGCTTTTGCGCAGCAGGACCTCTTCCTGCGACCTCACGAAGCGCAGCACGGCGGCGGCATCTTCCCACAGCGTCGTGTAGCCGAAACGTCGTACGTCGCCCCGAACGTTGAGCGTCGGCTGGGCGATGTAACCGACATGGACGAATCGCACCTGGATGGAGCTGCCCGGCGGCAGCGTCAGCCTGCGGCGCATTTCGGGGGCGGGCGTCAGCGAAGCCGCCGCGTCACCGTTCCCGGCAAGGAGTTGTTCGAAGATCAGACCTTCAACACCTCTGTGGTCGATACCGTCGGGAAAAACGATCTTTTCTTCGGCAAGCACACCGACCGGCGTGATGCGGGCATTCGCCAGGGGTAAGCGGAAGAAGACCTCGACCTCTTCTGCCGGCGTTGGGCTGTCGTTGACAATCGTGATGTCCAGCAGGTATGCTGGCGCGCCGCTGGACTCGAAGCTCTGCGGGACGAAATGCGACCGAAAGCAGAATTCGGCTCGCACCGGAAGCTGTGGATCGGCGGCGGCGATGGTCGTCGTCAGCGGGGTGATCTGCTGCTTCAGATTCGCGAATACATCGCCTTCGTCGAACGGCAGGATCCGCTCGACGGAACCGACTCGCACGCCGATGTGCGCCGTCTCGCTGCTGATGATCTGCGGGCAGCTTCCGATGCTGATTCCCACCCGGTCGCTTCGCTGCCAGTCGAAGTAGTGGAAGGTCCCCAGCGGAAAGACGCGGTAGCGCCGCGCCGCCGGCATCATCGATACGGCGAAGCGCCCACCAAAACAGGGGATGATCGAGTCGTACAGCATATCGCTCCGCCGCAGTTACATCTTGACGCCGCCCGCCGTCATCCCCTTGACGAGGTACTGGCGCGCGAACAGGTAGAGGGCTATCGATGGGACGCTGTACAGGACCGACAGTGCTGTCAGGAAGCCGAAATTGACGCTGCCCTGGTCGCCAAAAGCGCGGTACAGCCCCATCGCGATGGGGAAGGTGTTCGGCGAGCGCAGGATGATCAGCGGGATCAGAAAGTCACCCCACGCCGCCAGAAATGCGAACAGCCCAGTGACGGCGACGCCCGGCGACATGAGCGGGAATACGATCCGTATCAGCCCGGTGAGCCGGTTGCACCCGTCGAGCCATGCCGATTCTTCCAGCTCGACAGGGATGCTGTCCACAAAATTCTTCATGATCCACAGCGAAATCGGGAGCTGCATCGCCGACAGAATCAGGATCGCGCCGGCGAAGGTGTTGACCAGGCTGAGCTGCACCGCCAGGCTGAAGATGGGGATGATCACCGCCGTGATCGGCATCACCCGAGCGAGCAGCAGCGCATACATGAACACGGCTTTGCCGGGAAACGGCACGCGGGAGAGCGGGTAAGCGGCAAGCGTCGATAGCACGACCGTCACCGCCATCGTGCCGATTGCCAGCGTCATGCTGTTGCCCATCCACAGCAGTAGATCGCTTTCAGTGATGAGCTGCACGTAGTTATTCAGCGTCACCTCAACGGGAATCTGCCATGCCGAACTGGGGTCGCTGTTGATCGACGCCAGCAGGAGCCAGGAGATCGGTCCGAAGAAGAACACCAGGACCGGCAGATAGAAGGCGTATTCCGAAAGCCGGACGGCGAGCGGGCTGGACGACTTTTTCATAGCAAACTACCCCTCCACCGTCCACTTGACCCGCGTGAAACGCAGGTAGACGAGCGCCAGAGTCAGGTTGATGATCAGCATGACCACCGACGCCGCCGAGCCATAGCCGATCTCGCGGTATTCGAAGGCGTTGCGATAGATGTAGACGCCGATGATCTCGGACCTGCCGAGCGGTCCTCCGCCGGTCATCGCGAAGACGATGCCGAAGACCGAGAAGGTTCCCATCGTGATCAGGATGAAGTCCAGCAGGATGGTGTAGCGAATCAGCGGCAGGGTGATATGACGGAAACGTTCCCAGCGCGATGCGCCGTCGACAGCTGCCGCGTCATACAGAGTGTCGGGGATGGCTTCCAGCGCTGACGAGAAGAGCAGCATGGTGAACGCCGTGCCTCGCCAGATGTTGACGATGATGATCGACAGGAGCGGCGTGTCGATCAGCCAGCGCTGCTTTTCCATGCCCAGCGCCAGCAGGACCTGGTTAGCCGAGCCGGATTGAAAGCTGAGTACGCTCCCCCAGATGTACACAGCCACGATCTCCGGGATCACCCAGGCGAGCAGGACGCTCCCGCCGATCAGCCCGCGGCTGGCGACGCCCGCCTGCTTGAGCAGCAGCGCCAGCGTGAAGCCGATCACGAACTGCCCCAGGAAGGCGGAGCCAAAGACGAACACGAAGCTGGTCCCCAGCGAATTCCAGAAGCCGGGGTCGTTGAACAGTTTGAGATAATTCTCTATGCCAATAAACGAGAAGTTGCGCGCGTTTGGACCGAGCAGGCTTTGATTGGTGAAGCTGATCAGGATCGCCCAGACAGCTGGGACGATGACGAACGCGATGACCAGGATCAGCGCGGGCAGCATGAAGATGAGCAGAGACAGCTCTCCCAGGCGTCGCCGCGAGACCCGGCGACCGAAGAGAGTCACTGTTTGCGCGTTAATGCTGAGCATAGCGGTACGATTTCCAGTTGTGAACGCGGGCAGCGGCGAGTGTGGGGGCGGCATTCTGATGAATGCCGCCCCCACAGGACACGGCGTCAGTCGAGCGGCAGCCGCTTGACGTTGTCTGCGCCCACGATACCTTCGACGGCGGCGGCGAACTGCTCCATCGCTTCCTGCGCAGTTGCCTCGCCCAGCATGATCTTCTCGGTTGCGATCTGAATCTGCTCAGAGACGCGCGTATAGTCGGCGCTGAGCGGGCGGAACGACTGGTACGGCATCACCTGCTCGACGATAGCTGCGACATGTGGGTCGTCCACCGCCGCATCGAGCCGCGAGGGAATGCCGCCGACGCCCGCCGTGTAGGTCGTGATCGCATCGGCGCTGGTCATGTACTGCACGAATTCCCATGCCAGTTCGGCGTTTTCGGTGGCGTTAGAGATCGCCCAGCCCCAGCCGCCGCCCATGCTCACGTAATCCAAGCCATTGATTCCGGCGCCTGGTTCGCGCGCGGGCATCGGGGTCCAGGAGAGGACTTCGTCGCGGTTCTCGATAGCCCAGGGACCTTCCGGCGCGTACAACCCCCAGACCACGTTGACCACCACCGCCATACCGACATCTCCGTTTGCCAGCCCTTCTTGCAACCAGAAGACCCAGGGTTCCGGCTCCATGAACGGTTCAGCGGCGGAATAACCTTCGCCGAACATCCGCTCGTAGAACGAGAAGGCGTCCAGCAGCGCCGGGCTTTCGACGATCCACTTGCCGTCTTCGGGGTCCAGGAAGTTGCCGTTTGCGCCCCGGAACAGCATGAAGAAGCCGTCCATCGTCGTGCCCTCACCCCAGATCGTCCCCGATTCCACTTCCATCGGGATCACATCTGGGACGTTTGCCTTGATCTGTTCGGCGGCGGCGAAGATCTCTTCCCAGCTCGTCGGCGCGAACGGCAGCGTGATGCCGGCGGCTTCCAGGACATCGCTGCGGTAGAAGAGTACGCGGGTATCGGTGTTGTACATGATCGCGTAGACCGACCCGTTCATCGACGGCATGTCCTTCATGCCCTGCGGGAAGTTGTCCCACTCGTCCCATGCAGCCACCAGATCGTCCAGCGGCATGATGAGGTCGGAAGCGACGTATTCCGGGATAGTCTCGGCGCTGATCGAGAACACGTCGGGTCCGACGCCTGCGCCGAAGTCGAGGAGCAGCTGGTCGCCGTAGCCTTCGGTGGGTTCGTTAATCACGATGTTGACCGGCTGACCCTGATCCGCCTTCATGGCGATGAAGCCCTCGATCAGGGCGTTGACCGTCTCGGAGCGGGGATCACCTGGGAAGGAGACGGTGAGGGTGGCGGCGTCCTGCGCAAGAACGGGAACGGTCAGCGGGATGACGACGAGCAGGAGGGCGAGAATCAGTTTCACAGTTTTCATAAGACATTTCTCCGTGAATAGGGACATCTGAGTGACGGGTTTTTCGGTGCGCAATGACTCTGGACGATAGGTTTTTCCCTTTCTACAGCCTGAACGCTGTTACTGAGCAGATCGCGCTTTGCCGCTGGACAAGCGCACGACAAGGCGCGTGGGTAAGACAATCCGCGTGGGTTGAACGCGGAGTCCACGAAGGCGCTCGATCAGCACCTCCGCCGCCCGGATGCCGATCTCGATGCGCGGCTGAGCCACCGTCGTCAGCGGCACGCTGATGAGCGATGCCTGCTGGATGTCGTCGAAACCGACGATGGAGAGATCTTCGGGCACGGCGAGCTGTTCGCGCTGAGCCGCCTCCAGCAGGCGCAGAGCCAGCAGGTCATTGACGGCGAAGAAGGCGGTGGGACGCTCTGGACTGCGCAGCATGGCGCGCAGCGAGGTCAGTCCTTTGTCGGTCTTCATCAGCCCGGTATACAGATGGAAGAGGGCGTCGTCGTAAGGCAGGTTGTGGTCGGCAAGCGCCTGCCGATAGCCTTGGAAACGATCATGGATCGACGTTGTGTTCAGGCTGCCGGGGGTCAAAAAGCCGATCCGTTCGTGCCCAAGCGCGATCAAATGCTGTACCGCCTGATAAGCGCCGCCGAAGTTATCGACCACCACAGCGTCGGTGTCGAGATCGGGGAAGTAGCGATCGACCAGCACGAACGGGAAACCCTCGGCATGGAGGCGGATGATCGTCTCATCCTGCGCGATGACAGTCGCCGGGAAGATCACCAGCCCGGCAACGCCTTTGTCGCGCATCTGCTGAATATCCTGCGCCTGAATCTGCAGATCATCGTTCGTCTGCGAGAAGATGACGTGATAGCCTTCTTGTCGCGCCGCCTTTTCGCTGCCAATCAGGATCTCCAGCGCCAGCATGTCATTTTCGTACGGGAGTACCACGCCGATCAGCATGTGTGCGACGTTCGTTCGTGTGGAGACAAATGTGCCCTTACCGGGCGCACGGTCCAGCAGCCCATCGCTGTGCAGCCGGACCATCGCCTGGCGCACCGTGCCCCGGCTGATGCCGTACTCCCGTGCCAGCTCAATCTCCGACGGGACGCGCGCGCCGGGACCCCACTCGCCGCTTTCGATTTTGGCGCGGAGCTGCCGCACAAGCTGCATATAGAGCGCTACCGGGCTGTCTGGACGAATATCGAACATCGCTAGATCGACGCCTTCCAGGTGTTGTCCGCCTGTCCTTCACGGTAGAGCAGCGGGAAGTACGGACCCGCGAAATCATCGCCATCCTGTCCGCTGAGAAAGCGGACGTTCATATGAGGTTCAGCCGGCGTTCCAGACTTGTAGCGCGTGCCGTCCGGCATTAGATGCGCGACCATCGACACCCGCGCGGCGGCGCTGCGGTTTGGGCGGCTGCCGTGAACGGTCAGGCAGTGGTGAAAGCTCATCGCGCCCTTGGGCAGGACGCAGGGCACGGTGGTGAAGGGGCGTCCCGACGCCCTTTCAATCCGCGCTTTGAGCGTGTCCAGGTCCTGCTCGAAGAAATCACTATCGGGCAGCAGACCCCAGTGATGGCTTTCCGGCACAACCTCCATGCAGCCGTTGTTCTCGTCGACATCCACCAGGGCGATCCATGCTGTCAGCAGATCTGGCGGCGTGGCGCACTGCCAGTAGTGGTAGTCCTGATGCCAGCCGACCGCGCCGATTGCCGTCTCCGACTGAGGCGGTTTGTGCAAGAGCTGGTCATGCCAGAGTCGGATGCCTTCGACGTCTGCGAGTCGGGCTGCCATCGCGCCGATCGCCGGGTGCGTAACCAGCCGCGAAATTGTGCTGTCGGACCAGTGGCTGTTGTCGATCTTGACGAGGCGGTCTACGGGCGCGCCAGCCGGGATGTTTCGGTCGAACGGTGGCTGACCGGTTTCATAGTCGCCAGCGACGACGCGCGCATGATGGGTCCGAAACTGCTCGACCTCTTCGTCGCTGAAGATTTTTGGAGAAATCCAGTAGCCGTATTGCTGGTAGAAATCGACATCCTGCTGAGTCACCTGATAGGGCTGCATCGAGCGGTCCTCCCCGGAACAGACGCTTTGCGCCAACCGAAAACGGTGCAAAGAGGCGATGTCATGCTGATTTGTATAGACAATTATAGACCATTTTTTGTTTTGGCAAGTAGGATGTTGCTCGCAGGTCTTGACTGCTTGATTTAGCGCAAGTTTACGTGGGATCTAACCGAGAGTAACGGGATGTTGTGTACAGCGTTTCATTGGTTTTTTCCGGGTGGGAAAAAGTGTTGTTCCTCTGGCTAATCTGCAACTGCCGCTTTCGAACAAAAAGATTAACACGCAGCGTGGATTCCTGGCGACAAGCGGCGTCATCATGGGCAGTCGTCATCCGACATTCGATTGTCATGAAGTATGGATAAGCATGATTCGTCACTTCTGGGTTGTGATCGCCTGCCTCATTGTTGTGATTCCCCTCCGCCCGGCTCAAGCGCAGGAAGTCTCGGTCTGGCAAACGGGGGAGAATATCCGCAGCACCCTATTTGACGCGCAGCGGTTGCTCTTCACAACCGAACGCGCCGATGATCCTGAAGCGATTTATGCGGAAGCCCAGGCGCTGCTGGACCGGGCAGTGACCGCCTACATGAATCAACTGCAACCGACCGCAGTCGCCTATTCGCCCGAAGCAGCCACTGCGGTCACCGAAGCCCTGAGCCACGCCCAACACGCGCTGGATTCCGAAAATCCAATCCTTTTCGCGGCGGCACGCGGTCGCATCTGGACGAACCTGCTGTGGACCAGTTATGCGGTCGTGGAAGGGGCGCTTGCCGCCGGGGACATCAGCGCTGTGCAGATGTGGCTGCCCCTGCGCGAGTACCGCGAGGCGACCAGGGTGAACTTCGTAGAGAGCCTGGCGACACGTGCCGTTCGCACTGCTGCCGAGCAGGGCTTCATATCAGACGAAACAGTCGTGATGGTCCTGAATGATCTGCGAGATACATACTATTTCCGGCTGCGAGACGCGCTCAACCAGATGGATGCTGCCCTGACGAGCGGCTACGCCACTCGCGTGGCGGAATGGGCTGGACAAGCACAGGGCTATTTCAACATCCTCCATGCCGATTACGCAGCGAAGCTGGGTGAAAGTCAGGCGGCGGCAGCGATAGATGCGCTGGCAGGGATCGAAGCGCCCATCCTGGAACAGGATTGGGATGCCGTGTCATCCGGCTTAGCCGCATTAAGCGATCTGCTCATCGGCTATCAGCCTGTCGAACTGTCGCCTGATCTTGTCGCGGAACGCGGACGGTTGCTCTACCTGTTTGTGGACCTGATCTACACCGAATACCGGGATGGTGTGCGCGGCGGGGAGATTGTCATCCCCATTGAGTACCAGGAAGCCGTCACCTTCCACGATCAGGCTGTATCGATCTTCACTGAGCTTCGTCCGGTCATCGCCGCCGCCGACAGCCTCGCCGCTGACCGTCTGGCTGCGCTGCTGGATGAGATCGATGCGGTGATGGCTGAACTGGGCGACAGAGAGCGGGTTCAGGCGATGGTCGAAGAAGTGCTGGTCCTGGTGGAAACAGCGCTGGATGTGCGGGCAGATTCCGCTGATACGACGGCGGTGTTCACGATCATCGACACCTTGCTGGACCAGATCGTGACATCCGTGCAGGCAGGGCGCTATGACGACGCGGAGCGGGCACGACTGGAAGCCTACGCCATGTTCGAGGGAGGACCGGAACAGCGGCTTGTGCATCGCGCACCCGTGATGAGCCGTGAACTTGAAGGGTTGTTCTGGGAGGGCACGGGCGGGCAGCAGGGATTGGCAATGCTGCTGCAAGAAGAGGCTTCTCTTTCGACGGTCGAAGAGAGCGTCGCGCGATTGCGCGCGCGCTTAACCGATGCCGAATCTTTTCTGGCGGCGGGGCTGAGCGACACCCTGGCTGCCGCCAACAGCGCGATCATCATCATTCGCGAGGGACTGGAAGCAGTGCTGATCATCGGCGCGATTCTGGGGTATTTGCGTGCCACGAGCGCGCCCCGGAAGTACAGCAGGTGGATGTATATCGGTGTAGGCAGCGCGATTGCCTTGAGCATCCTCACCTGGTGGGCAGCCCAAAGCCTGATCGCCGTCAGCGTTTCCAACCGCGAGATGATCGAAGGCGCCGCCAGTTTGATCGCCGTTGTGGTGTTGTTTTATGTCACCAACTGGCTGTTCCATAAAGTTTACGTTATCGACTGGATGACCTTCGTCAAGGATCGTGTGGGTCAGGCGATGACCACCGGGTCCGCCCTGGCGCTGGCAGGTCTCGGTTTCACGGTGGTGTACCGCGAAGGATTCGAGACCGTGCTGTTTTATCAGGCGCTGCTCTTTGATGCCGAACCCGCCTCTGTACTCATTGGCTTCCTGGTGGGCGCTGTCATCATCCTGGGTGTGACGTATGCGATCCTGCAAATGAGTCGGCGCATCCCGCTCAAGCCTTTCTTCCTCGTCACGACCATCCTGCTGCTGCTGCTGGCGTTCAATTTCACTGGCACAGGCATTCGCGAGCTGCAAGAAGCCGGTGTCGTGAGCGCTACACTGCTATCCGGGCTTCCAGAGGACCTCATCCTGATGGAGGTGTTTGGGCTGTTTCCAACTGTAGAGACGACTCTGGGGCAGGCGATATTTGTGGCTGCCATCGCGCTAACCTTTTGTCTCAGCCATTGGCAAGGTCGAAGGACCCACGCTGCGGCAGGGCAGGGCTGAGTGAGCGCCTCACTCCGCCCTCTGCCGCGCGGCGCATGTCGAGCAGTTTAACCGAATGCAATTCTCGAACCATATCAGCAAAATCGTCGGATGCGCTGGAGTTAACACCGGTTTATCCGATAGGCAGCAGGTATTTCTCGGACTCGCAACGAGCATATTTACTCGCCGCGTAGTCAGAAACAGCGCCTTCCTGGTAGAAAAATGCGGGCGTCGTTGAGATGCGCCGTATGCATTTCTCTTATATCACTGCCTGAATCTTGACGAGATTCAGGGAGGTCTTCGTTCAAAGGAGAAGCGACCCAATGTCTTCCCATATGAGCCATGCTCCATCCTGTCCGACCAGAAGCGCAGCCCTATCGAAACTTCTCCTGACAGCGCTCACCGCTGTCTTGATGCTGTCGATGGCGGTGTCATCCCTGGCGCAGGAGAGTAGCACAGACCTGGCTGGCATCAAAGACTACCTGATCGTACACGGCAGCCAGATGCAGACGAGTACAGAAGCCATTCAGGCGGATGCCCAGGCGTATTTCGACCGCATCCAGCATGTCCTCGCGGAACATCCCGACGAGAATCCTTATGAACATCTCTGGGACGAGCATTCGGATGAACTTGTCGCGCTGCTGCTTCGGGCTAAACAAAGCTGGATTCTTGCCCACAACGACTATGAGCTGGTCGAGGGTATTGTCGCCGGCGTGCCTTCATTGGCATACTACGACACCTGGATTGATGCCGGCGCATCCTGCGAGGAAGCGCCCGATGAGTGCGTGGAGTGGACGCTGGAACTGAACGACGGACGTGTGTACGACAGCCCTGGCAATCTCTTCCACAACCTGCTGGAGACGACCCTGTGGGGCACGGTGGAAGCATATACGGCTATGGCGGCAGACCTGGACGGTGACGGACAGATTGAACTGGGTGAAGCGCTTCCTGAAGCCAACATGTTCGTCGCCGCATCGGCGGCGATGAACCAGGCGACAACAGAGATGAACCAGGCGATTGCCGGTTGGGAACCGAACCTGGAAGATACCTTCACCGCCCTGCTGGCGATGCTCCCCACGATGGGCGAATACTTCGAAGAATGGAAGCTTTCGTCATTCATCATCGGCGAGGACCCTCGCTTCGTGGCGCAGACCCGCCTGGTGGACATCAAGGGTATCGCCACCAGCCTTGACGTGATCTACTCATACGTCGGCGTGCGGGTAGCAGAACAGGACGCCGCGCTCGACGAGCAGATCGCGACGGGTTTTGACGAGCTGCTGGACTTCCTGGATCAGGTCTATGCTCAGGAACAGGTTGGCGTCGCGTTCAGCCCCGAAGAGGCGGACTTCCTGGGGACCGAGGCACAGGATATGGCACAATCACTGGCGGCGCTGGTGGCGCAGGCTGCCGCCGCAATGGCTCTGGAATTGCAACCCTAGTGGTCAGATCGGATAGATTTTAGGAAAATGGTTGTACTCGTGAGCAGAAGGAGTATAGCCATGATCGAATTGAGCGAAGACGAACGAAAGCGGG
>JABWBO010000221.1 GCA_013360465.1 Anaerolineae bacterium | reverse complement strand
CCGCGCCCTGGCGTCCGTGCCCGGCGCGCTCAGCCGAATCGTCCCCACGCCGTCCAGCACGCGCGTCACCCCCGCCGCCTTCAGCGCCACCGGTCCGGCTCCCTGCCGCGCCCCCGCCGCATCATGCACATCCGCCCACACCCGCATTCGCCTATCCTTTCCAGAATCAAAAAGACCAGCCGGTGAGGGTCTGGTCTTTGCTAATCCTGTATCGACGCTTCTCAAGCCGTCGCAGTCACTCTTCTGTGTTGTTTTTCGGCGTCAGCCCCATCTCCGCCAGATGACGCTGCATCCGCGCTTTCCATTCGCTAGAAGGTTCGGCAGTCTCGCTGAGGCGCTCATCTTCCACCGCCATCGCTCGCTGAAATTCAGTCTCATGGTCGAAGTACTACGCCATGACGGTCTCGATGATTGATTCGGGTTCGTCGTTCAGAAGGCTGATGACCATCTTGATTTTCAGGTTGTGCCCGACGATTCGCGACGGGCAGGCGCGAATCTCGATGTGGGATACGACGGAGAAATCGAGGACGGTGTTCATTGGGAGCGCACAAGAACTCCCGAAATCACCTCGACACGTGATGCAACATTGTTGTCTCCAACCAACACCCCGGACGGTTCTGGAACAGGTAGATCATTCTCCAGAAGGTAGCGAACATAGTCGACACGGAAGAGCCTCAGATTGGCTTCAGCCTCAGCCAGAGTCTCGCCTTGTGCAATACATCCCTCAAGTTCAGGCGTGCTTGCCACATAGATGTAGTCGTCATCTGTGGTCTTGTCGCGCATGATCAGTTCTGTATATGGGCGCGCCGCTATCTCCTCAGCGAGTTTCTGTATGTTATTCATTGTAGCCCCTCTACTCCTGCTCATTCTGGAGCGTTTGAAGCTGTTCGATAAGCTTGATCGCCAGAGTCACGTATGCAACCGCCAGTTTTCGGTGGCGTGGCAGAGATGTGACTAGTTGTTTATAGACAGGATGTACCACCATATCATGAGGACCTCGTGAATTCCTGATCTCAAAACCAAAGCCGGTGTACAGTGTCTCAAGATCCCTACGGGTCCATCCGCGCTTCGACCCGCGCATGTCCTGGAGCAGCTTTTCAGCCTTTGTTGGCATTATTGCGCTCCACGACTCAAAGCTGCTTGAGTTCGATAGGAGTGTCGCCAATACGATGACCGTCCACGTATATAGCGAATTCGTATACCCCAGAATGTGGAAATTCGACATTGTTCAACTCAACCAAGACATTCTGATCGAGTCGATTGCCTTGGGCATCGCGCGGCAGCGCAATCATGCCGCTGAATTTAAGATGGTCGGTTCCGTCGGCATCGGTCAGGAGTAGTTCGAACTTGCGAGGATCGGTGGTCTCCGTCGGGTTGTCAGCCGTGATTCTCGCGATAACTGCCATTCGTCTGTGGACTGCTGGAAAACTTGCAGCAGTGATACTGGTAAACACACCCAGCACGTTCAGTTTCCCTGTTGCAGGTTCAATGCTGGCATAATCTGCAACCACGAACATCTGTATTTTCATCTGGAGAATAATCTTCCGCGGCGCATAGGATGGGATCTATTCAAATTATAAGACGAAAATGTACCCATCGCTGCGCCGATGGGTACTTCTGCACCATTTGTCGAGTCAATACCAGCAGTCATCCCACTCAACCGTCACGTCCGCCGTCTCCGCTGCCCCCAGGATCACCTTGATCGTGTTGTCGCCGGGCAGCAGCCGCATCCACGCCGAATGATCCGCGCCGAACGCCGTGCTGTAGGCGTCTGCGTCGTTCTTGGTCACGCTCAATGCCGGGCAGTCGATGATCAGTGCATCGGTGGAGATCAGGGCGGCGGCGTACACGATCTCATCGGCGACCTCGGAGGACACCAAGCGCTGAATCGTCAGCCCGCCGCTGATCGCGCTCCCAGGATCAATCGTGATGATAGGGACGGCGATGGCATTGCCGGCGTTGGTGACCGTGAAGGTCGTCGCCGCGCCGCTGCACGCCTCCACCTGCGGGCTGTCGTCGTTCGTCGAATACCAGTGGGGCAGGGCGCACTGAAAATCGACCGTCGCCTCTGCGAAGCGATCCGCGATGGCGTCGTGTTCGGTCGGTAGGCTGATGCTGTTGACCTTCGCCCAATTCCAGCGCTGATCGCCGCCATGCATCTCGATGACCAGCCGCGCCCGTCCGTAACCGCTCATCGCCAGCACGGCGTCGCGCGCCGCCGCCATCGCCGCCGCGTTTTCCGCCACCACGACGAAGCGCGCTCGCACCTGCCCGACCTCGCGCGGCAGGGCGGAATCGCCGAAGAGATCATAGCCGCCGTCCATGCCGGGCAGGCGCAGCGTGCGCGGCACGCCGTCGACGATGGACAGCATGTTCGCGCCGAAGCTGGTCTGCGACCGTGTCTGCGCCATGCACGGCGGCCTCATAGGCCTCCGGCAAGGCCTGCTCTGTAGTGTCCAGAAACTGACTCTTGCAGGTTCCTCCTTCCAACCCTTGAAGCCAGCTCTCCTTGACGGCCCCCCAGCCGAGTTCACGTCTCGCACGTGCGTCCGCCAGTTCAGACTCCGTCGGAATGGACTGCTGATGTTCGAGCGCGCGCAGTGACTCTGCACATGTTTCCAGCTCTGCTGTGAGCCTTCCCTGTTCGTCCGCCTGCTGCTGAGACCGAGTCTGATGACGAACAAAGCGTTCCGCGAACTCGCTCACAGAGGCGGAAAGCGGCACTCGCAGACGTTCCAGTTCATCTGCGCGACCGGCCCAGAATGGAAGCGAGTTCAAATCGTGATCCAATCGAGCTGCAAATTGGTCCATTTCCATCCTGAAGCGCGCTATTTCAACCTCGGGCTGCTTCTTTGACCTGGCTTGTCCCAAGAGATCACTTAGCTCCGTTGTGTCGACTTCCGGCGGCAGGTCGGCAAATGTTTCTTCTGCTTCACCCAGGGCGACCTGCAGGCCCGAGATCTTCGCCGGCAGATCCGTGAGCTTGGCGTCCAAGACCAACCTCTGACCCGACAACACCTCAATCCGCTTCCTCTGCTCCACAACCAAGTGAGGTACGGCGTCCGCCGGGACGCCCAGTTGAGAG
>JABWBO010000220.1 GCA_013360465.1 Anaerolineae bacterium | reverse complement strand
CTGGCGCTTTACAACCATCGATGCGCGCAGCAAACTCGCTCGGCTCTATCCCAAGCTAATCTCGGATACTCTCTAAATACTATCCGATCTGACCACTAGTCGCACGGTGGGGTGGTCATCAATAATGAGAACGCCGATTTTTTGCATAGGCAGACGATGGGCAATCAGATCATGTCAACTTGCGTCTCATTATAATAGAAAACAGGACGAGGATTACCTCGTCCTGCCAGCGAATCGGTTGATCTGATAGCTTCGGCACCTCTCTTAGGGGTTGCAGTTCCCCTGATACGACGTGACATTGACGCCCGGCACCCACCCCGGAGCATCGGCAAAGCTGATCTGATACCACGCGAGACCACCGACAACCTGAACCTGAGACGCGGGGTAGGTGCCGGTTTCGCTGATCACGAACGTGACTTCCCCTTCGGGTCTGGCGCTCACCTCCGCCGAGCTAAGGACGAGCGTGCATTCGCCAGCCCCAAAGCTGCGCTGCCCACCGGTCGGCTGGGCGGGTGTGGGCGCAGCGTTGCAGCTGCCCTGCCCGAGCGTATAGGTGATGGCAAACTCGCGACTATTGGTGAACGCGCGCAGTTGATGTTGCTCGCCATAGTACACACTGGTCGTCACCGGGATCACTACGACGAAGTTGCCGCCGGGGTTGATGGCGGGATAACTCGCCGATCCGCTGAAGGTCACCGTACCCGTGCTGATATTGGAATCTTGAAGCGTGAGCGACCCGGCGGGCGAAACCGTGCTGCCCGTGTTGGCAAGATTGATTTGCACGTTGAACGGCTGGCTGCACACCGCCGAACCTTGAATCGACATCCCGTTCGGGATCACGCTGGACGCCACGACGCCGACCGGCAGAATGGGCTGGACAGCCACAGGCAGCGGTGCAGGTGGGTTGACGACCGGCACGCTGCTGACATTCCCCGACTCGAACACGACGGTACGGGATGCCCATCCGCTCACGCCAGAGGCGAGACGAACCTGATAGAACGTGTTCGCCGGGTTGCGTCCGGTGATTTCGGCAACCTGCCCCGGCGGAAGCTGCGCGATGATCGGGCAGCGGTCATTGTCCACCAGATCGCAGCGGCGGACATTCACGGCAGTGGCAGAGGGAGTCACACGCGGTGTGGTGTCCGCTGGAGCGGTCGTGGGTACGGGAGTCACCGTCGCCGCTTGACCGCCTTCAGCGCGGATGCGCGCTTCAAACGCCTGGAAACGGGCATTGTCCACACGGATCGGCGTGACCAGATAGTGATACGACTGACCATCGGCGGTGGCAGCGGTCAGGCGCAGCGCATACAGCCCGTCCGCCACTTGAGTTGTATCGAGCGTCGCCAGCACGCCGTTGGTAACCGGCTGCTGCATGACGAGCGTCCCCGGCAGCCATGGGGCGTTTTCCGGAATGCTCAGGTCGTCGCTGAGAGGCATGTATTCAAGGAAGTAGTACGCCATTCCGGGGATATTCGCTGTGCCCAGCACGTCGCCTACTCCCCAGACCTCGGTTACAGGCGGGGGCCATGAGATCACCAGCGTGTCGGTATGCCCCCCATCGTCCTGTGCTAAAATGTGACCACTCGTCAAGGTAAGCAGCAGCACGACGAGCAGCAATAGACGTTTCATAGTGATCGCTCCATCTCATTCAGTCAACAGAGCAAGTGTAGATGGGCGGCTGCGCCTTCGCACTAGACTACAGTCTAGAAGCAGATTGACGTGAAGTCTAGATTTCAGGGTGGGCTGCTGCGGATGAGCGCAAGGAAAACCCGATGAACGATGATCCGCTCAAGGTAAACGCGACTGCGCTGTTCAAGGCGCTGTCCTTTATCACGACTCTGGTCGATGGGGAAGCGCGGGTGATCCAGCAGTTCAGCGCTGACGGCACACCGATGCTCACGGTGGTCGGTGAGGTATTTCTTGCTGGCAGCACGCCGGAATTTAGCGAGCTGCTCCGCACAGCGGCACAAGCGGCGATACCAACACGTTTCGAGACACAATTCACGCTGAGTCCCGGCGAATCCCGCTGGTATGAGCATGAGGTCGTGATCGTGTCAGGTAGCCCTACAATCGTACTTTCACGGGACAGCACAGCGCAGAAAACGCGCGACGCCGAGTTTACGCGCATCAAGCGGCGCTACGATGCGATTGTCCAGAATGTAAGCGACGCGATCACGATTTCAACGTGGGGAACGTCATACGATGATAACGTTCTCCTTGAGGCGAACCAGCGCACACTCGATCTCTTGGGATACAGCTTGGATGAGCTTCGCTCCATGAAGCCCAGTGATATTCTCGCGGAAGAGCATTATAAGTCTCTGGCGTATCGAAACCGTGCGCTGCGGGAAACCAGCCAGTCGACAGAACGGGTGACGCAGTTCCCCATCAGGCGAAAAGACGGTTTGATACGGTTTGTCGAGTCGCTGCCAGTTCTGATCAAAGACAATGATGACCAAATCACCGAAGCGTTGGCGATGGTGCGCGATGTCACCGAACGCATTCAGCGAGAAGAACAGCTCCGGCAGGCGAAACTCGCGGCAGAAGCGGCGCTGACGGCGCGTGATGTTTTTGTCGCCAATGTGAGCGAAGAACTGCGACAGCCGTTACGTGATATTGTTGAACATACCCGACTGCTGCTTGGGTGCGTTGGAATGTCGAGTGACACATGCGAACGACTGAATCGCATCCATGATCAGGCGGAGCATCTCAATCACCAGATCGGCGACATCCTCGATCTCTCGCGGGTGGAGGCGGGTTTCGATGCGGTCGAACTGTCGCTGTTCAACCTGCCGCATCTGCTCCGGCGGCTTGAGGAGACTTTGTGCTTGAAGGCACAGCAGCGTGATCTCGCACTGCGTTTCGAAAGGGCAGACGATCTGCCGATCCTCATTCAGACCGACGAAACCAAACTCAAGCAGATTCTCGTCAATGTGATCGGGGATGCCTTAAAGGTGACGGGGCGCGGCAGTGTTTCGGTGCGCGCTCTGTGCCTGCCCGATCATATACTGCGCTTCGAGATCGCGGATACCCGCAATCGCGCTGACGAGGAATCATCTCCTTATCACAGCGTAAGCATCGCCATCAGCGCCCGCTTAGTGGATG
>JABWBO010000096.1 GCA_013360465.1 Anaerolineae bacterium | reverse complement strand
CAATCCGCCTTCATCGGCTGGAGCGCGCTGGCGTTCACCGCCTGGGACCTGTTCCTCGATCCGCAGATGGTCGGCTGGGGGCTGTGGGTGTGGCAGGAGCCGGGGGCGTTCCACTTCTTCGGCATCCCCTGGTCCAACTATGCCGGGTGGCTGCTGGCGGCGCTGGTCCTGACGACCGCCGCCAGCCTGATCGCCCCGGTGCGGCGGCTGCCGGTCGCGCCGCTGCTGCTGATCTACGGCATCACCTGGTTCCTGGAGACGTTCGGCTTGATCCTCTTCTGGAATCAGCCCGGACCGGGAATCGCCGGCGGCGTGGTGATGGGCGTATTCCTGCTGGCGGCGCTGCGCCGGGCTGCCGGAAGGCGCGCCTGAAGTGAACGAGACGACCGCGCAAACGCTGTTGTGGACGGGCATCGGCTTCGCCGCCGGCTCGCTGATGCTGGCATATTGGCTCGGCTGGCTGGCGCTGCGCCGCGACGTGCGGCAGATCGGCGATGGCAACCCTGGCGCGACCAACGTTCTGAAAGCCGGCGGCTGGCAGATCGGCGCGCTGGCGCTGCTGCTCGACGTGCTGAAGGGGGCGATCCCGGTGAGCATCGCCACCTACGTCGTCGGGCTGAGCGGCGCGCCGCTGGCGCTGGCGGCGCTCGCCCCGGTCTTCGGGCACGCCTTTTCTCCGTTCCTGCGCTTCAAGGGCGGCAAGGCGGTCGCCGTCTCCTTCGGCGTATGGATGGCGCTCACCCTGTGGGAGCTGCCCAGCTTCGGCGGCATCCTGCTCGGCGTCTGGTTCAGCCTGATCGCCGTCTCCGGATGGGCGGTACTGATGACCTTCGCCAGCCTGATCGCCTATCTGCTGATCGCCCACCCCGACCCTGTGCTGATCGCCGTGCTGGCGGTGAACGGCGCGCTGGTCGCCTGGAAGTACCGTGACGACCTGCGCCGTTTTCCTCAGCCGCGCGCCTGGCTGGCAGCCCGGCTGAAGATCAGCGAACTATGATAAGATGGTTGCAGAGCAGCGAGTGCGGGTAGGGCTATGGTTATCAACACGCTCCTGATGACGGTAGAGGCTTTCGAGGAAGCGCTGCGCCAGCCGGAAAATGCCGGACGGCATCTGCAGCTTGTGCGGGGGGAGATCGTCGAAGATATGCCGATACCGATACACGGCTTGATCATCCATACATTGAACGCGCTCCTTTATATTTTTCTGCGGGAGCATCCCATCGGATGGGTTCTGAACGAAGTGCGCTGCAAGCTGCTTGAAGACCCGTTCAATTCGCGCATCCCCGATCTGGCGTTCGTCAGCCGGCAGCACGGTGAATTCGACTGGCGCGCCCCGCTGCCTTTCATCCCCGATCTGGTCATCGAGGTGCAGTCGCCGGGCGATACCTACGCCGCCATGCGCGAACGCGCCGCCTATTTCCTGGCGCACGGCGCAGGGTTGGTCTGGCTGATCTTCCCGGACAAGCAGCAGATCGAGGTCTACCCTGCCGACGACATCGCCGAAGTCCTCGGCGTCGAAGGAGAACTCGCCGGTAGAGACGCACTGCCCGGTTTTGCGGCGTCGGTCCGCACCCTTTTTGATGTAAGCTGACGCTCGGAAGCCGCCTTCGCGCGATCTTCGGGTGAGCGCTCACTCGCCCATTTTCTTGCCTGACGCTCAACAACAACCATGATCGATGTCCTCCTGCTTACCGCCGCCCTGAGTCTTGGCGTCATCGCGCTGATTACGCTGGTGAACGTCGTCGTTTTCCCACGCCTGCGCTCTGCCCCTGGCTCCGCGCCGCTGATCGACCCGGCCGCTGCGCTTCAGGTCGATCCCACCTTCGTCAGCGTGTGCATCCCGGCGCGGGACGAAGCGCAGGTCATCGGCGCGACCGTGAGCGCCCTGCTGGCACAGGATCACCCCCTCTTCGAGGTGCTGGTCCTGGACGACGGCTCGACCGACGGCACGGCAGAGGCGGCGCTGGCGGCGGCGGCGGGCGATATTCGACTGGGTGTGGTCGCCGGACGCCCGCTGCCCCCTGGATGGCTCGGCAAGAACTGGGCGTGTCATCAGCTTTCCAGCCAGGCGCGCGGTAAGATTCTGATCTTCACCGACGCCGATGTCTTCTGGGCGCAGGGGGCGCTGCGAGCGCTGGTCGCGGCAATGCTGCGCCAGAACGCCGACCTGCTCACCGTCTGGCCCACCCAGATCACGCAGACCTGGGGCGAACGGTTGGTCGTCCCGTTGATCGCCTTCGTCATCTTCGGTTATCTGCCGCTGCCGCTGGTACATCATCTGCACGCGCCGGCTCTCGCCGCCGCCAATGGGCAGTGTCTCGCCTTTCGCCGCCGCGCCTATGACCGGGTCGGTGGTCACATGGCGGTCCGGGCTTCGATTGTCGAAGATATTCGCTTCGCCCGGCTGATCAAGGCGAAGGGCTATCGGCTGCGCATGGCGGACGGCGGCGGGCTGATCGCCTGCCGCATGTATTCCGCCTGGTCGGAGGTGCGCGACGGCTTTGCTAAGAATATCATTGCGGGGTATGGTGGAATCGCGCCGTTCGCCCTGGGCGTGCTGTTCCACTGGCTGATCCTGCTGTTTCCCTGGTGGGTGCTGAGCCGGGGAAACACCGTCGGAGCGGTGCTGATCGCCCTGGGAATCCTGATCCGTATGCTGACGGCGGCGGCGACGCGCCAGCGGGTGATCGACGCCCTGCTGCTGCCGATCTCGGCGCTGCTCATGACCGTCATCGCCCTTCAGGCGGTGTGGTGGCGGCTGAACGGCGGTCCGCGCTGGAAGGGGCGCATCGCTTCCGCCGGCTGACTCGGCTGAATTGCGGCGAAGTCTAGCCAGGTTAGAAAAAGCGAACTAAACTTGGGGAGAAATTCAGAATTCCTCGCGTCAGTCCGCTTGCAAATTTGCGGGATCAGAACGCAAAATTAGATAGAGTGTGCGCCTGCAGTCATTGTTCGGGGGAATCGTGTGATACCCAGTCAAGCCACCGTCTTGATCGTCGATGACGAACCAATGAACGTCACCATCCTGGAGGACCTTTTCAGCCGGTATTACCGTACGCTGAGCGCGCATCGCGGGCAGGAAGCGCTCAACATCATCGCCCGCGAGCCAATCGACCTGGTGCTGCTGGACATCATGATGCCCGGCATGACTGGCTTGCAGGTACTCGACACCCTGCGCAAGACCCCCGAAACCGCCGACCTGCCGGTGATCCTGGTTTCGGCGCGGACGGAAGAGCGCGACATCGTTCAGGGCTTGAACATCGGCGCCAACGACTACATCGTCAAGCCCTTCAAGATGGCGGAGATGCTCGCCCGCGCCCGCACGCAGATCGCCATTAAGATGCTTCAGGATGAGCGCAAGCGCACCATCGAAGAGCTGCGCCGCCTGCACGAAGTGAAGGATCATTTCTTTCGCATCGCGTCACATGATCTGAAGGGACCGTTGGGCAACCTGCGCCTGGCGATCTACCTGCTGCGTCATCAGTCGGTCGACGCCGAGACGATGGAACTGCTGGACAATGCCGATCTCAACATCAATACCATGCAGAATGTCATCGCCGAATTCCTCGATTCGGCGGCGCTGCAAAGCGGCGAGATCAGCCTGAACGTGTCCCCGGTCGATCTGACGCAGGCGATCACCGAGCAGGTGCGCCAGTACAGCATGTTCGCCCTCAAGAAGGAGATCGCGCTGAATCTGGTCAATCCGGCGGGGGTGATCTATGGCGATCCGGGGCGTTTCGGGCAGGCGTTGGGAAATCTGATCAGCAATGCCATCAAGTACAGCCCGCATGGCAGTGAAGTCACGATCTGGACGGATGATCTGGGCGAGTCGGTGCGCGTCTGTGTCGCCGACCAGGGACCGGGCATCCCAGAGCAGGAGCGGGCGCGGCTGTTCACGCAGTTCGGCAAGCTCACCCCGCGCCCGACCGAAGGCGAAAGCAGCACCGGCTTGGGGCTGTGGATCACCAAGGTGCTGGTCAACCTTCAGCGCGGCGAAGTGGGCGTTCATTCTCCGCCGGAGGGGGGATCGATCTTCTGGATCGAAATGCCGACCAACCCGGTCAGCGCGCTGGGATAGTATAATGCGCGGGCGATCTATTCGACCATTCAGGAAATCCCTATGCGCCAACCCCCGCCGCCCACCGCCCTGCTTTGCCTGCTCTGCCTGTTCTTCGGGCTGACCCTCGCGCCCGCTGCCGCCCAGGACGCCCCAACCGCTGCCCCCTCGGCGGCGACCGAGACCAGCCCGGCGGTTCCGATACCCACCCGCGCGACGCGCATCCCGCCGGAAAGCACCATCAATGGGACGCACGCCCGGCTGGAACTGTATTTCCGCGCGCTCAACCAGGGGCGCACCGGGCTTGCCCGCGTCTCGATCATGGAAAATCAGAGCGATCTGCACATCGCCAATGCGCGGGCGCTTTTCCTGGATGGTTTCGTCGACTTCTTCAGCGGCGACACCCCCGACGATGGCGTTTACGGGCTGCTGACGGCGAACATGGAACAGTCGACGCGCCGGGAAAACCCGCTCGATGTCTACGTCACCTTTTCCGACGGAACCCGCGAGACCCTTTCGACCACCGTCGATGTCGTCCTGGGCGAATTTATCCGCCAGATCGTCACCCTGCCGCCGGATACCGCCTACCTGCTCGACGCCGCGACCGAGCGCAATGAACTGGCGCAGCTTTCCAGCGTTTTCTCGACCGTCACCCTGGAGAAATTCTGGGATTCGACCGGCTTCGCCTTCCCGGTCAGCACCGCCCTGACCTCGCCGTTCGGCGCTTTTCGCACCTTCAACGAGGCATACAACACGCGCCACACCGGCTGGGATTTGCAGGTGACGCTCGGCACGCCGGTGATGGCGTCCGCCGCCGGACGGGTGATCTTCGCCGGTTTCATGCCCATTCGCGGCAGCCATGTCGTCATCGATCACGGCTACGGCGTCTTCAGCGGCTATTCGCACCTTTCCACGACCCACGTCACGCGCGGGCAGGGGGTGACGAAAGGGCAGGTGATCGGCACGGTGGGGTCAAGCGGGCGCGTCAGCGGTCCCCATTTCCATTGGGAGATGGCGGTGAACGGCAGTTTCGTCGACGGCGCGCAGTTCGTCTCGATGTGGATGCCGTGAGCGGCTCGCAGCCGCCCGCCTACGCCTCGTCTTCGATGCGCGTGATGCGCATGAAAGCTTTCTCCTGAGGCGACATCTCGACCGGGTAGATCGTCTCGTCCGCCGATTCCAGGATGCGGTAGCCCTCTTTGATGTAGCTGCGGATGGTGTGCAGGCTGATGCCCATCTCGTCGGCGGCGAGCTGAGCGGGCATACCCTTGACGACGCACAATTCAATTGCCTGACGGATGCGCTCGGTGAGTTCACGGTATTCGCGCCGGTGCGGCAGAATCGCCGCGTCGCGCAGCCGGCGGTTCATCGACCGCGCCGCCGCCCGGTGGATGCCGGCGGTGACCAGCAGATCGCGTTCCAGCGCATAGATAATCGCCCAGGCGATGTGCAGCGTGACTTCGGATTTGAGCAGGTATGCCCGCGCTTCCGCTTCCACCGCCGCCTCGATCCGCCGCAGATCGGCATAGCGCGCCAGGCAGACGACGCGCACCCTGGGCACGCGCTCACGCAGATGCAGAACCGCCTCGCGCAAGCCGCCGGGGTGATCGAAGGCTTCGGCGTCGAGTACCACGACATCAGGCAGCTCGGCGGCGGGCAGCGCATCCAGGTTCCCCCACAGTTGTTTCCAGGATTCGGACAGGAGGATCACCCGCGTACGGCGATCCCAGGCAAGATAGCCGTTGATCGCCTGCATGGCGTAGTAATCGGTATCCATCAGCGCGACCTTGAGGTTGATCCCGGTGATATGCTGGTTGTCCATGATGACCTCGTGCGGAGTTGTCGGGCTGCGCTCGTCAGCATATGTAGTATACGCTGGAACGGGCGATAGCGTTATTTTTGCCTGAGGCGGAAACCAGGACACGCCGCGATCATCGGAAAAAGGGCGGCGGTGTGACAAAAACGACACGCCCCGCAAAAGCTGCGAGGCGTGTCAAAAAGAACGTAGAGCGATGAAGACTAGAGGGTATTGACGATGTTGGAGAAGATGTTGCCGATTGCCGGTCCGAGCAGCGCCAGGATGACGATGACGACCACGGCGACCAGGACGAGGATGAGCGCGTACTCAACCAAGCCTTGACCTTCTTCACGAGGCATGTACAACATGGGTTGTTCATCCTTTCCTTAGAACGATGAGCATATCCTAGCACGGGTCTGGGTGCAGCGTCAATTAAGGTTCGTGAGAATTCGGTTACATTCGGACGCGCCGCCGCTCGCCCCTCACTTGATCGGCTGCCCACAAGCCGTTACGATAGTCCACACCATGACCTCCACAACCGCGCCTGCCGCTCACCTCCCTAAGCGTGTCCTGATCATGCTGATCGCCGCCATCTTTGCCGGTTCTTCGGCCGCCATCTTCACACGCCTCGCCCAGGCGGAAGGCATGCCTTCGCTGCTGATCGCCGCCGTCCGGCTGTCACTGTCGGCGCTGATCCTGACGCCCATCGCCCTCACCCGCCACCGCCGCGAGATTGCCGATCTGCTCTCGCCCCCCCGCCGCGCCGATCTGGGCTGGGCGGCGTTCTCGGCGCTGCTGATGGCGCTGCACTTCGGCACCTGGATCACCTCGCTGGAATACACCAGCGTCCTGATCGCCACCGTAGTAGTCACTTCTTCACCGCTTTGGACAGGGGTGTTCGAGTCGGCATTCTTCCGCCTGCGTCTGAGTCGTGGGATCATCCTGGGGCTGGCGGCGGGGCTGGTGGGCAATCTGGTGCTGACGCTCTCCGGCGGTGGCGCGAGCGGCGGTTCTAACATAGCGCTGGGTATGGCGCTGGCGCTGATCGCGGCGGTGGCGATTGCCCTTCAAAGGACGTTCAGCCGTCCGCTGCGCGTGCGGCTGTCGCTCATCCCTTTCCTGTGGCTGCTCTTCGGCTTGGGCGGGCTGTCGCTGATCGTCGCGCTGATCCTCACGCGAACTCCCGTCCTCGGCTTCAGCCCGATGGGAACCTTCTGGATGGTCATGGTGACACTCTTCCCGCAGTTGATCGGGCATTCGGCGCTCAACTACGCGCTGCGCTATATGCCGGCGACCTACGTCAGCATGCTGGTTCAGATACAGCCGATCTTCAGCACGACCGCCGCTTTCCTGCTCTTCGACGAACAGCCCAGCCTGGGACAGCTGGCAGGCAGCGTGATCATCATGGTCGGGGTGTTCGTGGCGATGCTGTGGCATGCCCGCGACAGCGCCCGGTCCGGGGCGGCAGCGGCGCGTTAGTCATCCGTCACGGTTCAGCCGGTGCTGTTATGCACCTTTTGCCCCGCGCGTCTTTAAGCTTTCTGGACGCTTTGGTGAATCCTTGTTAAATTTAACATCATACGGCTGTCACATAGCCACGGCTGAAAATCCGCAGGCGTAAAGCCTCGGTACGCCGTCCCCGGTTTCCGGCGGCGGCGGTTAAAAATATCAGGAGCCTTTCCCACTATGAGAGAGTATACCTCAGACAAGATTCGCAATGTCGCCCTGGTTGGGCATCAAAGCAGCGGCAAGACCTCGCTGGTCGAAGCGCTGTTATTCAATTCCGGCGCGATTTCGCGCCTGGGGCGAATTGAGGAAAAGACTACTGCAAGCGACTGGGAAGACGACGAAAAGGAACGCGGGTTATCCCTTTCCACCAGCCTCCTCCCCATTGAATTCAACGATCATAAGATCAACGTCCTCGATACCCCTGGTTACACCGACTTCCAGGGCGAGGTCAAGAACGCCATCCGCGTCGCCGACTCGGTCGTCGTGGTGGTCGATGCGGTTTCCGGCGTGGAAGTCGGCACCGAGCTGGCATGGCAGTATGCCGAAGTCTACCAGCAGCCGATCATCGTGACCATCAATAAGGTGGATCGCGAAAACGCCAGCTTTGAACGCGCGATGGACAGCCTGCGCCAGAGCTTCCCCGACTACAAGTTCGTCCCCGTCATGATCCCGATTGGCGAAGAAGCCAATTTCAAGGGCGTGATCAATCTGGTGACGCTGAAGGCGTATTTCGACGCCGGCGCGACGCGCAGCGACATCCCCGCCGACATGGAAGAGGCTGCCAGGGCGGCGCATCTCACCCTGGTCGAGGCGGCGGCAGAGGCGGACGACACGCTGATCGAGAAGTATTTCTCGACCGGCGACCTGACCAGCGATGAAATCCGTGAGGGTATGCGCAAGGCAGCGCGCGACGCTTATCTGAAGACGGTCCCGGTGTTCGTGACCAGCGGCACGAAAAACATCGGCACTGTCCCCCTCCTGGAGGCGTTGATCGTCTACGTCAACGCCCCGACCGAGCGCCGCTTCCAGATGGTCCTGCCCGACGGCGAACATGAATACAACACCGCGCCGCAGTCCGACGACAAGGGGCTGGGCGCGTATGTCTTCAAGACCAGCAATGACCGCTTCGTCGGCACGCTCAACTATTTCCGCATCTTCGCCGGCTCGATCAGCAACGAAACCCGCGCCTGGAACGCCACGCGGAGTGTGGAAGAGCGCTTCAATTCGCTGATGGTCCTGCGCGGCAAAGAGCAGATCGCGGTGACGAAGCTGCACTGCGGAGACATCGGCGTCGTCGCCAAGCTGACGCACACCTTCACGGGCGACACCTTCAGCAGCAAGGACAATCCGTTCCAGATCGTCCGCCCGGAATTCCCTGCGCCGCTGTTCAAGGTAGCGCTCAGCCCGCGCACCCAGGCAGACAGCAGCAAGATGGGGCAGATCCTCACCAGCCTGTGCAACGCCGACCCGACGCTGCGCTGGCGGCAGGACCCGGATGTGCGCCAGACCGTGCTGGAAGGCATGGGCGACATCCACATCGCCGTGACGCTGGTGCGCGCCGAACGCCTGGGCGTCGGCATCGACACCCTGCCGCCCAAAGTGCCCTACCGCGAGACGATCATCGCCGGCGGCAGCGCCACCTACCGCCACAAGAAGCAGACCGGCGGCGCAGGGCAGTTCGGCGAAGTGTCGCTGCAGGTCGATCCAAACCCCGGCGCGGGCTATGAGTTCGCCTGGGCGGTCTTCGGCGGTGCAGTCTCGCGCTCCTTCGAGCCGAGCATCCAGAAGGGCGTTCAGAGCATCCTGGAAGAAGGCATCCTCGCCGGTTTCCCGATCATCGATGTGAAGGTGACGGTCACCGACGGCAAGGAACACCCGGTGGACTCGAAAGATATCGCCTTTCAGATCGCCGGTCGCGAAGCCTTCAAAGAGTCCTTCATGGCGGCGAAACCGGTGCTGCTCGAACCGATCTACGAGATCAGGGTGACGGTCCCGGAAGCGATGATGGGCGACATCATCAGCGATCTGAACACCCGCCGTGCGCGCGTGCAGGGCATGGACAACGTCGGAACCAAGAGCGTGGTCACGGCGACTGTGCCGCTGGCGGAGGTTATGCGCTATGGGACCGACCTGCGCTCGATCACCGGCGGACGCGGCATCTACACGCTGAGCTACATGAGTCACGAACAGGTCCCGGCGCATGTGGCGCAGAACGTCATCGCCGTCCACAAGGCAGAGACCAATCACGGCTGACGCTCACCATAGGTGAGACGCTCACCATTGATGAGGATGAAAAGCGCCGCCCCGGCACGTCGGGGCGGCGCTTTTTTGTCATCTGGGCGGAATCTCGAAAGAAATCCACAAGCGGACGACCCGCCGGCTCGCCCGTTGAAAAGAGGCGAGACCTGATTTAAGCGTGCGCGATACGGCGCGTCACGATACGGCGCATCGCGATGCGCGCCTACTTGGACGCCTGCGAGACCGACAGCGTGAACGTGCCGCCGGTGAAGGAGGTATCGGCGTCCGCCGCCGTGTAGAAGCGATAGGCGGTCACGAACAGCAGATAGCTGCCCGTTTCCGAGATTTCGACGCCGCGAATCGCCGATTCCAGCCCGCCGCGTTCGGAATCATCGTCGTTGATATGGGTGCGCACGCCGGCGCGGTCAAACAGGATCATCAGCGTGTCGAAATCGGCTTCATCGATCTGAATGTCGATGACATCGCCCTGCGTCGCCGAGAGGAAATAGTAGTAGACCGGCTCTTCTGGCGAGCTGTAGCCGTCGGTCACGCCGCCGACCTCGATATTGCCGTGGAAGAGGATGACCGAATCTTCGCTGTAGTTGGGATCGCCGATCGGCGCCTTGTTGCCGGTCACCATGACTTCGAAGGTGCGCGTCCCCTTCAGTCCGTCCTCAGACGGCGGACGGTCCACGCTTGAGAAGTCCGAGACCAGGACGACATAGCTGCCGTTGATCGGCAGGGTCACATCTTTGATCGCCGAGGAAAAGATTTCCTCACCGCTGTCGTCATCATAGGCGATGACCTGCCCCGCCGGTCCCATCAGCACCATAAACGGATCGAACCCCTCGCTCGTCTGGGTCGCAGTGACCGTCACGATATCGCCCTGCGTGCCATCGAAGGCGAACAGAATCGCGCCTTCACCGGGAGCCAGTTCTTCCGCGAAGGGTTCATCCGGTGTCAAGAAGTTGATCGAGCCGCGCTCGCCTTCCTCGCCTTCAGCCTGGGCGACATCGCTGCCCGGGGTCTCGCCGCCCGGCGAAGAGGAGGTGACCTGCGCCGAGGCGACTCCAACCGTGATCGCGAACAGGAGGACGAGGAGGAGGAGGGGCGAAACAGCCTTACGCCAGGATGTCATTGAGTATCTCCTTCGATGACATACATATGCAGCAAAATGCATACGACAGATTAAACGAACTTCCGCGTCTCTGTCAACCAGATAGTTCGGTCGGGGTGCATTTCAATATTCTGGGTACTGCAACGGACGATGCAGGCATCATCCCTACGGAGGCACATTTTGGAGGGACAACGCCCGCGTTATCCGCCCGTATCCCCAATAATCTGAAATGCACCGGTTCGGTCGGGTCTGGCGGATCAGCCCGCCTGCATCACCACACTGACGCTGCCGCCTTCGAACTGGGGCATGACTTCGGCAGCCCGATCCGCGTTGGTCACGTAAAAGAAGACATCCGTCACGACTGCCAGATAAGGCAGATCGGTTACGCGCTCTGCCGCCGCTGCGGTGACATCGTAGATGCCTGATGTCAGCGTGACGCGCGACTCGTCATCATCGTTGACGGCGACGCGCGCCCCTGTGCTGTCGAACAGATGCAGCACCGTGTCGAAGTTGGCATCCGGCACGATGACATCGAAAGCGCTTCCGACATCCGCCCGCAGCAGGAAAAACGCACCCATCTGGTCCGCCGCGATATCGGCGCTGACCGCCGTACCGGGCACGAGCGGCTGCGCCAGCACCTCAAAGATGGATGATCCGCCGGCAGGAGGGGTGATACCGTTCAGCGCCAGGCTGAAGGTCCGCGTCTCGAATGTAGTGCTTTCGCCGTGGATGTGTTCCAGGCTGGTGGCGAGGATCAGGTACGCGCCATCGTAAGGGAGCGTCACGCCGTCAATCGCCGCCGAAAGGATGGTCGCCGCGCCGCTGTCATCGTCGCTGGCGATGACCGTGCCATCCGCGCCGAACAGCACCAGGAAGGGATCGAGCCGCGCGCTGCCCTGCGTCATGGTGATGCTGACGACATCGCCGGCGCTGCCCTGAAAACCGTACAGCCGCGCGCTGATGCTGTCCGTCAGCGCCCCTTCTAGCCGCGCCCCGGCGGTCAGCATGGGGATGCTGAAGCCGGCGGCGCTGAGATCGACGGTGTCCTGTGCCAGTGCCGCCGACGCCGCAAGAAACATGCCGACCAGGACGCCGATTTGTATCACCCACCGCGCAACGTGCCGGCGCATCTCGCCCTCCTTAGATAGGGATCCTCCGCGACCTGCGGATACTTTCAGGCTAACGGCAAATCGCCGCGCTGTCAATTTCGGCAGTTCGGCGCGGCGGATGGTCATCGCGCCGCCGATGATCGGTGCTATGATGATCAATAGGGGTATTTCTGTGGCACACTTCCGCACAAGGATGGGTCGATGGAGACGCACCCCCGCATCCGCATCTTCCTCTCGTCGCCGGGCGATCTGGTCAACGAGCGCAGCATCGTCCTGAAACTGCTCGATGAACTGCGCTATGACAGCTTTATCCGCAAGCGCGCCGTCATCGAAGCGGTAGCATGGGATCAAGGGCTGCCCCTGGTAGCGACCCTGCACCCTCAGGAAGCCATCAACAAAGGACTCGCCAAACCGTCGGAATGCGACATCGTGTTCGTGCTGTTCTGGTCGCGGATGGGCACGCCGCTGCCCTTTCCGACCTATCAGAAACCCGACGGAACGCCCTATCTTTCCGGCACGGAGTGGGAGTACGAGGATGCGCGGCGCGGTTGGGCGGAACGCGGCACGCCCGACATCTATCTGTACCGCCGCACCGAAAAAGTGCTGTTCGACGAGCAGGACCCCGACTACCCGGAAAAACATGCTCAGTATGGGCGAGTCGAACAGTTCTTCAGGCAGTTCGTGACGCCGGAAGGCGCGATCACCGCCAGCGTGAACGTGTATCGCGATCAGGACGAGTTCCGAACCCTGTTCGAACGCCACGCGCGCGCCATCATCCTGGAAAAGCTCTCGCGCTTCATCGAACGGACGCAGGATGCCGTGCCGCTGTGGCAGGGGTCGCCCTTTCCGGGGCTGCGCGCTTTCACGCTGAAGGACGCCCCGATCTTCTTCGGACGCGAACGCGAGATCGAGGCGCTGTTCAGCCGCGTGACGACGCAGCCCTTCAGCGCCGTCGTCGGCGCCAGCGGGTCTGGCAAGTCGTCACTGGTCAGCGCCGGGCTGATCCCCCGTCTGCGCGATACGCGCCGGTGGCTGCTGCCCGAAATGGAGGGGGAGCGCTGGAAATGGCTGCGCTGCACTCCCGCCGAAAATCCCGACCCGTTCCTGTCGCTGGCGGGCGCTTTCGCCGCGTTGTTCGACGAGCCGGCGGAGACGCTGGCGGCGGCGCTGCGCCGGGACTCCGAGGCGATCCTGACGTGGTTCGAGCGGGCGCGGGCGAAACGGCAGGACTGCGAACAAGTCCTGCTGGTCGTCGATCAGTTCGAGGAGCTGTTCTCCTGCCAGCCCGCCGACCGCGCCGCCTTCGCCGTGCTGATCGCCAAAGCCTGCCAGAGCGCCGCGCTGCGGCTGGTGATCACGCTGCGGGCGGATTTCTATCACCGCTGCCTGGACGAACTGCCACAGCTGACCCACCTGCTGGAAAGCGGGACTTTCCCCCTGGGCGCGCCGGGCTTCGAAGTGCTGTACAGGATGGTCGAGCGTCCGGCGGCGCGCGCCGGTCTCGATTTTGACCCCGGACTGGTGGAGGACATCCTCAAAGATACCGGAGGGGAGGGCGACAGCCTGCCGCTGATGGCGTACGCGCTCGATCTGCTCTACAAGGCGCGCGAGGGGCAAACGCTCAAACGGAGCGCCTACGAGAGCTTTGGCGGCGTCAAAGGGGCGGTCGGCAGGCAGGCGGAAGACGCCTTCAGCCGGCTCGATGCTGAGGCGAAGGCGGCGCTGCCCAGGGTCTTTCGCGCCCTCACCAGCGTCGGCAACGATCAGCGCGATGTGCGGCGGCGCGCACCGCGCGCGGAGATCGACCGCATCAAGGGCGGCGCGGCGCTGGCGGATGCGCTGATCGGGGCGCGCCTGCTGACCAGCAGCGACGCGGTGGACGGGTCGGGAAAGACGCAGACGACGATCGCGGCGGCGCACGAGGCGCTGTTCACGCATTGGAAGGAACTCGCCAGGCAGCTCGCTGCCGATCGGGCATTTCGCGTCTGGCGGCAGCGCCTCGGCGGCGATGTCGCCCGCTGGCAGCAGGACGCCGCGCCGCGCCCGCGCTTCGGCGGTCGGCTGTCCTATCTGTACTGGGGCGGCAGGGTGGATGAAGCCCGCCGCTACCGATCCTTCTTCGACGAACTCAGCCCGGATGAACGGCGCTTCCTGCAGGCGAGCAGCCGCGCCACCCGCGCTCTGCGCCTGACCTCTTGGCTGGTGATCCTGCTGATGGCGGCGGTCAGCCTGGGGACGGCGATCTATGTCGGGAATCAGTGGCGGATGCGCAGCGCCGCCACGACGCCTGATGTCGCCTATTTCGCCGCCGGAAAGGCGCTCCTCGGCGACCCGCCCCGCGAAGTGTACGTCGACTCGTTCGGGCTGGAACGCACTGAGGTGAGCTACCGCCAGTACCGGCTGTGCGTGGCAAGCGGAGCCTGTTCGCGCCCCGGCGAAACCGGCGAATTCACCTGGTATGCCGACGCCGCCGAGGACATGCCGGTCGCTCAGGTCTCCGCCTATCAGGCGTGGGATTTCTGCCGCTGGGTGGGGCGTCGGCTGCCGACCGCCGCCGAATGGGAACGGGCGGCGCGCGGGATGAATGGGCGAACTTTCCCCTGGGGCGATACCGCGCCCGCTCCGGCGCACACCAACATTCCGATGGCGGAGTTCGAGGTTTCTCCCGCATCTCCGGTCGCTGTCAACGACTCCCGCTTCCAGCAGGGGGCGACCTCGGAAGGGCTGATGCACCTGTTCGGGAATCTGGCGGAATGGACCAGCACGCCGACGGACTGCGCCGACCCTTACGCCTGCGAGCAGGAGTGGGATGGGGTGCGCCCCGCCGCGCTGCATACCAAAGGCTTCAGCTGGCTCACCCCGTACGAATCGATGACGGCGCAGCCGCTCGCGGAATCGATCCCCGCGCTCACCGGCTTCACCTTCGTCGCCGATACCGGTTTTCGCTGTGCAGTGACTCCTTAATCCGTTTCAGGAGGTGATGGTGATGTCGCATCAACACCGCATTTTTGCTCTGCTGCTCATTGTCGCGCTGGCGATGGTCGGACCTGCAGCAGCGCAGCGTGGTCAGCTTGATTTCGGTTTATCGCCGCGCTATGGGACCGCCAATCTCAGCCCGGCTGATCGCTTCCCGTACGAAGTCTACGATGTCGATGTCAGCGGTGCTGTGGATACCTCAACGATAGAGGGATGTGTCGGATTCACCACCGAAGCGCCGACTTTCCGCGTGATCTGGTCAGACGGCAGGGGCAGCCCGCTGCGTTTCAGCTTTTTCAGCGATGAAGACACGACGCTGATCGTCAATACCGCCACCGGACAGTGGGTGTGCAATGACGACAGCGGCGGCAGCATCAACCCGATGGTAGAGATCAGCAGCGCGCCGGATGGTCAGTACGACATCTGGATCGGTCACTACGCCCGCGACCGACGCGCGGCGGGGACCCTCAACATGATGGCGGGCGAGACGAGCGGTCCGACGGCGGGCGACGGGACGTGCGATACGCCGCTGAGGAACTTCGACCCTCAGGTGATCGACGACAGCACGGTCTACGTCCGCTACAGCAACGATGCGAATCAGGTCTTCAGCGTCCTGGTCACCGGCGAGGAGGTCGGCACGTCGCGGTTGGAGATGGTGTGGGAGATTCGTCTGTGTCTGCTGGCGACCGGTCCGCAGGTATTCCCCAACGCGCTGGCGGCGGATACCGACGCCGGCGGGCGAGAGGCGACCGACGAGGAGGGGTTGATCGCCCTGGAGATCACCGTCGAGGACATCGGCGAGCTGATTTCCCAGGACTACGAGGTCCAGATGGCGCTGGACCCCTGGACGCCGTTCTCTGTCACCCTGTCGGGGGCAAAAGCGGCGACGATCACCAGCCTGTGCAGCACCCGCAACACGTCCACCGCCAGCCTGTATAACCCTTACCGGGTTTACAATAATCCGTCTGCCAACCGGGTTTACCAGATTTACGACTCTTCAGGCGGAGGCTGTGCGGCGATGCGGCGCAGCAACGGGACGACGCTCTACGTCACCGCCCGCCAGCTCTATGTCAGCGGGAGTTCTGCCTACTTCACCATCCGCAGCACCTTCGGGAATTTCAACTGATAGAGAAACGATTTAGGGACGGCAAAAATGCCGTCCCATATGCAGCAAGTTAAGGAAAAGAGGGTATTCTGGAAGCTTCTCACATGACAACCATCTCAGAATTCAGTGAAACACTCTACCACCTGTTGACGACAACAGCGGATGAACTGGCAAAAAAACAGGATTCATCCAGCGGCAGCGCAAGGTGACGGGAGCGGGGTTCGCGCAAGCGCTGGTGTTGGGAGGACTGGCACAACCGGAAGCGACGCGCAAACAAGTGCATCATCAGGCGATACAGGCAGGGTTACGGGTGAGTGTGCAAGGGCTAGACCAGCGCTTTACAGAACGGGCAGGGGTGTTCATGAGGGAACTGCTGGAAGCGACGCTGAAGGAGCTGGTGCAGGGGGAAGGAAAAGCGGTGGTGCTGCCGCAATTCAATGGGGTGTACATCACCGACTGTATCCGCCTGGTCTGGGGAGAGGCAGGGATGAAGCTGGGGGTGCGCTGGGAAATCCAGCGGGGACACCTGCACGGGTGTCTGATGCTGACCCTCTACGGCAGCGCTGTGAAGGACTTGCCAAGCTCATTGGCGTCATCCTTGCCCATTGGGCGCTGCTGGTCGCCGATTGGCAGCATGACCGCCTCGGTGCCCTTGACGCGCTCCGCATCTTGAGAACACATGTCCCTGTCTTGCAACGGGCTTTCACCTATGCGTCTCTGTTCGCTGATTTCTTCCAGTGGCTGCGCCTTGACCTCGCCTATGCTCCCCGCCGAGCCAAGCGCCGTAAAACTCCTTCAGCCTTCCAATTTTGGTGTGTTTTTGAGGACTCCTATCCTTGAACTTGCTGCATATGGGACAACGCCCGCGTTGTCCCCCGTATCCCCAATAATCTGAAATACACCCCAAAAAACGGTTCGTCCTTTCCCCCAGATGAAAAAAGGATTAGGATTAGAGGGTATGGTCGAGTGGAAAGGAGCCTGACGGCAGCAGAGCGGTCAACAGTGTGAACGCGCGAATGTGAGGGAAGTCCGGTGCGAATCCGGCGCTGACCCGCAGCGGTAAAAGTCGTTTCAGCTTGGCTGAACGGCTTAAGCCCGAATGCTCACCTTTGCGTGGTGCTTGTGCAACCCTTCGTGGACAGAGGGAGCCGGCGGCGATAACGTAACCAAACGTTAAAGCTCGCTCCCGGCGGGCTTTTTTGTTGCCCGCCTCACCTATCGCAGGAGCGATAAAAACATGTTCAGAGCCATACTGGTCGTCATCTTCTTCGCGGCGCTGATCCTTTCCCCCGTCCAGGCGCAGGAAGCGGTCGAAGCCAACCTGACGGATGCCTGCGTCGAGATGTTCGACCCCTCCGTCGATTACTTCCCCGACAAAGTCACCGTCGAATACGCCGCCAATTTCCAGGTCGAATACTTCAACCACTACAAGGTCGTGAGCGTCGTACCGTGGCCCGGCGCAGAAGCGCCTGCCACCTACGTGCTGCTCCAGTGCGGCGCGCCCGCGCCTGAGGGTTTCGAGGGCGTGCCGGTCATCGAAGTGCCGGTGGGGCGCTTCGTCGGCATGACGACGTCCATCCTGCCGCATCTGACCGACCAGGGGCTGCTCGACCGGTTGGTCGGCGTGGATACGGCGCTGTTCACCAGCAGCGAAGCTGTCCTGGAGGGCGTCGCTTCCGGCGACATCGTTGAGATCGGCGGCGGCGGGAGCGGCAGCGAGATCAACCTGGAAGTCCTGCTCAGCGCTGAACCCGACCTGGTGATGGCGCAGGAGTTCTTCGCCGGCGACACCACCGTCGCGCAGTTCGCCGACGCGGGCGTGCCGGCGGTGCTGAACGGCGACTATGCCGACACGACGCCGCTTGGTCAGGCGGAGTGGGGCAAGTTCGTGGCGCTGTTCTTCAACACGGAAGCGCAAGCCGCCGCGACCTTCGACGGCGTGGTCGAACGCTACGACGCGCTGAAGGCGCTGACCGCCGGACTCGAAGCGCGTCCGACGACGATAGCGGCGGGACCCTTCGCCGGGACCTGGTACATGCCGGGGGGAGACAGCACGGTGGCGCAGCTCCTCGCCGACGCCGGAGCCGATTTCCTGTTCGCCGATATGCCGGGCACGAGCAGCCCGCTGGACTTCGAGGTGGTGTTGGAGCAGGGCGCGGATGCCGCGTTCTGGGTCAACGCCAACATGTTCTGGGCGACGACCGACGCCATGCTCGCCGACGACCCGCGCTTCGCCTCGTTCCAGGCATACGAGAACGGCAATATCTGGAACAACAATCTGCGCATGAACGCCAACGGCGGCAGCGACTACTTCGAGACGGGGGCGGCGCACCCGGACCTGATCCTGGCGGACCTGATCGCCATCTTCCACCCGGACCTGCTGCCGGATCACGAATTCACCTTTTACCAGCGGCTTGAGCCGGCGGGTTAGTTGATCGGGGCGCGGCTTTGACCTGCCGCGCCCTCATTTTGGGAAGGGCAGGATCGGCGATGGATCAACCGACACCCAGTGAACACGCGGCGCGCTTCACTCTGCCGGGCTTGAAGCCGTTCCTGGCAGCCGGTCTGATTCTGCTGCTGGCGCTGCTCTTCCTGGTCAGCCTGGCGCTGGGATCGGTCGCCATCCCGGTCGAAGAGGTGGCGCGTATCCTGCTGGGGCAGGAGCCGAGCAAAGCGGTCTGGGTGAACATCGTACGCGACTTCCGCCTGCCCCAGGCGCTCACCGCTATCCTTGCCGGCTCTGCCCTGGGCATCGGCGGGCTGCTGATGCAGACTTTCTTCCGCAACCCGCTCGCCGACCCGTACATCCTGGGCATCAGCTCCGGCGCCAGCCTGGGCGTGGCGCTGGTAGTGCTGTCGGTCGGCACGGTCACGACCACGCTGCTGACCGGTCTGGGGCTGATGGGCGATCTGGCGCTGGCGGCGGCGGCGAGCCTGGGATCGGCGCTGGTGATGGCGCTGGTCCTGGCGCTGGCGCGGCGGGTCGCCGGCGGCATGACCCTGCTCATCGTCGGGCTGCTGGTCGGCTATCTGACCAGCGCCGCCGTCAGCCTGCTGCTCTACTTCAGCATCCCGGAACGCATCCAGGCATATATCGCCTGGACCTTCGGCAGCTTCAGCGGCGTCACCTGGGATCAGCTGGCGGTGATGACGCCGGTCGTCTGCGCCGGGCTGGCTGCCGCCTTCCTGCTGAACAAGCCGCTCAACGCCCTGCTGCTGGGCGAACAGTACGCCGCCAGCATGGGGGTGAACCTGCTGCGGGTGCGCTACGCCCTGCTCCTCACCACCGCTGTGCTGGCGGGCACGGTCACCGCCTTCTGCGGACCGATCGGCTTCATCGGCATCGCCGTCCCGCACTTCTGTCGGGGGCTGTTCGCCACCTCCGACCACCGTCTGCTGGTCCCACTGACCATCCTGGTCGGGGCGATTGTCGCGCTGATCGCCGCGCTGATCGCCGACGCCCCCGGCAGCAGGATTGTGCTGCCGCTCAACGCCGTCACCGCGCTCATTGGCGCGCCCGCCGTCCTGTGGGTCATCCTCAGCCGACGCCATACCAGGGAATCGTTCACATGATGAGCCAGCAGCCTTTGCTTCACCTTCAGGATATGAGCGCCGGATACCCCCAGCGGGGGGGCGCGCGGATGGTCGTTCAGCCGTTTTCGCAGACCGTCGCGCCGGGGAAGCTGATCTGCCTGATCGGACCGAACGGCGCGGGCAAATCGACCCTGCTGCGCACGCTTGCCGGGATGCAGAAGCCGCTCGGCGGCAGGGCGCTGCTCGCCGGACACGATATCCACCGCATGAACGCCGGGGAGCGCGCCCGGCGGCTGAGCATCGTGCTGACCCAGAAGATGGAGGTCGGCATGTTCACCAGCGGTGAGCTGGTCGCCCTGGGACGTCACCCACACACCTCCTGGGTGGGGCGGCTGTCGGCTCAGGATCGCGCGGTGGTGGAGCGATCTATCCGGCTGGTCGGCGCGGAGCGGCTGGCGTCGCGATTCTTCAATACGCTGAGCGACGGCGAGCGCCAGAAGGTGCTGATCGCCCGCGCGCTGGCGCAGGAGCCGGACCTGCTCATCCTGGACGAGCCGACAGCCTATCTGGACCTGCCCCGCCGGGTGGAGACGATGGCGCTGCTGCGCGATCTGGCGCGGCAGACCGGGCTGACCATCCTCATGTCCACGCACGATCTCGACCTGGCGCTGCGTTCGGCGAGCCACATCTGGCTGCTGCCGGAAGGCGGGCAGGTGCGCGCCGGCGCGCCGGAGGACCTGGTGCTGAGCGGGGCGTTCGAGGCGGCGTTTCACAGCGCCGTCGTCGCTTTTGACATCGAATCCGGCGCGTTCCGGTCACCGTCCGACGGCGCGGAACGGGTCCTGCTGACCGGCAGCGGTGTGCAGCGCACCTGGACGCAGCGCGCCCTGGAACGCGAGGGCTTCACCGTCCTTACCGAGGGACCGCCGGGGCTGCCCGAAGTACGCCTGGAAGAAGGGGCGCGCTGCCGCTGGCGCATCATCTTCGGCGCGGAGGTGATGATCTGCGCCTCGGTGGAGGAGCTGATCGCCGGGCTGCGGACATTTGAGCGCCGGGCGGAAGCGAGTTCAAGAAAATAATCGCGCAGTTGTAGGGGCGGAGCTGTGTCTCCGCCCGCCGTTCACGGGCGAACACGTGGGTTCGCCCCTGCAACCGCTGGCGCGTCTTCTGTCTGGAACAGCCTTAAGCCAGGGCAGCATCCAATCACGCCGGCGAGAGGCTGTCACGAACGTCTCTCCTCTCAACCCCCCAACCCTCTTCTCCCCGTTCTTGTGGCAGAAGGGGGAGTCAAATCCCCTCAACCCGCGCGCACGTGCGAGAAGCTGTACGAGCAAGGCTCGCCTTGGGGTGAGGGGTGCAGCATGTGTTCTGGCGCGATCACCGCTTCAGCCGGTAGAGTTTGCGCTGCGGCTGGTCGTAGTGACGCGCGATGCTGTGCCAGCCCGCCGCATCCAGCGCGCCGAGAGCCTGTTCAAAGTGCCCGTCGGCGAGCGACTGGCTCTGTTCCTGCTCGTAGGCGACGATCACCCGCAGCCAGTAGGCAGCGCGCTGCCAGGCGGCGACATCGTAGCCCATGCCCGGCGGAAAATAGTCGGCGGGCGGTTTGTCGGGAAGCACGGCGACCCAGCCGACAAACTCCCGATCGGGCTGGAAATAGTGAATGTACAGCAGGACGCTGACGGCGGAAAGATCATCCGGGAGCCTGGCTGCGGCGAAGTCCTCGGTATCCGGCTCGCGGCGAACCGGCACGAAGGCAGGTCTGGTCTGTGACAGACGGGAGCGGGCGGGTCTTTGGCGCGACATCAGATAGGCAAAGGCGGTCACCAGCAGCGCCAGCAGGACGATCAGCAGCAGCAAAAGGGGCTGATTCATCGGCAGTCCTTTTACTCATGGGGAAACGATTTAGCGAATTCATGGTAAGCTGACAGGATGACGACACGACAGTTTCACCTCAGCGAAGAAGCGGTAGAGGCACTGAAGCAGGC
>JABWBO010000219.1 GCA_013360465.1 Anaerolineae bacterium | reverse complement strand
TTGCAGCAGCGCCGGATCATACGTCAGGTAGGCTGCCGCCCCGGCGACGGTCTGCGTTCCGGCGCGGACGCGCAGTGTGACGGTGAATGTCTGCCCCACGCGCGCACGGGCGTTGGCGGGACGCAGCAGCACATTCACCGTCCCGGTCGGCGGCGGCGCGGCGAACGCACCGGTCCCGCCGATCCCTGGCTGCGGCACGCCGGACTGCCCATAGCTGGACCCCAGCAGAGAGAAGTCGACGGTGCCGACGCTGTTATCCCCGTTGAAATCGGCGCGGGCGTCATAGCCGCTCTGTCCCTGCGACTTACCGTAGGCGGCGGACAGGATGGAGAAGTCGCTGATGTTGACATGGTTGCTGTTGTTCGCATCACCCATCGCCAGCGTCCCGAAATCGAGGCTGACCGCCGGGGCGTCGAGGCTCACCGACGGCATGACGGCGAGGCTTTGGTCATGCTTGAGCCAGACGCCGTAGGACCCCTGAGGCAGGTCTTGCAGGGTGAAAGTGCCGTTCACGTCGGTGGTCGGGCTGTGTTCGCTGACCAGCGCGCCGCCGCTGTTCGCCAGTTTGACGCTGAGGGGGACGGCGTAGGCGGCTGTGCCCTGCGTGCGGCTCGGCAGGGTGATCGTGCCGGTGAGGTCGGAAGTGATGCCTTCAATTTCGGTTATGTTGAACCGACCGTTGTCGACACCAACCGCGACTGTGTTGGTATCTAGCCAATCAAAACCTCTGGTACCACTGCTGATAGGAATTTCATCAACGAGTTGTAGAGACGCAACATCCCATATTCGTAAGGTATTGTCAAAGCTTGCTATCGCCACATGGGATCCATTGTTCGAATATTCGAGTCCGATACCCGCAGTAGGGGTTCCGACAGTATTAACCAGGGTAAACGAAGGATACTCTCGAAATTCAATGACCGTCCCCAACACTGGCGGGCTATTATTGCCCGCCGGCGGATTGCTAAAAGTGGCTACTTCGACTGCAATTTCCCCTCCGCCGGGACTAAAAGCAACAGAAATCGGTATAACACCAGGAACTCCTGTGAGGTTAATGCTTGGCATCATGTCGAATAGTGCACCATTGCGCCACACAAACACACCAGCAGCGCTTGCTGTCGCTAGGTCTGCCGAAGGACTCCAAGCATTGTCTTGGGTTTCGCCGGTTTGCAACGTATGCAACTGCTCACCAGTATTAGCGTCGAGTAAAATAGTACCTAAATTCATCCCAGATACTGCAAGTATTTCACCGTCGGGACTCCAACTCACTGCGGTTAACTCTGGTTCAAAGTCATAAGGATTGTTCGCAGCGACGGTGAATAGTTTAGCTTCTGATTGAGATATCCAGATACTAATACTCCCCGAATATGTTATTGCCGCGACTCTGGACCCGTCTGGTGACCAAGCAGCGTCGACAATATAGTCACCGCTTGTCTCAAGTGTACGAGTGATGGTTTCATTTTCAGCATCGTAGATTTGTAAAGTTCCTGAAACTGTTGCCAGTACTATCTCTTCCTGATTTGGACTGACCTGAAGTACGCTCACCACCGTGGCGGGTGATTGATGCGTTGGCACAGCCATCCATATCACGACGGATATGAAAGACATCATCAGTGTCATCTGGTTTTTCATATTTGTAGATCCTATCTGTGAATTACCAGGGTTTTAGGTTATCAACCGGACCAAAGTGGTCGCCATGAAGCTCTGCATCCACGCAAGCCGCGTATTCCCCGGATTTCTGGCATCCGGGCATCCTGCTCCCTCTGCTGTGATATCGCAGTAGAGACCGGTCGCAGGATCTCTATCTTTTGGCTTCCAGTTTCGGTTCTGAAAGCCGCCGCGCTCCTGTACACGATAAACCCAATTGAGGAACATATCCGCTCCCGTTTCCTGTGCCGCTACTTGCTGAGGCGTCAGCCCGGACGCGACTTGATAGGGCGGCGGATTCTGTTGGAAGTTGGTGAAGTTGGGAGCCTGCGGGGTCTGGCAGCGTTCATCAATTCCGGTCAATGCATATACGGATCCCGGTCCGCTGCCCCAACCGCGCTCACCTCTTCCCCATCCACCAGTAGTCACGAAAGTTCCATCCCCACATGGTGCGCCTGGTGGATAGTTACCCAATACCCATTGATTCGTTTCATCTAGCACTTGCGCAAAGGTTACATGCGCCCCTAGTCCTTGGTTCTCGTCCCCGCCCTGATCAGCCTGATTGTCAAACACATGCCCCAGTTCGTGGACGGCGAGATAGTGCGAAAAGCCGCGAGCGATGGTTCCGCAGACGATGGTCCTGGGGATGGCGTTCAGAACGTTGACACAATAGGGCAGATGGCTGGTTCGGATGAAGCGGATGATGCCGCGCGCGGCGCTTCCCCCGTTGGTGTCAATCCCCATCCCCTGACGAAAGGCTGTTTGCAGCGCTATCCCGTCACGAACGCTGGTGAAGGCGAGGGCGATGTCGACTGCGCCCTGATGAATCCTGTTCACTTCGCCGGACTGCCAGTCGATCACGTTGGATGTGGTTACGCCTGCTTCATCCAACAGGGTTGCCGCGTAGCTTGGATCACTGCCCAGCAGCCCCAGGACCTGATCGCGATTCGGCGCTTCAATACCGTAGGTGCTCAGTTCGTGACCCGCCTGAGTCTCAAAAGGCAGATCGTTGCAGTCCTCACCATCCGGCCGAGTGACATTGCCGTCGCCAGAATTGAACCAGAAGACCGGAGAGACCTCGCCAACGCGAACGGCTTTCACGATGTTCTCATTCCCGTCCCAACGCGCTTGAACGAGTACCTTTGTCCCTGTGCTGAGCAGCACCAAGGCAGCGCTCGTATCGCCCCGGATCGCTGCAGCGGGGTCGGCATAACCATAAACGTCAGCATTCAGTATCACGGTGCAGGTTCCCATCGGCGAGGGTGTACTCGTTGGCGTCGATGTTGGGGTTACCGGCAGGCAGATCGCAGACATCTGCATTCCCCCGCCGCCCGCGCCGCCGCCCTGACCACTCCCTCCCGACGAACATGGTGGACGGAGTCCCCAGTCAACGTGGAAGTCGGTGTTGACAAAGGATATCTGAACGTCGCCGCCAGTTGCGTAGGCGGGACCGACGAAGAGATTCCCTCCC
>JABWBO010000095.1 GCA_013360465.1 Anaerolineae bacterium | reverse complement strand
GCATGGGCGGCGGTCGAAGCGCGTGAATCGGCAGGCTGCCCTTTTTCCAGGCGCAGGCGCGCCCGCACGTAGAGGATCGCCGGGGCGGCGCGCGCCGCCAGCAGCAGCCAGACCAGCCCCGCCGTGATGATCTCCCCGCCAGATACCAGCACGATCATCGACGCCAAGCCGGCGAATGCCAGCGCCCCGGCGATCTCCGCGACGGCGGTGCGTCCCTCGCTGCGCAGGTCGCTCCAAAACTGCACGATGCCCAGCGGCACGGCGATCAGCAGCGGCAGCCAGAAGGCGTGTTCGGCGCTCAGATGGGCGGCGAAGAAGGCGGCGGCTGCGCCGGCGGCATAGACCAGTGCCACGCGCTTCGCCAGCCCGGTGCGGGCGAAGCGCCGCCCGCGCAGGCGGTCTTTCAGGGCGGTCTTCAGGGGTTGATGCAGCAGGAAAAGGAAGAGTCCGCTGAACGCCAGGAAGAATCCCGCCCATGACGGCGCGAGGATCAAGCCGGCGAGGATCGGCTCGAAGAGGAAGCCCCACCCGCCGTGCTGGGCGGGCATGGCGACGGATTTCAGGCTGACAGTGCCTGCGCGGCGCGCCGGGGCGGCGGTCAGCCTGCTCATGACGCTAGAACCCGACGTTCAGCACGGTGATGACGGGATGCTGCGCGGCGCTCGCCAGCACCAGGGCGTAGATCAGCGCGGCGGCGGCAAGCCCCAGGGCGATGAGGGCGGTCTCTTCGTCGTAGAAAGTGCGGCGGATACGGTCGAGCGAACGCTGGATCATGATCGTGAATCTCGTGTGCTTGCCTTTGCTGTAGGTTCAGCGTAGCATTTTGAGGTGCGGCATCCAATCGATGAACGTCACCATGCAGCGAGGTCAAATGACACATGTTCAGAACCCTAGGGTTTCTATCCATCCTGTCTATCTTGTTCACTCTGTTGTTTTCGGCGGCAGTCCTGCCCCTTCAGGCGCAGACCGCCGTTGAATCGGTCTGTCTGATCACCGACATCGGCAAGATCAACGACGGCACATTCAACCAGTTCGCCTATGAGGGCATGGCGCGCGCCGCTGAAGCTTTCGACCTGAACTCGACCTTCATCGAGACGCAGGCGCTGACCGACTACGACGCCAACATCGCGGTGTGCGTCGAGGAAGGCTATGACCTGATCATCACCGTCGGCTGGCGGCTGACCGACGCCACCTATGCGGCGGCGGCGGCAAACCCGGACCATTTCTTCGTCGGCGTGGACGCTTTCTTCGTCGATCCGCTGCCGAACCTGGTCGGCATTCAGGCGCGCGAAGATCAGGCGGGGTTCATCGTCGGCGCGCTGGCGGCGTTGATGACCGAAAGCGGCATCGTCGGCGGCATCTACGGCATCGCCGAACCGCCGGTGATGCGCTTCCGCAACGGCTATGAGCAGGGCGTCCGCTACACGAACCCCGAAGTTCAGGTGTTGGGCGTGTATATCGACGACTACGTCGCGCCAGATCGCGGCGCGGCGGCGGCGGAACAGTTCATCGGCGAAGGGGCAGATGTCCTCTTCGGCGCGGGCGGCGAGACCGGTTCGGGCGGCATCCTGCGCGGCGCGCAGATGGGCGTTCGGGTGATCGGGGTAGATCAGGATGAGTACAATACGACCTTCGGCGGCGGCGAGACTCCCGGCGCCGAATATCTGATCAGCAGCGCCCTCAAGCGGGTGGATAACGGCGTCTACCTGATGATCGAAGCGGCGGTGAACGGCTCGCCGTTCCCGTCGGACAGCATCTTCACCCTGATGGTGGAAAATGAAGGCATCGACTTCGCGCCGCCGCATGATGCCGATGTGCCAGAAACAGTGACCGAGCAGGTGCGGGCGGTGCTGGAAGGGCTGCGCGGCGGCAGCATCGAGACGGGTGTGGACCCGGTCAGCGGGAATTTGCTGAGCGAAGTTTCCGACCCGGCAGCGACGCCGGAAGCGAGCGGGTAAACACGGCATTGAAAGACCTCTCAATCCGGTTGTAGGGACGCGCGGCAGCGCGTCCCCGCTTACGGGTATTTAAAGGAAGGGTGGCTAATCCATCGCCGCCGCGAGTACCTGGCTCGGCTGTGACCCCACCGTCTCGTACTGCTGTTTGAAGCTGCCGACGTTGACCCGCCGCAGGGCGACCAGCGAAACCGCCAGCCCGACCCCGCCGATAGCAAAGACCAGCCCATACGCCGCCGCCGGGCTGCCCAGCACGCCGCGCGCCAGGTCCAGCGCCACGCCGCCGCCGCTCACCCCCACGCCGCGCGCCAGCGTCACCACCAGCGTCCAGAAGCCGAGGAACGTCCCCGCTCGCCCGAAGGGACTCATCTCCATCATCAAGCCGAGCGTGCCGACGTTCCAGATGCCCAGCCCGATGCCCAGCAGGATCAGCCCCGGCGTGACCAGCCCGCGCACGTCGGCAAAGGCGGAGACGGCGAAGAGCGCGAAGGTGACGACCAGCACCGCGACGCCGATATTGCTCATGACCGTGTTGTTCAGGCGTTTGTAGCGCCGCCCCAGGAAGAGGAAGACCACCGTCGCCAGTATCGACATACTGCCCCAGTAGGCGGCGAAACGGGTGGTGACGCGCGGCTCCATGCCGAACACCTCTCCGGCGAACGGTTCGAGGATCAAGTCCTGCGAGAAGGCGAAGAGCATCGACAGGGCGAGGAACCAGAAGAACCAGCGCGTCGTGCGGTTCTCCCACGCCAGCCGCAGATCGCTGCGCAGCGACGCCGCATGTTCGCTCCCGGCGGCGGTGGCGACCGAGCCGCTGCTGCGCCGCTCCTCGCCGATCAGCGAGATGACCCACAAGCCGCTCAGCACCAGCGCCGCGACGATGAACAGCGTCTCCAGCGTCTCCGGCGTGAAGGGCAGGGTCCCTTGCGCGCCGGCTTCGCGCGAGGGCAGCAGCACGCCGAAGAGGACGCCGCCGATGGTGAAGCCGAGCAGCAGAAATGTCCAGACGATGCCGACGGCGCGCCCGCGCTGATCCTCGCTGCTGCGGTCGTAGATCAGCGCCAGGAAGGTGCTGCCGGAAAGGGCGCTCCCCAGGCTGAACAACAGCAGCGAGACGACGATCACCAGCCAGTGGAAGGCATCCGAGGCGTCGCCGCGCGCCAGCGAAGCAGTGACCCAGCCCAGCGAGAAGATGCTGAACGCCATCATGCCGCGTCCCAGCCAGATCCAGAACAGCCGCCGGTAGCCGCCGATAGCGCGCCGGTCGGACATGCGCCCCGCCCACACGCCGATCGGCGCCAGGAAGTAGCGCAGCGCTACCAGGAAGCCGATCGGCGTCGCGCTGAAGCCCAGATCGCTGATCATGACGCGGTTCCAGATGCCGGTGGTGATCACATCCGCCATGCCCGACCCCAGGTGGAAGAGCGCGATCTTCAGGTTCCGCCAGACGGATAGATTGGGCATTTCTTTCATGAGTTTCATACTTTTTGGTAGATTTTTGCAGATTTTCACATTATACGGTGCGCTTGTGGTAGGTGTCAACGCGGGGGATGGGGTAAAATCAGTTTCCAGACAGACCTTGATGGAAAGCCGCTGCTGCCGATGACCACAACCACGCTTCGCCGACGCTGGATCAAGAACCGGCGCGATCTGCTCGTCTTCGTCGTCATTTTCGCCCTGGTGTCGCTGGTTGTCGCCGGCGTCGCCTTTCTGCTGTGGACGGCAAACCCGGCGCAGCCCGGCGCGGTCGCCCTGGCGGCGCTGGGAAGCAGCGAGTCGGTGGCAGTCACCCAGTCGGACGGCGTCATCACCTTCGACCCGCTCACGCCTGATCAGCGCCCGGTCGGTTTCATCTTCTATCCCGGCGCGCTGGTCGATCCCCGCGCCTATGCGCCTGTGCTGCGCCCGCTGGCGGAAGCCGGTTTTCTGGTCGTCACGCGCACCATGCCGCTCAATCTGGCGATCTTCGACACCAGTGCCGCCGATGCCCTGCGCGCCGCCCACCCGGAGATCGCCGCCTGGGTGATCGGCGGACATTCGATGGGTGGGGCGATGGCGAGCCGCTACACGCTGGATCGGGGCGACCTGGCGGGGCTGGCGCTGCTGGCGTCTTTTCCTTTCGGCGATCTCAGCGGCTTGACTTTGCCCACCGTCTCAATCTACGGCGACAGCGACGGCTTGATCTCGCTGAGGCAGATCGACGAGTCTCGCGCGGTTCTGCCCGTTGGGACGGAATATATGCTGCTGGAAGGGGCGAATCACGCCCAGTTTGGCGATTACGGCGCGCAGCGGGGCGACCTGCCCGCCGCGCTGCCGGCGGCAGATCAGCAGGCGGCGACCGCCGCCGCGCTGCTGGCGCTGCTGGAACAGGTCGAAAGCAACGGGATTAGCGAACAAGGGTAAAAACTTCATGCCAGAGAGTCGTTACAAGAAAATCCTCGTCCCGCTGGATGGTTCCGGGTGGGCGCAGCGCGCCGTCTCCCACGCCGTCGATTTAGCGCGCGGCAACGATGCCGAGCTGATCCTGCTGCACGTCTTCCGCCCGCCCGCCTGGGAGTACGCCGACCAGATCGCGCTGGCGGGGCAGGAGTCGCAGCTTCAGCAGGCGCGCAACCAGATGAAGCAGTACCTCATCGGCGTGCGCTCGGAGCTGCGCGACGAAAATCTGCGGGTGCGCACCCACCTCATCGAAGGATCGGCGGTGGCGCATCTGATCTGCGATTATGTCAAGGCGGAAGGCGTCGATCTGATCGTCATGAGTACGCGCGGGCGCAGTGGTCTGGCGCGGGTACTGTTCGGCAGCGTCGCCCGCGAGGTCATGGAATGCGTCGATGTGCCGGTGATGCTGGTTCAGCCCGACCGCGACTGATCAGGCGGGGCGGCGCTGAAAGGCGGGACGGCGGCGCGGACCAGCGTGCGGATCGTCTCTACCGCCGCCCACGCCTGCGCCTGATCGTCGGCGCTGAGGGGCAGGGCGTGGAATTCGCCCTCGTCCAGCAGCCGAATCTCGCCCGATGGCGAGACGAACACGTCCAGCGCCAGATCGTCGGCGGCGATCTCGCCGTCGGCGATGTATGCCGGGCGGGTGATGTTGCAGTACCAGCCTTTGAGCGCGCCGTCGTCCACGTCTTCGATGCGGAAGACGTTGTACCAGCGGTCGCTGTAGAACCATTCGGTGAAGAGATCGCCGCGCCGGAAGACCATATAGCCGGCGTCGAGGTCGTCGCGGTGGAAGCGCGCCTGCAAACACACCCAGGTCGCGCCGCGCGCCGTCACCTCGCCCTGGTACTGCCAGACCGCCCTGCCGGTGTGATCGCGCTTGATGACGGTGATAGCGCTCATGCCCGCCCTATCGTGTGGACGATCAGCAGTACGCCCTCGCCCAGGTGGACCGTCGCCGACGGCGCATCGAGTACGTTGCTCACCCCCCGCGCCGGACCGAAGATCAGCGTCTCGCCGCGCAGCGGATACGCCAGTCCTTCGGTGCGCACTTCCTGCGCCGCGCCGGTCAGGGGGATGAGCGAGACGGTATCGCCCGGCGCGCCTTCGATGCGGGTCGTGCCGGGGTGCGCCAGCCAGGCTTCCTGCTTGCCGGCGACCAGCCGGGCGTCACAGCCGCGCAGCGCCGGCAGCGCCAGCAGATAGGCGTTGCTCAAGGTCTGATCCAGCCGGTCGCCGACCGCGCCGATGACGCGAATCCAGGTCGCCCCGCGTTCGGCGGCATAGAGCAGCGCCAGTTCGAGGTCGGTCTCGTTTTTGGCGGCAGGGTGGCGCAGAATCGCCGCGCCGCCGTCCTGGGCGCGCTCCAGGTCCTCCGCCGTGACCGAATCCATGTCGCCGATCAGGGCGTCAAGCCCCCGCCCGAAATAGCGGGCAATACGTGCCCCGCCGTCGGCGGCGATCACCAGGGCGTCGGGTGCGGCGGCGAGGGCGCGGCGCACCATCTCGCCGTCGTTAGGATCGCCGTTGGCGAAGATCAATGCCTGGGTACGGGTCGGTGGGGTCATAGCCGCTTTCGGTGCGTGTGAATCTGCATCCTATTCTACCCGATCCTGCCGGGGCGCAGTTCGCCATTTGCGGTATGATCGGCTGAAATGAGAACCTGCGGAGGGAGCGCTGAGATGTTCAGGACACGCCCGATTCAACGAGTGGATGCCGCCGCGCTGTGGATGATCATGCTGATCGCCTTCGGCGTCTCGGTGGTGGGGACGCGCCTGTATCTGGAGGCGGCGGGCTATCCGCAGATCGGCAGCGGCACGCTGCACATCGCCCACGTGCTGTGGGGCGGGCTGCTCCAGTTCATCGCCCTGTGCGTCTTCCTGACCTATGCCAACCGCTGGACGCGGGGGGTCAGCGCGCTGCTCGGCGGCGCGGGGGTGGGGCTGTTCATCGACGAGGTGGGCAAGTTCATCACCCAGAACAACGATTATTTCTTCCCGTTCGCCGCGCCGATCATCTATGCCGTCCTGCTGCTGACGGCAGTGCTGACCTTTCATCTGCGCCGGTCGCGCCCGCGCGACAGCCGCGCCAACCTGTACTGGATACTCGATCAGCTCAAGGATGTGGTCGATCAGGATTTTGACGCTCACGAGCGCGATGCGGTGATCGCAGCACTGCGCGGGGCGCTCGCCAGAGCCAAGAGCGATTCCGAGCGGCAGCTGACCGAGGCGCTGATCACCCTGGTGGAGCGCGCTCCGGTGATCGCGCCGCCCAAGCCGAATGTCTTCCAGCGGCTCTACGCCGCGCTGACCCGGCTGGAGGCGCGCCTGCTGTCGCAGCGGCGGCTGCGCTGGCTGCTGGTCGCCGGCTTTCTGCTGATCGGCATGGGCGGGGTACTCGTTCTGCTGACGGTGGCGTCCTTCTACGGCGTGGCGACGGACCTGGACCAGTTTCTCGCCGTTCTGATCGTGGAATTCTCTTCCACCAGCCCGCAGCGCTTCCAGTGGGGGCTGGTGCATGTGGTCCTGACCATGATCACCGGGCTTATGTGTACGGCGACGGCGATCCTGCTGGCGCTGCGGCGTGACGCAGCCGGGATCAACCTGGGCAGGCTGACGCTGATCCTGGAACTGACGGTGGTCAACCTGCTGGCGTTCTACTTCCGCCAGTTCGCCATGATCTTCGCCACGCTCAACGTGCTGATCGTGCTGCTGGGGGTGGAACGCTACCGGGCGCGGTTCTATCAGCCGGTGCTGAAGACCGCCAGCATCGACGACGTGCGCAAGCGCCTGCCGACGCCCAACTGATACAGGGCAAGCGCGCTCGAATCGCCAACTCAGCGGTTGCAGGGGCGAACCCACGTGTTCGCCCGTGAACGGCGGGCGGAGACACAGCTCCGCCCCTACAACTGCGCGATTATTTTCTTGGAACAGCCTTAGAGGAGAGATCGCCCTTTGGGCGGCGCTCGATCTACCCGCGAGTCACTCGAACCGCACGACTGCCGGCAGTCCGTGAAACGCGCCGTAGCGCGCCGCCGGCGCGGTGACCTCCGCCCGCTCAGAGTCATTCAGCGGGCGGAATGGCGATAGGGTGATCTGAACCGTTTCGCGGGAGATCGCCCGCTTCCACGTGGCGATCACTTGACCGCCAGCGACCAGGAACGGCAGGAAGACGCCGTTGCCGCCCGGAATGACCCGGGGGGCAAGCTCCGGGTTGAGGATGATGTCACGGTCAGTATAGCCGAGCAGGTATTCGTCGAATCCCGCCAGCAGCAGCGTGTCCGCCGCACCCTTCGGCGCGCGCACGGCATCGGCAGACCACCAGAAGGTCTTGCCGTCGATTGGTTCGGCGGTCAGCGCCGATCTGGCTTCTTCCAGCCCGGCGCGGGCTTCCGTCAGGGTCAGCCCCGACCACCAGGCAAAATCCTGGACGGTCGCCGGTCCATGACTGATGAAGTAGCGGCGCGCCAGCGTGTTCAGAGCTTCATCACGGGTCAGCCTGCGGGGAGCCTTCACCCATGCGTCGAACAGGACGAAAGTCGGCTGCTTCCCCTCGTTCGGTCCCAGGCAAATCAGCCCCTGATGGGCGCAGTGCCAGAACAGATGATATGCCCGCTGCTCGCTGACGGAGAACCCGCCGTCCTCGAGCCGCTGCTTCAGCGCCGGACGCGCCATCGGCATGCCGTCGCGAAGCGCCTGCTCGATGATCGCCTGTCCCTGCTTCAGCGCCGTCTCGTCCAACCCGACCTGCTGCCGGCGCAGCCGAGCGCCTGCTATCATCCGCTTGGCGGAAAGGCGCACCATCCAGCCGGCGTCTTCGGACGGCACAAAGTGGATCGTGCCGCGCTGTGACCAGGTGCGCAGCAGATCGCCGGAGGCAATCGACGCCTCGATGTCGCTCAGCGACGGCGTGCGCATCCGCGCGCCAAGCCCCCAGAGCGCCTGATGATAGTCCTGCGCCTGAAGCGCCCCCATCCAGCGCACCACCGCCCCGGCTGTCTCGAACGACGGCGCGGCGAGCCGCTGGCTGGGCAAGCGCAGTGCAGCGATGTCGGCTGTCCGCATGAAATCCTCTCCTCTGCCCTGATCGGCTGCGGGAGATCGGGCATCAGGCGAGAAGCATACACCCTCAGCGGAGGGGTGAAAACGCAGAAAAACTCAGAAGCGCAGTCGCGCCGGCGGAGTACCCGACTTGCGCCGCGCCAGGTTGAGGAAGAGAGGGATCATGCCCTATACTGGTAGGGAAACTTACACGGCAAGGAACCGCCCACGACATGGCTATCGACTACGTTATCGGCTACGACTGCCCGCCTAAACGCGCGCTCACCCCGGAAGGCATCCTGGACCGCCTGAAAGCCCGCGACCGCGCCCGGACGGTGATCGATCTGTACCGCGAGGGCGACGACCAGCGCCACCCCAGTCTGATGGAATTCGAGTTCACGCGCCTCAACGCCCAGGGCGAAGAGGAGACGCGCATCATCAACGTGCAGGACATGCTCAACCAGGGGGCGGAACTCGACCCGCACGCCGAACACTGCGCCGGATGCCCGGCGAACACCACCGGGCATCCTTTCGGCTGCTACGGCGTGGTGCAGTACCCGATCAGCGGCAGGGGGGAACGCTGGCTGCTCGACCATCTGCCGGGCATCGAAGAGCCGCTGCTCTGGCTGCTGCTGCGTCAGGGCGTGCAGGAACTCGGCTATGACGGCGAGCTGATCGCCTCCTATCGGGCGAGTCACGATTACTTTGAGGAGAAACGCCTGCCGGGGCGCGACCTGATGGAATTCATCATCAACGGCAACCAGGTCTTCGAGATGCTGTTCATGGTCGGGGCGATTCAGCCGCCGCACGCCGGCATGTTGCTGCTGCTCTTCGGGGCGATCCCGCGCGCCGTCGAAGCCGACCAGATCGCCCGCATCCTCAACCGCCAGCTCAGCGCCGAGGAGATCGCCCTCGACTATCCGTTCCAGCTTCACGCCCAGGACGACGACAGCAGCATCCATGATCTGAAGGGTTTTTTCCGCGCCCTGCACGCCGCCTGGATGCTGAACGCGCCGGTCGGGGTGGATGCCTAAAACCCTCACCCCTCGGCTCACTACAGGAGAGACTGACCCATGCCGATTCATCCCATCCTCGACGCTATGTACGGCGGCGAAACCCTGATCTTCGGACACCGGGGCGCGCGCGCCTACGCGCCGATGAACACCCTGCCCTCGTTTGAACTCGCTGCCGCCCAGGGGGCGCACGGCGTCGAGCTGGATGTCCACCGCTCAAAAGACGGGTTTCCGGTCATTGCCCACGATTTCACCGTCGATGCGACCTCGGACGGCGCAGGGCGCGTCTGTGATATGACGCTGGCGGAACTGAAGGCGCTGGACGCCGGGAGCTACTTCGCGCCGGAATTCGCCGGGACGCGCGTGCCGACCCTGGACGAAGTGTTCGAGGCGGTCGGGCGCAGGCTGTTCATCAACGTCGAGATCAAGTCGGTCAGCCTGGAGACGGACGGGGTCGAGGCGGTGGTGGCGGACTGCATCCGGCGGCATGGCATGACCGAACGGGTGATCGTCTCGTCGTTCAACCCCTTCAGCCTGCTGCGCTTCCGAGCGATCCTGCCCGAAGCGCCGATCGGCTTCCTGCGCGCGGCGGACTATCTGCCGGCGGAGGTGGACGCCATCATGGCGGCGCATCCTTATGATGCCTATCACCCGTATCACGCCGACATCACCGCCGCGGTGGTGGCGCAGCACCGCGCCGCCGGGCGGCTCCTCAACACCTGGACGGTGAACGACCCGGCGCGGGCGGCGGCGCTGCGCGACCTGGGAGTGAGGGGCATCATCACCGACAAACCGGACCTCATCCTGGCGGCGCTGCGGGGGTGAAGGCACAAAACGCCTCGCAGAAGTCGCCATTTTGCGTTATGTTCTGCGGCTGACATTTCCTGTTCGGATTCCGATACATCCCATGCAAGGAGCATACGCCATGCGTCGTCTACTGCTTTTCCTCGCGCTGCTGGCGGCACTGGTCTTCGGCGCGGCGGTCATGGCGCAGGACGCGCCCACCGTCGCGGTCGTCACGCCCTATCTCGCCCAACCCGGCACGCAGTTCATGGTCGAAGCCTTCCAGGCATCCGCCGAAGCCAGGGGCTGGTCGGTCAACGTCATCGACACCGCCGGCGATGTCGCCGCTGTCGTCTCGCGCCTTGAGGATGTTGTCAACCAGGGCGTGGACGCCATCGTCATCAATGTCGATCCGGCACAGGTCGGCGCGGGCTTGCAGGCGGCTGCCGACGCCGGCATCCCGGTCTTCGGGATGGACGCCGGGACGGACCCGCTGCTCGTGACCAACGTCACCAGCAGCGGCTACGCGATGGCGGCGGAGACCGCCACCTACGTCGTGGACCGCATCGGCGGCGCGGGCGGCGTGGTCATGTTCGTCTTCGACCCCTACCCGCCGGTGCAGAAGCGCGGCATCATCGCCGACGCCATCTTCGCCAACCACCCGGATATCAGCATCATCGACCGCATCACCCCGGACGTGAACGACGGCGGCATCGCCGATTCGCGCGCCAAGATGGAAGCGGTGCTGGCGGCGAACCCCGAACCGGGCAGCATCAGGGCGGTCTGGGCGGCGTGGGATCAGCCGGCGCTGGGCGCGCTCCAGGCGATAGAGGCGGCAGGACGCCAGGGCGAGGGCATCGTCATCGTCGGCATCGACGCCAACCCGCAGGCGCTCGACGCCATCGCCGCCGGCGGCAGCTTCGAAGCTTCGGTCGCGCAGGACTTTGACGGCATCGGCGCGGCGGTCGCCGACGTGGTGGAGCGCTACCTGGGCGGTGCAAGCATCACCCAGAGTACGATCTACGTGCCGACGACGCTGGTCACCAGCGCCAACGTGGACGCTTTCCTGGGGAACTAAGGCTGTTCCAGACAAAAGATGCGCCAGCGGTTGCAGGGGTGAACCTACGTGTTCGCCCGTGAACGGCAGGCGGAGACACAGCTCCGCCCCTACAACTGCTCGATTATTTTCTTGGAACAGCCTAAGAGACTGTTTGAAACCGGAAACCTGACGGTTTCCTGCCCCTCTCCAATTGGAGAGGGGCGGTTGAGCGCAGCGAAACGGGGTGAGGTGAGCAGTTTGCAAACAGTCTCTAAGCCAAAGCGCGCATCTTTCACCAGGACGAGCCGTCGGCTCGCCCTGGTGGGGGGACGGGGTATGCCGCGTCCCCGCCCCCTCGCCTGCCGGTTATGCCTCTGCACCCCAATCGGACATGACGCGCTCCGCTGCTTCGCCCGCTTCCCCCACCGGCACAAAGAAGGTGAAGCGGCTGCCGTATCCCGGTTCACTGCTGACGAGGATGTGTCCCCCGCACTGATCCAGGATCTCCTTGACCAGCGCCAGCCCCAAGCCTGTGCCTGGGATATGGCTGGCGGTCGCCCATCCGCGATAGAAACGTTCGAAGAGGTGCTGCTGGTTTTCCACCGGGATGCCGTGCCCGTCATCTTCCACCTGACCGACGACATAGCTGCCCTGTGCCAGCTCCGCCGGTCTGTCGAATGAGGGTTCCAGCGCATCTTCCGGCGCGCCCGCCGCGTCGATTTTCACCGTACCGATGCGCACCGTGATATGTCCGTCTTCCGGCGTGTACTTGATGGCATTGCCGATCAGGTTGCGCCAGATCTGCCGCATGTCGGTGGCATCCTGCCGAACGATACAGAGATTCTCTGGGATGCATACCAGAGTCACCTCCTGGCGTTTTTCCTGCGATGGCATCTGAAGATCGGCGATGGTGCGGCGCACGACGGCGCACATGTCCAGCGCGGGATAGCTGCGCTGCGTGCGCTGCAGGGCGAGCCGCCGCATATCCAGCACGCCCTCGATCAGCTCGTTCATGATGCGCGTCTGTTCGGCGATCTGCTGAATTTTGGCGACTCGCTTGTCATCGGAGAGGCGTTCGTAGTAGTTGGACAGGGTTTCGGTGATCACCACGATGGCGCTCAGCGGCGTGCGCAGCTCATGGTTGACCATCGAGACGAAACGATCTTTCAGGCGTTCCGCCTCCTTGATCAGTGTGATGTCGTGGATACTGCACACGATATGTCCATTGTGCCTGACGACACCGAAGGAGCAGCTCACGTCGAAGATCGAGCCATCCTTGCGCTGGGCGCGTGCTTCCAGATGCTCTGGCGAACCCTTGGTGCGGGTCCTGCGCAGCGCGAACAGGAAATCCTGAACATGTTCAGGCGCGATGCCGATGACCGCCGGCGCGCCGCAGGCTTCGTCGTCCTGATAGCCGAACATGCGGCTGAAAGCGGGGTTGGAGAGGTCGATGTGATCCTGGTCGTCGATCAGCACAATTGCGTCGCTCGCGCTGTCCAGGATCGCCGTGACACGCTGGTTGGCGGATTGCAGCTGGGCGGTGCGCTCCTGAACGCGCGCCTCAAGCTCCTGGTTCAGCCGGGCGAGGTCGCTTTCGATGCGCTTGCGGTCGGTGATATCCTCTTTCACGGCGACAAAATGGGTGATGCTTCCCTCACCGTCGAGGACCGGTGAAATCGATGCCTGCTCCCAATAGAGTTCGCCATTCTTCTTCCTGTTCAGGAACTCGCCGCGCCATTCGTTTCCCGAAGTGATCGTCCGCCACAGTTCGGCGTACTCTTCCGGGCTGGTATGCCCCGATTTGAGGAAGCGCGGCGTCTGCCCTTTGATCTCCGCCAGGGTGTAGCCGGTCAGGTGCGTGAACTTCGGGTTCACATATTCGATCCTGCCTGCGGCATCGGTGACGACAATCGACGAGGAACTCTGCTCGACCGCCTTGGCGAGCGCGAGTGTGGTCTCCCCGGAGGGAAGATCGTGGTGTGGACCGGGCTGCGACCGGGGCGAATCGGGTGTCATAGTATTTACCATGTTTCCTATGTTCAACTCTGGGAGCCAGGCAGCGAATTGCCGCTGCGTTCTTGGTTTTGCCGGAGTACCGCAGGGATCAGGGTACTCGTCAGGTCTCCCTGGGCGATGCACTCGGATGCCCCAGCTAAACGGGTCATGCTTATGTAGTCGTCCGCGTCATCTGTCAGGATGGCGATGATGCGAACCTCCGGGAACTGCTTACGAAGCTGCTGGATAATCGTCAAATCTTCGATGGCGGGCATTCGCATGACCAGTAGGATGATTGGATTGGACGACTCAACTAATCTGTTCAGCACCGTTAGTTCATCCGCCGGCGGCTGCGCCATCGAGCAGATCGAAAGCCCTCTTGAACGGGACAGCAAGCGCTCTAAAGAACATGCCAGCGCAGCATTACTGGTGAGGATGAGAACCGATGCGGATGTCATATTCATTCCAACGGGAACATGATATCGAGTTTAGTCTACTCGAATGACAGCATACGGCAGGTGAGCCGCGCGCGGTATCCGCAAGACTACGGAAAAGACTGCTGTTCACTACGGAGATTCAGCGCGCTGCGGGGATCGTGATGCGCCGGCGGCGGTCCAGCAGCAGACATGTCGTGCCTGGAGGGCATCAACATCGATGATCGGCGCGAAGGGGGAAAAGGGGTTAGCGATGTAGACTGCGCCGCGCTTCTATTTGAGGATTCCACGCTGATAGGCGAAATGGATGATCTCCGCCGATGTGCGCAGATTGAGCTTCGCCATGAGGTTCGCCCGGTGCGTTTCGACCGTGCGGACGCCGATGGACAGCCGGTCGGCGATGGTTTTGTTGCTGTGTCCCTCGGCGATCATCTGGAAGACCTCGTGTTCGCGCGCGGTCAGGCTCTCATAGGGGTCGGCGGCGGCGGATTCGTGCTGGTTCAGGTAGGTTTCGATGGCGCGCTCGGAAAGCGGAGCGCTCAGATAACGCCGTCCTGCCATCACCTCGCGGATGGCGTGAATCAGGTTGGTGCGGCTGTCTTCCTTCAAAACGTAGCCGCGCGCGCCGCTGCGCAGCGCTTCCAGCACGTAGGCTTCGTCGGCGTGCATCGACAGGATGATGACCTTCGTCGTGCCGACGCGCTGAGCCTGCCGGGTCACTTCCAGACCGTTGATCCCCGGCATCATCAGGTCGGCGATCAGGATGTCTGGCTTGAGCCGTTCGACCTGGCGCACCGCCTCCAAGCCCTCTTTGGCAGTCGCCAGGATGCTGAACTCCGGTTCGTCCGCCAGGATGCGCGCCAGCCCATCGAGTACCATCTGATGATCGTCCGCCAGGATGATGCGGATCATGAGCCATCTCCTTCCGATACAGGCGCGCTGATCGCCGAGGCGGCGCGCCGATCAGACGCGAACGGCTCCAGCGGGAAGTCGGCGATGATTTGCGTCCCTTTGCCGACAGTCGAATCCAACAGGAACTGACCGCCCAGGCGGTGGGCGCGTTCGCGCATCCCCATCAGCCCCGCCGTCATCGCCTCAGCGCGCTGCTTTTCTACATCGAACCCTCTGCCGTGATCCTCGATCAGCGCGATGATCTGACGTTCGTTCGCCCACAGGTTGACGATCACCTCCTGGACGCCGGCATAGCGTGCGGCATTGGTCAGCGCCTCCTGGACGATGCGATAGATGGCGGTCTCCAGACGGCGGTCGAAGCGCTGCTCGACGTTCGACGCCTGGAACTGAACGGCGATGCTCGTGCGCTCGGTGTAGCGGCGGAAGAGCCAACGCAGCGCCGGCAGCAGTCCCAGATCGTCGAGCATCGCCGGGCGCAGATCGAGCGAGATCTCGCGAACCCGCCGCATCAAGCCCTGGACGATCTCCTGAATCACCGCGATCTCCTCGCTATCGTCCGCGAAGTGATCGCGGCGCAGCATCTCCAGGGACAGGCTCAGACCGGTGAGAGTCTGCCCGATCTCGTCATGCAGCTCATGGGCGATCTCGCGCCGCTCCGCTTCCTGAACGTCTGCCATCTGCTCGGTGAGTCGCTTCAGATTTGTCTCTGTTTCGCGCAGCGCGGTGATGTCTTCGGCGATGCCGGCGATACGGCGCAGCTGTCCATCCATGATGACCGGGAAGGCGCGCGACCGCACCCAGCGTATTTTGCCATCCGGGTGAACCAGCCGGTAGGTAATATCGACGGTATGTCCCTGGCGCTGTTGTTCAAAGCTGGCGATTACCGCCGGGCGGTCGTCGGGGTGAATCGGCTCGACGAACGAATGCGAGTCCTGGTACAGGCTTTCGCGGCTTCGTCCCCATATCTGTTCATAGGCGGGGCTGATGTAAAGAATCTGCTGTTTCTGTGCGTCGTTCAGATAGAACACCTCGTGGATGTTCTCCGCCAGCTGCCGGAAGCGTTCCTCACTCTCGCGCAGTGCGGCTTCAGCGCGGATGCGTTCGCCGATCTCCTTGACAATGCCCACGATGCCCACGTAAGCGCCGCTCGGATCGTAGAGCGGACTGGCGGAGAGGCTGATATAGATCGTCGAGCCGTCATGATGACCGCGTTCCGCCTCCAAGCTGGTGACGGTCTCGCCGGCTGCCAGCCGTTTCAGCACGGACTCAAACTGTCCGGGATCTTGGTCGCGCAGGATGGGCAGGAATCGACCGACGGCTTCCGCCTCTGTCCAACCGCTGATCCGTTCCATGGCGGAATTCCAGATCTGCACAATGCCGGCAGGGGTGGTGACGATGATTCCCAGAGGGGAGGACTTGACCAAAGTTTGCAGGAACTGATTGCTGTGGTGCAGTTCGTCGCGGATGCGCTTGTCTTCGGTGACATCGGTGGCGATGCTGATCACCACCTGCCGCCCGTCGCTCAGACGTCCCAGCGGGGTCGAGCTGAACGCCCAGATGCGCTCGGAACCGTCAGCGCAGGTGAGGGTGAACTCGCCTTCATCGACGCGGTGGTCGAGCGAAAAGAGATCGTTGATGACCGCCTGCACCTGCTGCCGGCGGTCGCCATATGCCAGCGTAAGCCACTGTTCCAGCGTGGTCAGTTGATCAGCGTGGTAGCCGGTGATCTCCAGCCAGGCGCGGCTGACGCTCAGAATCTCGCCATCGTCAGCGAAGATCAGGATCGGCAGCGGCGCTTCCTCCACCGCCCTGCGAAAGCGCGTTTCGCTCGCCTGAAGCCCCGCCTGGTACGCGCGGGATTTGCGAATCTCTGCCTGCAGGTCGGCTTCCTGGCGCATCTGCTGTTTGAATTCATGGCGCAGGCGGAAGAAAAGCAGCAGCGACGTGACGACGACGAATCCCAGACCTTTGAGGATGCTCAATTCCGGGATGTCCTGGAACACGCCGCCAAACAGGGTGAACAGGATAGCATCGGAGAGCAGAATCCACAGCGACGCCACAGCCGTGTAGAGCAGGGTTGTTCGAAGATGAGGCTGAACTTGTCTTCTTTCGATCATGAGGTTGGTTAATTTAGCAACCATGCCGCCTGTCGGTATCATAACAGACAAATGTCATAGAAAACGTTAGGATTTTTGATGATGCGCCGCCGCCCCCAATCGCGAACGCACCCCTCTGAACTTTCCATGAGTCCCCGAATCCGTTAGAATCCCCGCAAGGTGTTTCTCAGAATTTCTGCGAGGCGGTGTGTGATGCGGCGGATTCCGATAGGCTACATGCTGTTGACGGTGATCGTCACCCTGGCGGTGACCTTCGGCGCGATGACCTACATCAATTCGCGTAATCCTCAGGAGGGACCGGAGCAGATCGTCATCACTGTGCCTATCCTGGTCACCGCGACCCCCAACCCGGACGGCTCGCCGCAGGTGATCATCGTCACCGCCACGCCGCTGCCCGGCACGCCCGCCATCGTCAGCCTGCCCACCGGCTTGATCGAGACCGCCGGCGCGGGGTTTGCCACGCGCGCGCCCGCCGCCACCCTGGATCAAACGCTGGTCGCCAGCGGCGGCGCGGAGCTTGCCGGCACGGCGGCAGCGCTGCCCCCCAACTGCGTGCTGTACACCCTTCAGGAGGGCGATACGCCGTTCGCCGTCGCCCAGGAATTCGGCGTCAGCGGCTTCGACCTGCTGGAAGTTAACGGCTTGACGGAAGAAAGCTCGGTCTTCCTGCAAATCGGACAAACGCTGATCATCCCGCTGGAAGGCTGCGAGCTGACCGCCGCCCTGCTGGAGGCGACCCAAGCCGGCGCGCTCACCCCATCGACAACGCCGTCGCCTTCCGGCACGCCGCCGACCGCTACCTTCACGCCGAGCCAGTCGCCTATGCCCAGCAGCACGCCGACCGCCACCCTGCCGGCGACGGCGGTCAACGCCCAGGTGGAGATCGTCCGGGTGGTCAGCCCCGGCGCGCTCACCTCGGAGGGCATCGAAATCCGCAACAACGGCGCGGTCATCGACCTCAATGGCTGGACGCTGCGCGACGGACAGGGCAGCACCTATACCTTCCCGGAGCAGCGCCTCTTCCAGGGCGGGCTGGTGACGGTCTTCACGCGCGTCGGCGACGACACCGCCATCGCCCTTTTCTGGGACCGCGACGCCGCCGTGCTGGAACCGGGCGACACCCTCACGCTGAGCGACCGCAACGGGCGGGTGCAGTCCACGTTTCGCGTGCCGTGAGGCGCAGCCGTGCCTGACGTGATCGACGACATCATGAAGCGCGCCATGCAGGAGGGCAAGTTCGACGACCTGCCCGGCGCGGGCAGACGCCTGAAACCGTCCGACGACGCCCACACGCCGGAAGCGCTGCGCATGGCGCACAAGCTTTTGAAGGATAACGATCTCGCCCCGGCGTGGATCGAAGAGGGCAAGACGCTGGAAAAAGATTACGCGCGTCTGAAGGCACAGCAGGATTCGGGGGCGCTCACGCCGGCGCTGCGCGCCGAGATCGCGCGCTACAACCGCGCCGTGCTGGCGCACAATCTGAAACTGCCGCCGGGCATTGCCCATCGTCGGATGATCCGGGTGAAGTGAGATGGTGGAAGTGCAGCCCACCTGTTTTGAACGCCTGCTGGAGATAATCAGCGCGCTGCTGCTGCTGTTCACCGGGGCGACCTCCGGTCCCATGCAGCAGTCGACTCCCGCCATGCAGATGACGCGCTACACGCTTCAGCCGGTGGTCAGCGAGTACAGCGCCGCCGACCTGGAGGCAGCGGCGGAGGTGATCGGGGCGCGGCTGAGCGCGCTCGGCTACAGCGGCGCGCAGACGGAAGTCCTGGCGGAGGGGGTGGTGGTGCGCCTGCCCCCCGACTACGAGCCGTCTGAGGTCTACCCGGTCCTGACGATGCGCGGCGGGGTCGAATTCGTCGATGCCGCCGGCGGCGAAGCGGTCATCGGCAGCGCCGACATCCTCAGCGCCAAAGCGCAGTCGGATACCTTCGGCGGTTGGGCGGTGTTGATCACCCTGACTCCGGCGGGCGGCGAGGCGATGATGCGCTACACCCGCGATCACATCGGCGACGTGCTGGCGGTGCGGGTGGATGATCAGGTCATCGCCGAGCCGGTCATCAACAGCGCGATCGGCGCGGAGGTGATGATCAGCGGCGATTTCGACGAGAGCCGGGCGCGGGAACTCGCGGCGCGCATCGGCTTTGGCGCGCTCCCGTTCGATTTCGTCATCGTCTCGTCAGAGGTGGAAGAGATCGCGGGTCAGCGGTGATCGGCGAGCCGCTTGGAGCGCTCAGGTACGCGGCTGACCGGTGAGGCGTTCCAGCTTCGCCTCTTCTTCCGGGTCAGTGACCAGCGTCAGGGTATCCCACAGCCTGATCTCCGTGCTGCCGTGCGGGACGATCAGCTTCTCACCCCGGCGGATCGCCGCCAGCGAGCTTTCGGCGGGCCATTTCACCGCTTTGACCTGCTTGCCGGCGACCGGCGCGCCGGGGCGCACCAGCAGATCGACGACGTGCGCGCCGGTCAGCGTGTGCAGCCGCATCCGCTCGGCGTTATGCTGCTCCTCGATGCGCCGGGTGATGGCACGGTTATAGGCGCGCATCACATCGCTGCGGCGCAGGATGCCGATCGGGCGGCGCACCGCCGGCGATTCCAGCACGGGCAACCGTCCGACGTCGCGCTGTCCCATGCGCCGCACCGCCGTCCACAGCGTCTCGTCGGGCGTGGTGGTTGCCACGTCGCGCACGGCGATGTCGGCGACCTTGCCCTCGCGCCTGCCGGAATCATACGCCGCCTGCAAATCCGACAGGGTGACGACGCCCGCCAGCATGCCCCGATCATCCACCACGCACATGCCATGCACGCCGCTTTCGCGCAGGGCGTCGCGCAGATCGACTAGCGACCGGCTGTAATGAATGCACGGCGCGGGCGTCATCATGGCATCCAACACATTCAGATCGCCCAGCACGTCGATGTCGCGCCCCTGCTTGATAAAGACTCCTTTGCGCGCCAGAGCGTAGGCATACACGCCTCCCAGCGGCGCGAGGCGATCTGCTACGAACAGGCAGACCACCGCCGCCAGCATGATCGGCAGGATCAGCCGGTAATCATTGGTCAGCTCGAAGACCATCAGGATCGCCGTGATCGGCGCGCGGATGACGCCGGACATCGCCGCCGCCATGCCGGCGATGGCGAATACCTGCGGGTCGCTCAGCCCGGCATTGGGCAGCAGATCGTGCGCCAGCCGTCCGAATGCCCCGCCGAGCATCGTGCCGACGAACAGCGACGGCGCGAACAGCCCGCCGACGAAGCCGCCGGCGACGCTGGCGCTGGTCATCAGCAGCTTCGCTCCCGCCAGCAGGAGCAGCAGCGGCACGGTGAAATCGCCCCCTGGCGTGTTCAGCACCTCGGACATGGTCTCGCGCCCCGCGCCCATGATCTGCGGCAGGAAGAGTCCGACGACCCCGACCAGCGCGCCGGCGAGCGCCGTCCGCGCCGGACGCGGCAGGCGGTCATGCAGCCGATGCCACAGATCGTGCTGCCAGTAGACGGTGCGGATGAACAGCGCCGCTGCCGGCGCGACCGCCAGCCCCAGCAGGGCGTAGATCGGTATTTCCGCCACCGAGCCGAGCGAAACCTGAAGCGCGCCGAATTCCGCCTCGCCTTCTCCGACGCTCTGCATGAAGACGGTCGAGACCACCGCCGAAAGGACGACCAGCCCGAAGGAACTGGTCTGGAATTCGCCGTTGAGCAGCACTTCCAGGGCGAAAAAGACCCCGGCGATGGGGGCGCCGAACGCCGCCGCGATGGCGCTTGCGCCGCCCGCCGCCACCAGCAGGCGAACGCGCTCCGGCGTCAGATGCAGCCGCTGGGCAAGAAATGAGCCGAGGTTGGCGCCGATCTGTACGCTGGGGTCTTCCGGTCCGACGGACGCCCCGCCGCCGATGGAGAGTACCGAGGCGAGCGCCTTGAAGGGCATTCGGGCATAGCGCAGTCTGCCGCCGCCGTAGGCGACCGATTCCATGACGCCGGCGACGCCGTGATGCCGTTCTTCGCCGATGAAACGCGCCATGATCGCCCCGACCAGCGCCCCGACCAGGGTCAGCGTCACGACGATGCCCGCGCCGCCCAGGACGGGACCGAGCAGATCGCGCGCCAGCATGTCCTGAAAGAGGTGGTGCGCCAGGTCGATTCCCAGGCGGAACAGCCAGATGCCCGCCCCGGTCGCCAGACCAACGGCGACCGCCAGGATGAACAGCAGGGTATTTTCCGAACCGAGCAGGGCGCGGCGCAGCGAATCAAAGGGGTGTGCCGCTGCATCAGGGTGAGGGCGCTTCATCTTGGCTAACCTTGATCGAGTCTGATGATTTCAATTATAGCGCGAGGGCGGCGCGCCTGCGCCAGAGAAGCGGGATATAATGATGGCGAGAGAGCAGTGAGGACGAGCGACCATGACGACGCGCGAAGCGCCCATCAGCATCGATCAGTTCGAGGCATTTCTCGCCCGCCCCGAAAACCGTGACCGCCGCTTCGAACTCATCGACGGGGAGATCAGCGAGAAGACCATGCCCACCCGCGAACACGGCATCATTTCGGCGAAGTTCGTCCACCTGATGATGGTCTATTTCGAGGCGCATCCTGAAAGGGAAGCGCAGGTCGCGGTCGAGGCGCGCCACCGCCCGACCGGGGATGCCGGAAACGACCGCATCCCCGACGTGTCGGTGGTATTGGGGAAGCGTCCCATCGAAACCTATGGCACAGCCGACTATCTCCCGGACATCTGCATTGAGGTGCAGTCGCCGGATGACAGCCTGCGAATGATGCGCGAAAAAGCGCGCTTCTACATCGCCAACGGCGCGAAATACGCCGTCAACGTGCTGCCGGCGCAGCGCGCCATCGAGACCTATGCCGCCGATGGCAGCGAAGCCCTGCTGACCGGTGACGACGTGCTGAGCTTTGGCGATCTGCTGCCCGGCTTCGCCGTGCCCGTCCGCCGCTTCTTCCCCGATACCGTCTGATCCCCCCGGCGCGCTTTCGCCGCCTTTGCGGCGCGAGTTTCCCCTCACCTCTTGTATCTTGATGGTAGGGTCAAGGATGAGGTGATCATAGGTGATCCGAAGGAGGCGAGGGGACTTGCCCCCCCTTCGCCCTGTTTTTGTGGGAGAAGGGGGCTGGGGGGTTGAGGGCAGAGAAGTTCATAACACGCACTAAGGACGCGCCGGGCTGCCGTCGGGCAGGCGGGTCTGCGTCCACTGCAAGACTTCGTCGGTGGGCGGATATTTCGCCGCCAGCGCCTCGTCGATATCCACGCCGAAGCCGGGTTTGTCGTTCGAGAACATGTAGCCGTCGCGTACTTCCGGGCAGCCGGGGAAGATCTCGTAGACGATTTCGGGGAAGCGGCACCATTCCTGGATGCCGAAGTTGGGTGCCCACAGGTCGAGGTGCAGATTGGCAGCGTGTCCGACCGGCGACACGTCGCCCGGTCCGTGCCAGGCGGTGCGGATGCCGTAGATCGCCCCGTGAATCGCCGCATTGCGCGCCGGCGTCAGCCCGCCGATCTGGCTGATGTGCATACGCAGGAAGTCGATCAGCCGCCGCTCGATCAGCCAGCGCCACTCCTGCGGGTGGTTGAACAGCTCGCCCATCGCCAGGGGGGTGGCGCACTGCGCGCGGATGTGGGCGAACCACTCGATGTCTTCCGGGGCGAGGGCGTCTTCCAGGAAGAACAGATTCAGCGGCTCGACGGCTTTGGCGAAGTTGAGGGCGTCGATGGGCGACAGGCGCTCGTGGATGTCGTGCAGGATTTCCATCTCCGCACCAAGCGCCGCCCGCGCCTTTTCCAGCATGCCGACCATGCGGCGGGTGTATTCGCGGGCGTCATAGTACGCGCCGAGGGGGCTGCTCGGCGGGCGCACGTCGCGGGCGTCCTTGCCGCCATAACCGCCCATTTGCAGGCGGACGTAGCGGTAGCCCTGGTCCATGAACGCCCGCGCGTTGTCGATCACTTCCTGCGGGTTGCGTCCGTCGGCGTGGACGTAGACGGCGGCGGCTTCGCGGCATTTGCCGCCGAGCAGCTGGTAGACAGGCATGTTCGCCAGTTTGCCCTTGATGTCCCACAGCGCGATATCGACGCCGGAGAGGGCGTTGTTGAGGACCGGACCGTTGCGCCAGTAGGCGTTGACCCACGCCATCTGCCAGATGTCCTCGATGCGGCTGACATCGCGCCCGATCAGGAAGGGTTTGATGTGCTGTTCCAGCGCCGCCACCACCGAGTGGTAGCTCTGGGTGAAGGTGGCGCAGCCCAGACCGTACAAGCCCGGCTCGGAGGTGATGAGTTTGACGACGATCATGCGCTGGTGGGGGGTGAGCGGCTGAGTGACGATGATTTTCAGGTCTTGAACGGTAATGGGCGGCATAAGCAGTATTTCCTTTTTAGAAGGGGGCGCGGATTGCGGAGGATTATAACGCCGGCGCGGTGGTCGCCAAGCGGATGCGCGGTCCACTCTTTCCTGCCGGCAGACCTGCCCACCTATTAGCCCGGCACATACGCCGATTGTCTACCCGCTTTCTTCTTCGCCGGGCAGGGGTCCCAGCGCCACCTCTTCGTAGACCTCGCTGAGGCGCAGCGCGCACCCCACCGATTCCAGCGGCAGGGTCGCTTCCAAGCCGGCGGCAGTGGTGTACAGCCAGCCGCCGGGGTCCTGCCGGGTGTAGCACTCGATCAGCGGCATCCCCTGGTTGACGAACACCAGCTGCGCCAGCGAGTCGATCTGCTGGTAGCGCAGGAACTTCGCACCCCGGTCATACTGCTCGGTAGATGGCGAGAGAATCTCGATAATGCAGGTGGGGTTGAGCAGCGTCGCCGCGCCGGTTCCGGCGTCGAACAGCGGCGCGCCGCAGACGACGGTCAGGTCGGGATAGAAGAAGGCGTTGTAGCCGACGCGCACGCGCAGATCGCTGCCGTAGCCCCGGCAGCCTTTGCGGCGAAGCTGAGGACCCAGGGTATTGGTGATATTCCAGTTGATGACGATGTGCGTTTGACTCGCCCCGGTCATGGCGTAGATTTCGCCATCCAGGAATTCGTGCTTGATCTCCGCCTCGCGCTCGAAGGCGAGGTACTCTTGCGGCGTGATCTTCGGTTTTGGCAGCGCCATGATGCAGCCTCACACACTACCCCTATTCGACAAGTATATTATGCCGGGACAGCGCCGAAGAACAAATCTGCTACAATAGCCGAAATTCCGTTCGGCGAGTCCTTTTAGGAAGCGGCATGGCAGGCGATCACCTCGACATCCTCAATCCCCAACAGCGGCAGGCGGTGACGGCGGGGGATGGTCCCGTGCTGGTGCTGGCAGGACCGGGCAGCGGTAAGACGCGCGTACTCACGCACCGCATCGCCTACCTGATCCGCGAGCGCGGCATCCCCCCCTACAACCTGCTCTCCGTGACCTTCACCAACAAGGCGGCGGGGGAGATGCGCGAACGGGTGGAGGGGCTGCTCGGCGGACGGATGGACGGCTTGACCATCGGCACATTCCACGCCATCTGCGCCAAGCTGCTGCGCGTCGAAGCCGACCGCACCCCGTTCGGGCGCAACTACGCCATCTACGACACCGACGAGCAGGCGTCGGTCGTCAAAGGGGTGATGAGCCAGCTCAACCTCGACATGAAGCGCTTCAAGCCAGGCGCGGTGCTGAACGCCATCAGCCAGGCAAAGAATGAACTGATCCTGCCGAACGACATGCCGCGCAGCGACTATTTCGGCGAGATCGTCGCCCGCGTCTACCCGCTCTACCAGCAGGTGCTCGTCAACAGCGAGGCGATGGATTTCGACGATCTGCTGATGCAGACCGTCCTGCTGCTGCGCGACGATGAGGTCGTACGGGAAAAATACCAGCGCCGCTTCGCCTATGTCCTGGTGGACGAGTTCCAGGATACCAACACCGCCCAGTACGAACTGGTGCGGCTGTTCGGCGCGCCGCAGCTGAACATCTTCGTCGTCGGCGACGAGGACCAGGGCATCTACGCTTTTCGCGGGGCGGATTATCGCAACGTCATGGCGTTCCGGCGCGATTACCCCGGCGCGGAGGTCGTCCTGCTGGAGCAGAACTACCGCAGCACTCAGAATGTGCTGGACGTGGCGCGGGCGGTCATCGACAAGAACACCAAGCGCACTCCCAAGCACCTGTTCACCGACCTGGGCGAAGGTCCCAAGGTGATTGTCCAGGAGGTCTATACCGAGGCGGACGAGGCGCAGTTCGCCGCCGAGACGATCCGCGCGCTGATGCGCAGCGACGGCTATGCCTTCCGTGATTTCGCCGTCATGTACCGCACCAACGCCCAGTCCCGCCCCTTTGAAGACGCCTGCGTGCAGTACAACATCCCGTACAAACTGGTGGGCGGCGTGGGCTTCTACAAACGGCGCGAGGTGCGCGATTTGGTCGCCTATCTGCGGGTGATCAACAACCCCAACGAGTCCGTCAGCTTCGACCGCATCGTCAACGTGCCGGGGCGCGGCATCGGCGACAAGACCCTGGCAGCCTTCAAGATGTGGGCGGCGGACCAGGGCTGGAGCGTGGCGCGGGCGCTGCATGAGATCGCCGGCGGCGCTGCCGTGCCCTTCAGCGGGCGAGCGGCGAAGGCGTTCGCTGAATTCGCCCGGCAGGTCGAAGCCTGGCAGGCGTTCGTCGAAGCCGAAGGCAGCACCCTGGAGGCGCTGTTCGACGACATCACCGGGCAGATCGGCTATGCCGCTTACCTGCGCGAGATCAGCGATACGCCGGAAGAGAACGAAGAGCGTATGCAGAACCTGGCGCAGCTGCGCGCCGTGATGAAGGAGAAGAGTCACCTCTTCCTGCGCGATTTCCTGGAAGAGACAGCGCTGGTCGCCGAGATCGACTCGCTGGACGTGACCAAGAACGGCATCACCCTGCTGACGCTGCACGCGGCGAAAGGGTTGGAATACCCCGTCGTGCTGATCACCGGCGTCGAGGACGGCTTGCTGCCCCATTCGCGCAGCATCACCGAGCCAGAGGCGATGGCGGAAGAGCGCCGCCTGCTCTACGTCGGCGTCACGCGGGCGCGCGAACGCCTCTACCTGTCTTACGCCTTCCGCCGCAGCCTGTATGGCGACAGTATGCTCGCTGAACCGTCGCGCTTCCTGGGCGACATCCCGGCGGCGCTGACCGAGGGCAACTGGTTCCGCGTCAAGAAGATGCGCGAGCAGACGGCGCTGGAACAGGCGACCCGCTGGGAGCGCGAACCGAACAACGTCATTTCCTTCGAGCAGAAGCTGCGCGATATGCAGGCGGCTCCGCGCGACCGCTCGAAAGCCCCGCCGCCCCGCCCGACTCCGACGCTGAAGTATCCGCCGGGGGTGCGGGTCTTCCATGCCAAATTCGGCGAAGGGGTGGTCCTCAACAGCACGCGCGTCGGCGAAGATGAAGATGTCGAGGTGCATTTTGCCCAGGTGGGACGGCGGGTGCTGAGCGCCAATTTCGCCAACCTGGTCCTGCTGGGGCGCTGAGTCCCCCTCGAAAATCGGACTACAAAATACCCCAACTCTCGTATACTATGGGCGCATACGACCCCAGATTCGGCGGGTCTTTTTTATGGAGTGCAACAAACCCATGCAGATTGCAGATGGTAAGGTCGTCAGCATCGAATATGTGCTGACGGTCGATGGTGAAGAAATCGCTCGGACGGATGCCGATGATCTGATGGAGTACCTGCACGGTGTCGGTGAAATCCTGCCCGGTCTGGAAACCGCGCTGACCGGCAAGAAGATCGGCGATTCGTTCAGCATCACCCTCCCGCCGGAAGACGCTTATGGCGATTACGACGAAGAGGACATCGAAGAGATCGACAAGAGCGATATCCCGAACGTCGCCGAACTCGAAGTCGGCATGATCGTCGAGGTTGAGGACGAAGACGGCTATTCGTACACCGCCGAAGTGCAGGAGATCCGCAAGGACGTGGTCGTCCTGGATTTCAATCCGCCGCTCGCCGGCAAGACCCTGACCTACGACGTGGTCGTCAGAGGAGTCCGCGACGCCACCGAAGAAGAGATCGAACACGGGCACGCCCATTCCGACTGGGACGAAGACGAGGATTGGGACGGCTACGAAGACGAGGACGAAGACAGCCTGGACCGCGCGTAAGCGCCGTTCGGACCGCATCCCCGATCCCCTTCTCCCGGCGGAGAAGGGGAAAACGCTATCCTCCTGATCGGCGCACGGACCCGCCGGTGAAACGGACGGCGGCTGCGTCGTCTGATGAGAGAAAGACGCCCCATGACCAACGTCATCCTCGCCTCCGGGTCGCCGCGACGCCGGGAGATCCTCGGCGCGCTCGGCGTGACCTTCACCGTCATCAAGCCCGACATCGACGAGACGCAGCGCCCCGGCGAAAACCCTTATGATTACGTCGCCCGCCTGAGCCAGGAGAAAGCCGACGCCGTCGCTGCGCGCCTGGAGGGGGACCGCCTGGTGCTGGCGGCAGATACCATCGTGGTCGTTGCCGCCGATACCATCGGCGTGATGCTGGATGGCGACATCCTCGGCAAGCCGGTCGATGCTGCCGATGCCCGTGCCATGCTGGAGCGGCTGCGCGGGACGATGCATGTCGTCTGCACGGCGATCACCCTGCTGAAAATCGACGGTGCGGGAAGCCGGCGGCGCACCCGGCTGACGCGCACGCAGGTGATCATGCGCGGCTACAGCGACGAGGAGATCGCCTCCTATATTGCCACCGGCGACCCGTTCGACAAAGCCGGCGGCTATGCCATCCAGCACGAGCAGTTCGCCCCGGTGGCGCAGATCGACGGCAGCTACACCAATGTGGTCGGGCTGCCGGTGGAGACTCTGCGGGTGATGCTGGCAGAGATGGGCGTCGCGGCGGGCTGACGCTTAGGCTGTTCCAAGAGCGTGTCTGCAAAGCCGGTTTTCACACAACCTCACCCCAACCTCACCCCCTGCCCCTCTCCAATTGGAGAGGGGCGGTTGAGCGCAGCGAAACGG
>JABWBO010000094.1 GCA_013360465.1 Anaerolineae bacterium | reverse complement strand
CAGCGCGCAGCGCCGCCGCCAGCGCGTTGGGGTGTGAGCAAAATCGACCACCGCCAGATACGCCTGCCCGGCGTCGATGCGCTCCATGCGTCCGGGAATCGGCGGCGTGGCGACCAGCCCTTTTTGCAGCATCTCGCGCGGCACGCCCAGCCCACGCGCCGTCGTGATCGCCGCCAGGGCGTTGCGCACGTTGTAGCTGCCGACCAACGGCAGATGAAACGTACCGTCGATGCCCTGCCCCCGCGCCACAAACTGCGTGTAACCGGGGCGGTGGATCACATCCGAGCCGCGCACGTCGGCGGGGTGGTCCAGTCCGTAGGTCAGGCGTGCCTCGCTGGGAAAAGCGGCGAAATAGTCGGCGCTGGGGTCGTCGGCGTTGATCACCGCCAGTTTGCGCGTATTCGCCTTGCGTGCCGACTCGTCGAGCATGGCGAACAGCCGCCCCTTGGCGGCGCGATACGCCTCGAACGTCCCGTGATAATCCAGATGTTCGTGGGTGACGTTGGTCAGCACGGCGGCATCGACCGCCACGCCGTTCAGCCGCCCCTGCGCCAGCCCGTGACTGGTCATCTCCAGGACGACGTGCGTCAGCCCGGCGGCAGCCATCCGCGCCAGCAGGGCATGGACGAACGGCGCGCCCGGCGTCGTGACATGCAGCCCGGTGTCGAGCGTCTCGTCGCCGATCACGGCGCTGACCGTGCTGATCAGTCCGCATCTGCCGCCGGTTGCCGCCTGCATGATGCTGTGCAGGATGGTGCTGGTAGTGGTCTTTCCGTCCGTGCCGGTGACTCCGATCACCGCCAGACGGCGTGATGGGTGACCATGATAAGCCGACGCCAGCCAGCCAACCGCCTCCATCGCGTTCTCGACGCGCACGTAGGGCACGGGCAGGCTGGCTAGCGCCGCCGAGTCGCGCTGCCCGATCACCGCCGCCGCCCCGCGTTCGACGGCGCGGACGATGAAGTCGTGTCCATCGACCGACGCGCCGGGGCGAGCGACGAACACGCCGCCAGGCTGCACCTCGTCGGCAGATTCGACCACCGGCGCAGTGATCGATGCGCCGTCGCCGCCCGTAAGCGCGTGCTGCTGAGGCAGAGCGGAGAGGAGTTGTTTTAGCGTTGGCATGGGCGAAACTCGCTGATTTCTGATAGAACCAGGAGCGCTGCCGCACAGGTCGGCGGGCAAGCGTACCACGATTATACTCGGCAGCGCAGCGCCCCGTGCGGTGGATCAAAAAAGGACGGTCGCGGGACCGTCCTCTTGATGAGACTGTTGTTCGGGCGGCTGGCGCTTAGCGCAGCGAGCCGACCATGCTGCTCAGGTTGCTGCGGACGCTGCCATCGACCACGCGCTCTTCGCTGCGCAGGATCAGCCCGCCGAGGATCGACGGATCGACGACGAAGGTCAGGTTGTCGGCTTTCACCTGCTTCTTGACCGACGACTGTTCGGCATCGCTCAAGGGCATGGCGCTGACGACCTCGACGCTGCCGCCGAGCGCCTTGGCTGCATCCGGGACCTTGGCGAAGAAGTCGCTGATCAGCGCAGACTGACGCTTCTCGTCGAGCGTCTCGCCGATGATGCGCTGGGACATCGCCGCCGCAATCGCCACGACCTGACCGCGCAGGTCGGCAAGCTGCCGGTTGCGCTCGTCTTCCGAGCGGGAGCGGGCATCGGCGCGGATGGAGTCGGCTTCGCTGCGGGCTTCGGTTTCGACGCCGCGCGCCACTTCTTCACCGCGACCGCGCGCTTCTTCGACGATGCGCGCCGCTTCCGCCCGCGCCGCCGCCAGCACCTTGTCGGCATCGGCTTCGGCGTCACGACGGGCGCGCGCCGCTTCGGCGGCATCTTCCAGACCCTTCTGGACGGTCGTCGCGCGGTTGTCCAGCATGTTCATCAGCGGTCCCCAAACCAGTCGGCTCAGTAGAACGAAGATGAGCAGGAAGTTGACGATCTGCGCCAGCAGAAAGCCGGTGTTGATGCCGAGCGGCACGAGCGGGTTGGTGGATGCCTCGGCGGCAGCCGCTTCGCCTTCGGCGGGGGCGGCTTCACTATGTTCCGCTTCCGCCGCCGTCGCTTCGCCAGCGCCTTCTTGGGCGGAAGCGGTGAAGCTCAGCGCCAAGCTGAGGACCAGCGCCAGCGCCAGGATCACCCGTATGAGGGTTGCACGTTTCTGCATGAGACTCGCTCCTTGTACGCGCTAGAGCACGAACAGGATGATGAGCGCGACGACGAGCGCGTAAATCGCGATAGCTTCAGTGAACACGATGCCAAGGATCATGTTCGTCTGGATGGTGTTGGCAGCGTCGGGATTGCGCCCGATACCCTGCATCGCGCCCTGCACCAGCAGACCGATGCCGATACCAGGACCAAATGCGCCGACCATCGCGAGACCCGCGCCGATTGCCTTCAGACCGTTTTCGAGTTCCATCTGTTATATCTCTCCCCGTTTTATGTTATCTCGACTTGCAGAGTTGACCCAGTTGGTGAGGTCTGGCGTGTTGGCATCATGCCGGCGCAGCGCAGACCAGTGTTTTGCGCTGTTTAGTGCGCCGCCTCATGCGCCGCTTCATGCGCGTCGTCATGATGCTCGTCGCCGCCGTGACCTTCCATTGCCTGAGCGGAGAAGACCAGCGTCAGCACGGCGAACACGTACGCCTGGATGGTCGTCACGATCAGTTCCAGACCGATGAACAGCGCCGGGACGATCATCGCCACCAGGAACGCCATGACGATCAGCAGGATGCCGCCCGCGAACATGTTGCCGAAAAGACGGAAGGCAAGACTGATAATCTTGCCGATCTCAGAGATGATCTCGATGAGACCGACGATGAAGTCAATCGCCCCCAGCGGCTTCTTGCTCATGTTGCCCAGCGCGCGCAGGTTGATGTACTTCTGGAAGTAGTTCGGTCCCTGCCCGATGACGCCGAAGACCTGGATGGCGACGACCGAGATCAGCGCCATGCCGATGGTCAGGTTCAGGTCGGTGGACGCGCCGCGCACGTAAGGCGTGACGACGAACTTGTAGGGGACCGCACCCGCCTTCAGGTCTTCCGCCGGAAGCCCGTAGGAAGCGTGGGCGTAGAGCTGCTCGGTCATCTCCAACCGGAGCGTCGCCACCGCCGCGTCGATCTCTTCCTGAGCCGTGCCTTCCGCCGTCATCGTCTCGACCAGATGGGCTTCTTCTTCCGCCAGGGTGGCGGCGACAGAGTCGATCTGTTCCTGAGCCGGTTTCAGCGACGCATCATGCTTGTAGTGTTCGCAGTTCTCGTACTCTTCGTGGGTGGTCCCACTGCCACCGTTCAGCGGGGCATCGACGTAAAGCTGATATGCGCCGCCGCCAATCTGCACCATCGGATAGCCGTTGAAGCCCTCTTCAGCGCAGTGCAGGACGCCGACGCTTTCCACGCCCGGCATCAGCTTCATCCAGTTGACCGCCAGCAGGAAGACGAAAATCGAAGCGACCAGGGGGAAGAGGGTGCGGGCGTTCTTGCCCGCCATCTGCTTCGCCTGCCCGTAAAGGAAACCGCCCAGCAGTTCGACCCACGCCTGGAAGCGACCGGGGACCTGCTTCGTCCAGCCCTTCGAGGAACGCCACGCCAGCAGGGCGAAGACGATGGTGGCGATGCTCGCCAGCGCCGTCGCCGTCAGGGTGTTCGTCCAGCGGAAGGACTCGACCGGCAGAGTCGGGTCATACGGTTCGCCCGGAACCATGATCACCGGGATGGCGACGCCGACGTTCAAACCGGGCATCACGACGAAGGTGATCACCGCACAGACGACCAGAAAGGCGATGAGGATCAGGAACACGATGAAACCGCGCGATGTCGCGTTCATGCGGGCGCTCCTTTGTTCCGATAAATCAGACCGCGTTGGTTCAACGATTCTCCTCCTCTGTACCGTGTGTTCCGTGCCGCGTTTCATTCTTTGGGGGACGGATGTTGCCAACTGCCCCCAACGCAATGCGCACCATCACAAATAAACTGAATGGAATGCTGAAGAGCAGCAAACCGATGGTGAACGGTCCCCGCGTCCCTGCCCGCGCGTCAAGCCAGATGCCCACCAGAAGCGCGATGATGATGATCGCGATGGTGAAGCAGCCCGCCTGTCCGGCAATCGCCGCATAACCGAGGTTGGCAGCGCGCGTGATCGGCTCGTCAGGTGGGCGGGTCGGGTTGGGCGGCGGACTGCCTATGGTCATGTTCGCTCAGCATTCGATAGTTCGCGCATTCTATCACAAATAAAGCTCAAAGCAAAAAATGAATCTCCTCCCGCCTTTCTGCCTCCTCCCGCCTGCCCGTGGGGGCGACCCGGTGGGTCGCCCTGGCAGGTCTCCCCTCTGGAGCGTTTACCCCTGCACGATGCGGAACAGCGCTTCCGCGCCGCGCGCCGCCCACTCGAAGAAGGGTGTGGTCAGGATGGTTCCGAGCAGCACGACCGCCAGCGAAGCGACCGCCAGCACCGCCCCGCCCGCCCGCGAGACCGGGATTTCCATCTCTTCATAGTCGCCGTGATCGACGTACATCACCTTGATGACAACCAGGTAGTAGTACAGCGCCACAATCGCATTCAGCACGCCGATGATCGCCAGCCAGGTCAGGTTAGCTTCGACCGCCGCCTGAAACAGGAAGAACTTGCCGAAGAAGCCGGCTGCCGGCGGAATGCCCGCCAGCGACAGCAGGGCGATGGTGAACGCCAGCGCCAGCATCGGGTTGCGCCGGCTCAGCCCGGCGAGATCGCGGATGTTCTCGCTACCCGTCGCCTCGCTGAAGTAGACGATCACCCCGAACGCCAGCAGGTTGGTGAAGGTGTACATGAACAGATAGAACCCGATGGCGGCGACGCTTGTGCCGCTTTCGGTACTCAGCGCGGCGACGCCCATCAGGATGTAGCCCGCCTGGGCGATGCTGGAATATGCTAGCATGCGCTTGATATTCTTCTGCCACAGCGCGATCAGGTTGCCGAAGGTCATCGAGACAATCGCCAGCACGGCGACGGTCTGCATCCAGAAGCTGCTGATCGTCAGTCCGTCGATCACCAAGCCTAACGGGAAGACCGCCAGGAAGAAGCGCACCAGCAGCGAGAAGCTGGCGGCTTTGCTGGCGACGCTCAGGAACGCCGTCACCGGCGTAGGCGCGCCTTCGTAAACATCTGGCGTCCAGAAGTGAAAGGGCACAGCGCTGATCTTGAAGCCGAAGCCGGTGATGATCAGCGCGATACTGATCATCACCGGCGCAGCGTTGCTGGAAAACGCTGCGGTACTCAGGAAAGCGGCGATGTCGTAAAGGTTGGTGTGCCCGGTGAACCCGTACAGCAGGCTGATGCCGTAGAGCAGGATCGCCGAGGCGAACGAACCGAACAGAAAATACTTCATGCCCGATTCAGCGCTGCGCTTGTCGTCACGGCGGAAGGCGGCGAGGACGTAGAGCGGGATGGTCGTCGTCTCCAGCGCCAGGATGACCATGATCAGGTCCGTCGCGCCCGCCATCAGCGTCGCGCCCAGCGAGCTGACGATGATGATCAGGAAGAATTCGCCGCGCCGCGCCAGACTTTTGGCATCGACCCCGATGAAACAGGTGATTGCGCCGGCGATCAGCACCATGATCTTGAAGATCTCCGCCAGCGTATCGTGACGGATGTTGCCGCCCCAGTACAAGCCCTGCGTCTCAGGCGTTGGCGCCCACAGGAGAAAATATGCCGCCGCCGTCGCCAGCATGCCGAACCCGGCGACGAAACCGACATTCCGCCGCTTGCTTTCCGGCAGGTAGACATCGAGCAGGAGGACGACGACCGCCATGACGGTCAAGCCGATCTCCGGGGCGATGGCAGGCAGGCTTTGCAGGAAATTGAATTCCATAGTGGGTTATGCCCCTCCCAGCAGCGCGAGTACCGGACGCAGCCCGGTCTCCAGCATGGGCGCCATGATGAACGGCAGCGTTCCGATCAAGACCAGCGGCGTGCCGAGGAAAATCAGCACGAAGCGTTCACGGACGGTGATGTCATCGACATCCGGGTATTTCTGGCGGTCGAACTCGCCAAAAAACACCTGACTGGTGACCCGCAGCACATATGCCGCCGTGATGATGATGCCCAGCGCCGCGATGATCACCATGATCGAGTAGTAGTTCGAGAGATTGAACGGTCCCAGCGACAGATTGATCGATTCGCTGGCGCGCCACATCCCCTGGAAGATCGGAAATTCCGAGATGAAGCCGCTCAAGCCAGGCATACCCATGCTGGTCAGACCGCCGACGATGAAGGCGAAGCCGACCCAGGGCATGATCTTGATGAAACCGCCGAGCGAGGGGATGTCACGTGTGTGCGCCCGGTCGTAGACCATGCCGACACAGCCGAAGAAGAGCGCCGTCATCGCACCGTGACTGAACATCTGCAAGCCCGCGCCGGTCATACCGGTCAGGTTCATGGTCGCGAAGCCCATGCTGACCAGCCCCATGTGGCTGACCGAAGAGAAGCCGATGACGTACTTGAAGTCGCGCTGGCGGAAGGCGATGAACGCGCCGTATACCACGTTGACCAGCGTCAGGAAGACGATCCAGGGCAGATGCACCTCCGCGCCCTGCGGCAGGAGCTGCACGCCCGACCGCAGCGCGGCATACGCGCCGAGCTTCATCAGCACGCCGGCGTGGATCATCGACACCGCCGTCGGGGCGGCGACGTGTCCATCCGGACTCCAATTGTGGAACGGGAAGATGCCGGCGAGTACGCCGAAGCCGATGAAGATGAAGGGGAACCACAGCTTGGCGAAAGTCAGCGTCTCGACGCCGGCGTACCCGCCGACGTTATAGGCGCCGTTTTCCGCCGCCAGCGTGATCTGCGTCATGCTAAAGCTGAGTTCGCTGGCGCTCTGCGGCAGGATGCCGGCGTCTTTCGCCGTCGCAAAGACTGCCGCGCCCTCGTTCAGGAAGTAATTCTGCGCCACCAGCACCATAGCAATCACGCCGACCAGCGCGACCACCGAACCGATCAGGATATACAGCGTCAGCTTCATCGCCGCATATTCGCGAAGCTGCACCCACCCCCAGGTGGCGATCAGCAGGTACATCGGGAAGATGGCGAGTTCGTAGAAGAAGAAGAGCAGAAACATGTCGATGGCAACGAAGACGCCGTACACGCCCGCCACCAGCAGCAGGAAGAACGCCATGAACTCGCGGGTGCGGTCGGTGATGCGCCAGGAGACCAGCACCCCGGCGACCGCGACCATGCCGGTCAGCAGCACCATCGGCGCGTTCAGCCCATCCACGCCGACATGGTAGCTGATGCCGAGCGCGGGCAGCCATTCGACGTGTTCCTGGAACGCCAGCCCGTCGTGGAACATCTGCGTCCCGGTCATGCTCTGACCCGCCAGCACGGACGCCGACTGCGACGAAACCGCGAGGTTAAGTTGAAGCAGTTCGGAGTCGCGTCCCGCTTCGCTGAGCAGCGCTGCCTGGTTGGCGCTGATGTCGTCCACCCGTGCATTGTAGTTCAGGTAGACGAACAGACTGAGCGCGAACACCGACGCCGCCGCCGTGATGGCGATCCCCTTGATGAGGTCGCCCTGCTCGCGCGGGATGAACAGGATGATCACCGCCGCGACGATAGGGATGAAGATGATCAAACTGATGACCGGAAAACCGATAGCTTCCATAAATGCGTCCTCAACCGCCGTTGCTCAACATGCCCGTGACCGAGGCGTTGATGACCGATAAGATCCAGTTCGGGACGATGCCGGTGATGACCATGAGTACCACCAGGGGGGCAATCGCCACAAACTCCCGCAGGTCAATCTCCAGGTGCGTATCGCGCCAGCGCAGGTTGAAGGGTCCGTGCAGCACGCCGCGAATGCCCTTCAGGATGTAGCCGCCGGTGAACAACAGACCGAGCATAGCGACGACGGTCAGCACCGTGTAGACGGGCCACGTGCCGCGCACCACCAGGAATTCGCTGACGAAGCCGTTCAGCCCCGGCAGACCGAGGCTCGCCATGCTGGTGAAGATGAAAATGCCGCCGTAAATCGGCGCACGCACCCATAGCCCGCCATACTCGCGCATATCGCGGGTGTGCGTCTTGTGATAAATCGCGCCGGCGAGCAAGAACATGCCGGCGCTGGATAAGCCATGATTGAACATCTGCAAGACCGCGCCGTTGGTGGCGATGATGGCGTCCTGCGCGAATTCGCTCGTGCCGCTGAAGTAGTTCTGCGCATATGCCAGCGCCGTCACCGCCAAGCCCATCGCCACGAAGCCCATGTGGTTGACCGAGCTGTAGGCGACCAGCCGCTTGATGTCGGTTTGACCGAAGGCGGCGAATGCGCCCAGGACGATGCCAAGCATCGCCAGGAAGGCGAACAGGCTGGAGACCGTGCCGGTGATGCCCAGGATGTTGAATTCGCTGATCCAGACATCCGGGAAGAGCGGGATCACCAGACGCAGGAAGCCGTATGCGCCGAGCTTGAGCATGACGCCCGCCAGCAGCATCGACCCGGCGGTCGGCGCTTCGCTGTGCGCGTCGGGCAGCCAGGTGTGGAAGGGCCAGACCGGGACCTTGATGCAGAAGGCGACGAAGAAGCCCAGGAACGCCGCCGCCTTGACCACCTCGACGCTGACGCCGAGGAACAAGCCGTCCGGTCGGCTGAGCTGTATCCACAATTCCGGCTGAGTGGTCAGCGCGCCGATGTCGAACGTACCCGCCGTCCAGCCCATGAGCTGGGTGGCGAGCAGCATACCGAGCGTGCCGCCCATCGAGTAGATGAAGAACTTGTTCGAGGCGTACTTCCGGTTCGGACCGCCCCACTGGTCGATGATGAAGTACATCGGAACCAGCGTCAGCTCGTAGAACAGGAAGAAGATCATCAGGTCGCGCGCCACGAATACGCCGAACAACCCGGTCTCGAAAAAGAGCAGCAGCGCCATATGGGTGTTGACGCGCTCTTCGATTTCGAAGCTGATCAGGACCGCCAGCGGCGTCAGGATGCCGGTCAGCAGCACCATCGAGGCACTGATGCCGTCGATGCCGATGTGCCAGGATGAGCCGAGCAGCTGAAACCATTCGGTTTGCAGCGTGAACTGGAAATCTGGCGACGCCGTGTTGTAGGCGAAGAAGACCGCCACCGCCACCCCGCCGATGACCGTCGAGAGCGCCAGCGCCAGCCAGCGCGCCAGCGGCTTGCTCTGCGGCAGCAGCAGGACGATCAACGCGCTGAACGCCGGGGCGAAGACCAGAAAACTAAGGACATCGATACCGAGAATGTTGAACTCCATACGTCTTTCGCTCCGTGTAGGCTACGGCGCAGCCTGAAGGACGCCCGATGACAGCGCGAAGATCACGCCGATGAGGAGCGCCGCGACCAGCACCAGAAGCATGTACTGTTGGATGCGTCCGGTCTGTGCGCCCCGGAACCAATGACCCAGACGCCCGATCAGCTCTGGAACACCGTCGCCCACGCCGTCGATCAGCCACAAATTCATCACCTTGATGAAGTCGCCGATCCAGGTGAAGACCCGCGCGATCAGGTGCAGGAAGCCGTCGATAATGCCCTTATCGATGAACTCATATGCCACGTTCTTCGAGAACCACTGCGACGGCTTGACGAATAGGACGACGTACATCTCGTCGAAGTAGTACTTGTTCTTGAGCGTGGTATGCAGCGGCGTCCCCAGGATGGCGACCAGCGGGTCTGGCTGTCCGGCTTGCAGCGGCTTGCGCCAGTACATCAGCCAGCCGACATAAATGCCGCCGAGCGCGACCGCGAAGGAGATCAACACCGGGACATTGTTGAAGACCAGATGCGGCGGTGATGTGTTCAGCGTCCCTTCGACGAAGGCGGCGAACGGCGGCAGGTATCCCGGCGTGAAGATGCCGCCCAGGATGGGGAAGTCGGGCAGCACGCCGACGAAACCGGCGGCGATGGCGAAGACGGACAGGATGATCAGCGGCAGGGTCATGGCGATGCTGACGATGCCCCGCCCCAGGCTGGCGTGCGCCGCTTCTTCGGTGCGGTTCTCGCCCCAGAAGGTCAGCCCCAGCTGGCGCATGGTGTAGAAGGCGGTCAGGAAGGCTGCCAGCGACAGGCAGATCAGCACAAGCGCATGTGGACCGAAGCCTTTGCTGACGCCGAGCCAGGCTTCGGCGATGATCTCGTCCTTCGACCAGAAGCCCGCCGTGACCAGCGGCAGACCCGCCAGCGACAAGCCGCCGATCAGGAAGGTGATGAAGGTGACGGGCATGGTCCTGCGCAGACCGCCCATGTTCATCATATCCTGTGGATCGAAGGCGTGCCCGTGCGCATCGTGTTCATCCTGATCGTGATGCGCTTCGGCGTAGGCGGGCAGCGCGTGCCCGTGTCCGCCGCCATGCGCATCGCCATGACCATGATCCATCGCCAGTTCCAGGCGCGCGTCCAGCGGACCGCCACCCGCTCCGGCGGGAAGCGCCGCATGTCCATGTCCGCCGCCGTGTCCGTGACCGTGCGCGTGGACGTGGTGTTCGCCATGCTCCATACCGTGAATGACCGAGCCGGATGCCATGAAGAGGAGCGCCTTGAAGAAGGCATGGGTGATCAGATGGAAGGCAGCCGCCAGGAAGCCGCCGATGCCGAGCGCGGCGACCATGAAGCCCAGCTGCGAAATGGTCGAATAGGCGAGTACCTTCTTCACGTCGTTCTGCGCGACGGCAATCGTCGCGGCAAACAGCGCCGTGACCGCGCCGACCACCGCCATCAGCAGCAGCGGCGACGTGAACACGCCGTCGTGCGGATGACCGCCCGCCTCAAACAGCGGATACATGCGGATGACCGCGTACACGCCGGCGGAGACCATCGCGGCGGCATGGATCATCGCGCTGACCGGCGTCGGTCCTTCCATCGCGTCCGGCAGCCAGACGTGCAGCGGGAACTGCGCCGACTTGCCGATTGTGCCGATGATCAGGAAGATGCCGATCAAGCCGGCGGCGCTGATGCCGCCGAAAAGGAGAGCTGGCGTTTCTGCCAGCAGCGTTGCGCGGGTGACGACATGCGCTGCCTCATGTTCGCCTTCAGCCGCTGCCTCAGCGCCGTGTTCGCCCTCGACCGCCGCCGCTTCCATCGTGTGTTCAGCGGAAGAAGCTTCGGCGGCGTGTTCCCCTTCGGCAGCAGAGGTTTCGCTGTGCGTCTCGTCGACCACCGCCGTCGACTCATAGCCAGGGGCGGGGTGGTACATGATTTCGCGGAAGTTCAGCGTGCCGGTGCTGAAGTACAGGTAGGCGATGCCGAGCAGCATGATCACGTCGGCGACGCGGGTGGTGGTGAAGGCTTTGATGGCGGCGTTGTAGGCGCTCTTCTTTTCGAACCAGAAGCCGATCAGCATGTACGAACACACGCCCATGATCTCCCAGCCGACGAACAGCAGCAGGAGGTTGTCCGCCACGACCAGGATGAGCATCGCCCCGGCGAACAGGCTGATCAGGGCGAAGAAGCGCGACTGACGCGGGTCATGCGCCATGTAGCCGATACTGTAGATGAAGATCATCAGCACGGCGAGCGGGACCATGAAGAGCATGATGGCGGTCAGCGGGTCCACCAGCACGCCCATCTCGAAGCTCAGCACCCCCAGGTCCAGCCAGGTGATGGCGCTTTCGAAGACGGACCTGCCGAAATGTTCGATGCTCGTCGCCTCGAAGACCAGCCGGTAGCTGATCAGCATCGCGGAGATCACACCGCTGATGCCGACAATGATGCTGAACAGGCGACTGCGCCCCGTCACCACCGGGACGAGCATCCCCTCGTAATCGGGATGATGCCCGCCGTATTCCTCGCTGGTCGCCGGGATCAGCCTGCTGCGGTTGGTGAGCAGCGAGATGATGGCGAACGCCAGCAGCGGACCGACCGGGATCAGCCAGGGCAGAAAATTCGGATCGTTCAGGAGTGCATTGATATCCATGAAGTCCTTAACCCCTGAGCAAATTCACGTCTTCAACAACCACAGAGCCGCGGCTGCGGTAGACGGCGATGATGATCGCCAGACCGACCGCAGCTTCGGCGGCGGCGATGACGAACACGAACGAGGCGAATACCTGCCCGGTGATGTCGCTCGGCGCGCCGTAACGCCAGAAGGCGATCAGGTTGATGTTGACGGCGGAGAGCATCAGTTCGAGGCTCATCAGGATGGCGACGGCGTTACGACGGGACAGCACCCCGTAAACGCCGATGCAGAACACCGCCGCCGAGACCAGCAGATACATCCACAATGGTACGGTCATCGTCTACGCCTCCGTATCGCGCGCAAGCACAATCGCGCCGATCATCGCGCCGGTCAGCAGCAGAGACGCCACTTCGAACGGCAGCACATAGTCTTCACCGCCCACGAACGCCGTGCCGAGTTCATCGGTCGTGGCGACCTGGTCGCTCACCGGCTGGTTGGGCAGCAGCCCGCCGTCGCCCCAAACCGGGAAGATGACGCCGACAGCCAGCATAAGCAAAAGGAGAGCGCCGACAAGGGCGCTCAACCACCACTGACGGTTCACCACCTCCGCCATGTTCGTCATGCTGCGGGTGAGCATGACGGCGAAGATGATAAGGATGGCGATGGCACCGATATAGACGAGTACCTGCACCGCCGCCAGAAAGGGCGCGCTGAGCAGGATGAAGAACCCTGCCCCGCCGAATAAACTGATAATCAAGTACACCGCGCCATGTATCAGGTTGCGGCTGGTGACCACGCCGAGCGCCCCGCCAACGGAGAGGATCGCAAAGACAAAAAATGCCAGGGTGGTCGCGTTGAGTTCAAGCATGTCTTCTATCCTTATGGTGCTTGCGAGAGCGCGGCGCACCGTAAGCGCCCCCCTCCTGCTGCCCTACCATCCTAATCGCCACTGCCTACCGGGATGATCGCCGTCTCATCGCCGTGCGTCCGCGCCTGCTCGGCGAGCCGGTCACGGCGTCCACTGCTGCGCAGCGCCTGCAAAATACCGCCGATCAGCGCCAGATTCCCCAGCAGCAGGATGAACGCCTGGGGCACATGCGCCAGAAAATCCGTCTCGCCCGGCGCAGGGGCGATGCCGAGCAACCGGGTGATCTGGATCAGCAGCGCGGCGATCAGCAGGTTGATGATCGACACCGGGACCAGGAATTTCCAGTTGAACGCCATCATGTGGTCGATGCGCACGCGCGGCACGGTGGCGCGCAGGATGAGCGAGAAGATGTACACGACGCCCGTCTTGAGCATCAGATAGACGAAGCCCAGCAGCGGGTACTGCTCCGCCCCGGGACCGCTCCAGCCGCCCAGGAAGAGGACGGCGAACAGCAGGTTGGCGGTGAAGGCGTGCATGAACTCGTTCGCCATGAACAAGCCGAACTTCATGCCGCTGTATTCGATGTTGTAGCCGGCGACCAGCTCCGATTCCGCTTCGATCAGGTCGAAGGGAGCGCGCCCCGTCTCGGCGAGGTTGGAGATGTAGAAGATGATGGCGCTGACCAGGCACGGCACGATGAACCACATACCGATCTGCGCACGGACGAGGCTCTGCATGGAGAGCGTCCCGGCGAGCAGCACAGGGATCAGCAGCGCCACCACCATCGGTACTTCGTAGCTGACCAGCTGCGCCACCACGCGGAACGCGCCGAGGAGCGCATACTTGTTGTTGGAAGCCCAGCCCGCCATCATGATCGCCAGCGTCCCGATGGAGCTGATGGCGACGAAGTAGAGCAGCCCGATGCTGAGGTCCGCGCCGATATGCGCCGGACTGAAGGGCACAACCGCCCAGATCAGCAGGACGGACAGCACCGCGATAATCGGCGCGGCGTTGTAAATCAGCCGATCTGCGCCCGCCGGGGTGATGTCTTCTTTCAGGATCAGCTTCACAGCGTCGGCGACATTTTGCAGCAGACCAAACGGTCCCACGCGGTTCGGTCCGAGGCGGTCCTGCACACGGGCGGCGACCTTGCGCTCCACCCAGATCAGCAGGATGACCAGGACGAGCGGGAACGCCGAGATCAGCACGACGCCGATCAGGATTTGCACGAACGACGCCAGCTCAGCGGTCGCGCCGGCGCTGATCAGGCAGGCTGCCAGGGTGTCGATAGGGTTGATGCAGGCTTGTTCCATAGTGTCGTCCCTAGAGTCCTCGTCTCACGCCCATTCCAGAGCGTTCTTGCGCCAGGCGTAGATCAGAGCATCGGCGAGCAGGAAGATGAAAAGAAAGCCTGCGCCAAAAGCGAAGAAATCCAGGCGGTTGTACGCCATCGCCCAGGGGAACAGGAAGATCAGCTCGATGTCGAAGACCAGGAAGATCAACCCATAGATGTAGTACTGAACTTTGAACTGCACCCAGGTATCCCCAACCGTCTCGACGCCGCACTCGTAGGTCTGCATCTTGATGGCGTTGGGTTTGCGGGGCTGAAAGATGCGGGCAACCACCAGCGGCAGCGCCGGCAGTACCCAGGCGACAGCCACGAATACGCCGATGAATGCCCATTCATTAACCAGACTCATGCTGTTCCTCGCGTTTGCGCCCTGCGCGACTGAACTGAGAATTATGTTGTGCGCCATTTGTGACAAACGGCGCTATGATAACATCCGCCCCGCGCGAATGCAAAGGATTCCACCGAACCCGGTGGACGACAGTCGAGGTTCCCGTTTCAGGCGCAGCGTCTCACAATTTTCCGACCTTAATGCTTCACAAGCTAATTTTCAACTATCATCAAACTGAATCTAAACGATTTCATCGGCATTCCCGCCAGCAATACAACAGGATTGAGGAGCGCGCAGCAAATGATGGAACAGGTCCTGAGCGGTACCAGCTTCCTGGTGGTGGATGATGACGCCGCCTGCGTCCGCATGACCAGCCTGATCCTTCAGGCGCACGGCGCGACGGTCTACGAGGCGTCGGGCGGAGCCGAAGCGCTGGCGCTGGCACACGCCCATCAGCCGACGATCATCCTCGCCGACCTGCTCATGCCGGGGATGGACGGTTGGGCGCTGGTGCGGTCGATCAAAGCCGATGCGGTACTCCGCGCGACGCCGGTGCTGGCGGTGACCGCCAGCTACCTCACCCCTGCCGACATCGATCACGCCCTGGCGGTTGGCTTCGCCAAGGTGCTGGCGAAACCGCTGTCGATTCAAGTCCTGTTGGATGCGATCAGCGTCGCCGGCGCGTTGTAAGCCATCGCTTCTCCGAGTCAAAGACGGGAGGCGCGCTTCCCTCCCCCGCCTCGTCTCCCGTCAGTCCTCTTCAATTGTACTTCCCCATCGCCTCGCCTCTCATCCACTGATGGAGAATAGGTTTAGACCTGGCGGGATGTAGGGACGCGATTAATCGCGTCCGACACGGCGGACGGCAAGAATGCCATCCCTACGAATTGCGCCGACTCTAAATCGTTTATCCATGAGTGGATTTCATAAATTATTCATTCTATTACCTTGCGCCCGTCTTGGCATTGCTGATATACTCTCGAACAGTAAAGAAAGTACGGCATTAAGGGAATACTGAATGATCTACTCCCATCTCGCCAGACTGATTCTTGGCACAATTATGCTGCTGGCAGCCTGCTCCCCGGCAAATGTGCCCACGCCGACTCCTACGACCATCCCCTCGGAACCGGCGTCCGTCATCACGCTGACGATCTCTGGTTCTGGAAGCGTCTCCCCGATTCTCGCCGCTGTTGCTGACGAATTCGAAGCAACGACTCCAGGGTATCTCCTTGACGTGCTGCCTGGTTCAGGCACCGGCGGCGGTGTGACCGGCGTGTTGGAAGGTGTCTTTGATGCCGCCGCCATATCGCGCGCCGTAAAGGACAGCGAGATCGAGCAGGGTATCGAAGGTATTCAGTTTGGTATCACCTCGACTGTCGTCATTGCTCACCCTGATGTGAACGTGACGGAACTAACCGGAGAGCAGCTCACAGCTATTCTGACCGGCACTATCGTCAACTGGTCGGAAGTAGGCGGCTCGGACCTGCCTATCATTGTTTACGTTCGTGAGCCGGATGAAGGAAACACCATTGCAATACGCGATACCTACATCGGAGACGCCGAGTTTTCCGCCTCAGCGGTGACGATGACCAGCCAGTCCGACATGCAGAACGCAGTGAGCAGCGTCAGCGGTGCTGTCGGTTTCGCCACATGGGCGACGGTCGTCGCCAACCAGGCAAACGTCAAAGTGCTGATCATCGATGGCAGCGATGTTGACAGCCCACCAGACGACATGACTCTGTATATGGGCATCGGCTACCTCCGGGATCGCGCTGCTGAAGTCCAACCGCTCATCGATTGGCTGCTTTCTGAGCCAGGTCGGCAGGTATTGCGGACTCTCGGCGTAACACCAACTGCCGCTGAATAATGGGAGACAGATTTAGCGAATGCACAATAAAGGCGGGGCATAGTGGGTAAGCCAGTCGAAACAGAAGGAAGAGGTGCCAAGAAAGCGTAGAAAGGCGT
>JABWBO010000218.1 GCA_013360465.1 Anaerolineae bacterium | reverse complement strand
ATCTGCCAGCACAACCCGCAGCAGATCGGTCGGGGTGGTCTGCCGATTACGAATGGTTATCGTCCAGACCGACAGGTTGTTCTCGCACACTGCGTCAATATGGATTATCCATGCAAGCGTTAGAATTTCATCGTGGACGATGTGCGTATCGCCCACTAAAACGATGCGAACAACCGTCGCCTCAAGATCAGTGACCACTGTTTCCTTTTATCCGATCCCGTTTGGGGAGAATCAGCCTGCCACAACGCCTGCTTAAGGATTGGCGTGCAGTGGATTGATAGGAAAGTGTAGCTGGAATCAGCGTGGAGATCACCGAACCACAGTACAGACATGCCTAACCAATGGTCTAGAATTCCGCTTACGGTGGACAGGATTCAGCGCGTGGTGTTGTCTGGGCGCTCGACCAGGCCCTTTTCTAGCGCGATCATCACGGCTTCGGTGCGGGTCTGCGCCCCCAATTTCTTAAAAATCACACCGATGTGGAATTTCACCGTCGAGACGGAGATATGAATGGTCTCGGCAATTTGGGGATTCTTAAGACCTTTCGCCATCAAGGTCATGATCTCCAGTTCACGAGTCGTCAGCTCGGTATCCGGTGTGGGAGGTGGGGCAGTTTTCGCGTGGATGATCGCCTCCGTCGCTTGCGGTGACAACCAGCGGCGACCGGCGGCAGCGGCGCGGATTGCCGCTGCGATTTCGGTCACGGGCGCAGTTTTCACCAGATAGCCAGTTGCTCCCGCCTCCACTGCCTTGACAATCGTTTCGTCGTCGTCAGAATGGGTCAGCGCGATGGATCGTGTGGAAGTTCTTGTTTCAGCATCGCAATCGTCGCAATACCGTCCATGCCCGTCATATAAATATCGACAAGGACGACAGCGGGATTCACGGTGCGGCAGCATTTGATCCCGCTTTCTCCGTCTTCCGCTGTGGCAAGGACTTCAATATCTTCAAAGTGATTCAGGATCGCTTCTAACCCAAGTCGCACAGTAGGGTGATCATCAATGATGAGAATGCCGATCTTTTGCATAGGTCAGACTATGGGTAATCCGATAGTGCCAACATTAGTCTCATTATAATAGCAAACAGGACGAGGTATTCCTCGTCCTGTTTGCGAATGTGTTGATCTGACAGCTTCGGTTGGTGCTTTAGGGGTTGCAGTTCCCTTGATAAGACGTAACGTTAGGACTGGGCAGCCACGCCAGACTATCGGCATAGCTGATTTGATACCACAGAACGCCGCCCGCCGAAAGAACCTGAAGCGCGGGATAGCTACCGGTCTGATCAAGCACGAACGTCACCTGCCCTTCGGGTGTGGCGCTCAAACCAGCGGAGCTGATAACCAGTGTGCATTCGCCGGATGCAAAGTTCCGCTGCCCACGCACGGGCTGAACAGGTGTCGGCGCGCTGGCGCAGTTGCCCTGCCCGAGCGTATAGGTGATGGCAAACTCGCGACTGTTGGTGAACGCGCGCAGTTGATGTTGCTCGCCATAGTACACGCTCGTCGTCACTGGAACGACGACGACGAAATTGCCGCTGGGAGCAATGGCGGGGTAGCTTGCTGTTCCGCTGAACGTGACCGTACCTGTGCTGATGTTGGTATCCTGAAGCGTGAGCGATCCAGCGGGCGATACAGTGCTGCCTGTGTTCGCCAAATTGATCTGGACGTTGAATGTTTGGTTGCACACCGCCGCACCTTGGATCGCCATGCCGTTCGGCGCGACTGAAGATGCCACGCCGCCGGGCAGGATCGGTTGAACAGGCACGGGCAGCGGCGCGGGCGGGTTTACAACGGGTACACGCCCCGTCTCACCCGACTCGGTGAGGACTGTACGCGATGCCCAACCGCTCACGCCAGAAGCAAGTCGAACTTGATAAAATGTGTTTGCCGGATTCCGTCCGGTGATTTCCGCGAAAATACCCGGCGCAAGCTGCGCGACGATTGGACAGCGGTCATTATCGACAATATCGCAGCGGCGAATATTTAATGCTGTTCCCGACGGTGTGACGCGCGGAGTCGTATCTTCGACGGGCACCATATCGGGGAGCTGTGTCGCCGTTCCTTCCAAGCCTGCTTCTGCGCGAATCCGCGCGATGACGGCTTCGAAACGGGCATTGTCCACACGGATCGGCGTGACCACGTAGTGATACGTCTGATTATCGGTGGTCGCAGCGGTCAGACGCAGCGCATACAGCCCGTCCGCCACTCGAGTTGTATCGAGTGTCGCCAGCACACCATCAGTGACCGGTTCCCGCAGGGCGAGAGTGGCAGGAAGCCACGGCGCATTTTCGGGTTCGCTCAAATCGTCATTGAGGGGTTTGTATTCCAAATAGAAATACACCATGTTCGTGATATTCGCGGTTCCCAACACATCGCCTACGCCCCATACTTCGGTCACAGGCGGGGGCCATGTGATCACCAGCGTGTCGGTATGTCCGCTACCCTCTTGTGCTAGAATGTGACCACTCGTCAAGGTAAGCAGCACGACGAGCAGCAAAAGACGTTTCATAGTAATCGCTCCATCTCATTCAGCCAACAGGGCGAGTGTAGATGGGCGACTGCCCATCCACACTAGACTACAGTCTAGAAACGGATTGTCGTGAAGTCTAGATTTCGTCGTGGACGGCTGCGGATATACGCGAGAAACTCCCGATGAACGATGACCTGCTCAATTTAAGCACAACTGCGCTGCTCACGGCGCTGCCCTCTATCACGACTCTGGTGGATAGGGAAGCGCGGGTGATCCAGCAGTTCAACGCTGAAGGCACGCCGCTGCTCACGGCAGCCGGTGAGGTTTTCCTTTCAGGCAGTACTCCGGAATTCAGCGAGCTGCTGCGCGCGGCAGCCCAAACCGCGAAACCCGCGCATTTCGAGACGCAATTCACACTGAGTCCCAGCGAATCCCGCTGGTATGAGCATGAGGTTGTGACCGTGTCGAAAGGTCCTGCAATCGTGCTTTCGCGGGACAGCACAGCGCAGAAAACGCGCGACGCCGAGTTTGTGAGCATCAAGCGGCGTTACGATGCGATTGTCCAGAATGTAAGCGACGCGATCTCAATCTCAACGTGGGGAACTTCCTACGATGACAATGTTCTCCTTGAGGTGAACCAGCGCACACTCGATCTCTTGGGGTACAGCTTGGATGAGCTTCGCTCCATGCAACCCAGTGATGTTCTCGCGGAAGAGCATTATAAGTCTCAAGCGTATCGAAACCGAATGCTGCGGGAAACCGGACAGATCAAGGATACCGTAATGCAGTTCCCCATCAGGCGAAAAGACGGTTCGATTCGGTTTGTTGAGTCGCTGCCTGTTCTGATCAAAGACGATGATGACCAAATCATCGAAGCGATGGCGATGGTGCGCGATGTCACCGAGCGGGTCGAGCGAGAAGAACAGCTTCGACAGGCAATGCTTGCTGCAGAGGCAGCGCTGACAGCGCGTGATGTTTTTGTCGCCAATATGAGCGAAGAACTCCGGCAGCCGCTACGCGACATCGTTGAACACACCCGGCGGCTGCTTGGGTGCGTTGGAATATCGAGCGATACATGCGAACGACTGAATCGCATCCATGATCAGGCGGATCATCTCGACCGACAAATCGGTGACATCCTCGATCTATCACGGGTGGAGGCGGGCTTCGATGCGGTCGAATTGTCTGTTTTCAACCTGCCGCATCTGCTCCGGCGGCTTGAAGAAACCTTACGCTTGAAGGCGCAGCAGTGCGAGATCGCCCTACACTTCGAAAGCGCGGATGATCTGCCGATCCTCATCCAAACCGACGAAACCAAACTCAAGCAGATTCTCGTCAATGTGATCGGGGATGCCTTGAAGGTGACGGCGCGTGGCAGTGTTTCGGTGCGAGTCTTGTGTACGCCCGATCATGTACTGCGCTTCGAGATCGCGGATACCCGCAATCGCGCTGACGAGGAATCATCTCCTTATCACAGCGTAAGCATCGCCATCAGCGCCCGCTTAGTGGATG
>JABWBO010000093.1 GCA_013360465.1 Anaerolineae bacterium | reverse complement strand
AGCACCGGTGCGCCGCCGACGGCGACCAGCACCAGCGTCCCGCCGACCGCGACGGATGTTCCGCCAACGGCGACCAGCACCAGCGTCCCGCCGACCGCGACGGATGTTCCGCCGACGGCGACCAGCACCAGCGTCCCGCCGACCGCGACGGATGTTCCGCCGACGGCGACCCCAACGGATGTTCCGCCGACGGCGACGGCGACGGATGTTCCGCCGACGGCGACCCCAACGGATGTTCCGCCGACGGCGACCGCGACGGATGTCCCGCCGACCCCAACTGAAGGACCGTCGCCGACCGCATCGCCGACCTCTGACGGGTCTGTCCCGGCGGAGCCGTCCAGCACGCCCGTGCCGGAAGCCTACGTCGCCTGCGACAACCTGGGCGAGCGCACCGGCGGCGAGATGACCTCTGCCGGCGGCGGCGGTATCGCTGTGGTGGGCGCGTTCGGACCGGTGCGCATCAGCACCACGACGCGCGCCAAGATCAGCACGCAGATCGTCGGCAACGCCTACTGCCGCGTGATCGCCCTGCACGGCGACTTCGTGACCTCGGCTGAGGAAATCGGCGACGCCGGCGTCCTGGGTCTGGGCGTTGTCAACGCGGTGGACATCTTCGGTCTGCTGCCCGACGGCACGCCCGCCAACAACTTCACTCGCGTCATGCAGGTCTGCATGCGCGCTTCGTCCGGCGATATGCTGATGTTCGCCGCCGCGTCCGGCGTGCCGCGCTCCTACGTCCCGCTCGACACCTACATCAGCGGCGACTACATCTGCGGTTTCATCGACCGGGCGGGCACGGTCGTCCAGATCGGCTAGGCCCTACCTGCAAACGCTCTAGACCTCACCCCTCGATCCCCTCTCCATGCAATGGCAATGGAGAGGGGAAGCTAAGCGAAGCGCAGCAGCAGGGGTGAGGACGACATACAAAAAGACCGCCCGGTGTTCACCGGGCGGTCTTTTTATGTCGTCACTTCCTGGAAGGTCGAGGATCATACCCCCAGCATTGCCCGCAAGCCTTCGAGATACTGCTGTTCGCCGGCGCTGAACTTCTGACCGCCGCCGAACAACCCGCCGCCCGCCGCCCCGGCGATCTGCTCCGCCAGCCCGTAGATGAACTGCTTGACCTGATCGCCGCCTTCGACGCCGCTCAGGGCGTTCGCCGCGCTGCCCACCTTATTGAACAGGGTGGTCACGTCGATGGCGGTGATGTCCGGCAGTTCCAGCGACCCGCCCTCGCCCAGCAGCCCTTCGACCAGCCCCCCGATGATCGGGTTGCCGCCCAATTCCTGTGCGCCGCTCTTCAGGTATTTAGCGATGGCTCCCGCTTCGCGCATCCCGCCAATCACGCCGGAGTCGCTCATCATCAACATGCCGCCGATCACCTCTTTCACCGTCGGGATGAGCATCTGCACGATCTGTTCGATGTCCATGTTTCCCTCTCCGCTCCTCAATGGAGTGTGTGCGACTTGAAGCATCAAGGTACTATAAATGTTGCAACTGGACAAACCCAACGCACGTTTACGAAAGGACGCGCATGAGCAGTTCCGAACCCATCCATGTCGTCGTGGCGATGGATTTCAGCGACGAAATCATCGACCAGCTGCGCGACATCAGCCCGCGTCTGCACATCGAACGGCTGACGCAGCCGCCGGAACGCGCCTGGGCGCAGGCGGAGATCCTCTACACGCTCAATACGCTGCCCCTGCCGGAGCAAACCCCCCGTCTGCGCTGGATACAGTTTCATACGGCGGGGATGGACCATCTGCGCGGACATGCCATCCTGTCCGCCAACGACATCACCCTGACCACGACCAGCGGGCTGCACGCCGTCAACATGACCGAATACTGCCTGGGGATGATCCTGGCGCTGAATTACAAAATCCCGGAAATGCTGCGCTTCCAGGCGAAATCGGAATGGTCTAAGGACCGCTATAAAGTCTTCACGCCGCTGCCGCTGCGCGGCAGAACGCTGGGCATCGTCGGCTATGGCGCTATTGGGCGCGAACTCGCCCGTGCCGCCGACGCCCTGGGCATGACCGTGCTGGCGATGAAGCGCGATGTGATGCACCCGGCGGAAACCGGCAGCTACCGCGAACCGGGGACCGGCGACCCGGCGGGCGAGATTCCGGCGCGCATCTACCCGCCGGCGGCGCTGGGGTCGATGGCGGCGGCATGCGATGTGCTGGTGCTGATCACCCCGCTGACCGATCAAACGCGCGATCTGGTCGATTCGGAGGTGCTGCGCGGCATGAAGAAGACCGCCCTGCTGATCGACCTGGCGCGCGGCGGCGTGGTGGACGAGACCGCGCTGCTCACGGCGCTGAAAGAGGGCTGGATCGCCGGGGCGGCGCTCGACGTTTTCGAGACAGAACCGCTGCCGCCGGAAAGTCCGCTGTGGTCCGCGCCCAACCTGATCATCAGCCCGCACATTGCCGGCTACCGCGCCGACTACCACGCCCGCGCCGCAGATGTCTTCGCCGCCAACCTGCGCCGCTATCTGGACGACGAGCCGCTGTTCAACGTCTTCGCCCGCGAACTGGGGTATTGAAATGGCTGAAGCTCAGCGAAACAGCGCCGCCGCCCGCCCCGTGCCCCGCTCGCCAATCCGAGAGCGGGGCTGGTAGCCCTGCCAATCGCCATCGAAGATGGTGAATGCCCCTTCCCGGTACTCGACGACGACCAGCCGCTCGTAAGGCGACTGCACCGCGAAAGTGCGCAAACTCGGCGCGCTGAAAGCCTCTTCGGCGAACTCACAGGTCTCGTCCGCCGTGAGGCTGAAGCAGAGGATCGCCCGAAGGCTGTGGTCGCCATAGGCGACGGGGATCATGTATTCCGGGTAGATCGGGCTGTCGAAGACCCTGACGAGTTCTCGCTCCGGGTCGAAAAGCACCAGCACGGTGTCGGCGCTCAGCGCAGGCACGGACTCAACGAGCGCCAGCAGCGCCTCCTGCTGGCGTTCCGAAAAGCGCAGGGTGGCGTCATGCTGCGCCAGCAGCGGCAGCGTGAATACGCCCACGCACCCGGCGACGAACCAGGGGAAGAAACGCGCGCCGCCGATCATCCACAGCAGCGCCGCCAGCGTCAGGGCGGCGCCCATCCCTGAGAAGAAGGCGGTTCGCACCGGATCATGGCGCAGCGTCGTTGGCAGGTAGAGGGCGATCCCCAGGCTGAGGATCAACAGTCCTGTCAGCGCCCAACGCCAGGGATGGGGCGGAGGTTTCAGCGGCACGGACCTGAGCAGGAAGAACGAAATGCTCGCCGCCGCGACCGCCAGCGCGCCATAGAGGGGGTTCGCCGGCAGCTGAAGGTTATAGTCATAGAAATGCCGGGCGGCCATGGCGACAAACGCTTCGGCTATCGCCCCGAAAGATCGGTCTACGCCTGCCAGGCTCGCCTGGTACTGCCCGGCGCGGGGGAAAAGGAGGATGATCCCGACGATCCAGGCGGCATAGAAGGCGGGGATCAGATACCACATCAGCGTGACTTCGAACCAGCGCCGGCTCAGCCGCTTTTCCAGCAGGAGCGGCAGAACAGGGGCAAATGCCAGCAGCGGATAGGCGTTTTCGCTGGCGGCGACCGCGAAAAGCTGGGCGAAGACCACGACAAACCAGGCGAGAAGCTGCCGCCGCTGCCAGTATTCCAGGAGGAAATGGATGGCAAGCAGGCAGCAGAAGACGTTGAAGTGAAGCCCCAGCGCCCCCAGATAGAAGATCCCGCGATCCACCGGCAGAAACAGGTACAGAAGCGCCGCCGCGAACGCCAGCGGCTCGACAAACCGGCGCAGGATAAGATAAATGAACCAGCTCTTTCCAAAGAGCAGGGCGAGCAGCAGCAGGTTGAACCCTATGAAGCTCCCCGGCGTCAGGGCGTAACCGATCACCCAAGCCGTAGGCAGCAGCAGGCGGGTCGCCGCCGTATCGCTGAAGGCGCTGCCCTGCTCGGCTTGCATGAAGAGGATCCAGGCGTCGCCGGTGACGCCGCTTTCAAACCCAAAGGGAACCCAGAAGAGGAACGCCAGCGCCAGCAAAAGGGAAGCGCGGACGAAGATGCGCCGGGCGGGATGCTCGTTCATGCACGAACACTCGCTCTATCTGCCGCCGACGAGGCGGTTTCGAGCGACCGCCTGGCGAACAGATGGACGCCCCACAGAATCGCGACTGCCCCAAAGCCGAAGGAGAGGATCGGCGCAGACAGCGCCGGTTCGCCCTCGTAGCCGATCATGAACCAGCCGTGAACGGAGATCAGGATGAAGGCGAGCGCCAGGATGAGGCGAATCTGCCGCCTGGCGAGGCTCCAGATCAGCCAGAAGCACAGCAGCATCGGCGGCATCCCGGACGCCCACAGAGTCGGGCTGAGCAGCAGGGCGGTCAGGAGCGTCAGACTGTATTCCAGCGTGAACCGCCGCTGATCGAACGAATCTGCCAGGCTCGCCCGCGAGAACGTGACGCGCCCCAAAGCAGCGACAACGCCCAGCGAAAATCCAAGGCGGGTGAGGGTGTACAGGAGAGGGCTGACGATGATGGCGGTCACACGAGGATTTTGCTGGAACCACTGGGAGGTAAAGCCCAGGATCGAGACGCTGGTCGAGGCGCGCGTCGCTTGTCCCGCTTCGGCGAGGCTGAAGACGACGCCGAAAGAGTCCAGGAAGGGACCGACGCCCGACGCGGCGATCTGCGCCAGCGCCAGCAGGACTCCGGCGGTGACGCCGCCCCAGAGGACTCGCCAGTCGCGCCGCCAGAGAAAATAGAGGAGCATGAAGGCGGGCCACACTTTCAGCCAGGCGGCAGACGCCAGCAGCGCCCCGGTCAGAAGCCGCTGATCCTGACTCCGCGCCACATAGGCAGCCGTGAGCAGCAGCAGCAGCAGGATCGTGATCTGCCCGATGTACAGCGAATCGAGGATCGGCTCGAAGATCAGCGGCGACAGCCAAAGGAGCGCCCGGCTGCCGGCGGGGACCCGGCGGCTGAACAGCGCGAGGGTGACGATCAGCGCCGCCGCGTTTACCGCCAACCACGCCTGCCAGGCGGCGATGGGGTCGAGCGCGGCAAAAGGGATGAGGATCTGCGCCAGCAGCGGCGGATACAGGTAGAACAGCCCTGTCGTGCCCTGGTATGGCGATATCCCCACCGCGAACTGGCGCGCCGCCTGGAAATAGACCTCGAAATCGACTCGCCCCCACTGCGCAGACAGCCCTACCGCCCGCGCTGCCAGGAGAAAGGCGATCCAGGCGAAGGCGATGATCGCCCATTTCAGAAAGCGGAGCGCCGGCGCGGGAAGGATTTTCATGATGCGGCGGGCTGACATACGAAGGCGTTCACCGACGCCCAGGCAATGTCCGAAAACGGCTGGCAGGCGCGCACCCGGTCAGCGGCGTCGAAATAAGCCAGATTGTCCTGGATACGCCCTTCGCGGGTGACGACGATCACACGGGAGACTCCGGGGCGCTCGAAGAGCAGGTCGGCGCGCCCCGTCTGGGTCAGGTGATGCAGCGTCGGCGCGTTCAGGCAGGGACCGACGATGAGCCAGTCGGAATCACGAACGTGCTGGTCGATCTGCCCCAGGATCGCCTTCTCCATGTAGACGCCGTCCAGGGCGGGCAGCGAGAATGCGCCCGCCGCCGTCAGCAGCAGCACGGCAGCCGGCGAGAAGCCGCGCAGCAGCCGAGCGCCGCCCGCGCCCGCCAGCAGGGCGAGAGGAGCGATGAGGTAAAGATAGTTCCGCGCGAACAGGGCGTGCCCCGTCAGGGCGAACTGCCCCAGGACCGCCGCGCCGGCGATCCCCAGCAGCAGCCCCGCTGCCGGCAGCGCCGTTGGCTTGGAGCTGCGGGCGGAAAGGACACCCCCATACAGCGCGGCGGCGGCGAAGAGCGCGCCCAACACGGGGGCGCTTCCGGTGCTGAAGACCATCCCCATCCAGCCCTCCAGCAGATAGAGCAGATCGAATTCGCCGAACATGCCCAGGTGGGCGCTCACCAGACCCGCGAGCAGCGATGGCAGGTAGGGGAGCGCGCCGATGAGACCCCCAACGATGAGCGCCGCCGCGATCCTGCGCCAGCGCCGGTCTCGACGCTGCTGGAGCAGCGCCCACAGCCCGACCGCGCCGGACGCCAGGATCATCGAGGGCAGCGTCAGGAGGAGCGCGGCGGAGACGAGGATGAGGCTGTACTGATGACGCCGGCGGTAGAAACGCCCCGGCGGCGTGGTGAAAACCAGATCGATCAGCGCCAGAGTCAGGGCGATGGACAGGGTATAGCCGCGCGCGTTGATCGCGTAATCGGCAAATCCAAACGCCGTCAGCAGAAACGCCATCGACAGCAGACCGGCGTTCCGCCTGCGGAGGGCATCGCCGGTGATCAGCCGGGCGCTTGTGCGGTAGACGAGCGCCAGGGCGGTGAGCGCGGCGGCGAAGGCGGGAAAGCGCACGACGACACCCGATGTCCCCGCCAGCGTGGTCATCGCCCAGACCTGGAGGCTGTGCAGCAGGTGATTGTTGGGGGTGGCGTAGGAAAAGAGGGCGCGGACGGGGCTGCCGGCGTACTGATACAGGGTGTTTGCCTCGTCACAGTACATCACCCGGTCGGTGTAGGGCAGCAGCATGGCGCAGGCGATGAAGAGCATCAGCGCCGGGGGAAAAATCGCCGAGAGTCGTCTGTTTAGCGGCGCGCCGCGCGTCACCATACCCCTGCCCATGATTCCTGGCTGAAAATCCAACGGATGAAGTATAGCTTTGGCGTCGAATCACAGCCAGAAGGCGAAGGACCAAGGACCGCCGCGAAACCTCAAGCCCTGTCGTAGCGAGTCGCCGCTCCGCCCGCCGTGTTGCCGCCGTCCACCAGCAGCAGATGACCGGTCATGTAGCTGCTGTCGTCGGATGCCAGAAACAGCACCGCCCGCGCGATCTCGTCGGGGTCGGCGATGCGCCCCATCGGGAAGCCTTCGCCCAGGTCCTGCAGGTGGGCGTCGAAGGTATCGGCGGGCTGACCGGCAGCCGTCCAGTTGCGCCGCCAGCGGTCTACCAGCGTATCGCCGGGGCAGACGGCGTTGATGCGGATGCCGTCGCGGGCGTAATCGAGCGCCATGCTTTTGGTCATCAGCGAGACCGCGCCCTTGGTGGCGGCATAGGCGGTGGCGCGCTGCCCGCCGACCACCCCCCAGTCCGAGCTGTTGTTGATGATCACGCCGCGCCGGCGGGCGATCATCCCCGGCAGGACGGCGCGGCTCATGTAGAAGACGCCGTGTACGTTGGTGGCGAACACGTCGAGCCAGACCTTGTCGGTCGTCTCCAGCAGTGTGCCGTAGGGGACGATGCCGGCGTTGTTGAAGAGGATGTCCACCGCGCCGAAGGTTTCGACCGCCGCCTGCACCGCGCGGTCACAGGCGGCGCGGTCGCGCACGTCGCAGCCGACGGCGGCGGCAGTTCCGCCCTGCGCGGCGATCTCGCCCACGACGGCTTCGGCTCTGGCGAGATCGCGGGCGGCGATCATGACGCGCGCCCCTTCGCGGGCGAAGCACAGCGCCGTCGCCCGCCCGATCCCCGATCCGCCGCCGGTGATCAGCGCCGCTCGGTCATGCAGTTTTCCGGTCATGTGTGGACAGTCCTTGTCTCTTCCAGGCTAGATCGCCAGTCGAGTGAAAAAGCGCTCACGGTCTGCCTGTATCTCCAGGATTTCTTGCACCGTGAACAAATCGGTGATGACTTCAGCGTTGATGAGCAGATCTTCTTTTGCCCGTTCGGTCATCGACACATCTTGAACGATCAGTACGGTGATCGCGCTCGAATTCGCCTGTCTTGCCCGCCGCAGACTTTTGAGCGCTGCGCCGATCCGCTCCAGGACGCCAGCAGGATCGATTCCGCCTTTGACTTCGACAGCAATATGGATCAGGTCGCCATCGTAAATGGCAACATCCGGCTCGTCAGAAAAGACTAACGTGCGACCATCCCTGAGATTGATACGACTGGTCGGGGGTCGTTCCGAGGCAATGCTGTCCTGTTCATATAGTCGCCGGAGAATCAGTTCGCGGATGGCGATTTCTGCCGAAGCGCCTTTGTTGTTCTGCCACGACCCTTGAGCCTGCGCTCCGGCTGCCATCCCGCGCCAAAGATCGAATTCTCCGGCGTCGATCACTGCATCGCTTTCGACCAGTGCGCTGATGATGCGATTGAGATGCCAAGCTAGTCCTAACGCCATCTCCTGATCATCGAGCAGCTTGCCGCCTTCGTAATCATCGATATTCTGCCCGATTCGTTTCATTGATTTCTGGGATTTCTGGGAGACCATCGCCAACATGCGATAGTATCCGACGGACCCAGGGATCGACTGCAATACTTGAGGATGAGCGAATACAGTCACCGGCTTGATTCCGCGATGAATGACCTTAGCCCAGGCGGTTTCAGAGATATTCAGATCTTCCCACACCAGCGCTTCCCCGCGAACCGCGTTGACCTGCTCGGCGACCTCGATAAGCTTCCAGTCATGCAGCTTGCGATGAAAGAAGGCGCTCTTGGCGAGCTGATCGAGCGTCCAGGCTTCGATCTGATTCCGGTTCGGCTCCCTCGGCATCATGATCTCCTGCGGCGCCAGAGGTAGATGCACTTGCGCAGTTCCTCGCGCCCGTGCGCGCCCATCTGCTGGCTGCTGTTTCCCTTGCCTGTCGGAAGGGTCCAGATGACCTCCACGTCGAACCCGGCGCTTTCGGCAAAGTCGGACAGGATGAGATCAACCGGGATCACTGCGCCGCCATAGCGCACATTGTCGTTCACCATCACGAACGGCGCGTCAGGTCTCAAAAGGCGTGCGCATTCGAAGATAATCAGCGCCATCTCGAAGAAGTAATTGCGCACCATGCGCGGAATGCCGGGATTATTCAGCAGTTTCGCCTGCTTCTGATGCTCTAGATAGCGCAGGACAGCCTGCAGTTCTTGCTGCGAGTCGAAAGCCCGCACTGCCTTTCCGTAGACTTCTTCAGGGAACCTGGAATTCAGCCAGGTCTTGTCACGATTCTCGACCGTGCAGGAGACCATCGCCTGACGAAGCGCGCGAATTTCTGCCTCGCTGACTCCCAGCATGGCGAGTTCCAGCGCGTAGGTCCGGGTGTAATCGTAGCGGTTGGCATAGGGCGGGGACGTGATCAAGCCGTCAAAGGACGCCGCCGGCAGCGAAGGCAGGATATTCAGGCACGAACCGCGCAGGATTTCGATACTTCCCCTGGAAGCGGTCGGCTCAAAAAAGCCGGGTAGAAAACCTGAAGGCTGAAGGTCTTCGGCAATCTCGGCAAGTTTGCGGTCGACAGCTTCGTCAAAAGCATAGATAACCCCTTTGTCGAAGGGGCGGCTTCCCTGCCGTCGTCCAGAGCGGTAATCCCAGCGGAGGTACTGCCCATCTTTCCTGGTATAGCTGATCTCTTCAAGGATGCACATGGCGGCGAAGCGAAGCAGCCGCGCTGAATCTCCGGGTTCAGCATTTGCAGCGTCGATGAACCGCTCCAGCTGCGCCTGTGTCTCGTCGGGAAAAGCGCCGCTGGTGATTCGCAAATGGGGAAAGGCGGCAGACGTTCGGAAACGCTGCCAGGGGCGCTCACCCCGCCACCGCCGGACTGTCGCCAGCAGTTCATCGGCAGGATCGCCCTGCGTCAGTTTGCGCACCTCGACGATCTCGACTCCGACGGGCAGCAGCTCAACGCCGGTTGCGTCGATGCCGCGCCCGCTGGCGGCAAAGAGCGTCGTGCCTGTGCCGGCGAACGGATCGAGCAGATGCCCATGCTCAAGGCGCAGATAATCCAGCAGGAAATGGACCAGCGCCTCGGAGAAACCTTCCTTGTATTTGAACCAGCGGTAGCCCGGTCTGGTCTTGTTTGCCTGAAAGCTGACCATCTGGCGGCTGAGTCGTGAATTGGGCTTGAGCCTGTCGGCATACCGCGCTTCAACAGCAGCGTTCGCCGTATGGATGATTTCGAGCGCGTCCAGTGTCAACTCGTTTCCTTGCTGCTGTGTCTTCATTTCAATAATCAGTGTACTGTACATGTCCTCAAGATGCCCTCGTATATTATCCCCTATAATGATGGCGTATCGTCCGCACTGGAACCCGATGTCCGATGACTCAGCCGATCATCTCGTTCAACGATCTGCACGCCGCCAAGATCAGGCAGGAGGACAGGGGGATCGCCCTGCAGGCGCGACAGCACCAGGAACAGGAACACCCTGCTGCGGTTTTACTGGCTGGGCTTCAAACCGGCGGAAGAAGTCGTTGATGAAGTCTGCTGAAAATGTCTTCCCGGCTTCGGACGCCCGCGCGATTCCGGTCCTACGCCCGCTTAAAGCAGCGCTCGCCGGCGCCTTCCTGCGCTATGTCATCGCCGGTGGGGTGAACAGCGTCTTCACCTACGTGATTTACCTGCTGCTGCTGCCGATCACACCCTACACGGCAGCCTATGGCGTCAGCTATTTCGCTGGTGTCCCGGTCGGCTACGTCCTCAACGCGCTCTTCGTCTTTCGCCAGCCGCTGCGATGGCGTTCCGCGCTGCGCTTTCCGGCGGTCTATATCGTGCAGTACCTACTCGGCACGCTCTTCACCGTGCTGCTGGTGGATGGGATCGGGCTGGATGCCAGCTACGCCGCCGCGCTGGGGACGCTCATGACCGTGCCGGTCGCCTTCGTGATCACCCGCTTTCTGCTCAAGTCGGGGCGGGCGGTCGAGTCGGCGGCGGAACAGCCTGTCTGACGACTCTGATGCCTCACCCCCTCTCGCACAGTAGGCAAGAGGGGATGAGCGCGCGAGGGGGTCAGCGGTTGTTATCGCCCGCCCAGCGGATCAAGCCGGGCAGAAAGGCGGTCAGCAGGCTCTCGTGCCGGGGCAGGATGCGCACCGAGACGCCGCGTTCGCCGCTGGTTTGATAGATCGTTTCGCCAACGAAGATGTATGCGCCGCCGCCCAGCGACTCGGCGAGCCTCATGGGGTGGCATTCGCCGCCGGTGATCTCACCGCGCGTGGTCAGCCGACCGGTGTACATCTGCACCTGCACTTCGTCGGGCGTCAGATGACCGAGCGTCACCGCCGCACGGACCACGAGTTGGCTGCCCACAGCGACCGTTGATTCGCTGGTCTGCACGTCGCGGACCGAAACGTTGTTCCATTCACGGCGCACCTTGCGCTGATAGGACGACAGCGCCCGCCCTTTTTCCAGCGTGGGGGTGATCAGGTTTTCGGCAAGGTCGCGGCTGGGGATGTACATGCGGTCGGTATATTCCTGCACCATGCGGTGGGTGTTGAACACCGGCGCAAGCTGCTTCATGGAGTCCTTCATCATGCGAATCCAGCCGCGCGGCAGGTTGTCGCGGGTGCGGTCGCCATAGAAGAGCGGCACGATGTCGTGTTCCAGGACGTTGTAAAGCGCCTCGCTCTCGATCTGATCCTGATCTCGTTCTTCCGTCTCGCTGTATTCTTCGCGGCTGCCAATCGCCCAACCCACCTCCGGCGTATAGGCTTCATCCCACCAGCCGTCCAGGATGCTGAAATTCAGCCCGCCGTTGTAGATAACCTTCATGCCGCTGGTCCCGCTGGCTTCCTTGGGACGACGCGGGTTGTTCATCCACACATCGACGCCCTGCACCAGATAGCGCGCGACGTTCATGTCGTAGTCTTCCAGGAAGACCAGCCGGTGACGCAGTTCCGGCGTGCGCGCCAGATTGACGATGCTGCGGATGAACTCCTTGCCGGCGGTGTCGTGCGGGTGCGCCTTGCCGGCGAAGACGAACTGCACCGGGCGGTCGGGATCGTTGACCAGCCGCAGCAGCCGATCCATATCGCTGAAGACCATCGTCGCGCGCTTGTAGGTGGCGAAGCGGCGGGCGAAGCCGATGGTCAGCGCGTCGGGGTCGAGTACCTGCTCCGCCTCTTCGATCTCATGGTGCGGCGCGCCCCGGCGGGCGAGCTGTTTGTGCAGGCGTTCGCGGGTGAAGGCGATCAGCCGCTCGCGACGGCGGACGTGCGTGCGCCACAGCTCGGTATCCGGGATGTGTTCGACATCCGCCCAGACGGCGGAGTCGGTCTCATCCAGACGCCAGCGGGGGTTCAGGTAGCGGTCGAACAGCTCGCCCATGTCGGCGCTGAGCCAGGTCTGGGTGTGGATGCCGTTGGTGACGGCGTCGATGGGGATCTCGGATTCCGGCACGTTGGGATACATCCACTGCCACATCTTGCGGCTGACCACGCCGTGCAGCTTCGCCACGCCGTTGGACGTGCCGGACATGTTGAGCGCCAGCACCGGCAGGGCGAAGACATCGCTGCCGCCGACGTGTTCGCGACCGAGGCTGAGGAATTCATCCCAGCTGATGCCCAACTGCTGGTTGTAGTCGCGGAAGTGTTCCGCCATCAAATCCAGCCCGAAGCGTTCCAGACCGGCGGGGACCGGCGTATGGATGGTGAAGACGTTGGAGGGCGACAGGATGTCGCGGGCTTCCCAGAAATCCACGCCGTGCGCGTTCATGAACTGGCGGGCGCGCTCCAGCGTGAGGAACGCCGAATGCCCCTCGTTGATGTGGCAGACCTGCGGGCGAATGCCGAGCGCGTTGAGGGCGCGGATGCCGCCGATGCCGACCAGCAGTTCCTGGCGGATGCGGGTGCGCTTGTCGCCGCCGTACAGCCGGTCGGTCAGGTTGCGGTCTTCCTCCCGGGTGTTTTCCGGCACGTTGGAATCCAGCAGGTAGAGGGGGATGCGCCCCACCTGCACCTTGCGCACGTGGGCGTACAGATCGCGCCCCGGCAGCGCCACGCTGATCACCAGCGGGTCGCCGTCGGTGTCGGTCACGGTGGTGACCGGCATATTGGCGAAATCGTTCATCGGGTAGAGTTCCTGCTGGAAGCCGTCCGCGCTGAGATACTGGCGGAAGTACCCCTCCTGATAGAGGAGACCGACGCCGACCAGCGGAAGACCGAGATCGCTGGCGCTCTTGAGGTGGTCGCCGCTGAGGACGCCCAGACCGCCGGAATAATTTTGCAGCGCTTCGGTCAAGCCGAATTCCATCGAGAAATAGGCGAGGTTCGGCGTGGTCGCCTTGCCGTGTTTGCGATTGTACCAGGTGTCGTCCGCCGCCATGTAGGCATCGAAATCGTTACAGACGCGCTTGAAGTGAGACATGAACGCCGAGTCGCTGACCAGCGCGTCCAGACGGCGCTGATCGATGCTGCCCAGCATCATGACCGGGTTGTGTCCCGATTCTTCCCACAGGTCGCGGTCCAGGCGGCGGAACAGGTTGATGGTGTCGTGATGCCACGACCATCGCACGTTATACGCCAGCTCGCGCAGCCGTTCCAGCGGTTCGGGAAGCTTTGGGACGACGCTCACCGTCGCGATTGGTTTTACCATAGTCGAGTGTGCTCCAGGAAAATCACACGAAAAGCGGCGCCGACGCCGGCTTTTGGGCGTCACGCCGAGTGCAAGCATACCCTGTTTTCGACGCCCCGAAAAGCGCGCAGACTCGTCATCCAGGGCAAACGCATCAAATTTCCCGATGGGGTCACAACAGACATGATGGGTCTTGTAGGGGCGGTTCGTGAACCGTCCGCGATTTCGGGCGCATCGCGATGCGCCCCTACGACATGTTCTGGTTGCTTATGAACCAACAGCCGATTTTGATGCGACAGCCCCTTGTGGAGATAATCTCACCCAACTACCGTTTGCCGCCCCCCCTATGAAGCGCCTCCGACGACGCTTTTCCACCTTACGGGATATCCTGCCGCTCAAATCCCCAGTGGGTCTTGCTTGACGCGCGATTGCAAGCGCAGGTGTTCGCGCCAATGCAGGATAAAGCCGAGCGTTTTGACCAGCATGTCCTGGAAATCGTTCAATCGCTCCAGATCATGACGCACCTGTCGGGGAACCAACCTCTTCTCTAAACAATAGGCTGCCAACGCACCCGCCGCTTCGCCAATATTCCATTCAATTGGATGCAGTCGATAGCACCCGTTTGTGATATGCGTTACGCCGAGGTTCTTGCACCCTGGCAGTAGATTCTCCACCCGCTGCGGGATCAGCGCCCCTAACGGGATTTGGTGTGGGTAGTTGTTGATGTCCAGATAGTTACGGCGGTAGCTCGGATGCAGGTCGATTCGGTAACTCCCGATGCCGACCGTATCCTCAAACAACTCCGCGCCCCGCAGATCGCCCCGCGCATCGACCCCGACATGCTGTTCCAGCACCGTGAATTCCGCCTTGATCCGTCTGCTCTCGCGAATGTATGGCGTTTTCGCCAACCCGTTCATCGTCCCGAACACATCGCCGCGCATCCTCAGACCGGGATAGCCATAGCCGCCTTCAGGGCGTGGCGCTTCCGTCTGCATCCAGTAACACAACGACAGACTCAACTGTGCCGCCCCGTGCAGATTCTTCTGTCTTTCCGCTTGGCTCACTCCGACCAATGGCGCTAACCAGTAGTCGATCTGGGGCCAGTTGACGACCACAATATCGCTGCGGTGAAACCCCGCAGGATAATACTTGCGATACGCGATCCGCCGAAAATGCCACAAGTCGTCCCCGTGAATGGCGTCCGTGTCGGTTAGGAAAATCGGACGGTAAACCGGGTCGAGCGTGATCGGGTCAGAAGTCGTCCAACTCAGCAGCTTGTCGGGCCAGAAACCCGCCTGATACCCCCGCCAGAAGTCATAATCGGCGGGCTTTTCAATTGTGTGGTCTTCACCCGGTAGATAGTCCAGCACGAATACCCACGAATGCGCTTGCTGATCCAGCGGATCAGCATCGCCAGCCAATGCGCTTGGTTCTCCCGTCTCCGTCTGACTTTCTGCGCCGATCACATGCTCGACGTTCGCCAGTTCCAGCAGATCGCCCAGTTCGGTTGCGTCGATGACATACGCCGCGCTGATGACGATTTCCTCATCTGACTCCACATTTTTCAGGGTCACAGAGTCAATACGGTCGCCGGTCGTTTGCGCCGCGACCGGAACATGACGCAGCAGCAGCGTAAGCTCTTGGTTTGACAGGTAAGGCGCGAGCATTTCGTACAGCACCGCCAGCGCCACTCGCGGCTCGTGACACAATGGGCTGACGTTGCCCATGCCGGGGTTGAAATACGGATTCGCAGCGACTTCCGGCAGGATCGGATAATTCCGACGGTAGTAATTGCGGATGCCATCGCGCAGACGCCGGTAGCTGGCAGTACAGCCCGTGCCTTCCTGGTCAATCCAGGGGTTTTCGTCGGGCGGAACACCTTGCGCCGTCAACTGCCCGCCGATCCAGTCTGTTTCTTCGGTCAGGATGACGCGCTTGCCCAATCGCAGTGCCGCCAGCGCGCCCGCCACCCCGCCCAGTCCCCCGCCAATGATCAAGAGTTCCGTCTGTTGTTCATTCGCCATATTCGACTATCCCGTCGCCAAATCCCCAACCAATACCGTAGGAAAGCCATTCTTGGCATCCCTTCAACCAATCGTTTGCGCCTTAGAGACTGTTTGCAAACTGCTCACCTCACCCCGTTTCGCTGCGCTCAACCGCCCCTCTCCAATTGGAGAGGGGCAGGAAACTGTCAGGAGGTTTCCGGGGTGAGGTTGTGTGAAAACCGGCTTTGCAGACACGCTCTTAGTTCCTTAGCGCCTTTGCATTATGTTTCTGTCTTATGCTTTTCCTTGCAGCTTCCTACCCCTTAACGCCCGACGACGCAAAACTGTCGATGATCTGCCGCTGACCGATCACATACACGATCAACACCGGGATGACCGCTAGCGTCGTCGCCGCAAGCTGCAAATGCCACAGCGGCGTGCCATACACGTCGTTGTAATTCCGCAGCGACAGCGGCAGGGTGTACATATTCACATCGTCGATGAACACCAGCGGCTCCAGAAACAAATTCCAACTGTAGAGAAAAGCCAGAATCGACAGCCCACCCAGAACCGGGCGGGCAATCGGCAGCGCGATATGCCAGAACAACCCCCATCGACTTGCGCCGTCGAGCAGCCCGGCTTCTTCGATCTCTTTGGGCAGAGACAGGAAAAACTGCCGGATCATGAAGGTGCCGATCACCCCCTGCGCGCCAAAAATCGGCAGGACGATCAGTGGGATGTGCGTATTTGTCAGGTTGAGCGACTTCATGAAGAAGAAGTTCGGGATGATCGTCACTTCCGAAGGCAGCATCAAGGCGCTTAGGAGCATCAGAAACAGCACCGTCCTGCCGGGAAACTTGATCCGTGCAAAGCCGTACCCCGCCAGCGATGACACGATCAATGTGCCGACCGTGACCATGATCGCGACCAGCAAACTGTTGAGATACTGTTGCGCGAACGGTTGATAGGTGAAGACTTCGACAAAATTATCCAGACTGAAACGGGTTGGCAGCAGTGTCGGCGGATACGCGAAAATCTCCCCCGGCTGCTTGAAAGCGCTACTCACCATCCACCAGAAGGGGAACACGAACGGGATCGCCAGCAGGATCAGCAGGGCAGACATCGCTGCCTTCTTGATCACCGATTCAATGTGGACCCGCCGCAGTCGCCCATCCTCCGTTTGAGGCAAGGACATGACGCGACTAGTCACGATAGCTTTTCCCGGAAACCTGACGGTTTCCTGCCCCTCTCCAATTGGAGAGGGGCGGTTGAGCGCAGCGAAACGGGGTGAGGTGAGCAGTTTGCAAACAGTCTCTTAAACCTTGCACCTTGAGACTTGCAGCTTTAGTCATCATATGCTGCCCTTCCGCGAATCACCCATTGGAACAACGTCAGCCCCAACGCGAGGACGAATAGGATCACGGCGAGTGCGCTGGCATAACCCGTCTCGAAGAACTGGAACGCTTGATAGTAAATGTAGTAGACCAGCACCATCGTCGAGTTCGCCGGGCCGCCCGCCGTCATCAGCATGATGTGGTCGAACACCTTCAACGAGCCGATCATCGTGATCACGGTGACGAACAGCAGAGTCGGAGCCAGCAGCGGCAGCGTGATCCTGCGAAAGACCTGCCAGCGCGTCGCGCCATCGACATGTGCCGCTTCTCGATATTCCTGCGGCATGTTCGTCAGCGCCGCCAGCAGGATGATCATGTTCAAGCCAACATTCTTGATCACCAGCGTCACGATCACCGACAGCATCGCCCATTCCGGGCGGCGCAGCCAGTTGGGTCCCTCGATGCCGACCAACTGAAGTACCTGATTCACCGTCCCCTGATCGCCTTGCAGCATGAACTTCCACACAATTGCCCATGCCACCGCCGAAGTCACCACTGGCGAGAAGAACAGCACGCGAAAGATGGTGATCCCCCGCAGTTTTTGCGACAGCAGCGAGGCGAGCAACAGCGCCAGCCCGATGTTCAGCGGAACCAGTCCGAGCGTGAACGTCAGGGTGTTCAGCAGCACCTTTTTGAACAGCACATCATCTTCAAAAATCGTACGGAAGTTTTCCAGCCCGACCGGGGTGATGATGCCAGTTAGCAGGTTGCGCTGCTCCGTGCTGAAGACGAAGATCGTGATCAGCGGGACGACGATCAGGATGGAAAAGCCGATCATTTGCGGGGCGACGAACAGATAGCCCCACAACGTCTCGCGCTGTCGATTCGTCAGCCGCATCGTTATATTCCGACTCTGTGCCATAAACTTCTACTTCCCAATTTTCACAAACATTCTCGCCTCAGGGGAGTGTATCTATCGTTGCCCTATAAGACCGTAATTGCTAGCTCTTAACCTCACCCCCGCTTCGCTTAGCTCCCCCTCTCCATTGCAATGGAGAGGGAATTGAGGGGTGATGTGTTGAGGGAGAAATCTCAACTAGGTTAGAGCGTGTCTGCAAAGCCTGTTTTCACACAACCTCACCCCGGAAACCGTCAGGTTTCCTGCCCCTCTCCGTACGGAGAGGGGCGGTTGAGCGCAGCGAAACGGGGTGAGGTGAGCAGTTTGCAAACAGTCTCTTAGGGTTATTGGGAGTCCGTTATTCTTTTTTACAACAACGGCGCAATCGTCTCGCAAACCGCATTCATCGTCGCCTGAACATCCGCATCCGGCACCCACAGTTCATCGAACAGGGCGCGTGCTTGCAGGTTGATCTGCGAGAAATTCGGGCTAGAGGGCAGCACTGCACCCATCTCGATGCCATCGACCACCAGCGCCATTTGTTCCGACGTCAACCGCGTATTGCTGTTCAGGAACGTGTCCGAACCGAGGACAGCGCCGCGCGCGGGCGGGAAGAACTGAGACATCGTTTCCGAATTCGCCTCGTTCGTCATGAAGGCGAGGAAGTCCAGCGCTACATCCTGATTCGGGCTGTTGCGGAAGATTGCCAACGCCGCCTGACCGATCACCGACGAACTGCCAGCGGGACCCGTCGGCATCGGCGCAACGTCCCACGCGAAACTCGCGCCGTCCAACTGTGCCACGCGGCTGATCTGCCCAATACGCATCGCCGCCTGCCCGCCGGCAAACGTCGCCGCTTCACCCGGAGGCACAGCGCTGCGATCGCCAAAAACCATATCGTGATACAACTGCACGCCCGCCACGCTTCCCGGCGAATTCAACAGGCAGTTTCCTTCCGCGTCCCACGCCCCGCCGCCATAGGCGCGCATCAGCGGGAACATCGTCGCCCAGAAATTGTCCGTATAAACCAATCCGTCGTTGCTTTCGAAGCCGTAAATCCCCTGCGACTCCTTGATCGTCTTGGCAGCGCTGGCAAGGGCTTCCCACGTCCACTCCCCTTTGGCGGCGAGTGCGTTCGGGCTTTCCAGACCGGCGGCTTCAAACGCATCGACGTTGTAGAGGATCAGAAACGGCGAGGTTGAGAAGGGCAGACCGTACAGTGCCTCGCCATCCTGCCACAAAGCGAGTGCCGATGCTATCAGATCGCCATAGTTGTAATCGGCATAGGATGACAGCGTAGGCGTCAGGTCGGTGATCACCCCGCTCTGCACGAACTGTGGCGCGTTCGTTTCTAGTATCCAACCGCCGTCCGGTGGGTTGCTCCCCGCCAGCTGCAAGACCAACTGCGATGTATATTCGCCAAACGGGATGGTGTCAAACGTGATGCTGACGTTAGGGTGTTCGGCGGTGTAATCTGTCGCGATTCCGTTCAGCATGTCCATCGCCGCGCCGGGACCCACCCACACGGTGAAGCGTAAGTTCGTGGCTTCATCCTGTGCGGATGCTCCAACGGCACTCAGGACGATCAGGCAAACGGTCAAAAACAGGTAAAATGGCTTTCGGTTCATCGTATCCCTATCCTTTATCTCAGACTGATAAATCGCTTTATCAACATGGTAAAAGAAAACCATGATTGATTTCACCTTGCTTGCACTACGGGTTGGGGGCATTGGCGACGGATATCCCCGGTACGAATGTGCAGGGCAGCATTGACCTGTAGGGCGCTTCCCGCTCTCGGTCGTTCTCGCTGAGCATCTGCATCAGTAGGCGGACAGCCTCGCGCCCCATTGCCTGACGCGGTATCTTGAAGGTTGTCCATGTGTGGGCAGGTTCACTCAAACTCAACGGATCGCCTAGCACCGCCAGCGAAAAATCGCGCGGACACTGCCATCCTGCGCCTTCCGCAAGCTGCAAAATGCGGTTGCCGAGCAGGTCATCTTCGGCGATGAACGCCGTGACCCCCATCTGCATGAAGGCGGTCAGCTTTTCCAGCATCAGTTGGTCAGCAGTCCCTCGCCAGATCAGGTTTGCCGCTAACGGGTTTCCTTTCTGCTGATGCGCGAGTCGTACCCCCGCTTCACGGTCGCGGCTCGACTCTTTGATATTCATCGTTGCGATATAGGCGATCTTCTGGTGATGGTGGTCAAACAGGTGATTGACGATCTCGACCGCCGCCTGTACGTAATCCGCCCCCGCATAAGAGATATTGTCATTGGGCGACTCGCGACGCCCGACAAAGACAAACGGATAGCGGTCTTCGAGCAGGGTAAGCACTTCCTGCTTGTTGTTCTCCGCACCAAGCAGAATCGCCCCGTCTGCCAGTTGCAGCCGGTTGCGCCCGTTCTGGTAAATATGCCTGCCCATCTGGGCCTGGTTGATGCTCGTCAGCAACAGCAGGTCATACCCCTGTGTGCGCGCTTCCTGCTCGATTCCGACCAGGAACGGGTAGTAGAAATTGCGATGCTCGATGGGGAAGATCGTCTCGAATGTGAAGACCGCAAGGATCATACTGCTGCCGCCCGCCAGTGTTTTCGCCGCCGGGTCTGCAACATAGCCAAGTTCGCGCACCACGTTCCAGATTCTTTCCTGAGTCGCTTCGCTCACCCGCGCATGTTTGCCGACACGACCGTTCAAGACCACTGAAACCGTCGCTTCAGAGACACTCGCAAGGCGCGCAACATCGGCAAGTTTTGGCTGACTCTTCTTCGGTACAGGCATTCAATAAACCATCTGATAAAGCGATTTATCAAAAGATAATCGGAAATCATTCACGCTGTCAAGTGGGGTTCCCACGCAGGGCAAACACATCAAATTTCCCGATGAGGTCACAACAGACATGATGGGTCTTGTAGGGGCGGTTCGTGAACCGTCCGCGATTTCGGGCGCATCGCGATGCGTCCCTGGATATAGAATATAGAGCGTGTTTGGATATACGACATTTCTAATATATAATCGCTGAATTCTCGCGCTGTCGGGGGTAGAAACCATGATCGCGTCCTGGTTCGACACGCTGCACGTGCGTCGCTGGTTGACTCTGGTCGTCATCCTCTTCCTGCTGATCGGCGTCCCCGCCCAGGCGGCGGTCTTCACTCCTGGCTGTACGGCGGGAGTCGGCGATGCGGCGGCGCTGCAAAGCGCCGTGACGCTGGCAAGCCTCAATGCCCAGGTTGATACCATCAGCCTCGCCGCCGGATGCACCTACACCCTCACCGCCACCCTGACCGTCGCCGCTGACGCGGGCAATCTGCTCAGCGTGGTCGGCAACGGCGCGATCCTCAGCGGCGATGACACCTTTCGCGTCTTCACTGTCAATTCCGGCGCAAACGTCACTATCGACGGCGTGACGATCCGCGACGGCGCGGCGGCGGACGGCGCGGGGATCGCCAGCAGCGGGACGCTGACCGTGACCGACAGCAGTATCCGCGACAACGCGGTATCCGGCAAGGGCGGTGGCATCTACGTCAGCGGCGGCACGCTGACGCTGACCAACAGCACGGTCGCGAATAACAGCGCCGCCAGCGGCGGAGGCGTCAATAATCAGGCGACGGCGGCGCTTAACAACAGCACGCTCAGTGGAAACGCTGCCAGCACCAGCGGCGGCGGACTGAGCGCGCAGGGGACGACGACGCTCCATAACACGATTATCGCCAACAGCAGCGGCGGCGACTGCGCCGGGGCGGTCACGGCGAGTCACTCGCTGGTCGAGGGCGGGGGCTGCGGCGTGATCAACGGCGTGTCGGGCAACAAAACCGGCGATCCTGCCCTGAGTGCGCTGACCGGCAGCCCGGCATACCACACGCTTCAGATGGGCAGCCTCGCCATCGACATGGGCGACAACGCACTCATCCCGGTCGGCGTGACGACCGATCAGGCGGGCAGTCCCCGCATCGTCAACGGCGTGGTCGATATGGGGGCTTACGAGTCGCGGGGCTTCGTCGGCGTCAGCCCGGCGGCGCAGGATGTGAGCGAGGGCGGGGAGGCGGTGATTACGTTCTCGCGAACGGGAAACAATTCCATCCCGCTGATCGTCGATTTCTCGCGCGGCGGCACGGCCAGCTATGCCGACTATACCCTGCTCTCCGACGGCTCTCCTCTGCTCTCCGATCAGGTCACGTTCGCGGAGGGGATTACCTCGGTAAACGTCACGATGAGTGTGGGGGACGATATCCCGGCGGAAGCGGATGAGACCGTCGTGCTGACCGTGACCGCCGCGAGCGCCTTCGACCTCGGCACGGTGTCGGTCTCGACGACGACGATCCTACAGAACGATCTGGTCGTGACCGTGCCGACCTCCGACGGCGCGGGATCGCTGCGCCAGGCTGTCCTCAACGCCAACGCCTTCCCGACCGATGACACGATCACCTTCAGCGGCGTGGCGACGGTCAATGTGGCGGGGAACCACCTCAACGTAGCGAATAATGGGTCGCTGACCATCGAGGGCGAAGGCATCCTGATCAACGGCACCGATACCACGACGATTTTCCAGGTCGCAGGCTCGGCGGTTGTGATCATGAACGATGTGACGCTCGCCGACGGTATCGGGGGAAATGGCGGCGCTCTCTTCAACTCTGGCACGCTGACGCTGAACAACAGCACCGTCAGCGGGAATAGCGCACTCGACGGTGGCGGAGGTATTTATAACAGCGCCAGCGGTACGCTGACGCTGAACAACAGCACCATCGGCGGGAATTCGGCGTTTGTGGGTGGAGGCATCTCCAACAGCGGCACGGTGACGCTGAACAACAGCACCATCAGCGGGAATTCGGCGTTTGTGGGTGGAGGAGGACTCAGCAACTACGGCACACTGGTGCTGAACAACAGCACGGTCGCCGATAACTCCGCCACAAACTTCGGCGGTGGCGTCAGGGCGGCAGGCACGCAAATTATCAGGAACAGCATCATCGCTAACAACGCATCAGGAACGAGCGACGATTGCGGTCAGTTGGGCATTGTTACGATCGACGTGGACAACAGCCTGGTCGAAGACGGCGGCTGCGGCGTGATCAACGGCGTGGATGGCAACAAGACCGGCGATCCCGCCCTGGGCGCGCTGACCGGCAGCCCGGCATATTATCCGCTCCTGCCGGGCAGCATCGCCATCAACGCTGGGAGCAACGCCCTCATCCCCCCCGGCATGACGACCGATCAGGTGGGCAGACCGCGCATCCTCAACACGACGGTCGATATGGGATCGTACGAGTATGCGGCGGCTACCTTGCTGACGGTGCAGCTCACCTTGCAAGGACGCCCGCCCGCGCCGAACGCGCAGTGGGCAAGTACCGTCCACGTGCAGATTCGACCGCAGGGCGGCGGGACGCCCTACCTGTCCGGCGATTTCACCGCCAACACGTCGGGGATCATCGGCTTTCTTGATCTCTACCCCGGCACTTATGATCTCTGGATCAAAGGTACGCACACGCTGGCGCGACTGCACACGATCACGCTTGTCGAAGGCGGCAATATTCTGACCACGTCAGTGCTGCAAGAAGGGGACGCGAACGACTCCAACAGCGTCACCATCGCCGACTTTTCGATCCTGGCGGCGGCGTTCGGGTCGAGTGTGGGGCAAGCGCTCTACAACCCGCAGGCGAATTTCAACGGCGACGCGGCGGTGAATATCAGCGACTTCTCGCTGCTGGCGGCGAATTTCACCAAGATCGGCGAAGGCGGCGGCGCGCCGTAGGGGGTCTACGGGGAGTAGAGCAGCCGCACGACGATCAGTAGCGCCATGAGGAGGATGGCGAAGAGCGTCACCTCGCGATAATGGGTTTGCAGCGGATTGATGTCGTCCGCCATCACGGCGCGCCCCGTTTGATCGGGGTGGCTGCGCAGCACGAAGAAGGGGGAGATCACCCACGCCAGCAGCGCGCCGCCGAGGACGCCGCCGATGTGGGCGAAGTTGTCGATCCGCCCCAGCGACGATGTGCCTATTGCCGTGAACAGCCCGAAGATCAGGTTGATCGCCAGGAACTGCGCCAGGCGCGCCTGTTCGATGCGTCCGCCGACGCCGAACAGCAGGCGGTGCTTGTACAGATACACCCAGCGCGCGCTGATCACCGCGAAGACCGCGCCCGACGCCCCCAAGGAAGCCGTCAGCAGATCGTCGGAGGCGGCGCCAAAGACCGCGCTCAGCACCGATCCCGCCAGCCCGCCCAGCAGGTAGATGACGGCGAAGCGCGCATGACCGAAGACCTGTTCAGTGCGCACGCCGGTCCCATACAGGATGTACATGTTCAGGAAGATGTGCAGCGCGCCTGCCAGCGCGAGACCGCCGAATGAATTGTACACCCCCAGATGCAGGAACATCGCCGTCAGCAGGCGGTAGGCTTCGCCGTCTTGCAGCACGTAGAGGGGGACATTCGCGCCCCATTGGGTGAGCTGCTGGTCGATCTGCGGCGACAGCGCCCGCACGGCGAAGATCAGCACGTTCAGGACGATGATCGCATAGACGACATAGGGTTTCACCGTGGCGATATGCAGCGTCAGGCGCTGGCGCTGAGCCTGCGGCGGTTCGTCCGAAGGCGGTATGGGCGGCGGCTGCGGGTCGCGTTCGAGCGGGTGGCGCTTGCGATCCTGGCGATCCTCCGGAGGGGGGGTATTGAGCATCAACGGCGGCTTTCGTACAATTTCGACGAGGATTTCAGGAGTGCATTATGCCAGTTTACGACTACCGTTGCAATGCGTGCGGCAGACGGTCGGCGCTGACCTTCAAGACGATCTCCGCTTACGATGCGGCGCGGCGCGCCGGGATGCTCGCCTGCCCGCACTGCGCATCGGGCGACCTGACGCGGCTGATCAGCCGCGTCGCCATCGCTAAGCCGTCGAAGAACTACGCCGCGATGGGATCGGACGAGATGCTGAACGTGCTGGAAGGTGGAAACAGCCGCGAAGTCGGCGAGATGTTCCAGCAGGTAGGCGGCGACGAAGCGCTGAGCGATCCGCAGATGGCGCAGGTGACGGAGCGTCTGCTGCGCGGCGACTCTCCAGAGCGGATCGAGGCGGACATCGGCGGGTCCACCGATGCGGATGCGTGATCAGGGACCCGCCGGGTCTCCCCTACAACCAACGTACCGTAGAGGCGAGCCGCCGGCTCGCCCGTTAAGAAGATACGATACCTGCCTAATACGCGCCGTAGCGATCCAGAAGCGTCATCAGATAGCGGTAATTCTCCAGGCTGACCGTCGGCGGTACGGAATGATCGGAATGATAGATGTAGCCGCCGCCCCGCATGGCGATCTCCAGCTTGGAACGCACTTCTTCTTCCAGCGCCGCCGGCGTCCCCGCCATGCGGCGCACGTCGATGTTTCCGAAGAAGGCGAGGTCTGTGCCATATGCGCGCTTCAACAGGCGCACATCCAGGTTGGACTTGGCTTCGAGCGGCTGAAGCACCTGCACCCCCGCCGCGATCAGACGCGGGATCAACCGGCGCATGTCGCCATCGGTATGGATGAAATAGGTGATGCCGTGCCGGCGCAGATAGTCGCCCAGCCGCCGGTGAGCGGGGAAGAAGATGCGCTCGTAGGCGTTCGGCGAAAACAGCAGCCCGGTGTTCATCCCCAGGTCTTCGACCATGAACAAGCCGTCCGGCACGATGCCGTATTCGCGCGCGCGCTCCAGGGTGCCGATGGTCACATCAATGTGAGCTTCGCACATCGCCGCGATCAGCTCCGGCTCCAGCACGAGGTTCATCAGCGTGGTCTCAAAGCCGTGCTTGCGCCAGGTCGCCTCAAAGGGTCCGTAAACGTGCAGCAGCAGGTAGCGCTCTTTGGCGATCAGGCGCTCGAACGTCGCGCCCATCTCCGCCCAGGTGGGATAGGCGACGAACGGTGTGAAGTAAGACACCGTGTGAATCCGGCTTGCGCCGCCGAAATCGACCGCCAGGCGGTGCTTGTGGCGCTCCCAGTCCTCGCGCGTCTTGATGACGTGATCGAGATAGCCTAACGCCCCCGCCTTGCCCTTCCACTGCTTGACGGTATAGCCGAGCTTATCTTCACGGACGGTGTACTCGTCGGTCTCTTCCAGCAGTTTTTCCGGCAGGCGCAGCGAAGCGTCGAGGAAGATCGGTTCGATGTCGAAGGCGAAGTAGTCTGCTGGGGCGATGTCCGGGGGAAGTCCCTCGCTGATCCAGCGGGTCAGCGTATCTTCCCAGAAGGCGTCGAACCTGCCGATGCGGTCCGGCTCCTGAAAGGCGAGCAGCTTTTTGATCCGTTCCCGCGATGTGACCACCCTAATCCCCCTGGCGCGCTGATCGGTGATTCGGCGTGTTGTGCGCCGCTGTCGATCATAGCGCTGCGCGCCAGAGGTGTCACCTCACACGTCTCGCGAAAGGGGGTTGCCCCCCTGCGATGCGTGAAATGCTCTAAACGTAGTCGTCGCGCTTCGGCTTCTCGCCGGTCATGCCTGACTCGTGCTTTGGGTTGTCACCGGCGGTCGTTTCGGCGTCGTCTTCACAGCCCCAGCGCCAGCCTCTTCCGCCCCACTGCTCCCAGCCCCCCTTGCCGCCTTCGGCTTCCCAGCGCTGCCGCCAGGCGTTGGCGCGCGATTCCCAGCGCTGCCCCCAGTGTTCCCAGCCTTTGCGCCGCATCGGCGAGAAGAAGAAGAACAGCGCGCCGATCAGCAGCAGCGGGATCCACAAACCGGTCTTGAAGAGGAGGAACAGCACGAAGAAGAAGCCCGCCAGCATCAGGAACGGGGCGAACATCAGACCGCCGAACCCCCAACCCCATCCGCGATGACCCCAACCACGACCACCCCAGTGATGATGATGATGATGACCCACCATGTTCCGTCCCTCCTACACACTTACATACATGACCACTGTACGGCAGCGCGAGTTGGAAGGTTGTAGGAATCGGGGTGAACCTGCCCGAAAGAGCAGGCTGCATCCCTCAAGCGGTCAGGTGGCGGGCGACCCCTGACCGCCCGGCGGTCAGTAGTAGGACCGGTTTTTGAAGGAATCCAAAAGCGCCAGGACGCGGTCGGAGTTCTGCGTGAAGCGCGCCCCGTCATCGGGGCGGCTGAGGAAGTCGGTGAAACCCGGGATCTGGTCGAGGTCGGAATCGCTGAGCTTGTTGAACCCCATCGTCCAATCCGGGAAGCGGCGCGACTCGACCCGTCCGGTGTGGACCGTGAGTACGTTTCGGTGACGCGGGTCGGCAGCGATCCTGGCGAACAGCGCCTTCACCTTGTCCTCGTCGCCTTCGAGTACCTGGATGAAGAATCCGTCGCGGTACAGCAGCATGCCGGTGATCTCCATCTGTTGGTTAGTCTCGCGCGCGACCTTCAGAATGTCCTTCAATGCCTCGTCGTTCAAATCATGTGCCGCGAAGCTGACATAGACCAGAGAAAACAAGTTCGCCCTCCTTAGGCTGTTCCAGACAAAAGACGCGCCAGCGGTTGCAGGGGCGAACCCTCGTGTTCGCCCGTGAACGGCGGGCGGAGACACAGCTCCGCCCCTACAACTGCGCGATTATTTTCTTGGAACAGCCTTAATGACGCCATCTCAATTCTGGCACTCCATTACCGCCTACCGATGACTGCTAGAACAAGAGTATAGCTCCCTCTCTCGCGTTCACTGCCCCTGGTCCCCTCTAATCTGAGTCCCGCCGGCGCGCTTCGGCGGGCACTTCTTTGGTCAAACAGTGGACCGCCCCGCCGCCGTTCGCCGCCGCCCGGCAGTCGATGCCGATAATCTGGAAGTCGGGCAGGGTGCGCCGGTAGATCTCCAGCGCGGCGGCGTCTTCCGCGATGCCGAAGGTCGGGACCAGCACCCGCCCGTTGACCGTCAGCGCGTTGGTATAGCTGCGCCAGACCGGGTACACTCCCCAGTTGAGATAAGGCGCGGGCATGGGCAGGGGGATCAGCCTGAAGCGTTCGCCCGCCGCATTGGTCGCCTGTGCGAGGCGCGCCCGCGCCTCGCACAGGCGGTCGCGGTTGAACGGCGCTTCCGCCGCGATCAGGATTGTGCGGGCGTCCGCCAGCTTGATCGCCAGATCGACATGCCCGGTCTCTTCGTGGCGCAGCGGCGGGATCGTGATCAGCCGCTCGAAGCCGATGGTCGCTTGCAGGCGGTCACGCACCGCCGCCGGCGTCATGTGCTGATGCCGGTGGTCGAGGTCGTCGGAAAGCAGGAGCGTGCCCGCGCCATCCGACCAGAAGTTGCCGCCTTCGGTGTGCAGATCGAGCGCCGCCAGGGGCAGCCCCGCCAGCGCCGCGTAGCGGTCTGCCAGCGCGTTGTCGCGCGACTGCGGGTAGGTCGGCAGCGGGTCATAAATGGCGCTAACGGCGGCGCGCCGTCCTTCGGCGTCGAAGCCGATGAATGGACCGTAGTCGCGCACCCAGATGTCGTCGGTCGGCAGAGGCAGCAGGCGCACCGACTTCAGCGCCGCCCGCCCGCGTGCCTGAAGATGGAGCAGGATCGCCTTCGCCCAGCTCGGGTGTGGGATCAGCACATCGACGCGCGCCGCCGGCGTGATCGCCTCGATCATCTGAAAATGCGTCTCCCACAGCGGCGGGTACAGCACCGGGAAGGCGAGGATCACCGCCTCCATCGGCTCCCACTGGGCGGGCAGCCGCAGGGGCAGGTGCGGCGCGGCAGACTGCGAGGGTTCCAGCGGCGTCCAATCCGGCGTGCCTGGCAGGTCGGGCAGCGTCTCCAGCGCCCGTCGTGCCGCGCCTGTGTCCATGCCGCCCGGCAGGATGTGCCAGCGCGCCATGTACGCCGCCATGCCGGCGGACGAAAGCGGTGGATGGGCGTCGGCGTCGGCGGTGCTGACGGCATTCCAGAGGGTGAAGAAGGGCGGCATACCGCGCCGCCGCCACAAGGGGTAAGGGATGAAGTCGAAGCGGAGCGGGAGCTGCGTCATCGTCGAGGCTGCCTCATACCCGCGCTTCGCCGCGCGCCAGCAACACATCGCCGCGCGCGAGCCAGACGTAGGGCGTGTTGCCCCGTTCCTCGATCGCGGCATCCGAGAACGCGAGGGCCTGGTCGAAATCCGCCATCCGCGCCAGCACCACCGCCTTGGCCGCCAGCAGCTCGGGATGGTTGGCCAGCCGCTGCAGGGCCTTCTCCGCCCACACCTTCGCCTCGCGCAGTTCGCCCAGCTCGATAAGCAGCCGCACCTGGCTGACCCAGGCCTCCTCGTTGGCGGCATTATGCTCCAGCACCTTCGAGTAGGCGCGCAACGCGGGGTCGAAGCGGCCCCGCTGCCACTGGTTGCGCGCC
>JABWBO010000217.1 GCA_013360465.1 Anaerolineae bacterium | reverse complement strand
ATCTTGGCATCCAGCGTGGCGGGCATCTGCCAGCACAGGAAGCGTGCTTCGCCGGAAAGCGTCCGCAGCCACGTTGAGAAACGGGCTTGCAGCGCGCTCACGCCGTCTTCGGTCGCGTGCAGCATGATGTCGAACGGCTCGATCAAGAAGGTGCGTGCATTGGTCACAGCGCCTCCTCATCGAGTGGGGCGGAGACAAAGACCAGTCCATCACCGCGATCTAGGTCACGCGCACGGGCGAACGTCACCCACTCAGAGAGATCGACTTCGACCAGACCAGCAGGCGGCGCAAAGACCCGGCTGCTGTCCAGCATGGCGGCGTCGGTTGAGAGCGAGAGCATCTTCGCCAGTTCCGCCGCGATGCCAGATGGGTTCTGTGCGGCGGCAAGCAGCAGCCGACCACGCAGGTTGAGCCAGAGCCGCATCCAAAGCGGCAGACCGCCGCGCGGCGCGGTCATCACGATCATCACCAGCGCGACGACGATCCCGACGGGCACGGCGATATTGGGCAGCGCCAGCCGGAAGACGGTGTAAGTCAGCCCGCCCGCGATGCCGCCGAACAGCAGCCGCTTGAACGGGATGCCACCGAAACCTTTCTCGTCACGGCTGAGGATGTGCGATTTGAAGTCGGCTGCCATGCAGCGCCTCCACAAAGAAAAAGGCGCGGAGGCAGATGAACCCCTCCGCGCTGGCGGACGACGAACTAGGCGAAAGTGATGAGCGCGGTGACGCTGGAAGCGAAAACGATGAAGAGCAACCCGACAACCACCTGATTGGCGGCTTTTGGGTTGTCCTTATGGAGTCGAATGGCGGCGCCGGAGAGCTTGCGCTCCCGGTTTCCGCCAAGCGCTCCCCGAACCGGACGGGCAGGTTGTCCCTGCATCCGGCTCTCCAGATAGTTAGTGAGTTCATATGCGTTCATTGGTGTTTCATATCTCCGTGATGGTGATCTTTGTGACAGTCATGGCAGAGCAGTTTCACGCCCTGTTCATAACCGGATTGGGCAACCGACTTCGTATTCTGGCTGGCGTTTCGCAAGCGGTTCGGATGGTGCAGAACGAGTCTCATTCCTTCTCGCCCACAACCCTCGCACTGACCTTTCGCCTTCGCCATTGCCTGCACCTTGCGTTCCAGACTGCGACCCCCTGCCCAGTTCGTGTTGATGTAGGGCTTGCGGTCGTCGGCTGTGCCGCCGGGTGACAGGATAGAGCGGTGTGCGGGATACTTGTTCCAGATGAACAGATGTTTCCCGTCAGGCTTGACGGTGTAGAGTGCCAGCCGCCCCGTTTTCGGGTCACGCTCGTAATGCGTCCGCATCGTCTGGCGAATGGAAATGTTGTGCTTGCGCGCGAGATAGTGCGCCGTCAGCCAGTAGACAATCCCGGTCAGGCGACTGAGTTTGTGCTTGCTGTCGTTGGCGTAGCAGTAGTATTGGCTCCAGCCACGCGCCAGCGCGTTCACGTTCGCAAAGACATCCATTTCCGGTGCATGACGATAGCGGGCCGCATCTTGCAGCCGTTCCACCACCGACGTAAAAGCATCTGTCGGGATGGACAGTCGCGCCCAGCGTGTCCCATTCGGGTTGCGGATACCCTGCACGTCGTAGCCCAGAAACCGCAGCTTCTGGTCGGCGTGAGTGATGAGGGTTTTCTCCTCGCTCAGGGTCAATCCGAGTGTGTCTTTGAGCCATGCCGCCATCCGCGCTTTGAGCGTTTCGGCTTCTGTCCGGCTCTTGCCACACAACATCACCAGAAAGTCATCCGCATACCGGATGTAGTGGATGCTCGGCTGCACATCGGAAGGTTTCGTCCGGCTGCGCTCCACTTCCAGTGTCCGCAGTTCCGCCTTGATTTCGGCGGCGCTGCGTCGGTTGGGAAACGGTGCGCCTTTCACAAGCTGCTCGCGCAGGTACTTGATGCGGCGGGTCAACTGCTTGTAGGCAGCCGTCTGCCGCGCCCGATACTCGCGGTTGCTCACCTGCTTGGGCTGGTTCGCGCCCTGCTGCTCCATCCAGACATCGAACTCATGGAGGACGATGTTGGCAAGCACCGGGCTGACGATGCCGCCCTGTGGTGTGCCGCTGTACGTGTCGTGGCGTTTTCCACCTTCCATGAACCCGGCTTGCAGAAAGCGGCGGATGAGGTCGATAAACCGCTCATCTTTGATCCGCTTCCGCAGCAGGTTCAGGACGACGTGGTGCGGGATACTGTCGAAGCAGGCTTTGATGTCGCCTTCGATGATCCAGCTTGCCCCCGCTTTGTAGGTATATGCCGTGTGTCGCAGCGCCGAGATGGTGCTGCGATTCGGGCGAAAACCATGCGAGGATGGGCGGAACAACGGCTCATAGAGCGCTTCGAGTATCCGCCGCGCCGCTTCCTGTACGGTGCGGTCACGCAGGGACGGGATGCCCAACGGACGTTTCTTCGTGCTGCGCTTCTTCTCGATGTACGTACGCTGTACAGGCTCAGGCTGATACACGCCAGTGGTGAGTTCCTCACCGAGTTTACACAGGACATCGGCGTTCACCTGCTCGCGGGTCATCCCGTCGACGCCCGGTGTACGGCTGCCTTTGTTTTCTTTGACGTGCGCCCATGCGCTGTTCAGCATGTCCATCTTTCCCACCAGTCGGTAGAGTTTGCCGAACCGTTTATCACGGTCGGCGGTTGCCAACTTACGCATATGTTCAAGTTCGTGGGTTACAGCACCCATAAGGTCTAGCACCTCCGTCTGTTCCACGGTCTTGAATAACCATCCTGCCGCCCTTGGCCCTGTACGCGGTGTTCCGCGCTCCCTGGTGGGTCGTTACGCCCACGACTACTATGGCGGCTCTGCCCCTGCGTCGCTCGATACTGCTCAAAGCCAGCCTTCCTCCATTGCTGAGGGAAGAACGACGCAGGTTCTCCGGTAGCTGTACCAGCATTTCAGATAGGGTCGGGTCGGCTTCCGAACGGGTTCTCTCAGATTGAGAGCTTGTGTCCTGACCGCTGCAAGATGTTAGGCTTTCAGCAGTTCTCAGGCGGATTGCTCCGCTTGATTTCGACCAGCATGGAAGCTACTGATCTACAGTTCACCCTGACGTAACAAGCCAAGATTTCGTCAGTTTGGCGTTCGTCCCGTCTCGCCTTCGCCAATAACCGGCTAACCCTTTCTATCTCATCCGCCCGTCCGCTTGTTGGGAATTGGCTTTCCCCGCACGGCTCAGGTTGTCCCCCGAAGGCTGACCACGACAG
>JABWBO010000092.1 GCA_013360465.1 Anaerolineae bacterium | reverse complement strand
GTCATGGCTTGCAGCGATGGATACCAGCGGGTCGCCTCTGCGACGCCGCTCGCCCACAGATGTCTGAGCAGCATGTCACGGTCGGCGGCGGGGACGCGCAAAGGATACTTCCACAGCGCCGCGCCCGGCGTGCGGGGCAGTATGCGGACGCCGGGCAGTGCGGCGAACTGCGCATCGTACTCATCGGCAAGAGCGGCGCGGTGGGCAAGGTTCGCCGGCAGCGCCTCGAATGCCGCCGGCGCAGCCCGCCAGGTGTGCGCCGGCGCGCGATAATGCGTCAGCGAGCGATAGAGGACGAACAGGGGTGCATGAAGCGCCGCCAGGTCAGAATTGGCGGCGTCGTGCTGGTGCAGCGCCCAGTACAGATCGAGCCACTGCGCGTCGCGCTGCGCCAGCGTCTCGTCGTAGAGCGGCAGGTCCGCCAGCAACGCGGCGATCGCGTCGGAGAGCGCCGCGTCGTCGGTCATCAGCGCGCCGCCCAGGTCCAGGTCGAGGATCTTGCCGGAGCCGAAGCTGAAGACCGAAGCATCGCCCCACGCGCCAACCGGAGAGTCGTCAGCGGCGCCGCCAAACGCCTGCGCCGCGTCCTCGATCACCCGCGCGCCGTGCCGTTTTGCCCAGGCGCAGATGGCGCGCATCGGTGCGGGCAGCCCGTACAGATGGCAGGGGATGACCGCTGCCGGCGGCTGACGAAGCTCCAGGCTGTCCAGCGCCGCGTCCAGGCTTACCGGGGTGATCATGCCGGTATCCGGGTCGGCATCGACCAGCACCGGGCGCGCTCCGGCTTGCAGGACTGCCCAAAGCACGATGTAGCAGGTGTTGGCGGGGATCAGGACCGGGCGGTCGGCAGCATCGAAGGCGCGAAGCGCCGCCCAGATGCCCGCCGCCGCCCGCCCCAGCAGCAGCGCGGCGGCGCGGCTCGTCCGGCGGCGCAGCACAGCGGTGGCGAACCTTTCGCTCAGACGGTCAACAGCGCGCATGGTGCATCGGAAGAAAAGCGAGCGATGAAAGACGGGCGCTCTGTCGTCAGACCGAGTGCCCGCCCCACCTGCTGGCTCAGGTTAGCGCGCCCGTATCGCATCATTTTTTGCGGTTGGCTCAGATCGTTACGCTCGCCGCTTCGCCGTGATAAGTCACGACGGGCGCGCTGCTGCTTTCGGGCTGCACCCAGCCTTGCGAGACGCCATCCGCCACGATGACGCGGAACCGACGCGTCGCGGGCATCCCCGGAAAACCGCCCTGGCGCGCCTCGAGAGTCAGCCGCCGCGCCGCATCATCCCAGCGCAGGGGGATGATGCTGAACTCGCCCCGCTCATAGTCGTAACCATCGCCGGCGTCCTCATAGAGGTCAAAGCCCCCGTCGCTGCCGGGGAAGATCACCAGATCGAGCGACTCGGCGTTGGCGCTTTCGTCGGCGTGCTGAACGGCTGCGCCCATCGGCAGGATCGCGCCGGAGCGGGCGTAGAGCGGCAGGATGTCCAGGGGCGCATCGGCGGTGATCGCCTGTCCGCCGGCATAGCGCCTGCCCGTCCAGAAGTCGAACCAGTCGCAGCCCGCCGGTAGATAGACGCGGCGAGTGCGGTCAGCCTCTTCGAGCGCCTGTGAGCCACCGCCGTAGTACATCGGACGGGTCACCGGGTTGACCAGCAGCGCCGGACCAAACAGGAATTGATCGTCGATGTCGTAGGTGTTGGAGTCATGCCGGAAATCGAAGGCAAGGGCGCGCAGCATAGTCTGGTCGCGGTGCGTGACCATGCCGGCGAGCGCGTAGATATAGGGTATCAGGCGGTAGCGCAGGCGCAGGAATTTCGCCAGCGCCTCGTACATCGGCTCGCCGGGTTCGCCGAAGCGCCAGACTTCGCGCGGGGTGTCTGTGCCGTGCGAGCGGAACATCGGCAGGAATGCGCCAACCTGGAACCAGCGCACGTACAATTCCCGGTAGCCCAGGTCCTCGACGCCGGCATCGTAATCGCCATCCCAGAACCACAGGTCGGGCTTGCGGCGCACGAAAAATGCGCCAATGTCCAGCGTCCAGTAGGGCATACCGGTGACACAGAAGTTCAGCCCCGCCGGAATCTGGGCGCGCAGCGTCTCCCAGGTGGCGCTCACATCCCCCGACCAGGTGATCGTCGCATAGCGCTGCTGTCCGAGGAACGCCGAGCGAGTCAGATTGACCACCCGTTTGCGCTCGGTGATCCGGCGCTGTCCCTCATAGATGCCCTGCGAATGCAGCAGCGAATAGGCATTGGCATATTCGGGATCGAGGTAGGTCTTCGCCTCCTCGGTGTTGATCTTCAGGCGCTCTTCCGGCTCAGGCTTATGCGCCCCCTTCCAGTCGGCTTCGAACGGCTCGGTGCAGTCGCACCACCAGGCGTCGATGCCGTGAGAGAACAAGCCGTCGTGCGCCTGTTTCCAGTACATCGCCCGCGCCCCATCCTGAAAGGCGTTATAGGTCGCCCGATTGCCGAGCAGGAAGCCGTGTTCGTGCAGCTCCTGCCAGTTATCGCCGCCCCGCCGCATGATGGGCCAGATCGACACCATCAGGCGGGCGTTCAGACGGTGCAGGTCGTCGGTCATCCGGTCGGGATCGGGGAAACGGGTCGGGTCGAAGGTCTTCTGCCCCCACAGCTCGCCGGGCCACGACTGCCAGTCCAGCACGATGCAGTCCAGCGGCAGATCGCGCCGGCGGTATTCCGAGACCACCTCCACCAGCTCATCCTGCGTCTTGTAGCGCTCCTTCGATTGAATATAGCCGAACGCCCAGCGCGGCAGCATCGGCGCTCTGCCGCTCAGCCGGCGCACGGCGGCGACGATCCGGTCGAAATCGGGACCGACCACGAAGGTGTAATCCAGCCCTTCACCGAATTCCATCCAGATGTACGAGCCGAAGGCATCATCGTGAAAGGTCATCAGCGAATAGTTATCGAAAACTAGTCCGTAGCCGCGCGTCGAGACCAGCACCGGCACGACGGCTTTCATGTTCTGCTGGTACAGGTATTGATGCTGACCACGCAGGTTCATCATGCCTTCTTCGTGCGACCCCAAGCCGTACAGCGCCTCGCCTTCCGCCCACACGAAGTCGAGCCGGGCGTGATAGGCGGTTCGGTCAACGATCCGCCTGGACTCGCCCGCCCGCAGACGAAAACCGTCCGCGCCCTCCTGTTCCAGTTCTGTGGCGGCTTCATCAAAGACCGTCCTGAAGACCTCGGCGGGAATCAGCGTCTTGCCGCCGCGCTCCGGCTCGCGGGTGAGCAGCCCGCCCGCCGAATCGCGATAGGCGAACGCCCCTGTCGAACGGTCGATGTGAATGGTGAGTTCCTCCGTCGAAAAGAGGATCTCGCCTTCGGTCTCATCGACCCTGAAATCGGCAGTCGGCAGCGTCGGCGGCAGCAGGGCGAGGCTCGCCCGGTCGCTGAACTTCTCTTCCAGCGTGTAGCGAATACGCACGATATGGGCGCTGGTGGGCGTCAGGGCGATCCACCCGCTGGAGGTGCGCAGCAGCAGCCCATCTACCAGCCGCGAAAAGGACTGTATCATCAAGATGGTTGGCTCCTGAGTGAAAATATGAGAAAAATGGGCATAAAAACAGAATAAACCGCTCCATTTTTGACGGTATCGTTGGGATAAATGACCATTCCCTTCTCTGAATCATACCTCGCTTTGAAAGGCAAAGCTCATGGGAAACTTCTGGAAATCGAACTGGCATACCGTGAGGGCGCGCCACCTGGACTGGTGGGAACATCGCGGCTTCGTGGTCTCTACCCAGGCGCCCGCCGACGCCCCCCATGCCGATATCCCTGTGCCGCCCTACCCTGACTCGCTTGAGCTTGCCTGGATCATCCCGGAGTACCGCGCGCGCAAAGCGGAATACGAGCTGGCGCACACCTATTTCGGAGGGGAAGCCTTCCCGTATTTTGACGCGCATATCGGACCTGGCAGCCTGGCGCTGATGCTGGGGTCGTACCCCAGCTTCACAGATGACTCCGTCTGGTATCATCCCTGCCTTGACGATCTGGAGAATGTGCCCCCGCTGACCTTCGACCCGGAACAGGTCTGGTTCCGGCGTCAGCGCGCCCTCCTGGATTATGGCATGGCGATCAGCGAGGGGCGCTTCCTGGTCGGTATGCCCGATCTGATCGAAAACATGGACACCGTCGCCTCGCTGCGCGGCCCCGAGATGCTGATGTTCGACCTCCTCGAACAGCCCGACGTGATCAAGCGGCTGATTGCCGAAGTCAACCAGGTCTATTTCGCTGTCTTCGATGCCCTGTATCAGATCATCCGCGATGAATGGGGGGGCAATGCCTTCTCAGCATTCCGAATCTGGGGACCGGGCAGGACCGGCAAGGTGCAGTGCGACGCCTCCGCCATGTTTTCCCCGAAGATGTTCGCCGAGTTCGTGGTCCCCGCGCTCAGCGAGCAGTGCGGCTGGCTCGACTACAGCATGTATCATCTCGATGGCACGCAGGCGGTGGTTCACCTCGATCAACTGCTGGCGATTGAAAGCCTGGACGCCATCGAATGGACGCCGCAGGCAGGCATTGAATCGGGCGGCGATCCGCGCTGGTATCCCCTCTACCGCCGCATCCTCGACGCCGGCAAGAGCGTTCAGGCGGTCGGCGTGCTGCCCGGCGAAGTGCTGCCGCTGCTCGATGCGACCGGCGGAACCGGCATGTTCATCATCGCCGACGCGCCAACCGAAGCCGAAGCCCGCAGCCTGATCGACTCGGTGGAGCGCCGCCGCTGAAGGCAGATGGGCTGTTTACGCCGGTGATCGTAGGGTCGATTCGCCGGCCCGCTCCCCCTCGCTTTCCGCCGCAGGATGGCGCGTGTCTGCGTGTCTCCGGTCATAGCGCAGAATGCCATGATCCACTAGACTGATACCATCATCCTTCGGCGGCAAGCCGCCCAGCACTGCCAATCAGGGGCGACAAGATCATGGAACAGGAGTCCTTTCTCACCGGTTACACGCAGGATCGCCGCGTCCGGCTGGCGTACCAGCGCGGCGGCGTGACCTATGCGCTGGACGAAGCAGCCATCCCCTCCTTCGAATGGCTGATGGTGAACATCCAGGCGCATGATCTGCCGGCGCTCCTCGACTCTGCCCTCCGCGATCCGCTTCCGACGGACGCTCGGCTGACGCTGCGCGGTCTGCTCGACCATCAGCCGGTCTGGGCGGCAGGCGTCACCTATAAGATCAGCGAAGAGGCGCGCGAGCGCGAGTCGCACAACAGCACGGTGTATACGCGCGTCTACGCCGCCAAACGCCCGGAGATCTTCTGGAAGTCCATCGGCTACGAGGCGGTCGGCAGCGGCGATTTCGTCGGTATCCGGGCAGATGCCGTCTGGTCGGTTCCCGAACCGGAACTCACCGTCGTCTTCAATGCCCGCCGCGAAGTGATCGGCTTCACCATCGGCAACGACATGAGTTCGCGCGACATCGAGGGGGAGAATCCGCTTTACCTGCCGCAGGCGAAGGTCTACGACGAGTCCTGCGCGCTCGGTCCGCGCATCCTGCTTCGCCCGAACGCCGATACCTGGTTGGACGCGGACATCCACATCCGCATCGAGCGCGCGGGATCGGTCGCCTTCGAGGGCAAGACCGGGACCGACCGCCTGAACCGCACGCTGCCGGAACTCGCCGACTACCTCGGTCGCTGTAAGGCTTTCCCCTATGGAGTGCTGCTGATGACCGGGACCGGCGTCGTGCCGTCCGACGATTTCACGCTCGCGGCAGGCGATGTGATCCGCATCAGGATCGCCCCGATCGGCGAGCTGGTCAACACGGTGCGCGTCGTCGGGCGCGGCGATTAGCGCGGCGAGAGATCGAGGCGGAAGAACTGCTCCAGCAGCAGCGCCGCCTCGGAATCCGCCGGGACCGCGTCGGACCCCAGGATGTCGCTCGCGCCGCGCGCGCGTCCTCGGTCTGTCGATACCAGAGCGAGGTGCAGCGCATCCGGGCGGTCGATCAGCGCCAGCGGCAGATAAAGCTCGACGACCGAGATCGCCCCGTTCAAGATCGCCGCGCCGCCGGTATAGGTGACGGTCTGCCAGTCGCCTTCTGCCCAGGCATTGAGCACGATGCTCCCCCGGCGCATCCCCTGTTCCTCTAGAATGGCGACATCGAGCCGAAATTCCGGCTTGAAGGGATCGGCGGCGAGGATCGGTCGCCTGCCCACATCGGCGTCCGCGCCTTCGGCGTCGTGGGTGGCGTCGAGGTAGAGCAGGTAGCTGCCTTCCCGTGCGAAGATGTCGCCCGCCGTGGTGAACGCCAGATGAAGCTGGTCGGCGTCGGCATAGGCGTACAGCTCCAGCAGGTCCAGGGCGGCGACGCGGTTCAGCGCATCGCCGGCGTCTTCCGTGACCAGCGCCGCGCCGTAGGGGGGTTCGACCACCCCGTCGGCGAGCATCGGCGGATGCAGGTAGTCATCGCGTAGGAAGTTCACGCCCTGCAGCAGTGCGTTGCCATTGTGAAAATCGAAGAGGGTCGCGTTCTCCCAATGCGACCCCTGCCCCCAGCGCGTGCGGCAGGGGGTGGACACCCAGGCAGGCTCCCAGTAGACCACGCCAAGCGCCCCACCGCTGATCAGGCTTTGGGTCAGATCGCGCATGAAGCGATACTGCCCTTCCGGGCTGAACGGATACCCCCGCAGTCCTTGATCGAGTACGTTATCCGCCGTCTCATCGACGGCGTCGCGCGTCCATCCGTAGCCCGTCTCCACGACCATCACCTCTTTGCCGAAGCGCCGGCGCAGCACGCCGACCTGAACGCCCATATCGCCGATGGAAAAGGTACTCCACTGGGGATAGAACGAGACGCCGATCACGTCGAAGTCGGTGACGCCGGCGGCTTCCGCCTGGGTGAACCACCCCATCGTGTTTTCGGGCTGGGCGACATGCAGCACGATGCGCACCGTTTGCCCGGCGGCGGCGGAATATTCGCGCACGGCGCGGATGCCGGCGTTGAACAGGCGGGCGTCGCGCGCCCATTGCAGATCGCTGCCGCGCTTCAGGATGCCGGAATTGGTCTCGTTGCCGATCTGCACGAACGCCGGGGTCAGGTCTTCGTCGGCGAGCGCTTCGAGGACCTCCGTCGTGTACTGGTAGACGGCATTGACCAGGGCGTCATCATCGAGTGCCTGCCACGCCGCCGGAATCTCCTGCCTGCCGGGGTCCGCCCACTGGTCCGAGTAATGAATATCCAGGAGCGTCGCCATGCCGGCGGCGCGGGCGCGGGCGAAGGTCCGCTTCACGTCGTCGAGCGTGCTGTAGGCGGTCCAATCCGGGTTGTGCCACAGGCGCGCCCGCACCAGCGTCGCCCCATGTTCGGCAAACAGCACAAAAGCGTCGCGGGCGACGCCATCCTCGCGGTACAGCGCGCCGCAGTCGTCCATCTCGTTGACGTACGACAGATCGACGCCGAAGAAGAACGCCGGAGCCGCCTCCTGTCCCTGCGCCGCCGGCACAGCGAACAGCGCCAGCGCCAGAATCAGCCAGGCGGCACGCGGAAGCAGGTGACGATTCATGGCTTCGCCCTCTCGCTCACCCCTTGACCGAGCCGGCGGTCAGCCCGTCGATCACGTATTTTTGCAGGGGGATGTAGATCAGGATGATGGGGATGGCGGCAATCACCGCGCCCGCCGTGATCATACCGAAATCCTGGTCAAAACGGTCGGTCTGGAAGAGCTGCAAGCCGACCATGACCGTCAGATTCTCCGAGCTTTTCAGCAGCACGCGGGCGATCACGAAGTCGCCGTAGGAGGCGATGAAGGTGAGTACGCCGATGGTGATGACGATGGGCGTCATGACCGGCAGGACGATGTGCCGAAAGGTCTGCCAGGGCGTCGCGCCGTCCACCAGCGCCGATTCGTCCAGTTCCAGGGGGATGGTGTCGATGTACGCCTTGACCAGCAGCACGTTGATGCCCGACGAGCCGGTGACATAGATCAGGATCAGCGCGGCGTGCCCATCCAGCCCCAGCCAGTCGATGAACGCGCCCAACTGCTGGAGCATGGAGAAGATCGCCACCATCCCCAGGATCGACGGAAAGACGTTCAGGACGAGGATCGCCATCATCAGGGTGCGCCTGCCGGTGAAGCGGAAGCGCGACAGGGTGTAGCCGCTCAGGCTGGTCAGGAAGACGGTCAGCGCCGTCGTGATGATGGCGATCTTGAGCGAGTTGCCCAGCCAGACGACATAGGGGAAAAAGGGGTTGGAAAGCAGTTGCTCGTAGTTGATGAACCCCGGGTTCTGCGGGAGGAACGTCCCGCCGATCAGCGACTTCGCCGGGTTCAGCGACGCCGAGACGATCCACAGGGCGGGGATCACCGCAAACAGGATGAGGATCACCGCGATCAGGTAGCGGATGAACATGCCCAGCGCTTTGCGGGGCAAGCGCGATTGAGCGCGGCGCACACCAGACACGGGAAATTCACGGGCTTGGCTCATCATCACACCGCCTCTTTGAACAGCCTGGTGAAGCGCAGCTGCACGATCACCAGCACACTGACCAGCAGGAACAGGAGTACCGTGATCGCCGCGGCGAGTCCGTAATTGGTGATGTTCGAACTGATGAACGCCAGCCGGTAGACGAACGAGATCAGGATGTCGGTGTAGCCCATCGGCACGATGGTATTGGGCATCGGCGGGTTGCCGAAATTGAAGATGTAGATGACGTTGAAATTGTTGAAATTGAAGGTGAACGAGGCGATCAGCAGCGGCATCATCACGCGCAGCAGCAGCGGCAGCGTGATGTGATAGAGCTTGTTCCAGCCGCCCGCGCCATCCACGACCGCCGCGTCGTAGATTTCGCGCGGTATGGAGCGAATCGCCCCGGCGGTGATGACGTAGAAATAGGGGTAGGAAAGCCAGACGTTGACCAGGATGACCGCGACCCGCGTCCACAGCGGGTTCGAAAACCATTCCGGCGAAGCGCCGAAGATCGCTTCCAGCACCGGCGCGACGAACCCCAGATCAGGGTTGAGCATACTGCGCCAGATCAGGATCGAGATCAGCACCGGGATGGGCCAGGGGATGATCAGCAGCGCGCGGATGACCCGCTTGCCCGGCAGGTCCTCAAAGAGCAGCGTGACTACCAGCCCGACTACGAAACTGAACAGCACCGAACAAAAGGCGAACGAGATGTTCCACAGCATCATGCTGATCAGCGGCTCGCGGAAGCCCTCGCTGCCCAGGAAGTTCTGGAAATGCCGAATGCCGATGGTGTCGATGAATCCGATGGGCAGTTCTTCGCCAGACTCGGAGGTGAACGTCCCCTCAACCGGGCGATAGACCGCGCCCGTCTCCAAATCGATCAGCGCGTCCTGCGCCGCGTCGTAGCGATACCTGGGCTGAAGCGCCGCCGCTTCGCGCAGCGAGCGAATGCGGATAGCGTCCGGCGCTTCGCCAAAATCGATGGCGCTCAACTGTGACAGGAGGGGGACGGTGCGGTTCAGCGGCAGGCGCTCGTAGCCCGCCAGCGATTCAGGAAACCCATCGCTGTCCAGCGCTCCCACGCCTTCGACAGCCTGAAGCGCCGCGCCCGGCACAGCCAGCCGCCCCGTACCGTCCTCGCCGATCAGCCAGAGCGCATAAGCCCCTTCGCCCGCCTGATACGCCGCCCAGCGATAGGTCTCCCCTTCCGCCGGTAAATACAACTCCGATTCGTAGCGGGCGAGCGCCTGCTGCTTCGCCATCAGATGCCCGCTGCCCATGTTGGTCACGCTCAGGAAGAGCGTGTACAGCAGCGGGTAGAGCGTGAACAGGAGCGCCAGCGCAATGCCGATCGCCAGCCAGCGCAGCGGCGTGAACTTCCGCCGCAGGAAGATCAGCGCCAGGAACACCACAATCCCGCTCAGCGCCGAACCGAGCGGGACCAAGCCCGCCGCGAACAGCGAGGTGATCAGCCACAGCGCCCCCGCCAGGAAGACGCCGAACACGGCGAGATGCAGCAGGTAAACTCTGGTGGGTATCACCAGCGAGACTTTATTCATCGCCCCCACTCACGATCTGCCATCAAAGGCGCTGCCGATCCTTCGATCTGCGGCGCGAAAAAACAGGTCTGGTCGTAATCTCGTTTCTTCGTCTATTCGTTTATAGAGCGCGGCAGCTGGTGAACTGCCGCGCTCCGATGAGTCTACCGTTTTCGCCGCCTACCCGGCGACCTGTGCCAGCACCTGCGCGACGGCGGAGTCCAGCGCTTCCTGCGGCGAAAGCTCGCCCTGCGCGACCAGCGCTCCGGCGTTGACCCAGGCGTCCCAGACGTAACCCATCGCCGGGATGGACGGCATCGGGACGGCGTTCGCGCCGGCGGCGTTGAAGCCGGCGGTGTTCGGGTCGGAAGCCGATTCGAAGATCGACGCCCACGCCGACGGACGCGGTTCGGCGTCGAAGATCATCTGATAGTGTTCTTCTGTCGCCAGGAAATCGACGGCGAAGGTCTGCGCCAGGATGGCGTCTTCGCTGTTGGCGTTGACCACCAACCCCTGCACGCCCAGGAACGGATAGCCCGGCGCGCCGCCCTCTTCAGCGGCGGGGAATGCCGAGATGGCGTAGGGCACGCCGGCGGTCTCGAAGCGATTGATCGCCCAGGGTCCGGTCAGGATGAAAGCGGAACGCCCGGTCTCGAACTGCACGTGCGAAGCTTCCCAGTCAACGTTCGCCGAGATTAAGCCTTCCTCGATCAGGTGTTCAATCCAGGTCAGCCCGGCGACCATGCCCTCGTTGTTCATGCCAACGTCTTCGATAGTGAAGCTGCCGGTTGCGTCCCGCCCGAAGATGTAGCCGCCGAACGACGTGAAGATCGGGTAGCTGTTATAGGTCAGGTCGGGCAAGCCGATAGCCGAGTCGACGTCACCGCTGTCCAGCAGCGCCGCGCCGACCGCTTCCACGTCATCCCAGGTCGCCGGCGCTTCCGGCACGAGATCGACATTGCGGAAGAAGCCGATGTTCTCGACCGCCAGCGGCACGCCGTACAGCCCGCCGTTGTAGGAGAAGCCGTCAATCGCGCTGGTCAGGTAATTTGCCGCCGCATCGCCCAGATCAATGGGCAGGGCTGCGCCGTTCTCGACAATCGGACCCAGGTTATCGTGCGGGATGATGATCATGTCGGGACCTTCACCGCTCGCCGCGCCAAGGGTCATGGCGTTGCGAATCTCGGTCAGATCGACGACTTCCACCGAAACCCCAACCCCATACTCCGCCTCGAAGGCTTCGCCGAGCTGTGTGAGGACTTCCAGACGTCCATCGTCGTAAATCCACAGGGTCAGCTCCAGGTCCTGAGCCTGAACCACGCTCCCCGCAAGGACTGCGATGAGCAAAACGGTCACCAAGAAAACTAGCTTCTTCATTCTGTTCACACCTTTTGGTTCGTCAGCCTGACAAAAGTCACCGCGCCGAGCCTGTCAACACGTGTTGACTACTCATGTTGATTCAGTATAGACTTGCTTTTGTTGAAGAGTCAAGCGGTTCTCATGCCCTCGAAAAACGCGGGCGGAGCAGCCGAACAGGGATGGTTATGAGAATAGTGCGCAGCTTCAATGATGGCTGGCTTTTTTCGCCGGCGCTTCAGGATCACCACACGCCGGACAGCGCCTTCGAGCGCATCACCCTGCCGCACAGCAACCGGCGCTTTTCGTACTACGCGGTGGACAGCGCCGATTACCAGTTCGTCTCGACCTACCGCCGGCATTTCACCCTGCCCGTCCTGCCGCAGGACGCGGATCAAAAGGCGCGCGTCTTCCTCGACTTCGACGGCGTGATGCTGGTCGCCACCGTCAGCGTCAACGGGGCGCTGTGCGGGGTGCATCAGGGCGGCTTCACGCCCTTCTCGATGGACATCACCGACCACCTCGCCGCCGGCGACAACCTGCTGACCGTCGTCGTCGATTCCACCGAAAATCCCTGCATCCCTCCCTACGGCGGACTGGTCGATTACCTGACCTTCGGCGGCATCTACCGCGATGTGCGCCTGCGCATCGTCGATCCCTGCCACATCGTCAGCCTGTTCCCCCGCCCCTGCCAGGTCCTGACCTCTCCCCGCCTCGACTGCGACCTCCACCTCACGGCGGCGGACGCTTCGGCGGAGATCGAACTGCTGCTGCAAGATCCCCAGGGCTTGGTCGTCGCCTGGCAGTCCTGCCCGGCGGACGCCGAGACGCTGACGGCATCGTTCGACTCGCTGCCTGCCGTCGCGCTGTGGACGCTGGAAGCACCGGCGCTGTATACGCTGACCGCGCGCCTGTCTCACGGCGGCATCCTGAAGGATGAACACAGCGTCCGCTTCGGCTTTCGCCATGCCGAGTTTCGCGCCGACGGCAGTTTTGCGCTGAACGGGCATCCGCTCAAGCTGTTCGGTCTCAACCGCCATCAGACCTACCCCTACATCGGCGCAGCCGCCCCGCAGCACCTTCAGGCATTGGACGCCGACATCCTGAAAGAGGATCTGGGCTGCAACATCGTGCGCACCTCGCATTACCCCCAGTCGCCGCACTTCCTCAACCGCTGCGACGAGATCGGGCTGCTCGTCTTCGAAGAGCTGGCGGGCTGGCAGCACATCGGCGACGAGGCGTGGAAGGCGCTGGCGCTCCAGGATTTGCAGGCGATGATCGAACGCGACCGGCATCATCCTGCGATCATCCTGTGGGGGGTGCGCATCAACGAATCGCCCGACGACGAAGATTTCTACGGGCAGGCGAACTGGCTCGCCCGCCGGCTCGACCCGACGCGGCAGACGGGCGGCGTCCGCAATTTCATCCAGAGCGAATTCCTGGAAGATGTCTTCACGCTGAACGACTTCCCGGAAGGGATTCAGCAGCCGCGCATTCGCCCGCATCTGATCACCGAATTCGCCGGGCACATGTTCCCGACCAAGGCATGGGATCACGAGGAGCGGCGGGTCGCCCACGCCCTGCACCACGCCCGCAAGCATGATCTGCAGATGGGACACCCGGATGTCGCCGGGGCAATCGGCTGGTGCGCCTTCGACTACCACACCCACCGCGAATTCGGCTCCGGCGACCGCATCTGCTATCACGGCGTGATGGACATCCACCGGCTGCCGAAGATGGCAGCCTATTTCTACCGCAGTCAGAAACCGCCGGAGAGCGAGATCGTCCTCTACGCCGCCACACAGTGGACGATGGGCGACCGTTCCGGCGGCGGCAATAATCCGCTGACCGTGTTCAGCAACTGCGACGAGATCGAGGTCAGCATCGGCGAGGCGTTTCAGGGGCGCTTCCTGCCCGACCGGGAGCATTACCCGCACCTGCCCCATCCGCCGTTCACCGTGCGCTGGGCGGAACCGTATAATCCCTGGGGGACCCCCTTTCGCGATCTCACCGTGCGCGGCTACTGGGGGGGGGAGCTGGCTGCCGAACAGAAGATCGATTCCGTTCACACGCCTCACGCCCTGCGCGTGACGGCGAGCGCCTCGCATCTGAAGGCGGACGGCAGCGACATGGCGCGCGTCGCCGTGCAGATCGTCGACCGTTTTGGAAATGTCCTCCCCTATCAGATGCGCGTCGTCCACGTCACCCTGCAGGGTGCCGCCGAGCTGATCGGCGAGATTCCGCTCGTCCTGCGCGGCGGACAGACGGCGTTTTACGTGAAGGCGGGCGGTGCGCCGGGCGAAGCGGCGATCCACATCGCGACCGCAGAGCTGCCGGCAGTCCGCCTGACGCTGGGCATCGGCTGACCAGAGACGGGGTACAATGATGATCCGGCGGAATTCGCCAGAAAGCGCCGGACCAAGAAGATGACGGCGAACGAGTGCCCATGACCGAACAGAATTCAGTGACTCAGGAAGATGTCGCGCGGCGAGCCGGGGTATCGCGCTCGGTGGTGTCCTATGTACTCAACAACGGTCCGCGCAGCGTCTCCGAGGAGACCCGCCGCCGCGTGCTGGAGGCGATCCACGAGCTGGGCTACCGCCCGAACGAGTTCGCCCAGCGCCTCAAGCAGGGCAGCGACGCCGTGCAGAACACCATCGGCATCGTGACCGGCGGCAAGGGCTACAATCTGCTGGAACGCCCTTACTACAACATCGTCCTGTCGGGCTTGTACGACTATGCCTACCAGCAGCACCAGCAGATCGGCTTCCTCGCCTACTGGGAAGCGCTGAAGGACCCCATCTTCTTCAACAAGCATATCCACGAGCAGGAGATCTCTTCGCTCATCCTGATCCTGCCCTCGCTCATCCCGAAAGAGCCGGAGGACCTCCGCCTGCTGAAGCAGATCATCGCGCGTATTCCGCACATCGTCTGCCTGGAAGAGACGGCGCTTGATCTGCCGACGGTCATGTTCGACCGCGCCGAAGCGGCACGGACGGCGATGACCCACCTGATCGGGCTGGGACACCGGCGCATCGCCTTCGTCGGCATCGACGATCAGCGGGTCGCTGGTCACCGGCAGGCGCTGCTCGAACACAACATCCCCTACGACGACCGCCTCGTCGATTTCCTCGATCCGAGCGCGGTCGCGACTCAGTCCGCCTACAATATCATCACCCGGCTGCTGAACGCGCCGATCGACTTCACGGCGATCTTCACGGCGACCGATGAAGCCGCCATCGGCGCCATCGCCGCCGTGAGCGATCACGGTCTGCGCGTGCCCGACGACATCGCCGTCGCCTCGATTGACAACATCGAACTTGCCGGCATGGTCCGCCCGGCGCTCACGACGGTCGATATTCCCAAACAGGCGTTGGCGCGCTTCGCCATCCAGTCGCTGCAAACCCAGAAGGCGTTTTCCAACCCCACCCCGGTTTCGATGGTCCTGCCGACCCGGCTGATCATCCGCGAGTCCTGCGGCGCGCGGCGGGCAGGACGCGCGGAATAGGGGCTGAGCGGGTCGGCAAACCCGGTTTTCACACAACCTCACCCCGTTTCGCTGCGCTCAACCGCCCCTCTCCAATTGGAGAGGGGCAGGAAACCGTCAGGTTTCCGGGGTGAGGTGAGCCGTTTGCAGGCAGCCCTTAAGCCAGGTCTCGCATCGTTTCAACGGACGAGCCGCCGGCTCGCCCCTACGGTACGTTAGTTGTAGGGGAGACCCGGCGCGCTCGGCGGGCCTCCCGCTCGTGGATTTCTTTCAAGAATTCACTTTGCAGACGGCGGAGTTCGCGGGATGCGTATGTGCTTCCCGTTAGCAGGTGTCCGGCGGCGCACCGGCGACTCGGCGTGATTTCGCGCCGCGACACTCCTTTTTCAGGACCGCCCCTATGCGCGCGACCTTTACGGCGCTTTGCCACAGGTGTGACTCCCGTTTATACTCCTGCGGCATGGCATCACGAACGCGAATGTGACACGATGGCGGACAAGCGCAAAGTCTTCATCTCCTATGCCTGGCGTGACGGAAAAGAGGTCGCCCGCTGGCTGCACGATCGCTTCAACGCCGCCGAGGGTTGGTCGGCGTGGATGGACATCAAACTGTATGCCGACACGCTGTTCAGTCACGAACTGCAAGTGCGCATCGAAACCCGCGATCTGGTCGTCGTGGTGGTCTCTCCTGACGTGAACCGCCACGAAACGCCAAGCTTCGTGCAGCGCGAACTGATGCACGCGCTCGACAGCCATGTGAACAAGCCGGTCTTCGCGTCGCGGGCACACGACTGCCAACTTCCCCTCATCATCCAGGGCTATACCTATGTCGATTTCTTCGATTCAGCCGCCTACGAAACGCAGTTCGCCGCCCTCCTGGAACTCATCGAGCGCGGCAGCGGCAGCAGTCCGGATTTCCTGAAACATTCGAGGCGGAAGCGCGAATTGGCGTACCTGCGGCAGATCGCCGCGGATCACAGCTTCTGGGGCAAAGTCTACCTCGATCCCTCTGCACAGGCTTCCGTGCGTGCAGCACCGGATGGAGTTAGCATCGAGGAGGAAGATGAGGAGATCGCAAGTTTCCTGAGCGAGATCGGGGTGAAGGTCTACCGCAGCGACGGGCACAGCGCGCCGGACGACCGCCACGAGAAAGTCGAGAGCTTCGCCAGCCTCAACGACGCCCTCAGCCGCTTCAGGCGCGTGGCGATCATCGGCGATCCGGGCAGCGGCAAGACGACGACGCTGCGCCGCTTTGCCTACCGCCTGGGCGATTCCGCCGCAAAAGACGAGGATGCGCCTCTGCCCTTGTTCGTCCGCCTGGGCGCGTATGAGGGTGAGAACTTCGACGCTTATCTCGCGGCTTCATTCGGTGGGCTGGCGCTGACAGATTACCTCCCGGATCGGGTGGTCCTGCTGCTCGATGGTCTTAACGAAACCTCGCACGGCAATATCCCGGCTATTCAGGAGTGGCTGAAGCGCAACAGCGGCGTTCGCGTGATGCTGACCTGCCGTAAATTGGATTATGAGGAGCGCAGGCTCGACTTGCAGCGGGTGGACGTGCTGCCGCTGGACATGGGACGCGTCGTTGACTTCATGCGCGCCTACAAGCTCAGCGAGGCGGAGCGCGGCAAACTTTTCTGGGGGCTGGCGGGCGCTGAAGTCAGGGACATCTGGGAGCGTTTCGAAGCCGCAGGGCTGGGCTTTGAAATTTTCTGGCGCGGCGACGAACTGACATTAGTGCGTTACGACAACAGAAGCAAGACCTATGTGCATCCCGCTGCCAGCAAGACCTCATTGGACCAGAAAATTCTTTACAATAGGCTGCATCATGTAGTGTCTCAAAGTGGCTGCTCACTGTCTCAAAGTGAGTGCTCCATATCTCAAAGTGGCTGCTCCAAAGCTGCCAAGAACCGCTGCAAATCTACTCG
>JABWBO010000091.1 GCA_013360465.1 Anaerolineae bacterium | reverse complement strand
ATGGTCACTCCCCTCATCCTACGGGGTGTGTTCGCGCGAAAAATGTTCCTTTTTTCCCTCATCCCCCCTTCCAAAAAGATGTGGGTAATGCATAGCCAAAAAGATGTGGGTAATGCATAGCTCCAATTGGAGAGGGGCGGTTGAGCGCAGCGAAACGGGGTGAGGTGAGCAGTTTGCAAACAGTCTCTAAGGAAGGAGGGACGAGGGAGGGCAGCTTCAGCAAGCGTGCATTCTCATCCCCCATCCCTCACTCTGGTCACTGCTTTAGAAGTTATTCCACAGCGACTGGTTCTGAACCTCGTGGTGGAACTGAATCTCTGACCGCTTGATCACGCTGCCGAGCAGGCGCGGGCAGCGGTCTGCCGAGGCGCGCTTGAGTTCCGCGTATTTCGCCTGCACGTCGGCGCCGAGCAGTTGTGCGACCCAGGCGCTGCCGGCGAAGTCATCGATGGCGTCGTAGATGTTGTCCGGCAGGTACCTGCCGGTATCCAGCACGCGCTCCGCCGGCAGTGCGCCTTCGGTTCCGGTGCGCAGCAGGGCGTACAGCACCAGATAGGGGTTGGCATCCGCACCGACCGAGCGCACTTCGACGCGCGCCGAGCGGGAATTGCCGACCGGGATACGGATCATGCTGCCGCGATCCACCGGTGACGACTTGATCTGGTTCGGCGCTTCGTAGTGCGGGTCCAGGCGGCGGTAGGCATTGACGCTGGAATTCAGGATCAGGCAGATGTCACGGGCATGATTGAGCGTGCGGTGGATGAAATCCCAGGCGGTGGCGGAAATGCTCTCTGCGCCCGCCGCATCCCAGAAGATATTCTTCCCGCCCTGCGAAATCGACAGGTTGGTATGCATGCCGCTGCCGTTGACGCCGGCGACCGGCTTGGGCAGGAAGCTGGCGGTCATGCCGCGCTGTTCGGCGACCTGGCGGCACAGCAGTTTGTACAGCTGCACCTGATCGGCGGCGATCATCGCTTCAGCATAGGAGTAATTCAGCTCAAACTGCGACGGCGCAACTTCGGGGTGATCTTTCTCATTCTCATAACCCAGCGCGCGCTGTCCTTCGGCGACGGCGTCGATGAAGCTGCGCAGCGGATCGCTCGGCAGTGAGTGGTAGTAGCCGCCCTTTCCAACGAATTCCAGCTCGCGCGTATCGACAAACGCCTGCTCGGCGCGGCTGCCCTTGAACAGGAAGCCTTCAATCTCGTTGGAGGCATTAAACGTCAGCCCTGCCGACGCGGCGCGCTCCTCGGTGTATAGCTTCAGGCGAGAGCGGACATCGGCGGCGAACGGCGTGCCGTCTTTTTCCAGGACCTCGCCGAAGACCAGCACCTTGCCCGGTCCGAAAACGTCGGATGGCAGCCAGTAGAAGGCGCTCCAGTCGATGGCAAGTCGCAGATCTGATTCCGCCTGCGCCGTGAAGCCGCGCACCGACGAGCCGTCGAAGGTCAGGTTATCTGCCGACTTGAGCAGGAACTTCTTATCATAGTCGAGCATGTGCAGCCTGCCCTCAAGATCGGTGAAGCACACGGTGACCGCCTTGATACGCTTTTCATCGGTCAGGTACTTCAACCGCAGTTCCTGTATCTGATCCGCAGGAGTACGGGCAGCGCGCAAACGCTTCGCTTCAAGATTCCATTCTTCCAACTGGTCGTACGGAAGCTCGAGGAATTCGCGCAGAGGGGTCGCCATGAGTCGGCATCCTTTCAGATGGATTCACCAAACGTCCAGGATCGTAGAGGATGCAGCCAGGCGATTCAATCGGTTGAAATCACTAAGAATGGCACAGTATTTTGAACAGAATCACCAAAGAATCCTCATCAGACCTATGCCTTGGGGGCTGTTTTGTGAAAATGCTCCAACTTTTTTGGGGAGGATATGCAGCCCTTCATTTCCGCATCACGACGGCACGAAAGGTTCGTCCTGGACTTCATACATCATCGCTGCGCGCTCATGATATAATGCGCCCGTTTTGTCGGCGCTTGCGCAAAGAAACTCATCCTATTGTGTCAGCAATCTTGAGGAAATGGCGTGTCGCCCTGGTGGGCGCGCTGATCAGTGCGGTCGTCCTGCTCTTCTTCTTGAGTCAGGTCGATCTTGCCGCGTTCGGCGACGCCCTGCGCAGCGCCCGCTTCGAGCTGCTGCCAGCGGTGGCGCTGCTGGTCCTGCTGGGTCTGACGGCGCGCGCCGTTCGCTGGCGGGTGCTGCTGGGCGGTTCGCTGACTTACTGGCGCGCCTTTCATATCCTGAACGTCGCCTACCTGGCGAATGGCATCCTTCCGCTCCGGCTGGGCGAGCTGGCGCGGGCGTACCTGGCGTCTCGCCATCAGGAGTCACGCCGCTCAGAACCAGCCCCGACCGGGCACGGCGTGCCGGTGCTGCAGTCGCTCAGCACGGTGGTGATAGAGCGCCTGCTCGATGTACTGGCGGTGCTGGTGCTGCTGGGGCTGGCGCTCGGCTTCGCCCCGCTTCCCGACGTGCTGCGAGCCTCGGCGCTGCTCATGCTGCCGATGACTCTGCTCGGTTTTGCCGCGCTGGTGCTGCTGGCGGCGCGCCGCGAACCTGCGCTCGCCCTGATCCGTCGGCTGGGGGCGCGCACCAGGCTTGAAAAGCGCTTCGACCTGCCAGCGCTCGCGGCACAAATCTTCGACGGGATCACCCCGCTCACCCAGTCCCGCGATGCCGCGCTGGCGCTGGTCTGGACGACGATCAGCTGGGTGTTCTCAGTCGCCAGCGGCTATGTGCTGATGCTGGCATTCTATCCCCAGGGCGGAAGCATCGCCGCAACGCTGCTCTTCACGGCATCCGCGTCGTTTGCGGTGGCGGTCCCGGCGGTTCCGGGAAACCTGGGAACGTACGAAGCCTCCATCTGGGTGGGACTGGCGGCGATGGGTTACGGCGAACCGCTGGCGACGGCGACGGCGTTCGCGGTGACGATTCACGGCTTGAACCTGCTGATCAACGCTGTCCTGGGCGGCATCGGCTTGACCGCCGAAGGCATGTCGCTGGGCGAATTGACTCAGGGGGTTCAGGCGCTCAACGTGTATAAGAGAGGTTAAGCACAGCGCGGACTCATCGAGGGTGCGCTGCGCCCCGACCACGACGACGGACGGCAATGACAGCGACGCAGGGTCTATCCCCGGTTGATCCGGGAAAACTGAAGATTCTCATCTGCCTGCTCTACTACTTCCCGCATCGGACCGGGCTGACCATTCACGTTCAGCGGGTCGCCGAGGAGCTGGTGCGCCGAGGACATCACGTGACGGTGCTGACGGCGCGTTACAGCGACGATCTGCCGCGCGACGACATCCACATGCACGAGGGCGTGCGCGTCGTCCGTCTGTGGGCGCCGATCCACATGAGCCGGGGTATGATCATGCCCGCCTATCCCTGGGCGGCGCTCAAGCTGATGCTGGAACACGACGTAGTGAGCGTCCATACGCCGATGCTGGAGACGGCGCTGATCGCCCTTCTGTCGCTCCTCACCGGCACGAAGATCGTCGCCACGCATCACGGCGATCTGATCCTGCCGAGCGGCTTCATCAACCGCCTCATTCAGAACACGATGTTCCTGATGTATCGTCTGCTGGCGAACCGGGCGAGCCGCCTGCTGGCATACAGCCAGGACTACGCTGAACACTCTTACTATCTGCGCCCCTTCCTGGACAAGACATCGGTGGTCTACCCGCCGATCCAGATGCCGCCGCCAAACCCGGAAGCGGTCGCGCGGCTGCGCGCCCAGTGGTCGTCGGATGGCGGACCGGTGATCGGCTTCGCCGGGCGGTTCGTCGAGGAAAAGCGCCCCGATCTGGCGATTCGCGCGCTGGAGGTGATCAACCGCAGATATCCCAGGGCGCGTCTGGTCTTCGCCGGCGAATACGACATCAAGTATGAAGAGACGTGGCAGCGCCATCAGGCGCTCGTCCAGCAGTATCGCGACCAGATCATCTTCCTGGGGCTGCTCAAGGAGCCGCAGGAGATGGCGGACTTCTTCGCCGCCTGCGACGTGCTGGTGCTGCCCAGCGACAGCGAGTGTTTCGCCCTGGTACAGGTCGAGGCGATGCTGTCTGGCACGCCGGTGGTGATGACGAACATCCCCGGCGGCCGCGTGCCGGTCACAGAGACCGGCATGGGCTTGCTGGCAGCCCCAGGTGACGCGGTCAGCATCGGCGAGGCGCTGGCGGCGGTACTGGATGATCCGGCGCGCTATCGCAAGACTCGCGAACAAATCGCCGAGGTATTCTCCTTCAAAGAGACGGTAGATCGGTATGAACAACATTTCCGACAGCATGCAAAAAGACGCCGTTCGTAGCGCGGAGCCGGCGCACCCCGCAAACGCCCCTCTTCGCCGCGTCGAGGGCACAGTTCCCCCGGAACTGATCGCCCGCATGACGCGCAACGAAGCCGATATGGCGTTCAAAAAGCGCGTGCAGACCGTTTTCGAATGGGTCCCCCCGCGCGACGGTATGCTCATCCTTGACATGCCCTGCGGGCGTGGCTTCTACCTGAATATGTACCGCTACGTCTGCGACGGCGTGCGCATGGTCGGCGGCGATCTCGACTGGGAGGTCATGCAGAAGGCGGATCGCAATATCGGTCATCTGCCGAACCTGCCGCTGGTCAACTGCAACATCTACGCGCTCCCCTTCCCCGATAACACCTTCGACGCGGTCCTCCTGTCGGAGGTGCTGGAACATGTCGATGACGACGTGGGCGCGATGCGCGAGGCGCTGCGGGTACTCAAGCCGGGCGGCGTAGCAGCGATCACCGTCCCTAACGCCGATTACCCTTTCTGGTGGGATCCGATCAACCGCACGCTGGAGTTCCTCTTCAAGCGTCCGATCCGCCAGGGCGTGCTGGCGGGCATCTGGGCAAATCACGTCCGCCTGTACCGGCGCGATCTGCTGCGTGAGCGCGTCCTGCAGGCGGGTTTTCTGCTGGAAGAAGAGCGCGCCTTCACCCATGACAGCTTTCCATTCATCCATAATATCGTGTACGGTATCGGCAAGCCTCTGTTGGAATCGGGCTTGCTGCCGGACGAAGCGGTGCGTGCCGCCGACCGCACCCGCTTCGATCACAACGACGGCAGCCTGCTCAACCCGATCAACTTCGGCGTGGCGCTGTTCAACTGGTTCGACCGGAAGAACGTTCTGAACGAAGCGCCGGGTCGGGCGACGGTCAACCTGGCGGCAAAGGCGCGCAAGCCGGAGTAGCGTCAGGGGCAGCGCCGCGCTGCGGGTCGGGCGTATGAATGACGAAACGGGGGCGCAGTGTGCCGCGCCCTCCCAGGACGGTGATAGAAAAGCAGGCAGACCGGAAGCAGGAGGGGCTATGGTTCCTGAACATCCTCCGGAGGGCGCAATGCCCGACCGGGACGCTGTGAGCGAGACGAACTCACCGGAGACGGCGTTCATCTCCGATGAGGCTGCGCCGGGACAAGACGCCGCCGCTGCGCCTCCGGTGCGGGACTTCGAGGACCTGACCCTGGCGGAAGCAGCGCGGCTGCTCCTGCGCCGTCCTTTCGCCACCCTCGGCGCGTTGATCGCCGTCGCGCGCGCCCCGGCTGAAGTCCTGGAACAGGCACAGGAGCCTTCGATCTTCGCGCCGCGCCGCGCTGCTGTCGCCTCCTCGCCGCTCACCGCGGCTGGGGCAGCAGCCCGCCCGGATGTCCATGAAACCGCCCAACACGACGACGGTTTGAACGGCGAGGAAGCCGCACTCTCGTCGGCGCAGCACAATCTACCGCCTGCCGACCTGGATACCGCCGCTGCCGTGCCAACCGGGGTGCGCGCCGCGCGCCTCGTCCTGCGCGGCGCTGCGCTGACGGCAGCGCTGATCGGCAGTCTGGATATGGCTCTGGTCGAGGTGCGCACCGAATACGGCTACCTGGAACATGGGCTGCTGCTGCTTGCCCTCGCCTTCGCGGTCTGGCTCATCGCCGAAGCGCTGCCGTTTCTTTCCCGCCTGGTGCGGCGCGTCGGACGCGATGAAGGCAGCATGATGGTCGCCCCCTTCCGCTGCGACGACATGGCGCTCTTGCCCCTGACCGTCGGGCGGCTGTTCGCCGTCGTGCTGACTTTCGCCGGAGCGTTCGGCGCTTTCCTGTGGAATTCCGGCAATCAGTTCACGCCGCAAGGCGTCGCCGCCTGGTTCGTCACCATCCTGGCGGCGGTCTGGGTGCTTGCCCCTGAAGGTTGGTCGCCGCAGCACCTTCTGCCGAACCTCTACCGGGCGCTGCGCCAGGCACGCATCGAACTCAGCCCTTCACTGCTGGCGCTGGTGCTGATCCTGGTGGCGGGAGCCTACTTCCGCTTCAGCGACCTGCCGGGGACGCCGCCGGAGATGACCAGCGACCACGTCGAAAAGGTCCTGGATGTCGCCGGCATCTTCGATGGGCGCACCAACATCTTCTTCGCTAACAACGGGGGGCGCGAATCGCTGCATTTCTACTTCGCGGCGCTGCTGTCGCTGCTGCCGGGGCTGGAGATCGACTTCACCCTGTTGAAAGTCGCCACCGCGGTCGAAGGCATGATCACGCTGGTCGTCCTGTACTGGGCGGGGCGGGAGATCGTCGGCAAAGGGGATAAGCAGCTCGGCGAAGTCGTCGGCTTACTGCTGGCGGCGTTCGTGGCGGTCAGCGCATGGCATGTGTTCCTGAGCCGCATCGGACTGCGCATCGGGCTGACGACTCTTTTTTCGGCGCTGGTCATCACCTTCCTGGTGCGCGGGCTGCGCTATAACCGCCGCTGGGATTTCCTGTACGCCGGACTCGCTTTCGGTTTCGGGCTGTACGGCTATCAGGTCATGCGCGTCTTCCCCATCGTCATCGCCGCTGCCGGCGTGATCGGGCTGCTGGTCGGCGCGGCGTCCGGGCGGGTGCGGGTGACGCTGCTCGGCAATCTGGCGGGGCTGACGGTGATCGCAGCGGCGATCTTCATCCCGCTGTTCCGCTATTCGGTCGAATTCCCCAACGACTTCTGGAACCGTTCGGCGACGCGCCTGCTCGGCGACGCGATCAACCAGGAGACGGACGAGAACGGCAACCTGGTGCGGCGCACGCCGACGCTTCAGGAGCAGATCGACGCGCTGATCACCGTCCTGCCCAACCTTCAGATGAATGTGCGCAACGCCCTGCTGTCGTTCCACTGGAAGGGCGATGTCACCTGGCTGCACAATTCGCCCAATCAGCCGACGCTCGATGCTTTCTCCGGGGCGCTGCTGATGGTCGGGCTGGCAGCGTGGCTGGGGCGCGCGGCGCGCCGGGGCGATCCCGGCGACTGGTTCCTGCTGGCGGCGACCGTCCTCCTCATGCTGCCGACGGTGCTGGCGCTGGCGATCACCATCGAGAACCCCAGTCACACCCGCATGAGCGGCATGATCCCCGGCATCTACCTGATGGTCGCGCTGCCTTTGGGGGCGCTGGCGCTCGATCTGTGGCGGCTGGCTGGGCGGCTTGGCGCGCTGCTGGCGACCGCTGGATGCGTCGCGCTGATCGGGCTGAGCTTCAACAGTAACGCCGTGAATTACTTCGTCCTTTATCGCGCTTCGTACCTGCAAAGCGCGCTGCCCTACAGCGAAGGCGGGCGTGAGCTGCGCCGCTTCGCAGCCGACGAAGGCAATGGCTACGGCAACGCCTTCATCCTGGCGTATCCCTATTGGTGGGATCATCGGGCGTTGGGAATCGCCGGCGGCGCGCCACGCTGGTCGAACACCATCCTGCGCACCGAAGATATCGCCATGACGCTGCGCAGCGGGCTGACCCGCGACGCTGCCGATCCCTTCGCGCTCGATCCCGACCGTGATCTGCTCTTCTTCGGCTCTACCGACGACGAAGCGGGATCGCTGTGGCTGGCGCAGCATTTCCCCGCTGCCATCGAGACGCGCATGACCACGTATATGCCGCGCGAATACGATCTGGTGCGGGTTCCCGCGCCGGGCTTGGATGCGCTGAACGCGATTTTTGTCGAGGCAGGGCTGGACCCTGTCGCGGCGCGCTGAGGAGATTAGATGGTGGCTTTGTATAACTCGCAGAAACCCTGAGTACGAGACGGCGGCTATGCAGCGAACGCAAACCCTCGCGGTGAATCTGGCAGCGGTGCGCGCGCGGCGCACCCGCACGGGCGCAGTCGCGCGCAGCGATCTGCTCGTCGGCGCGCTGCTGATCAGCATCATGCTGATCGGCGGCGCTTTTCGTTTCATGGGCTTGAACTGGGATGATTTCACCCACCTTCACCCCGACGAGCGCTTTCTGACCGACGTCGCCCAGGGTTTGGGACGAAACCTCAACCCCAGCGGCGATGCGCTTCAGCGCGAAGAACAAATCGCCTTGTGCCGCGAGCGCTACCCGGAGACGGACGGCAAAGGCAGCTACTTCGATGCCTTCTGCAGCCCGCTCAACCCACTGAACGCCAACAGCTCGCACGGGCTGTACGTCTACGGCACGCTGCCGCTGTTCATCGCCAGAGGCGCTGCCGATGTCTATGCCGGGATATGGGACTGGCTCTACGCCGACCCCACCAACACGAACGACACAAGCGCCTGGTTCTGGAGCAGCTACGACGGTGTACATCTGGTCTGGCGCATTGTCTCGGCGCTGGCAGAGATGGCGTGCGTCGTCTTCGCCTTCATGATCGGCATGCGCCTGCACGACAAATGGGTCGGTCTGCTGGCGGCATTCCTCTATGCCGCCACCGTCTTTTCCATCCAGATCGGACATTTCGGGACGGTGGACGCCCTGGCGAACTTCTTCGCCACGCTGACCGTGCTGGCGGCGGTCGATATTCAGCGTCGGGGGCGGTTCAGTTCGTACCTGTTCTTCGGCATCGCCTTCGGCTGTGCGCTCGCTAGCCGCATCAACCTGCTGCCCCTGTTCGGGTTGGGCATCATCGCCGCCGCCGTGCGCGTCTTCCCGCTGCTGCTTTCGCGCACCCCCCTGCGCGAACGCGACGGCGCAGTCACCGCGCATCTGTTCGGCTTGGTCGCCGCCGGCGTCGTCGCCATCCTCTTCTTCCGCGTCTTCAACCCCTACGCCTTCGACGGTCCCGGTTTCCTGGATGTGCTGGACCTGGACGGCGGTTTTCCGTTCATCGCCCTGCACGAGCGCTGGCTGAACAACATGGGGACGGCGCAGGGATTGGTCGGCGGCTCGGTCGATATCCCGCCAAACTTCCAGTGGCTCGGTCGCACCCCCTACCTCTACGCCTGGAACAACATGGTGCTGTGGGGCATGGGCGCGCCGCTGGGAGCCGCCGCCTGGCTGGCGCTGGCGTGGGCGCTGTGGCGCATCATCCGAGGCAAGCCCGGCGCGCTGGCGAACGTCGTGCTGGTGGTGTGGGTCGCCGGCTATTTCGGCTACCTGGGGCGCAGTTGGGTCGCTTCGATGCGCTACTTCCTGCCCCTCTACCCCACCCTGGCGGTGCTGGCGGCGTGGGGGTTGGTGAGCGTCTGGCGCTGGGCGGCGGCGCGCCGCGCCGAAGAGCGGCTTCGACCGGTGTCGGCGCTGCTGCTGCGCACCCTGGTCGTCTGCGTGCCGGCGTTCACCCTGCTGTGGGCAGCCATGTTCACCAATGTCTACCGCCACATGCTGACCCGCGTTCAGGCGAGCCACTGGGTCATCGAGCAGCTCCCCGGCGACTTCGCCATGCGCCTCGAAGGCGCGCCGGAAGGCACGCCGCTCATCAACATGAACATCTGGCATGAAGATTCCGATGCGCCGCTGGAAACGCGCGTCTCGCGCCTCACTGCCGAAGGTATGCCGCGCGTGGCGGTCGGTTTCACGGCGGCAGCGTCGGGGACGGTCAGCAGCATCCATGCGCCACACCTGGGCGATCCGCTGGACGACCCGGAACCGGAGACGCTGCGCTTCTCGCTCTACACCACCCCTGACGGACAGGCGCTCTTCAACTTCACCTGGTCGTCGGACCTCCCGCGCGATCAGCACCCACTGGGGATCGCCTACGACATCCCACTGCCCGAACCGGTGAGCCTCCTGGAGGGCAGGAGCTACGAATGGGCGGTGGAGCTGGTCGAAGGTGACGCCGTGATCTCCGGTGGGTCGGTCGTGACCTGGGAGGGAGCCTGGGACGACCCGATCCCGACGGGCGTCTGCGCCCTGCCCCCCGGCGTGACCCTGGCGGATGATCCTCCGCCGGGCATCTACTGGGACGGGCGCGACTGCCACCGCGAATCGCCCTGGTCGGCGCAGATCAACGGGTACAAGCCCGATCTGGTCTACGAGGACGAACCCACAAAACGCATCATCCTGCTGGAGATGCTCCAGTACAGCGATTATCTGGTGATCAGCAGCAACCGCTTCTATGACCAGATGACGCGCAACCCGCAGCGCTGGCCCATGACCACCCTGTACTATGAGAAGCTGTTCGCCGGGGAACTGGGTTACGAGGTCGCCGCGCTCTTCGACGAGACCTTCGAGCTGGGACCGCTGCGCGTCAGCGATCAATACCTGCCGACCTACGATTCGCCGGAATGGCTGCAAGAATTCGAGGTCGAAGAGGCGTTCCACGTCTACGATCACCCGGCGGTCTACATCTTCCGCCGCAGCGCCGCCTACAACCACGACGCCGTGCTGAATACGCTGTACAGCGTGCCGCTGGACCGACTGCCCACCGAAGACGTGTTCCGCTACCAGTGCCCGAACACCAATAAGGAATACTGCTCGCCGACTCTCGCCGCCGTCTATACGCTGAGCAGCGAAGAGGCGGCGAAATCGCCCTCGCGCCTGATGCTCAGCGACGAGTCGCGCGCCATCCAGTACAGCGGCGGGACGTGGGCGGATCGCTTCGACTCCGCCAGCCCAATCAACACCGAACCGGTGCTGACCGTCGTCGGCTGGTGGGCGGTGGTGCTGCTCTTCGGGTGGGTGACTTTCCCGGCGCTGTATGTGCTGCTGCCGGGGTTGGCGCTGCGCGGCTACGGCTTCGCCAAGTTCGCCGGCATGTTCCTGATCGGCTGGGCGCTGTGGATGCTGGCGAGCGTGCGTATCCCGGTCTGGTCGCAGGTCGGCATCGCCGGCGGGCTGGTGGTCATGGCGGCGTTGAGCGCGGCGCTGGTCTGGCGCAGACGCGCCGCCTTCGGGGCGTACCTCCGCACGAACTGGCGCAGCCTGCTGGCGCTGGAACTCATCACCCTGGGGGCGTTCCTCGCCTTCCTGGCGGTGCGCCTGACCAACCCTGATTTGTGGCATCCGTCCTTCGGCGGCGAAAAACCGATGGACTTCGCCTACTTCAACGCCGTCCTGCGCAGCACCATCTTCCCGCCCTACGATCCCTGGTACGCCGGCGGCTTCCTCAACTACTACTACTTCGGCTACGTGATCGTCGGCGTGCCGGTGCTGCTGACCAAGATGCTGCCGACCATCGCCTACAATCTAATCCTGCCCACGCTCTTCGCCCTGACCGGCGTGGCGGCTTTCAGCGTCGCCAGCGACCTGACGGCGGCGGCGCGACGTCTGACGGGAAAATGGCAGATCAAAGCCAGTCCGATGCTGGCGGGCGCGGCGGCGCTGGTGCTGGCGGTGGTCCTGGGCAACCTGGATACGCCGCGCGTCTTCCTGGGCGGGGTGGCGCGGATGGGCGGCTATTCCACGCCGGAGGGCTTCGAGCGCTATCTGCTCGATCAGTACGTCAGAGAACACGATGCTTCGCCCGACGACGCAGCCATGCTCGACCTGATGCAGCGGGCGCAGAATCCGTCTATCGTCGATTCTGTCCGCTATGAACTGGACAACATCTCGCGGCTGGCGACCACCCTGGTCAGCGGCGCGGGGTCGCTGCTCAACGGGCAGCAGCTTGCCGTCGGCGCGGAACGCTGGTTCTGGGGACCGAGCCGCGTGCTGGCGGAGACGCCGGGCGTGGAAGGCGGCGCGATCACCGAGATGCCCATCTTCACCTACATCTACGGCGACCTGCACGCCCACATGATCTCCATGCCGATGCAGCTCATGCTGGTGGGTTTTCTCCTCAATGAGGTGCTGATCGCCGGGCGGCGCAGAAAGACAGGCGAACCGGATACCGAGGCGCGCCCGCTGCTTCATGCCGCCCTGGCGGTGATCCTGATCGGCGTCACTGCCGGGATGCTGCGCGCCACCAACACCTGGGATTGGATCACCTATCTGCTCCTGGGGGCGGTCGCGCTGGCGCTCTCCTGGTGGCTGGCGCAGACCGTGCGCGTCACCGAAGATGGCGCGGTCGGGGGTATCGCCGGTCTATGGCGGCGCTTCACCCGCCGGTCGCTGATCGCCTTCGCCGGCACGGTCGGCGGCTATCTGGCGGTCAGCTTCGCCGCCGTCCTGCCCTTCACCACCTGGTACGCCTCGACGTACAGCAGCATCCGCCCCTGGACGGACGGCAAGACGCCGCTGTGGGCGTACTTCGACATTCACGGCTTGTTCCTCTTCCTGGTGTGCTCACTGCTGATCTGGGAGACGGCGCGCTGGCTGCGTTCGGTGCGGGTCGGCGCGCTGCGCGGGCGCTTCCTGCTGCTGCTGATCGGCGTCGTGGTGACGCTGGGCGCGCTGCTGGCGTCGTTCGGGCTGGCGCTGAAGGAGTTCCAGGTGACGCTGGTGGCGCTGCCGCTCATCCTGTGGGCGGGCGCGCTGCTGCTGCGCCCCGGTCAAAGCCGCCCGATGCAGTTCGTGCTGCTGCTGGTTGGGCTGGCGCTCGGCTTGACGCTCGGCGTCGAGTACATCGTCCTCGACGGCGACATAGGGCGGCAGAACACCGTCTTCAAATTCTACCTGCAGGCGTGGCTGCTGCTGAGCGCCGTCGGCGGGACGGTCTTCGCCTGGATGATGGCGTCGATCCGGCGCTGGTCGGGCGGGATTCGCGGGACGTGGGGTACGATCTGCGCCGTGCTGGTCTTCATCGCCGCCCTCTTCCCGGTCATGGCGACGCGCGGCAAGGCGGTCTTCCGCTTCGACATGGATCAGCCGCTCACCCTGGACGGCGCAGCATTCATGCAGACGGCGACCCACTACGAAGGCGATTCGATGATCCTGGCGATGACGACCGACCGCGCGCCGTTCAGCCTGGACGAAGACTACCGGCTGATCCGCTGGATGCAGGAGAACCTGCCCGGCAACCCGGTGATCATGGAAGGCTTGGCGACCGACACCCAGTACCGCTGGAATGGGCGCATCAGCATCTACACCGGCTTCCCGGCGGTGCTGGGCTGGAACTTCCACCAGCGTCAGCAGCGCACCTTCGAGCCGATGGGGCGGATCGTCTTCATGCGCAACGCCAACATCAACGCCTTTTACGACAGCGATTCCATCGGCACGGCGTGGGAGATCATCCGCTTCTACAGCGTCGAGTACATCGTCGTCGGGCGCTTCGAGCGGGCGTATTACCGTGACGAAGGGCTGGCGAAGTTCAACGAGATGGTGCGCCTCGGCTTGCTGCAAGCCGCTTATCAGGATGGCGCGACCGTCCTTTACCGGGTCGTGCCTGACGCGGAACTGCGGGAGTTTGGATAAAGCCTATGCTCGGTGACTTCTTGATCCGCGAAGGCGGGATGATCGTCAGCTGGTGGCTGCTGGTGACGCTGGCGGGGCTGGCGGCGGTTCCCCTGGCGCTGCGCCTGCTCAACGGGCTGCCCGACCGGGGCGTGACGCTGGCGCGCCCGCTCGGCTTGCTGCTGATCGGCTTGGTCTTCTGGCTGCTGGCGATCCTGGGATTCGTGCGCAATGACGCCGGCGGCATGACGCTGGCATACGTCGTCGTCGCGGTGATCGGCGTCGCCGCTCTGCTGAGCGGACGCGAAAAGCTCGATCTGCGCGGCTGGTGGCGGGCGAATCGCGGCGGTGTGCTGGTCGGCGAACTGCTCTTCGCCGCCGCGCTGGTGCTGTGGGCGATCTATAAAGCCTATCAGAACGACGCCTTCACCACCGAAAAGCCGATGGAACTGGCATTCCTCAGCGGGGTGATGCGCAGCGATGCTTTCCCGCCCAACGATCCCTGGTTCGCGGGCTACGCCATCAGCTACTACTACTTCGGCTACGTGATCGCGGCGCTGCTCAGCACCCTCAGCGGGGTGAGCAGCAGCGTCGGCTTCGGCATGGTCCACGCGCTGATGTTCGCCCTGGTCGCCTCGAGCGTCTTCGGGACGGTTTACAACCTGGTGCGCTCGCGCGATGTTCAGAAAAAAGCGGCAGGGCAAACCGCCCGCGCCCCTGACGCCTCGCCGCCGCGCCCGGCGCACGGGGCGATCCTGACCGGGCTGCTGGGCGTCGCCTTCGTGCTGCTGATGGGCAATTTCGTGCTGCCTCTGGTCGAATTCCCCTACCAGACCGGCGGGGCGACCTCCGAATATCTGTCGATCTGGAACATGAACGAACGCCAGCAGCCGAAACAGGTCGGCGGCGAAGGCGTCGGCGCGCTGCAAACCTGGAACTACTGGTGGTGGTTCCGCACCGCGCGGGCGATCAGCGATCGGGGGTTGGACGGTAATCACGGCGAGGTCATCGACGAATTTCCGGCGTTCAGCTTCATCCTTTCCGACAACCATCCGCACGTCCTGGCGCTGCCCTTTGCGGCGCTGGCAGTCGGCTTGATGCTCAACGTGGCGCTGATCCGGCGGCGACCGAGCGGCGGCGAGACGCTGCTCTACGGCGCGGTAATCGGCGGGCTGATCTTCCTCAACACCTGGGACGGGGCGATCTATCTGCTGGGGCTGGCGGCGGCGGAAGGTCTGCGGCGGCTGATGTCGAGCAGGGCCGGGCGGCTGAACAGCGGCGACTGGCTGGGCGTCGCCGGCTTCGGCGCAGCGGTGCTGATTATCGGCGTCGTCGCGGTGTTCCCCTTTCTGATCTCCTTCCGGTCGCAGCTTGCCGGCGTCCTGCCCAACCTGATCGACCCGACGATCTTCAATCAATTCTTCCTGATGTTCGGTCCCTTCCTGATCCTGCTCGTGCCCTACCTGCTGGTCGAGGTCTGGCGCGGGCAGAACCGTTCGGACCTGCGCTTCGGGCTGACGGTCGGTTTCGGCATCCTGGCGGCGCTGGCGCTCGCCATGATCGCCCTGGCGCTGGTCGGGGCGCTGCTGCCCGGCGCTTCCGGCATCCTCAACCGGGTGATCGCCGAAAACGGCGGTGCGCCTTCGGCGCTGCTGGTGGTGCTGGCAAAGCGGCTCACCCACCTGCCGACGGCGCTGCTGCTCACCCTCATGCTGGCGCTGGCGGCGGCGCGGCTGTTCGGGCGTCCGAGCGACTCGGACGACCCGGACGACCCGGACGACGCCTCTACCTCTCCCGCCTATTCGCCGGCGACCGGCATGGCGCTGCTGCTGATCGCGCTGGGGGCGGCGCTGACGCTGGCTCCAGAGTTCGTCTATCTGCGCGACAACTTCGGGTCGCGCATGAACACCGTCTTCAAGTTCTACTATCAGACCTGGCTGGTCTGGGGCGCGGCGTCCGCCTACGCCGTCTACAGTATACTCGGCGACTCCGGTCTGAAGCTGCCCGCGCCCGGCATTCGGGCGATCTACGGCGCGGCGCTGGCAGCGGTGCTGCTGCTGGCAATGCCCTTCCTGTTCACGGCGGGCTACTTCCGCGCCTTCATCGAAACAGGTCGTGAAGGCAGCCCCGCCCCGCGCACCCCGACGCTGGACGGCGCGGAAAGCTACATGACGATGGGCGGAATCACCGCCGACGACATGGCAGCGCTGGACTGCCTGGATGCGTTGGTGGTGCGCGACGACGTGATCGTCGTGCAGGCGGCGGGCAACTCCTACCACGGCGCTTACGGGACCGCCGCCACGCTCAAGGGCATCCCGGTACTCTTCAACTGGTACGGGCATCAGGGACAGTGGCGCGGCGAAGCGCTGGGGTCGCTGGTCGGCTCTCGCCTGGGCGACATCGACATCATCTATACCGATCCGACCTGGAACGCCACGCGCGCCGTCCTGGCGGGCTACGGCGTCGATTACGTCGTGGTCGGCGAGACGGAGCGGCGCGCCTATGGCGACCGACTGACCAGCGCGGAGTTCAAGCTGCGCGACAACCTGGAGCTGGTCTGCGATTTCAACGGTTCGCAGGTCTACCGCGTGCCGGAGCGCGTGCTGGACCTGACGGCGGGCATTGAGTAGGGACAATACGATGCGTGTGACGACCAAAGCGATGCCGAAAGGGATGTGGAGCGGCGAAGGCGGGACGCACGCCATCACCTTCCGCCTGGAATGGCTGGCGTATGTGCTGCTGGCGCTGATCGCGCTGGCGCTGCGGCTGGCAGAACTTGACCGACTGTCGCTCGGAGGCGTTGAAGCGCGCGAGGCGCTGGCGGCATGGCGCGCGCTCACGCCCAACCCGAACGCGCCCATCTACGCTGCCCAGAGCCAGATCATCTTCCTGGCGCAGGCAGTCGGCTTCGCCCTCTTCGGCGCGTCGGAGTTCAGCGCCCGCCTGCTGACCGCGCTGGCGGGCGGCGCGCTCGTCCTAACGCCGCTGCTCTTCCGTGACTGGCTCGGCGCGGGACGGGCGTTCGCCCTGGCCCCTGAGCGAGCAGCGGGCACTGCTCGAGACGCGTGGCATCGGTGTGAACGCGATGCTGCTCGTGGGACACGGGACCGTCCGCCGCCAGGTGATGGGCGACGACGTGAGGCGGCCGTCCACCGCGGCGGAGATGGCGAAGATGCGCGCACTGGTGCGGCAGGCGCTGCAGGAGGGCGCCGTCGGGATGTCGGCCGGCCTGGAGTACGAGCCGGGGCGCTGGAGCACCACCGGCGAGCTCGTGGAGCTGGCGAAGGAACTGCCGGGGGTGCACGGCGTCTACATCTCGCACGAGCGGAGCGAGGGCAGCGACCCGCTCTGGTACGTTCCCAGCCAGGACGGCCCCGGGCCGCCGACGCTGCTCGACGCCGTGCGCGAGACCATCGAGGTCGGTGAGCGCACG
>JABWBO010000090.1 GCA_013360465.1 Anaerolineae bacterium | reverse complement strand
GGCGCGCCCTGCCCGCCGAGCGGCGTGACGGTCGGCAGGACGAAGCGCGTCTCCTGGGCGGAAGTCATCGGCAGGCTGGGCTGAGTCGCGCCAGGGTTCGCGCCGCCGGCGATGACGGTGATGGCGACCAGGGCGGTCTCGCTGGCGGAGCCATCGCGTCGGAAGGCGGTCACGGCGATGCGATGCTCGCCGAGTCCCGCCGCCTGCCAGGAGCGGCTGACGCCGAACGCCGCCGCACCCTGCGGGTTCGCTTCGGAAATCGTCTCTACCAGAGATTCGTCGACGGCGAACTCCACCCGGTCGATGTCAGCACCGGCGTTGGAAACCTGCGCGGCGATGTTGACCTCGACGCCTTCCAGGTAGGTCGCGCCTGGCTGTGGAGCGCTGATCTGCACCAGCGGCGCGCCGGTAATCGCCGCCGCGCCCGGCGCAGCGTTGAGATTGCAGCCTGTGCTGATCAGGCTGAGGGTCAGCAGCGGCAGGAAAAGTCGGACGGCACGCGCCATAGGACACCTCGTGGCAGCGAACGAACACTGTTTAGCTTAGCGCAGCGTTCGCCCGTTTTCGACCGTCGTTATTCCGTCGAAAACCCTGCGGTGAACAAACCGGTGAGCTGAACTTCGACCGGTATGCCGCCGAGCATGTCCGGGATGCGATCCTCAGGCGCGAGCTGTTCTTCAGGGACGAGGGTATCGACCATGACGATCAGACAGACCTGCCGGCTGCTTTTTTCCCCGTCGTCGGTCTCGCGATCCCTGCGCGACGAGAAGCCAATGGCGACGCCGACGACGTGCGGCTTGCTCATCAGAATGTCGCTGTAACGCTCCTGAACCACCTGTGCCTGCTGCAGCTGTTCCTGCGTCGAACGTGAGTCAGACATGGCTGTTGCCCTCCGACTGTCTTGGATTCGAGGCTTTCAGAACTTAACGTTGAGGGCGTCGAGGACGACATCGATCGGCGTGAAGATCGTCGCCATGTCGCTGCCCGCGAAGAGCAGCCCGACGGCTTTGTTTTCCGCCGCATCGACGATCAGCGATCCGCTGTCGCCCCCCTTGCTCATCGCTTCAGTGATCGTTTGTCCGACGAAGCGGGCGGTGCGCGTGCCGGCAGCGGTGCTGTAGCCGACGTTGACGGTGGCGTTGATCAGCGTGACCGCGCCTTCGGTGTACTCGGTGGTGCGCCCATATTTGCGCACGCGCATCCCCAATGCCGCCGGTTTGGTCCCGGCGATAGTGCCGATGACCTGAATGGCGTCGCTGAACATCGCCGGGTTGACCGGTCGGGCGAGCGCGCAGTCCACCCGGTTTTCCGGGGTGGTCTGGGCGACCGGGATGGCGTTGGTCCCGGTCATGGCGGCGACGGCGAGCGCCTGCTGCGTGGTCGCCGCCACGCGCTGCGTGGAGCCGACCAGTTTGGCGATGGCGTTCGCCAGCGCCACCAGCAGCGAGACGACATCGCAGGACGAGCCGCCCGGCGTCGGGGTGGGCGTCGGTGTGGGATTCGGCGTGGGATTCGGCGTGGGCGTGGTCACCGGTGGTTCTACGGTGTCGCCCACGTAGCGCAGCGGGATGAAGCGTTCCAGGGTGGCGACGATATCGGCAGGCTGCAATCCGCCATCCATCGGACCGGGCTGGAGGATGGCGTCGCCCTTCAGCGCGTCGTTGCTGTTGGCGAGGACGTGGTTGTTGGAAAGGATCAGCCGTTCGTTGGTCGTGCGGTCCTTGACGACCGTCCCCAGCGTCCCGGCGGTAATCTTGTAGTGACCGAAGCTGACCCCTGAAGGAATCGTCGGACGGAAGCGCTCGCGAGGCGTCTGCAGGGCGCGCAGGTAGCCAACCTCGATCACGTCGGTGCGCATGCCTTCGAGTTCGCGTGGGACAAGATCGTCGGCGCTGAGGGCGGCGAGGGGCAGCTTCTGTTCGACCAAGATGACCACCGCGACATCGCCGCTGGTATCGCCCGCCTTGTTCTTGTAGCCGACGCCAACGCCGACGACATTTCGTTTGGAAAGCAGTGCCTCTTCGTGAACTGCCTGTGCCATGATCGCCTGATCGGTGGACATCGCGCGCTCCTTAGGTAGCTACAAGATGGCGGTATTCTCTTCCCTACTATATATAGTACACTGTCTCGGCTTCTGAAGACACGAGGATGGCGAATTGACCCCCGAACAGCCGATTGTCGCCGCCGATCCAATGCTCGGCGGCGCGCTGGCGCATCACCCCAGCAACCGCCTCAAGCCGCTGCTGACGGCGGCGCTGATCGGCGCGCCGATCACCGTCACCCTGATGCTGACGGCGGCGCAGAGCGAGGCGTGGTGGGGGATGCCCGTCACCGTCGGCGGGGTGGCGCTGACCGCCCTGGCGCTCGCCTGGTACGTCCTGCACTGGTGGAACCGCGAAGTCGTCCTGTACCAGCGCGGCTTCAGCTTTCGTGAAGGCTCGCGGCTAATCTATTTCGGCTACGACGAGGTGAAGTGGGTCGGCTTGCAGGCGCAGCGCCTCGCCTATTTCGGCGGACTGCTGCGGCGTGATGTGTACCGCATCGAACTGGTGACGTATGCCGGCGACCGTGTCATCCTGACTAACCTCTACCGCCGCATCGCCGAACTGGCGGCGCGCCTGAACGAGCAGATCGAGGTGCGGCTGCGCCCGGAGATCGACCGGCGGCTGGCGGCGGGTGAGCAGGTCGCTTTTGGCGAGGCGCTTTGGCTGACATCCGGAGAGCTGCGGGTCGATGACGAGCGCCTGTCGTGGCAGGACTTCGGCGGCTATCGCGTCGGCGGCGGCAGGCTGATCTTTCTGCGGCAGGATGGCAGCGTCTTTCAGGAAACGCCGCTGCCGCTGCTCTATAACGTGACGATCCTGATCGATCTGCTGCTGCGGCGTCGACAGGCGATAGAGAAGGGTGATGCATGAACAACGACGATTTCAACGCTGCCCTCGGTCGTTTGCAGCCGTTTCTGGATGGCAGCGGACGGCTGATCCAGATGCCGCCCGCCCGCAAGATTCGACGGATTGCGCTGGAGTACCTCGCCTCGCACTTTGACTTCGGACGCCAGTATTCCGAAAAGCAGGTGAACGCGATGCTCGGTCATCTGCATACCTTCAGCGATGCGGCGCTGCTGCGCCGCGAACTGGTCGAAGCCGGCTACTTCGGCAGACAAGGACAGGGTGAAGGCGCACGCTACTGGCGGACGGATGCCAGGGCGAAGGATGAGCAGTGAGGGTGGGGTATGAGCGGTGTTGAGGCGACCTGCTGGGTTCAGCCGCGTCCTTGCGGCGGGCGTCTGGAACGGCTGAAAGCGGGCGTATGGAATATCTGATCCATCTGGTCGTGCCGAAAGCCGGACGCCTGACCCCGGCGATGCTGGAATGGGCGTTCGCCCACAGCAGCGACCCGACGCAGCCGGAGACCTTCCACCCCTTCCGCAAGCTGAAGCCGCGTTCGCTGGCGCTGCTGCTGCTGAAGCTGGATCGCACGCTGATCGCTGAGCCGGGCGAGGGCGGCGATGTGATCTTGCACTATCCGATTCGCGACCTGGGCATTCGGCTGTACCTGCATGATCGGGGCGTCGTGCTGACCTTTCCGCTGATGAACAGCCTTCTGGCGCGCATCGTGCTGGGCATCTGCTATACCTACATTCGCTATCTCTACGATCAGGCGGGGTTCTGGAGCTACGATCCGCAGCTCAACGTCATCTCCTACGCCGACGACTACCAGTCCATCGACGAGACGGCGGCGCTGCTGGACGCGCTGCTGCCCCGCATGTTGAACGCCCCCGGCGGGTGAGTCGGCGTCGGGGATGACATTTGACACCTCCCTTCAAGCCTCAGCCTTCGAAAATTCGTGAATGTTCGCCATTGCGCAAATGAACATTCCGGCGCGACAATGTGTACTGAAGCATGATCGCTTGCGATTCGTGAGCGGACATGTTAAGTTCACGCCTGCTGGCGTCCGGCAGATCGATGCCGAAAAACGCGCCGGCATCTTGCAGCAGACGCTCTGTACATTAATTACTGAGGAGGCAAGTTTATGCGTAAGTTCCAACGTCTTCTCACCCTGGTCCTGGTCGCGGCGCTGGCGCTCGCGGTCATCGGCGGGGTGAGTGCCCAGGATGACAAGAAGGTCCTGCGCACAGACATTGGTCCGAGCGACGTTCCCACGCTCGACCCGGCAATCGCCACTGATTCCAGCTCCATCCAGATCCTCGATATGACCTACATCGGCGTCACCTTCACCGACGAGGCGTCGCAGGTCCAGCCAGGACTGGCGACCGACTGGACGGTGACGGCGAACGACGACGGCACGACCACTTACGTCTTCAACCTGATCCCTGAAGTGCCCTGGGTGAAGTACAACCCGGAGAGCGGCGCGGTTGAACAGGTGATGGACGAGAGCGGCGCAGTGCGCTATGTCACCGCCGGCGACTTCGTCTACGGCTGGAAGCGCACCCTTGACCCGGCGACGGCGGGCGAATATGCCTACCTGCTGGCGGGCGCGGTGGCAGGCGGCGAGGCGGCGAACAGCGGCGAAGGCTCGCTGGATGACGTCGGCGTGCGCGCCATCGACGACTACACCCTGGAAGTGATCGCCCCGAACAACTGGTCGTTCAACCCGGCGCGCTTCGGTCTGTGGATGGCGCGTCCGCAGCCGCAGTGGGTGATCGACGAATTCGCCGAATTCTGGATCGAGCCGGCGAACTTCGTCTCGTTTGGTCCCTTCGCGCTGAAGGAATGGCCTCGCGGTGAGAGCATCACCATCATCAAGAACCCCTTCTGGCCTGGCACCGAATACATCCCGGTCCCGGCGCTGGACGAGGTGGTCTTCTACGTGATCGACGAGACGGTCGCCCTGGCGCGCTATGAAGCCGGCGAGCTGGACCGCACCGACACCGTCGCCATCGCCGAAATTCCGCGCATCCAGGCGGACCCGGTCCTGAGCCAGGAGTTCTTCCAGGGCAACCAGACCTGCACCTACTACGCCGGCTTCAGCGTCGGCGTGCCCCCGTTGGACAACGTGCATCTGCGCCGCGCCCTCAGCTATGCCATCGACCGTCAGGACATCGTCGAGAACGTGACCCAGGGCGGGCAGCGCCCGGCGGAATTCGTCACCAACACCGGCATGAACGCCGCCCCGCTCCAGGAAGATTATCCGGGCGTCGGCATCGGCTATGACCCCGACAAGGCGCAGGAAGAGCTGGCGCTGGCGCTGGCGGACCTGGGCTTGGCGGATGCCAGCGAACTGCCGCCGATCACCGTGCTGTACAACACCAGCAGCGCGCATCAGGCGATCTTCGAAGCCATCCAGGCGATGTGGGCGGACGAACTGGGCGTGCAGGTCGAACTGACCAACCAGGAATTCGCCACCTATCTGGATCAGCGCTCGACCTTCCCGGTCTGGCGCGCCGGCTGGTGTTCGGATTACTCCGATGCCCACAACTTCCTGTTTGACGTGTTCCACAGCAGCTCGGACAACAACGACACCGGATGGACCAGCGAAGCGTTCGATGCGCTGGTCGAGCAGGCTGCCGCCGCGACCGATCTGCAGGCGCGCCGCGACCTCTACGCCCAGGCGGAAGGTCTGCTGGTGAACGAAGATGCGGCGATTGCGCCGATCTACTTCTACGCCAGCAACGAGATGACCAAGCCGTACGTCGAGCGCACCTATGCCAATGACGGCAAGCAGCGCTTTGAGAACTGGGACATCAACAACTAGTTGGCTGTGCCCAGCCGCATAACCGAACGGTGAGACACAAGAGGGGACATCCGTCCCCTCTTGTCTCATATGGCGGCAGCGGCTGGGGATGTATGGGGAGTCCAGGCGATGGGCAAGTTCATATTTCGACGCTTTTTGTGGATGCTGCTGGTGCTGTTTCTGGTCTCGGTGATGACCTTCGCCCTGATGCATTCCGTTCCGGGCGGACCTTTCTCGCGCGAGAAAGAAGTGCCGCCGCAAATTCTGGAAGCGCTCAATGCCAAGTACAACCTCGACGCGCCGCTGGTCCAGCAGTACATCGACTACATGGGCGCGCTCGCCATCCCCCGAATCACGCCGCCTGGCTGGACGCGCACTATCGGCGAAGATTACCTGCTGAACATCGGTCTGCCCGGCGATTACGCCTTGCGCTGGATGAATTTCGGACCGTCGTTCCGCGAACGCAACCGCACCGTCAGCAACATGATCGCCTTCCATCTGCCGGTGACGGCGCAGCTCGGTTTCGCGGCGCTGCTGGTGGCGCTGGCGATTGGCGTCCCGGCGGGGACGATTGCCGCGCTCAACCGCAACACGATGTACGACTACGTCGGTATGGGCATCGCCATCGTCGGCGTGTCGGTCTCGACCATCACCAGCGGTCCGCTTCTTCAATACATATTTGGCGTGAACCTCAAAGTGCTGCCCATTTCCGGGTGGGGATCGTGGGAATTCATAGTGCTGCCCGCCTTTGCGCTGGGCTTCACCGAAAGCGCCATCATCGCTCGGCTGACGCGCGCCAGCCTGCTGCAAGTGCTGAACGAAGATTATGTGCGGACGGCGCGCGCCAAGGGTCTGCGCGAAAGCTATGTGGTCATCTTCCACACCCTCAAGAACGCCCTCATCCCGGTGATCACCGTCCTGGGACCGATCACCGCCTACCTGCTGACCGGCTCGTTCGTCATCGAACGCATCTTCGGCGTTCCGGGAATCGGCGAGGCGTTCATCACCAGCATCAGCAACCGCGACTACCCGCTGATCATGGGCATGGTCCTGCTGTTCGCCTTCTTCCTGGTGGTGGCGAATACCTTTGTTGACATCGCCTACGCCTGGCTTGACCCACGCATCCGCTTCGACTAAGGAGTCCCGATATGGCGAGCAAGGCAAAGACGATCCCCAAGCCTTCGGGCGTGACCAGGCTGGATAAAGGACAGTATCACAAGGGTGAAAGCCTGTGGGCGGACGCCTGGAAGCGCCTGGTGCGCAACCGCGCGGCGATGCTGGGGCTGATCATCATCATCATCAATCTGCTGGCGGCATTCTTCGCCGACATCATCGCCCCGTACCCGTATGATCTGCAGAACCGCGACTATTCGAACTCCGCCCCGGCGTGGATCATGGACCTGTTCCCCAACCTGTCGCCGCGCGATGAGGAGTGGCGGCTGAGCGGCGGCGAGCCGCAGGTGGATCACGGTCAGCGGGTGACCGAAGGGACGGTGCTGGCGACCGGCGTCGGTCGCGACAGCGAGTCGATCATCGCCAACGTCGACGGCATATTCTTTCTGAACGGGTCGCGCATCGAGCTGACCCCGGTCGACGTCTTCGAGGCGGAAGTGCCCGCCGGCTGGGAAGTGCTGGTGCGCGACGAGCAGATCATCCAGCCCGGCACGCCGCTGGCGAGTGAGACCGGCGGGGCGGGCGCGATTGAAGCGCCGGTCGGCGGGACGGTTTACGTCATCGGCGAACGGGTGCTGGTGCGCCCCGCCAATACGGGCTATCTGGCGCTGAAGAACGAGTATCCGCTGGGCACTGACTATCTGGGGCGCGATATCTTCAGCCGCATCGTCTACGGCGCGCGCGTGTCGCTGCTGGTGGCGTTCGTCGGTCCGCTGGTCAGCTTCCTAATCGGGCTGCCGTTCGGGCTGGTCGCCGGGTTCCTCGGCGGGCGCGTGGACAACATCCTAATGCGCATCGTCGATCTGATGTACGCTTTCCCGACCATCCTGCTGATCATCCTGTTCATGGCGCTCTTCCGCACCAGCTTCGCCAGCTACGAGGAAGGCAGCTTTGCGGCGCTGCTCGGCAAGATCGACCGCGATTCCGGCGGGCTGTTCTTCATCTTCATCGGCGTCGGCTTGACCTCGTGGATGGGGCTGGCGCGGCTGACGCGCGGGCAGGTGCTTGCGCTGCGCGAACGCGATTTCGTCATGGCGGCGCGTTCGCTGGGGGCGACGCCGCGCAATATGATGGTGCGCCACATCGTGCCGAATATCCTGGGACCCATCGTTATCTCGGAGACGCTGACCATCCCGGCGTATATCCGCTACGAAGCGTTCCTCAGCTTCATCGGCTTGGGCGTAAACGCGCCGACGCCGAGCTGGGGCACGATGATCTCTGACGGGTCGCGGGCGATTGCCTCGTATCCGTTCCAGACGATCTTCCCGGCGCTGGCGCTGTTCATGGTGATGTTCGCCTTCAACTTCCTGGGCGATGGTCTGCGCGACGCGCTCGACCCGACCATGCGCGGCAAGGATTAAGACCTCATCCCCCGACCCCTTCTCCATGTGGAGAAGGGGTCAATCCTCATGATGCATCCGAAAACCCCTCCTCTGGAGAGGGTCAAGGTAAGGTCTTTCACACCCGCTGCGTCCGGCGGCGCATGATCTCCGGCAGGATGAGCAGGCTGATCAAGCCGTTGAGGACGACGATCACCGTGCTGCCTTCGTGACCCAGGACGCCCAGGGGCAGCGGCAGGTTGACCAGGAATGCCCCCAGGATGAGCATGAGGATCACGCCGATGGAGAAGACGATGTTCTGCCAGACGACGCGGCGCGCCTTGCGGCTCAGGTGAATGGCGAAGGGGATCAGCTCCAGCCGGTCGCCCATCAGCACCAGGTCGGCGGTCTCCAGCGCGACATCGGTCCCCGCCGCGCCCATCGCAATGCCGATCGAAGCGGTCGCCAGCGCCGGGGCGTCGTTGACGCCGTCGCCGACCATCGCCGCTGCGCCGAATTCCTGTTCCATCTGTTTGACCACCGCCACCTTGTCTTCCGGCATGAGGTCGGCATAGATGCGGTCGATCCCCACGTGATCGCCGATCATGTGGGCGACGCGGGCGTTGTCGCCGGTGAGCATCGCCACCTTGAGTCCGTCGGCGTGCAGCTGGTCGATGATCGCCTTCGCCTCCGGGCGCACTTCGTCGGCGAGCGAGATCAGTCCCATCCAGTCGCCGCCCTGGTCACAGGCTCCGCAGTTCTGGCAGTGCCCGGCACGGATCACGCCGATGACGGTCTTGCCCGTGCCCTCCAGACGCAGATAGTCCGGTTCCAGGCGGTCGGGCATCGGGCTGATCGTCTTAAGGTAGGGGATGCTGCCGATGTGTACCGGCTCTCCGCCGACGCGAGCGACGATGCCGCGCCCGGAAAGCGCCTCAAAGTCGGCGACTTCCGGCAGACTGAGGCTGCGCGCCCTGGCGGCGTTCACCACCGCCTGCGCCAGCGGATGTTCAGAGCGGCTTTCGACGGCGGCGGCGGTCGCCAGCAGGTCATCCTCGCACAGCTCGCAGCAGGAGAAGACATCGGTGACGACCGGCTTGCCGCGCGTCAGCGTGCCGGTCTTGTCGAAGGCGATGACTTTGACGCCCGCCAGCCCTTCGAGGTAGGCTCCGCCCTTGAAGAGGACGCCCCGACGTGCGCCCGCCGCGATTGCCGAGATGAACGACGCCGGCGTGCTGATCACCAGCGCGCAGGGTGAGGCGACCGTCATCAGCACCATCGCCCGGTAGAAGTTTTCTCCGAAATCGACGCTGAACAACAGCGGCGGGACGACGATGAACACGCCGACGCTGACCAGGATCAGGGTGGCGTAGATCTGCTCGAAGCGTTCCAGGAAGCGCTCGGTCGGCGCTTTGCTGTCCTGCGCCTCTTCGACCAGTTTGATGATGCGCGCCAGCACCGTGTCGGACGCTGCACCCTGCGCTTCGACATCGAGCGCCCCCTGTTGATTGAGCGTGCCGGCGAAGATCTTGTCGCCGACGCCTTTCTCGACCGGCATCGATTCGCCGGTGATCGGCGATTGATCGACGGCGGAACGTCCGGCGCGCACCACGCCGTCCACCGGGATGCGTTCGCCCGGCTCGATCAGGATGATGTCGCCGGGGCGGATGGCGCTGATCTGGATGACGACCGTTTCGCCGCCGCGTTTGACCTTCGCCTCTGAGGGGTAGAGCCTCATCAGGCTTTTAATCGCCTGCCGGCTGCGCCCGATGGCGTAATCCTGCAGGACGTTGCTCAGCGAGAACAGGAAGAGCAGCAGCGCCCCCTCATGCCACTGATCGACCAGCGCCGCGCCGACCGCCGCGAGGATCATCAGCAGGTCCACGTCGAGCCTGCGCTGAGACAGGCTTTCCAGCGCGCCTTTCAATCCGTAGATGCCGCCCGCCGCATAGGCGATGACGTTGAGCGCGAGGACGAGCGGCGCAGGCGCTTCGAGACTTTCCGCCAGCAGGCTGAGCAGGATCGCCGCCAGCGTGACGACGACCAGGCGCGGCTCCAGCCATGCCTGGGTGAGCCAGCGCGGCGCGGATGCCGGCTCTGCCGGACTCTCAGTTTGGACGTTGGAAATTGCAGACATAGGATGGGTTCCGTCAAATTGCGATCTTCGTAATAATAGTTATTTTAACCGTAGTTAAATCGATCTGCAACCCCCTTTTGTCATTATTTGATCGTGTGTTATTTCACGAATCGCGAGGAGAAACGGGCTGAAATGCTGTGAGATTGTTCCTTTCCGTTTTGTCGCCTTCCGATCAACAATTGGACTGCACAGACATCGCTATTGAGTGAATGCCGCGCCGGGGGTCTTGCGCGGTTTTCCGGCACACCAGTCCTGGAGACGATGCATCCATGATGACGGACCTGACCGATCTGAGCCTGAGCGAGGCGCGCGAGACGCTGCGCCGCCGCGAGATTTCCGCCGTCGAACTGACGCGCGCCACGCTGGTGCGCATCGAGCAGCGCGACCCGACATTGAACGCCTATCTGACGGTGACGGGCGAGCGGGCGCTGAAGCAGGCGGAGGCTGCCGACCGGGCGCTGGCGAACGGCGAGGATCGCCCGCTGCTGGGTGTGCCGTTGGCGCTCAAAGATATCCTCTCCACTCAAGGCGTCGAGACGACCTGCGGGTCGAAGATCCTCCAGGGGTACACGCCGGTCTTCAGCGCGACGGTGGCGCAGCGGCTCGACGACGCCGGCGCGATCCTGATCGGCAAGACCAACCTCGACGAGTTTGCGATGGGGTCCTCGACGGAGAACTCGGCTTACGGCGCGTCGCGCAACCCCTGGGATACGGAACGTGTGCCGGGCGGCAGCAGCGGCGGCAGCGCGGTGGCGGTGGCGGCGCGCCTGGCGCAGGGGGCGATAGGAACCGACACCGGCGGCAGCATCCGCCTGCCCGCCGCCTACTGCGGCATCGTCGGCTTGAAGCCAAGCTACGGGCGGGTGTCGCGCTACGGGTTGGTGGCGTTCGGCTCGTCGCTGGACTGCCCCGGACCGATGGGGCGCACGGTCGAGGATGTGGCGCACCTGCTCGGCGTCATCGCCGGGCGCGATCCGCTGGATTCGACCAGCATGGATGCGCCGGTCCCCGATTATCGGGCGGCGCTGACCGGCGATGTCAAAGGGCTGCGCATCGGCGTGCCGAAAGAATATTTCGTCGAAGGCATCCAACCGGAAGTCGAGGCGGCGGTGCGGGCGGCGATCTCGCAGCTGGAGGCGATGGGCGCGAAGGTGGTCGAAATCAGCTTGCCCAACACCGATTACGCCATGCCCGCCTATTACATCATCGCCCCGGCGGAAGCCAGCGCCAACCTGGCGCGCTTCGACGGCATCCGCTTCGGTCCTCGCACCCTGCGCGGCGACATGTGGGCGACCTACAAAGCCACGCGCGGCGAGGGCTTCGGACCTGAAGTGAAGCGGCGCATCATGCTCGGCACCTATGCGCTCTCCGCCGGCTACTATGACGCCTATTATGGCAAGGCGCAGCAGGTGCGCACGCTGATCAAGCAGGATTTCGACCGGGCATTCGAGCAGGTGGACGTGATCGCTGCGCCGGTCTCGCCTTCGACGGCGTTTAAGTTCGGCGCGAACGTCGATGATCCGATCAAGATGTACCTGGAAGATGTGTTCACCATCCCGGCGAGCCTCGCCGGCGTCTGCGGGATCAGCGTGCCCTGCGGGATGGACGGAGAGCATCTGCCGATCGGCTTGCAGCTGATCGGCGGGGCATTCCAGGAGGCGACGATCCTGCGGGCGGCGCACGCCTACGAACAGGCGACGACGTGGCACACGCTCGCGCCGGGGTGAGCGATTTCACGAATGCTCGCGGTAGTAGCGCGCCCACGCGGCGGCGAAGTCGCCAGACGTGCCGGCATCGACCACCATGTCGGGGCTTCTCCCCGGCAGCTCGGCGACGACCGCCGGCGGTAGGTCTTCGAACGCCTTCTGCACGAAGTAGACCATCTCGTTGACCTGAAGGGCGGCGTTCAGCCGGTGTCCCAGCAGGGAAGACCCGTACAGCGCCGCCGCCAGGATCACCAGCACCGCCGGTTCCCAGGGCATGAAGGCGATGATCGACGCGAAAAAGGTCGGCAGGGCGAGCGCGCCGAGCAGCGACAGCCGGTACATGCGGGCATGCAGGCGCACCAGGGTGACGACGCTGCCGCCTTCGACCGACGAAAATGTGCCGGTGAGGTACGCCGAAACGGCGGTGCGCTGATGCCGACGCCCCCAGAGCGGGCGGTTATCGCTGGTGATCTTGAAACCGTCTCCCTGCGGTTGGATGTAATAGCGCCTGCCCTCGACGAAAAGATCGCGCAGATGCAGGCGGGCGGCGCTGGGGCGCGCCGCTTCGCCCAGAGTTTGCAGGCATTCCTCGCGAGTCGCGCCGACCGCCAGAGAAACCGCAGGATAAAGTCGCCAGAGCGCAGTCCAGAGAAAGCGATTGAGACCTGCCCGGCTTTTCTGACGATCAGGCATCTCAGGGCGTCATCCAGACCTTAGGCGGCTTCCGGCAAGGCGTTCAGGAGGACTGTTTGTCGGCGCGCAGGCGCAGCATTGCCCCGATGAGCAGCAGCCCCACACCGATGATCGCCGCCGGCATCATCCACCCGCTGTCCACCTCGACGGGGGGCAGGCTTGGCTCGCCGGCGTGGGGGATGATGCGCACGATGGTGAAAGCTTCGGTCACTTCGTGGAGCGTGCGCGAATCAATCGACTCGCGCGCGCTGAGACGGGCGATGATGCTGTCATAGATGCCGGGCGCACGGCGGCGGAAGAGATGCAGCACCCGAAGCGCCTCGCCGGAATCGGTGACGACCTGGGCGGTTGCGGCGCACACGTTTGATCCGCGCTGGACGGTGACTTCCGAGCATTCCACCAGGTTGCGATACCAGTGCGGGCGTTCGCCCCAGGCAGAGATGATGTAGATTTTGCTGCCGTGCTGACGGTATTCAATCGCCGCATGGCGCGCTATGCCGGAAGAGCGCCCGCGCGTGGTCAGCACCATGATCTGTGCGGCGTTGATCAGCCCTCCGAAGCCGAAGCGATAGCCCAGGATGGGCGCGCGAAAGAGCTGGCGCACGACGCCCTGAGGATAAGGAACGAGAAAATCTGTCGACATGACGGTCACCAACCATTTGCCACTTTTATCTTATTGTACGCATCCAGAAGGATTTTGAAGCGCCTTTCGGCTTCCGCTTTCGGCAGGCTGCTGACATCAGGATGGACCTCGCGGGCGATCCGGCGGAAGGCGGCTTTGACCTCTTCGCCGCTGGCGCTGCGCGACAGCCCCATCACCGAATAAGAACGGTCGAGATCGTTTTCCCGCGCCGCCGGGGGTGGATCTGCCGGCGTCTGGTAGCCCTGCGCGCCGCCCGGCTGCCAGCCTGGCTGGCTCCAGGTCGTATAGTGGGTTCCGCCTCCTTCGCCGCTGCGCTGACGTTCCCGGCGAAAGGCTTCCCGCCCGATGGCGTAGTCGGCGTCCTTCCAGAAGGTTTCGCTGCCAAAATTCGCCACCATCCAGTTGCCCTTCAGCGAGAGCGGATGGCTGACCCAGACCCGATAACAGGGCAGGTTGCGCACGGCGACATCGGGACCATACCAGACCTCGCGCAGATCGCCGCGTGTGTTGAAGGTGCGGAAGTGAATCTGACCGATGCGCGGCGCGCCGCCGGCGGGCTGGCTGAAGCTGTACAGGCGGTCGCGGTAGAGCGCATGCAGCGCCAGCAGCGCCTCGTCCGGCGCGGTCACCGAACCATCCGCCGGAACGCAGCGGGCGTTGATCAGGAACAGAGTGCCGATTCCCACCCGCGTGTTATCCTGCATGATACGCTTGAGCAGGCGGGTCTTGGGGAGTTCGTCGAGCAGATGAACGTGTACGACCCCACTCGTCCAGGTCGAGGCGACGAGTACCCCGCCGGAATCGAGCGTGACGCTGCGCACGCTGGCGATTCGGCTGATCTGAGCTTGGAGCCACGTTGTGATACGCTGCGCCATAATGAGCGGGTCGCGGTCTGTTCATACCAGCTGGTCGATCAGGCTCTATTGTACAGCGGACTTCTGTGAGCCGCCGAAAGTCGGCATCTGCGAAGCGCATCGGTGGGAGAGCCGCCGGCTCTCCCCTACAACCGACGCATCCTAGTGGCAGGGCAAACGCATCAAATTTTCAATCAGGGCATGATGGGTTAACGCAGGGACAGCCTTCTGGCTGTCCGCCGTATCGGACGCGCAGAAGCGCGTCCCTACGATACCTTGTAACCTTTTCTGACCCATTCATCGATTTTGATGCGTTTGCCCTGGACCCGCTCGACCGGCGTCCTGCCGCTCAACACCTCGTCGCAGTAGAAGTCACTCATCAAAGCTGCCCCTCGCGTTCAGCTCGGATGGGGTAATCCAAGAGAAGCCAAAAGTTATAGGGTTCGGGTTCAGCTCTCGTTCCCTGCTCGTGGTCTTCCGCAATCCAGTCATTCACCCTTTTTGCATCGGCATACGTGGACAGTAAGCCGTTGTCATTGGCACGTATCCCGAATTGCTCATTCATGTCTTTATCCAGACCACTGCAAAGCCATGAGTGAGCGAGATCGGCATAGCTAGTGCTGACCACGTCATAACCAAGAGGGCGCCCACCCGCCTCCACAGATAATCCCTGCTTGATCCGTCGGGCTATCCCCTCATTGTCTCGTTCCCCGTCAATCCATGCCGGTCGAAATGACCTAGGCAGGGCTGCGCCAATGAGGTAAAGGTTGTCCGTTTCCAGATTGAATCGCCGAACGAAGGCTCTTGCCCCATCGGGTGTGTAGAACATGGAGACCCGATCGAGCGTTTCATGATACTCGACGCCGCACCATTCTCGAAATTCCTCCCAACGAGCCTCGGGGATCCCGAAGCTCAGTGCGGCTTCTCGATCACCAGGAGTCCAACCCCAGTAGACCTGCAATCGACTCGGGCAGATGCAAGCTGAAAGGCTGATCAGCCTCCCTGCCGGCCACAGCTGCGTGAACTGTGCGGGCCAGTCAGGGCGGTTCGCTCTCAAGAGAAAGTATCCGCCGGAGCAATACTCGGTCAAGTCGACGGATTCGATAGTCATACTCCAGTGCCATTTTCAAGAAAGGATAAATCATGCCAGCAACAATGCAAACACCCTGCGGGACCGGAGCCGAAGTCCCCTCCGCCGCCCGCCGAGCCGACCATCGACGTGCCGCTCAGGAAGGGAACGAAGGCGGCCCGCATCAGCCACCTCAGGCTGGTCGGTGGGGAGACGGGGCACGTAGACACGCCCGTCGTCGCCGCCGCTTATCGCCAGGCGGTGCTGCTGGCCGGCAAGCTGATTGACGGCAGGTTGTGGGACGGGGAGATGCCCATCCGCATCGACGACGCTGGAGGAAGGCACGCGGCTCGTGAAGTGCCATGACCTGGCGCTCATCCTGCTTGCCCGCTGGTTCGTCGCCGAAACCCGGCTCGATTGGCGCAAACGCTATCCCACCGACCCGACCTCAGGGGTGATCCTGTGGGTCACCCCTGCAGATTGTTTTCGTGATCTCACCTCCGCCCGATTCACATCACGAACGGCGCGGCAGCGGGGAAAAATGGACTCTGGGAGCGCTTTCGTATACTTTATCCAAAGGTGCCGGCAGCGTTTGCGCAACATCGGCATCTGCGATACGATGGAACGGGTTTCTCTCACCTTATTGATGGACAGAAACCCACCTATGTACAAGGTAAGGAGTATTTCGATATGAAGCGTATATTGATTCTGGCGCTTGCCGCAGCCGTGCTGCTCAGCCTGATGAGCGTCAGCATGGTCGGCGCACAGGCTTCCGGGTGTCCGGAAGGCTTGTTCAGTCTGATGAGCGCCGAACTTGAGTCGGCGTGCAGTGGCGAACTGGCGGGGACGGTCGTGACGATGTTCGGACCTTTCACCGACGAAGACGAAGTGAAGTTCAACACCTCGATCGCCGAATTCGAAGGCTGGACCGGTATTGACATTCAGTACACCGGCACGAAGGAATTCGAAGCGGTCGTTCGCCCGACGGTGGAAAGCGGCGCAGCGCCCGACATCATCGACTTCCCGCAGCCCGGTCTGCTCAAGGGCTTGGTCGATGGCGGCTATGTCATCGATACCGACACCTTCCTGAATGCCGAGTGGATGCAGCAGAACTACCTGCAGAGCTGGCTCGACATGGCGCGCATTGGCGATATCTCCGCCGGCATCTGGGCGCGCTTCAACGCCAAGAGCCTGGTGTGGTATCCCAAGGCAGCGTTTGAAGCGGCTGGCTATGCAGTTCCGACCACCTGGGAAGAACTGATCGCCCTCTCCGACCAGATCGTCGCCGACGGCGGCGCGCCCTGGTGCGTCGGCATCGAGTCCGGCGCTGCCACCGGCTGGCCCGCCACCGACTGGATGGAAGAATTCATGCTGCGCACGACCTCGCTGGAAAACTACGATAACTGGTCGTTCCCGGCGGATGCGGCGAGCCGTCTGCCCTTCACCTCGCCAGGCGATTGCCGGCACGTTCTTTGGCGATGCCCCGCGCCCGATGTTCGATAACCCGCCCAGCTGCTACATGCACAAGCAGGGCAACTTCATCACCAGCTTCTTCCCCGAAGGTTTGGTCGCCGGTGAAGACTACGGCGTCTTCTACCTGCCGGGCATTGACCCCGCCTATGGCAGCCCCTTCCTGGTCGCTGGCGACATCTACGCGATGTTCAACGACCGTCCGGAAGTGCGCGCCGTCATGGACTTCTTCACGCGCGGCGAGTCCCTCAAGGCATGGCTGGCGACCGGCGGCGCGCTCTCCCCGCATAACGACACCCCGCTGGACTGGTATGGCAGCGAACTGGAACGCGAGATCGCTTCGCTCGTCGCCGGTGCGACCAGCGTGCGTTTCGACGGCTCCGACCTGCAGCCGGGCGCGGTGGGTGCCGGCTCTTTCTGGAAGGGCATGACCGACTGGATCAGCGGCACGGTTGACCTCGACACTGCCCTTGCCGAGATCGACGCCGCCTGGCCCACGGAATAAGCCTCGCGCCGCAAGTTTTGCGAGCTTCTCGAATTGAACACGCAGGGCAGCCCGAAAGGTTGCCCTGCGTCGTTTCAAAGACGGTAAATGAATTCAGACAAGAAGGCTGGGTTATGGAAAACATCAAAACCCGAAGTGACGACCAGTTCAGCCTTACCGAACTCGGACTAGCCGCGCTGGCGGTGCTGGCGACCTTCGCCTTTCTATACGGGGGATTCGTATTCCTGCGCGACAGCGGCATCTCGCAGATCCTCACCGCCCTCCTGGCTGTGGTGTGGGGGGTGGGCGGCGTCGCCGTGCTGTACTACGTTGGAAATCTCTTCATTGAAAAACTTCCTCACAACTGGACGGTGCGCCTTCAGCCCTTCCTGTTCGTCGGTCCTGCGGTCGCGCTGCTGGCGTGGTATCTGGCGGTGCCGACGGTGCGCACCTTTGCCTTAAGCCTGTACAACGCCAATTCGACGGAATTCGTCGGGCTGAAGAACTATCAGGCGGTCTTCACCGAGCGCATCATGCTGGAAGCGCTGAGCAACAACCTGCTGTGGATGATCGTCGGCACGACGCTGACCGTCGGCTTCGGGCTGCTCATCGCTATCCTGGCGGACCGCAGCAGCTTCGAGAAGACTGCCAAGTCGCTCATCTTCCTGCCGATGGCGATCTCGATGGTCGGCGCGGGCGTGATCTGGAAGTTCATCTTCGACTTCAACCCCAACATCGGTCTGGTCAACGCCGCCGTCGTCGGGCTTGGCGGGGAGCAGCAGGCGTGGCTGAGCCTGGTGCAGCCCTGGAACAACCTGTTTTTGATCATCGTGATGGTCTGGCTGCAAACCGGTTATGCGATGGTGCTGATCTCGGCGGCGATCAAAGGCATTCCGGATGAGCTGCTGGAAGCGGCGCGCGTTGACGGGGCGGGCGAGATCCTGATCTTTCTGCGCATCATTGTCCCCAACATCGCCGGGACGCTGCTGACAGTGATCACCACCATCGTCATCTTCACGCTCAAGATTTTCGATGTCGTCATGGTCATGACCGGCGGTCAGTTCGGCACCGAAGTCATCGGCGTCCGCTTCTACCGTGAGATGTGGACGAACGGCAACGCCGGCTATGGTTCCGCCATCGCCATCGTGCTGCTGATCGCCGTCGTCCCGGTGATGATCTACAACCTGCGCGAATTCAGCAAGCGCCGCGCTTTCTAGGGAGGGCTGATCATGCACGTAATGAAACGCCGCGCTCTTTGGACGGTCAACGGCGCCCTGTTCATCATCGTCCTGCTGTGGACCATTCCGACGATAGGTCTGCTCGTCTCGTCGGTTCGCCCGCGCGATGACATTCAATCTTCCGGCTGGTGGACGGTCGTCCCGCATTTGGGATGGGTCGCCACCGGTGAGCAGCGCCCCCTCCCAGAAGGACAGACCCGCGACCAGCCGATCACCATCGACGGCGTTACGGCGAGCTACGACGAGTGGCGGGAAGGCGTCGATCTGGGCGATGGCACGCGCCTCGTCTGGGTGGGCACGCTGCGTCTGGGACAGCTCGAAGTCTACAAACAGGAATGGACGGCAAGCACCCGCTTCACGCTTGACAACTATGGTCAGGTCCTCGCCGGGCGCGAATACGAGATCCGAAACACCGACGGCACGACGACGACGGTGCAGGGCGATAATCTGATGGGCGCGTTCCTCAACTCGCTGACGGTGACCATCCCGGCGACCATCATCCCGATCCTGATCGCCGCCTTCGCCGCCTACGGCTTCTCGTGGATGCGCTTCCCCGGTCGGCGTCTGCTGTTCATCATCGTCGTGGCGCTGCTGGTGGTCCCGCTGCAAATCGCCCTGAAGCCGATCCTAACCGATTACGTCAGCCTTCAGCTCAACGGAACCTACCTGGGCATCTGGCTGGCGCATACCGGCTTCGGTCTGCCGCTGGCGACCTATCTGCTCTACAACTACATCAGCGGTCTGCCGCGCGAGCTGCTGGAATCGGCGTTCATCGACGGGGCGTCGCACTTCACGGTGTTCGTCCGCCTGATCCTGCCGCTCTCGGTGCCGGCGCTGGCGTCGTTCGCCATCTTCCAGTTCCTCTGGGTGTGGAACGATTATCTGGTCAGCCTGATTTTCCTGAGCCTGGGCAACCAGGATGCGCAGGTGCTGACCATGCGCATCGCGGCGCTGGTCGGTCAGCGCGGGCAGGACTGGTATCTGCTGACGGCGGCGGCATTTGTCTCGATGGTCGTGCCGATCATCGTGTTCTTCGGCTTGCAGCGCTACTTCGTGCGCGGCTTGATGGCGGGGTCGGTCAAGGGATAACCCAAATTATCCCAACAATTAACCCAAAGTAACGAAGCGCGCGTGTTAAGAGACTGTTTGAAAAGCCGGTTTTCACACAACCTCACCCCGGAAACCTGACGGTTTCCTGCCCCTCTCCAATTGGAGAGGGGCGGTTGAGCGCAGC
>JABWBO010000216.1 GCA_013360465.1 Anaerolineae bacterium | reverse complement strand
TCCGGCAGAGGCGGCGGGCTGGTACGCTGCGCCGACCGCGCTCGCAGCGCTGCGACCGCAGCACAGCGACCGGGGGCGGCGGGGTCCAGCCAGTCTGATTGCGGGAGAGTCCAGATCGGCAGCGCGGCGGCGATCAGCCAGACGAGGATCGCCGCCGCCGGCAGCAGGGCGATCCAAAGCGCGCGCCGCGTATGGCGCTGCGGGCTGCCGCGCAGAGTCACGACTCGTCAAAGGCGTCTCCGGGGAATATCCACGCCAGCGCCTCCGGCATGACGCCCCGGAACCCGACCAAACCGTGCCCGGCGCCTGTTTCGACGAAGCGGTAATCGACGGCGGGCGTCCCCTCCAGGATGGTGCGAAGCGCCTGCGCCGGCTTGATGAAACGGGCGCGCGCCTCATAGCGTCCCACCGACTGGAAGATGCGCGCCGGCAGCTTCGCCGCGCCGTTGAAGCGCTTGACCACCTCGCGCAGTTCTTCCTGGTAAGAGCCTTTGCCCAGCGGCGGGGAGATCATCATCAGGCGCGAGAAGACGACCGGGTTATTGAGCGCCGCCGCCGCCGCCGCCGCCGCGCCCACCGCAACCCCGCCGATGCCGACGCGGGTCATATCGACGCGGTAGCGAGTCTGGATGAAGGGCAGCAGTTCGGAGATCAGAAAAGTGTAGTAGCGGTCGGCGCGGACGTACTCGCGCTCGCGCTCCGCCGGTTGGGTTGCGCTCTGCACCAGGATCAGGATGGCGGGCTTCATGCGGCGGTGCTTGATCAGCGCGTCGGCGATGGCGGGCACTTGCAGCGGACCGACCGCCCACTGCCCATCCTGCAAGATCAGCACCGGGTACGATGCGCCGGAGGTTTCATAGCCGGCGGGGGTGTAAACCCAGACCTTGCGGTCCGTCATGCTGATGCTGGCGCTGTCCAGGGTATGCTCCGTGACCGCGCCGCGCGGCACACCACGCATCGCGTTCCAGTCTGGGAAGGGGCGGGCGTGCGGCATACGCAGCACCGACACCGCTGTCGCGCCGGCTTCCATGCGCATCGGGTTCAGCGAGTCGGCGCGCCAGTGGGCGGCGACTCGCCCGGCGACATCCACTTCATGCGCCAGCGGCGTGCCGGGGTCATCGACCGCCAGCAGGTAATCCAGCAGATCATCGGGTTCAAAGGGATAGCGCAGATACCAGAAGTCGGTGCCGCTGATCTGTTCCAGCGGCATGAACGGCGGATCGCTGGGGATGGTGTCGAGGTTGAGCGCGACGCTCTGCCCTTCGCCGCGATAGACGAAGGTCGCCACGCTGCCCTCGACCCAGGGAAAAGCGGTGCGCTCTTTTTGCAGTTGATCGACCAACTCACGGCGCGCTGCATCGTCGGGAGCCTGCGAGACATCCGCAAGAAAGGCGTCGAACGAGGTCCATCCGGGCATGGAAACCGGCTCCTTCGTTATCTGGCTACACCTGAACGTGAAATCGTGAACACTCCACTGAGACCCCATTTTAACGCAAGCCGCCATCCTGCGCATCTCGTCCGCCGTTTGCGCGGCGTTTCCCCGGCGTTTCGACGACTTATGCTACAATCGCACAGGTGACTTTTCACCCTTCCGGCTTGCGCCCTGAGGTTTCGTTCATTATCCCGTTATCCTGACCATCACTATGCGCCATCGCCGCTCTGTCCCGCTCCTGCTGATCTGGCTGGGGCTGATCGCCATCGCCTGTAACCTGTCGGACTCGCCCCCGCCGCCGACCATCGTGCCGCGCGCCACCTCCACGCCGCCGCCGACCATCGGCTATGCCACCCTGGCTCCCAACGAGCTGCCTTCGGCGGCGACGCAGATCGCCTCTGTGCCGCAGCAGCCGGATGTGGCGCTGGCAAACCTGATCATTCAGGTGGTGCCAGACCGGCTCTTTCTGCATATCGATATGCTGACGCGCATGAAGACCCGCCACGTCAACTCGTCGTATACCCACCCCAACGAGGGCATCGGCGCGGCGGCGCGCTACGTGCAGGCGGAGTTCAACGCCATCCGGCAGATCTCGATCCAGCAGGCGTTTTCCGTCTTCACGCACGAGTTCCCGGTGGAATTCGCCGGCGTTTCATCGACCGGGCAGAACATCATCGGCGTCCTGCAGGGCTACGAACCGGGCGCTGGGGTGATCGTGCTGGGCGCGCACTACGACAGCATCAACCTCGACTTCGAGAACGCTTCTGCCGACGCCCCCGGCGCCAACGACGACGCCAGCGGCATGGGCGCGCTGATCGAGATCGCCCGCATCCTCAGCCAGAAACGCCACCGGGCGACCATCATGTTCGTCGCCTTCTCCGCCGAAGAGGTGCAGCGCCAGGGGAGCATCGCCTTCGTCAAGGATTACCTGCAGGGGCAGAATATCGACGTGACGGCGATGATCAACATGGACATCATCGGCAGTAGCGACGACGCCGCCGGCGCGATCAACGATAAAGAGATTCGCATGTTCTCCGTCGAGCCGAATGAATCGCGGTCGCGCCAGCTGGCGCGGGGCATTCAACTGATCGCCGATCGCAGCGCCGCGCCGCTGGAGATCACTGTGCAGGCGACGGGCGACCGCGCCGGGCGCTATGGCGACCACATGTCCTTCAGCGATGCCGGCTATCCCGCCGTGCGCTTCGTCGAGACCCTTGAAGAAGGAGATCGTCACCACACCCCGCGCGACTCGATGGAAGACATCGACCCGACCTACTACGTGCGCGCCACGCAGACCATCCTCACCGTCGTCAACTCGCTGGCAGATGGTCCGCGCCCCCCGCGCAGCCTCAGTCTGCGTGACGCCGGGGGCGGCTTGCGCACGCTGGTCTGGGAGCGCACGACCGATGCGGCGGGCTATGTCGTGGCGCTGCGCGCGCCCGGCGCAATCGGCTACACGGCGTCGTTCGAGACGGTGGAAAACACCGTCACCTGGGAAGGCTTCGTGGCTTCGCGCTTCGTCGGCGTGGCGATTGCCGCCAGGGACGCCAATGGGGTGATCGGACCCTTCTCGATAGAGTAGCAGTTGTAGGGGCGGAGCTGTGTCTCCGCCCGCCGTTCACGGGCGAACACGTGGGTTCGCCCCTGCAACCGCTGGCGCGTCTTTTGTCTGGAACAGCCCTAGAGGGAGTTATGCACTTTTGCGGCGCGAGTTTCCCCTCCCCCTTCTCCCCGCCTGCGTGGGAGAAGGGGGCTGAGGGGGTTGAGGGGAGAGAAGTTCATAACAGGCTCAGCCGCTCAGCAGCGCCGATCGCATGAACGTCGTGATGCGGACGGCGTATGTTTCAGATTCCGCGCCGAGGTCCAGATAGTTGCCGTGCGACGCGCCTTCCACGAGGTGCAGCTCGGCGTGCGAGACGGCGCGCATACGCTGCGCGCCGGCAAGCGCATATTCGGTCGTGCCGTAGACCAGCAGCACCGGGCGCGGCGCAATCGAGGCGATCACGCTGATCGGGCTGAGGCGCGACCAGTCGCTTCCCGTCCCCAGGCGGTAGGCTGTCTGCGCGCCGAAGCGAAACAGCGGGCTGAGGACCCCCAGGTTCGCCGGCGCGCTGGCGTCCACCTGCGCCGGGAAATCCTCGTAGCCGCCCTCGGAGACCACCGCCCGCACGCCGTCGAAGCGCGCCGCCGCCAGGATCGCCGCCGCGCCGCCCGCCGAAAAGCCGTGTACCCCGATGCGCGCCGCATCGACATCCGCCCGCGCCGCCAGATAGGCGAGCGCATCGCCGACCTGATCCGCTTCCCGGTCGCCCAGGGTGTTCACTGCGCCGCCGACGCAGATGCGGCTGTTGTAGCTGAGGACGTGCAAGCCGGCGCGGTGATAGGCGAGGATGCTGCCGATACGGTCACCGCGCCGCGCCGCCCCGGTCGGCGCGATGATCACCGTCGCGCCATTCGCCGGCGCGGCGGCTGGATCGGCGGGGATGAAGTACGCCGGGGTCGGGCGGTCGAATTCGCTGGAGGGGAAATCGACATCTTCGAAGGGCAGATCGACCTGCGCCGGGTCGAAACCGCCGTCACACGGCGAGGCGATCAGGCTGACCATGAAGGCAGCGCCGAGCGCCGGCGGCAGGAGGAGCAGCAGCGCCGCCGAGACGACGAAGGCAGCCCGCAGCACGTAGCCCAGGCGCACGCGCGGCGGAGCGGCAGAGGCGTTCTCCGTCATGCGGCTACCCCTGCGGGTCGATCACCAGCCGGCTGCGGACCTCCGGTTCCAGCGCCAGCACCGCGTCGGGGATCTCCTGGAGCCTCTCGAAGCTGTAGGCTGGAACGCCGTAGGTGGTGATCGTCAGCCGACCGGTCTCCGGCGCGATCTCGAAGAGCGTCCAGCCAAAGGTATGCCCGACCACGTTCGTCCCTTCGACGCTGACCACGCGGACCCGTTCGGCGTCCAGCCCCAGCGTGTCATAGCCCTGCAAGGTCAGGACGAAGGTGTTGAACAGCGATTCCAGCACTTCGTCCTTGCCGCGAATATCCGCCGCGCGATAGGCTTCCGCCGCTTCGCCGCCGAGCAGCCCGAAATCCATCGCCCCTTCGACGAGCGCCTGCCCGGTCGGCGGGTAGAACGCCACCGAGCCGGTGCTGATCTCGAACGCCCCGGTCGGGATGTTTTCGCCGCCCGCCTCCGCCTGATAGGTGATGTTGTTGATGAACGTCGTGTGTACATCCGCCGAGACGAAGACCACATTGCGGATGCCGCGCTCCTCGGTGAAGCGCAGCAGGTCGGCGCGCTCCAGCGCCGCCCCTTCCCAGCGGTCGTTGCCGCCGAAGACGCCCATGTTCTGCATCGGTTCCGGGATGAGGATGAATTTCCAGGTCACGCCCGCCGACTGCGCCGCCAGCAGATCGCGCTTCAGATCGTCGAGCTGAGTCTGCCCCACGAGCGTGCGCCCCGGCTCGAAGAACTGTCGGCGGTAGGGGATGGCGCGCAGAGGGTTGAGTCCGTCGATAGGGCTGATGGAGTCGAAATTGTCGTCGCGGAAGGAGCGGGTATCCAGGACGAAGACCGCCGCGTCGCTGCCGAAGGTCGATGCCCGGTAGAGCTTCGGGCGATCTTCCATGCGGTCGTCGTTCGTGCCGCTGTAGGTCACGGCGCGGATCGGGTTGTATTCCTGGAACGCCTGCAAGCCGCTGCGATAAAGCGCCGTCTGGTTGATGCGCGCGGCAGGGTCGCCGGCGAAACGCGGATCGCTCTGGGTGGGCGCGCCGCCGGCGAAATCGTTAGCGACCTCGTGATCGTCGATGGTGGCGAAGACGGCGGTCGAAGCGCGCAGCGCCGCCCAGTAGTTGAGACCGTAGCGCTCGCTGTAGACCTCGCCGTGCTTGATGCGGTAGTCGGCGACGGCGCGCGCCTGGCTGCCGGGAAAGTCCAGCGAGGGGAAATCGGCGTAGATGGTATCGCCGTGCTGGATGAAGAAGTCGAGATCGGCGTCCAGGGCGTTGGCGATGGCGACGTAAGGGCGCAGTTCGCCGCGCCAGTCGCCGCTGACGCCGAAGCGCAGCCCGCGCCGCGCCGCGCCGACCTCCGCCGGGGTGGAGAAGCGCCCGGCGAGCGAATCGCCCGCCGTCGTCGTCACCCGGTAGTGATAGCGCGTGCCTGCCGCCAGATCGGCGGCGTCCACCTTGACCGGCAGCGTCGGATCGACCGCTTCGGCGGTCAGGGTGCGCAGCCCAACGCTGAAGGCGTCATCTTCGGCGATCTCGAAGACGACTGTGCCGGGGATAGTGGAGCGCGCCCACAGCACGGCGCCCGTCTGGGTCACATCGCCGGCAGCGATCCCGTTGGGCAGGCTGGGCGCGAACGCCTGGGCGGCGCTCTGGGCGCGGGCGTTCAGGGAACGCGCTGACAGCACCGGGCGCGCCGGGGACAGGCGAGCGAACGTCCCGACCGCCGCGCTTGCACCCAACGCCTTCAGGAAGTCACGGCGGCTGATGGCGCGCGTGAAGCGCAGCAGCGCCTCCTGCTCGATGCGCTCCCAGAGCAGGGAGTAGCTGAACGGCTTGGAGTCGAAGTCGGTCATGGCGGCTGTTCCTGGTATTCGGTCAACAATTACGAGAATACACCCGGTTTTTTACGTCTCGCTCAGGGACGACGCCTGGTGAGCCGGCTGATCAGCCGCCGCGCTGCCGCCCGCCCCTGCTCCACCTGCTGATCCAGGCGCAGCGCCCGGTAGTCGCTGCCGACGGCGATCACGTTCGGGGGCAGCGCCGCGTCGAGGGCGTCCATCGCCTCGGCGTGTTCCGGCAGATGGCGGGTCAGCGGGTCGGCTTCCGCCCAGTAATGCGCCCAGGCGACCACCGGCTCGGCGGCGATC
>JABWBO010000089.1 GCA_013360465.1 Anaerolineae bacterium | reverse complement strand
GGATTCAGTCTCACGTTTTTTGGACGGCGACTTACGGTGCTTCCCGTGAGGTGGGCGAGTCTCGTCTCAAGTTACGTTGGAAGTCACAAGAGCGGCACGGCGCAGGCCAGCGTGGACATCGATGCGGCCCGCCTGGTTCTGCTGGACCGCGCGGAGAACGGCGACTCCACCGACGCGGAGAGCGGAGAGGATATCCCCTTCTAGCCCCCGAACGTTTCCCCGCAGCAGAGGGTGGTGCCGGCGCGCACCACCCTTCCTCTGTTGTTTCCAGCGGCGGTTCGCCGCGCTCCCACCCACCCGATGGCATTCTGTGCCTGCTTACCAGATCTCAACCCGGCGCGGCGTATAATCCCAGACAGAGTGTGCTGAACACCTTGTGCCGGGTCGGACGGTTCGAAAGGAGAGGGCGGCATGCGGTGCCTGACGATCAACCGAGCGGATTTTGAAGAGGCCTTCGAATTGGGCAGTGTTGATGCCGAGGCCTATCTCGATCTGGAGACCGGGGCGGTGATCCTGCTCACCGAGGATGACCGCTTTTCAGTGGACGACTCATCGGACGATGGCGCCAGCCTCGCGGCGCAGGTCGAAGCCGAGTTCGAAACGCGCTTTATCTCTATCCCCAGGCAGGATTCGCGTGAGGGGTACCAGGACATGGAGCGCTTTATCGCCACGCTGGAGGATGAGCATCTCCGTGAGATGCTGGAAGTCGCCATCCAGGGCTCTGGCGCATTTCGCCGCTTCAAGGATGCGCTTTACCGTCATCCGGATGGGCAGAAAGCCTGGTACAAATTTCGTGATGCGCGTGTCGAAGCGCGCATGCAGGATTGGTTTGAGATGCACGACCTCGACGTGACCTGGGTGTAGCGGTTGCGTACCGCCGCGCTCCGGACTTCGTGCGCTGGCTGCAATCCAGAGGCGCTGCCTGGCAGCAGCGCCTGTCGTCCGCCAGGACGACCGTCCCAACGGGACGACGACGCGTCTTCGCAAAACGGAGCGAGTGCCGGCGGGCATCCGTGCGGAGCAGAGCATCTGTTAAGGGCCAGGTTGTGCACCGGCTCAGACGCGGCGCGAGCTAAAACGCTCGCACCTCAGGCGCCGGTGGGGCTGGGTCTGCGCGATCCAGGTGGCGCACCTGTAAGGGAGGTGCGGGGTGCTGCCTGCCCGCTCGATCGGGGGTTGTGGCAGCGAGGTGGCGCACCTCACAGATCCCGCATCGGCGTAGGCAAAACGGGGCACTGCATCTCTCACAGCGCCCCGTCAGCTCGCTATTCCCGCCGGCGATCAGTACGCCAGCACACCCTGATTCAGCGGTGAACCCGTTCCGGGGATGGGGTCGCCGTTTTCATCTTCCTTGGCGATGACCATCCAGTCCGCGTCCGCCGCCGGCTCGAGCGTCCAGACGGTTTCGTAGCGCGTTCCCCCTTCGGACAGCCGATGCTCTTCGCCGATGATGAAGTACACGTCGTCGTGAGCTGTCTGCGTCTCCACCACCCGGATCAGGTCGCCGAGCGTACGCTCTGGCCACGGAATGCTGTGGAGGAGCGTTTCGCACTGCGCATCTGCATCAGTAATTGCTCAGTGCAGGTCGAGAAAGACGGTCGTACAGTCATTCGTGGACCGACTTTATTGTTCCCTACATCGCTTGCTTTCATCTGGACCGCCTTACCTACGAGTTGCCTTAGGATGAATTGAGACTTTGTATGATGGTAACGGTCGTTACAGGCAAATCTACCTGAAACTCCATATCTGGTCTCGTGTTTCCGCTCGGGTCGCTACTAAATCCAACATACCAATAATCTCTATTGAGAGATACAAGCACCCGATAGGGTTCTTGCAAGTTTGTCAGAGTATCCGATTCGCGCGAAAGCACGAGTTCCAAAACGTCATTAGGATTAGCGGGAATCGTTTTTCCAGCCCATTCTGGCAGACTGTGTTGTACTGTCTGCTCAGAATCCACGTTAAAGCGATGCTCTTCCAGATCAAATTGAAAATACGTGAGCATTGTCTGGCCAACGTCTCGATCAGGCTCCACAGAAAAGCAACCAATACGGCTTGACGACAGGATGACCTCGGCAAACGTTAAGCCACAAGCTGCCAAGCGACATTCATACTCTGTGTGAAGGAGTACGACGTTAGTATAAGCTATAGCGTTCACTTGATTAGCAACCGTGGAATAGGCGTAATCCGCCAAAGATTCAATTTCGTTGAGAGGGTCTAGCGTCTGTGGGTTGATGTCGCCGGTCAATTCGACTTCTGGAATTACTGCCCCACAAGCTGCTCGATTGAGCAATACCAGCAAAATCCCCAACACAAACATCAACGAAACTACGAGATATAACAACCGTCTTTTCATGGCCACTCTCCCAATTGATATCCGACTTGTTCTTCGATATATCGTCGTTGACTATAGACAATATCGTCTTGATCGTGGACGATGATATTATCGCTTATCCGCTGTAGTATCGATTCAGAGGTTTCAAGTTCGCGAATGAACGTTAGGTAACGGTCAATACCTTCGTTGTAAGCAATCACAGTTAGTCGGTTCAATTGGTCATTGGTGACAGTAATGGAATCCTCAACCGGCAAATCTGAGACATCAATTCCTCTATTTGCCAATGCATTTATCAGGTCATTTCTCGTATCGCCGACAATCGCTGCACCTACAAGCAAATTGAAGTCTTCATTCACGAATAACTCCCATTGAATCGCGAACTCATTGGGTTCCCCGTTACTACCGATGATCTGGGGGTAGGTTGCAAACAGCTCGGGGTATTGGTTGATTACTCCAATAGCTGTACCGGACTGGATTTGAGCTACACCAAAAGAGGGCGGATTGCCTAATGCCCTTATGGCGAAAAAAGGTAAGGCATTCTCGTAAGCTCGATGATTCCATTCATTTTGCACTATCATTCCGAACAATACTGGATCAACATCTCCAACGGCCGTTCTAACCCGATCCACGGCATCCAAGTATTTTCTACCTGTAGGGGTTGGTTCCGCTGGTGGTTCATCCTGCCTATTCGAGTGTTCGAGAAGGAGACTCCGTCTATATGTAGGATCAGGTGCTGAAACACCTCTATGCACAAGAAGAAAATCTTCGTTACCATCTCTAAAAGAAAGCCATGCCTGCTCTTGAGCAAGTGATTCGGAAACTTCATCATCCACATCCTGCATCCGGGCAAACAAGTCCGCGAACGCCGCGCCAGCAGACCGAGCAGCGCTCAGCAGCGGATTCTCCAGAACCGCCGCCCGCTGCGCCGCCGTGTTTGAGCCGTAGCCGCTCACCCCTCGCACCGCCTCTGAGCGCGAGATGTACGCGCTCTGCGCCGCGATCCGCTGCGCCACGCCGCCTCGCGTCTTGACCGCACCGCCGCTCGTCGGAGCGCGCATTCCTGCGCCCGGCTGCGCTCCAGCAGGCTTAATGACTGCCGGCTTGAGTTTCACCTTTGTCTTTGCCATCGCTGTCTCTCCTTTCGCGTATCAATACGTCAGATACGTCGATTCACCCAGCTTGCTGTGGTCGGTAGCGTTCAACTCCCACGGGAAGGGATTGATGTTCGTCCCACCCACGATCACCGGATCAGGCGCAGACTCAAGATGCCAGGTGGTCTTCCACAACGTCGCCCCCTGGGCCAGTTCATGCGCTTCCCCAATGATGAAGTAGCGGCGGTTGTGTCCGGTCTGGCTCTCGCTGATGGCAATCGAACTGCCAATGGTGAGCGCCAACTGCTGCGCGTGATATTCGCCGCCACTCTTGCCATGACTGACCAGCGCCAGAGACGAGACTTCGCCACGCGGCTGCTTGCGACGCAGCAGCTCGAAATCCGCCACGTACTGCGCCTGCTCCAAAGCGCTCAAACCGGGCAGGTTCAGGCGCATGGTGCGCCGTCCATAGAAACTCATGCTGGTCTGATCCTGCGCTTTCGCCTCGATCCGGTTGTAGGTGGTGATCTTTTTCCCACGGACAATGGCAGTCTGGACCACCGCCGGTTCGCCATTGCCGTCGTTCGTGAACACCAGTTCCGCGCCGTTGGCTTTCGCATTGATCGTGTACGAAGCCGAACCATATGCAAACGTCACGTCCGTGAGGGTGACGTCCTTGCCGCCAATTCTGCTCGCTTTTTCATCCTGGAACTTGACGTAAACCTTCCGGGTTTGCCCCGGTTCCACCACGATCACGTCGTCCTGCAGCTGCCACAGAATCTCGGTTGACGAGGCGCTCACCGTACGCGGATGACACACGACGATCACCTCGTTCTTCAGGCTGTTCACCCCGGCGTAGGTATAGGTCATGCCCATCATGTCGTCGGAGAACGTCACCGTCGGCGCGACATCGTACAGCAGGTGATGGCGGTTCCAGAAGATCGCTTTTCCCTCGCGGTTGAGGAAGAAGCGGCCGCGCTCGGCGCCCACCACGTCGGCGATGGCGTGGTACACGTCGAAGGTATCTTTCTCGGCATCGGCAAAACCACCCTGCCTGACCCAGTTGTCGCCGGTCAGCGTGAAACTGGTCTTCCCCTGCTCCAGAACGCTGTAAGTCGTGACATCGCTCATGTAGGTCGACTGCCCGGCATTGCTGCTGCCTTCCACGCCGAGAATCCAGGCCTGATTGCCCGCCGGCGGAATGACCACTTCCTTGATCAGTTCGGCGATGATCTCGTCGGTGCGCTTGTTTTCCTGGAGAGCCAGCTGCGTCTCTGCTGCCTTGTAGAGGTGCATGACTCCCGCCGCGACGATCTGCGCGGTGCGCTGTCCGTTGGCGCTGACCATCGGCTGAATGCTCTCGATGCGCCCCACCCAATGAATCCGTGTCGTTGTGCCGTCGAACGACTCGACGCGCACCGCCCGGAACGGCAGCAGCAGCCCATACAGCGCGCCGCTGCTGTTCTCCGGGGAGAACAGTCGATCGTTGTTGCGGACCACCAGCGTCAGCACGGAGTTGTCGGCCACATCCTGGTAGGGTTCGCGAAAACCCAGGAACCAGCTCGCCTGCAAAACCCGAGCGCTCACATCTTCATTGGAATCGTCAAAATCGCCATCTTTGTTCCAATCAATCTTGAAAGTCCATGTCGTTGCCATCATTCAATCCTCGTCTGAATCCTCATAGGAACATCGGATGTCCCGACCTTCGAAAAAGCAGGGACATCCGTGACGCCATGTGCTTCGGTTTAGACCGTCGTCCAGATCGGCGCTGTTCCAGTGGCCGGGCGCAGCCGCGCCACGAACTGAATCGCCTTGCCCGTTTCGATCACCGGCACGTAGCTGTCGACGTAGAATTCGCCGGTGAATTTCGGATCTCCAACCACAGGCGCAGCATTGTTGCCAACCTGCACTTCCAGAGTGACTTTTTTGCCCTGTTGGTAGACATCTCTCAGAACGGTGTGCGTGCCGGTGTCGGCCGTCAGCGTCAGGTAGCCGCGCAGCCCGACGGTGAGATTCATCTGCCCGTTGATCACGTTGTGCATGGCGTCGCCGAAGCCGCTGACGTCATACTGATCGATGCCAACAGGAAGATCCACGGCGATGATGTCGCCGGCGGCGAACTGCTTCACCTGCCCGGCGCTGTTGGTTGCCTTGACGACCACATGGTCGCCTGCCAATGCCATTGCTTCAGTCCTTTCCCAACGCTAGAGCCGGACCAGGCTGACAGCGATCTTGACGCTGTTGCCCGCCGTGCCAGAAGTGCGCGTCGCCTTGAACCGGGTGTACTGCGGAATCGACCCGGCGATGGCGATACGCTCCGAGCCAAGCGCCGAGGCGTTCAGCGTGAAGGTCGCCAGCGTGACCAATCCGGTGGTGAAACCGGAGTTCGTCGCCCCTTCCACGATGATCGAGTAGCGATCCGTCGCGGCTGCCTGGAGCAGGTGCAGACACGCTGCCCCGCCCTGAGCGGTCGCCGCGCCGTTGTCGACGCCGGCCCCTGTCGTCGTGTTCGTGAACGTGACGACGGGAGTCAGCGCCACACCCCAGCCTCCACTACCGCCCCGGTTAGCAAACATTGCGGCGAAAGGAATGTGCCGGCCTGTCTCCGGTGCGGTCGCGTAGCGCCCCTGCTGCGTATCGACACTGAACACGGGGTTGCCGACCGCCGGCGCAGCGTTGTTCCCAATGAATACGGAGAAAACCCCCTGGTGATTGGCCCCTTTCAGCGCCGGATGAGATTGGCCAGCCGCGGCATTCATATAGCCGCCGTGCTCTACCATCACCTGCCGCTGACCGAGAATGAAGTTGTGAACCTGATCCCCAAACGCCGTCACGTCGTGAGCATCAAAGCGATCCGTAATCACAACCCGATTACTGTCGCCGGTCAGATCGAATCCGCCGGCAAGAACCTGGATGAAGTCGCCTGAGAGCGCCATTCTCTACTCCTTGAAGCGCCAGATCACTCGGTGAGCTGGTAGCGGTGGACAAACCCATGGACGACAACCACGTTGGCAGCGCTGGCGAAGGCGTAGATGCCCGCCGCGCCGTTCAGGACCAGCCCTGGAACAACGTCAATGAGGGCGCTGTTCGCCGGAAGCGTCACCTTGATCTGGTCTTCCGTGCGCGTCCAACCCCACTGGATGGTCAGGGTGACGGGCGATGCCGACTGGTTCAGCGCCTTGATCCAGACTTCATCGAACTCGTTTGCAGCGCTGCTGTCGACCGCCCAGTGGATGATTTGACCCGGCGCCGTTGTGCCGGTCACCTTGAGTCCGATGCCTTTGTCGCTCTCACTGAGTTTCCGTTTCCGGTAATCGCGAAAATCGCGTTCGCGCATGATTGTTCCTTTCTGCCGTATCCGGCATAGACTACCGCAGCGCCGCGATCTCCAGTTCCAGCCAGGCGATCTTCTCCGCCAGCCGGCGGATGTCGGGCGAGGCGCTGTCGTATGCCGGCAGATCGAGTTCAGCGGCGTTTTCACCCCTCAGCGCTTCAAGGCGGGATTTGCGATCCAATTCTGTCTGCTGATCCGGAGTCAGACGCTTTGGATCGTGCTGTCGCACAATCGTCTGCGCCAGGTCGAGTTGAGCGGGCGTCACGTCGTCGCTGAAAACCACCGTGACGACCTGTCCATCCCAGGTGAGCCCCTGCGTTGGCGCCAGAGCGGATCGAAGCTCGGCGTCGAGCGAACCGACATTGATGCCGACAGCTTGCACCGGTATAGAAATCATCAGGACACCTCCCGAACCCAGGCATTGACCTCGAAGATCTGAACGGGGTTGGCGTTGCCGCCTCCACGTTTGCACTGAATCTTGATGTTTTTCTGTCCCGCGGGGAGCGCAGGCGTCAGCCAGGCGATGGAGAAGGGAAACTGGTAAGCATTGGAGCCGTAGACCCACAGGATACCGTTCGTCCCTGGCGCTCCTTGCGAGACACCGTCGATGTTGATGTCGAAGTAGCAGTCTGTGAAACCGCCCGGACTGTGGTAGACACGTCCCGATAGACCGATCATGAGTGCTCCACCTGCCGTCGTCACCGCCGTCCCATTCCCCGACGTCCAGCTCAGACTGGTGTCGATGTCGACGAAGGTTGTAGACGTTATCTGGGGCTGCGTTCCAGGCGTGAACCGCGTGGATTTGGTCACAGGGTCCTTCAGGATTTCCAGATTGCCCTTCAGTTGTACGTTCAAGTCACTGGCGGTCACCAGTTCCCCGGTCGACCAGTTTTTTGGCGTTGTCCATGCCATCTATCAACTTTCCTTTCCTTGAGAGTTCGTTTTCACAGCCATATTTGTCGGACGACGAAACATCGAGTAAGTCGCTACATTCCTTCCCTCCTGAACCTGCCTCCGCCGAGGTCGCACACCTGCCAGAAAGAAAGCGCGGTGTGCAGCCGTCGGCGGTCACTAAGTAGTCAAGAACTCTCTACCGCGCTGACATCAAATTACCGTCAGCTTTTCAAGTATAGACCATTTGTTCTACTTTGGAGCGACATTTGTCGGATCTTTTGTCTCAGTTTTCGCGGCTTGATTTTTCGCGCGCGGGTTGAGGGTCAGTCCGACGATTTGACCAGTCGGATACTTCGGGCGCGGTGCGCATCCCGCTTCACGCGCCCCTGCATCTCAAGCATCAGCAAGTAACGGTCCACCGTGGAATGGTGATAGTGGCAGCCGTCGGCAATTTCTCGCAGGCTTGGAGACAAGCCGTCGTGTTCCTCCATGTAGCGCACAATGAATTTGTAGATGGTATCCAGTTCAGTGTTTGACACGTCCCACCATCCTGTTGTAACAAGAAACAAATCAAAGATTATCCATCATAGGAAAATAGAACATTAGTTTCAATTCCAGGCGAGTATGGGTTTGGTATGAAGGTGGTATGAATGTGCTTTCGATCTTGAGCCTTATCTGTAATTTTGGCTCTTCCGCGAATCATGTAGAACTAGGTTGGTACAGGACTTTTAGCCGGAGCAGGGCGAAGCTGGCACGCCCATACATCTGGCGTTTAATGAATTTGAGACGAGTAATTTGTCCTTCCGTATGTCCGTTGCTCCACGGCGAGGTAAACGCCGCACGGATGAAGGCATAATCGTCACGCAATGACTTGGCAAACGAACGGATTTGCTTGAGTGAACTCTTCTCAGCCGTTTGTAACCACCGGTCGAAATCATCAGAGTCGCGGTCATGAAGGGCTTGGCGAAACCGGTGGATGAGGCGGTGACAGTGAGCGACCACGTCGTCCTGCAAGATATGCTTAAGCATTGCTTGGTCACGCTCGGTCAGTTTTGCGTCAGGCAGGACCAGGAGCCAAGCCAGCTTGAGTGAAGACGGAATCGCTGAACTGGTGTCGGTAATGGGCAGTGAGGTCGCAGCGACAACGGGGTCTTCGCCGCCCATGAGCCGCCGTGCTTGCAACCAGCGACCCACCGTGCCTTTGCTTCCTTTGTAGCCTTTTGCAGCCATTTCTTCGTAGAGTTGACCGACGTTCACAATACCGGCTTGAAAGCGCGCTTCGAGCGTATCCAGATATGGGGTCAAGATGCTGTGGGGGGCGCGTCCAGGCATCCGCTCCGGGAATTCGGCAGCATTGTAGAAGAAGCGGACGGTGTAGTAATTGCGTCCCAAATGCATCATGACTTGGCTGGCAGTCAGCCCTTCTCGCTTGAGCCGCTGCACCTCGTTGTAGTAATCCAAACGACGCTGACGGGAAGTGTCCCTGCGGCCTTGCTCACGCAGCGAACGCAAATACATGGGGCGCTGAGGACGCAGCTCGGGTGGCACGGGAAACTGCTTCAACCGACGGTAGGCGGAGGCGATAACGCGTTCGGCAAGCTGACGAAGATTGAGCAGCAAGTGCCAACGGTCGGCGACCTGCTCCGCGTGGGGGAGAGCCGAATCCAGTGCGCTGCCGTAGTCACGCGAGCGGTCACGCGTGACAATCTCCACTTCAGGATGCGCAGCGAACCACGGCTGAATATCTTCGGACATGCGCCCAGTGACGAGTTCAATGACCTGTCGGCTTTCATGGTCAACCACTATCGTCCCGTAGCGATGTCCTTTGCGGATCGCCCAATCGTCCACCCCAAGCACCTTACCGACGGTGCGCGGTTGCAGGGGAGTGCCTTTCACAATCCGCAGCAAGGTATCGCCGCTGGTGCACACACGCATGAAGCGCAAAATACGCCGCCCGCTCTCTGCGCTCACCTCGAACCCGACTCGGCGCATGAGCTGTGTCAAACGCGTAGTACGATGCGCGTAGAACGGCAGCCAGTCGGGAAACCGTTCCACAAAGGTCTGTTTCGCACACGCACTGTTGCAGCAGCGAAAACGGCGCACCGTGAGCACCAGAGCGACTTGTTGTCCAATGCAGGGCAAATCCTGCGGTTGACGCCCGTACCAACCGTGCGTGTGCCTTGAAACCTGTCCACACTGTGGACATTTGGAACTTCGTCCTGTGCTGGTCGCGTGAATACTCAAGTGATGGTCTTCGCTGATGGTTGTTTCGATCTCAAAGCCCGGCAAGCTGAACGGTATCGTAATGGCGATATTCCAAGCGCTGAAAACTGAATTTGCTCTTCAGCGTACTTCATCGCTCGTCAAAGCTCACCTTTCTACATGATTCGCGGAAGAGCCAAAATTACAGCTGATGCGCCCACTTGAGGGAGAGGACTCGAATTGAGAGCGCCAAAGACGTGAAGGTTCTATAATGAAACCGAGTTCTTGCTGATAACGCGGACCGGACAACGTCATGCCCGAACAGATCCCCTTTATTCGCATTTTTGTCTCTTCGCCCGGCGATGTGAACGACGAGCGCAAGATCGCCCTGGAGGTGATCGAGCAGCTCCCCTACCGCCCGGGCTTTCGCGAGAAGGTAGCCTTCCGGGTCATCGCCTGGGACAAACCTGGCGCGGGCGCGGCGATGCGGGCCACGCTGACGCCCCAGGAGGCCATCAACAGAGGGCTGCCAACCCCGGCCGAGTGCGACATCGTAGTGGTGCTGTTCTGGTCGCGCATGGGGACGCCCTTCGCCGACACTGACGGCCAGGAGTACCAGTCGGGCACGCACTGGGAACTGCTCAACGCCCTGAAGGCGAAGCGCCCGGAGACGGTCATCTACCGCCGGACGGACGACCCGCCGTTCAAGCTCTCTGACCCCGACTTCGATGCACTGCACGCGCAGTACAAAGCGGTGAATGCCTTCTTCAAGTCCGACCTCTTCTACGATGCGGACGGGCGGATCAAGCGTGGCGTCAATCCGTACCGCACGCCCGACGACTTCCGGCGCGCCTTCGAGATTCATCTGGAGGAGCTGGTGCTGGACATTCTGGGGCGCGGAAGTGTGGCTCCGGCTCGTGAAGCCGATGTCACGGATGACGAAAACGTCAGCACAATCCGGGCTGTGGGCTGGGACCCGGCGCGCTCTCCGTTCCCCGGTCTGCGCGCTTTCACCGAAGACGACGCCGACATCTTCTTCGGACGCGGCTACGAGACGGATGCGCTGATCCGCCAGCTCACCGGCAATCGATTCGTCGCCGTGGTGGGCGCGTCAGGCAGCGGCAAGTCGTCGCTGGTCGGCGCCGGGATGATCCCGCGCCTGCGGGCTAACGCTATTCCCGGCAGCAAGGACTGGAAGATCGCCCGCTTCACGCCCGGCGAGTCGCCCTTCGACGGGCTGTACACCGCGCTGCTCGACGCTTTTCCGCAGCTCAAGCCGAACCCTTTGGAGGCGCGGCGCATCCGCCAGAACTTCATTGCCGACCTGCGTGAAGCGCCCACGACATTGATCGACATCTGCGCCGCCGGGCTGGAAGGCGCGCCGGCGTGGGCGGAGCTGCTGCTGTTCATCGACCAGTTCGAAGAGCTGTTCACCCTGGCGCGCCCCGAAGATGTCGGTGCCTTCGCCGCCATGCTGGATGCCGTCGCGAAGAGCGAACGCATCCGTGTGGTGGTGACGATGCGCGCCGACTTCTACCACCGGGCTGTGGAGATCGTCCAGCTTGCCGAACTGCTGCGGGCGGGGTCATTCCCACTGGCCATCCCAAAGCGCGACGCGCTGCGCCAGATGATCGAACGCCCGGCCGAGCGTGCCGGGCTGACCTTTGACGAGGCGCTGGTGACGCGCATCCTCGACGACACCGGCGACGAACCGGGCAACCTGGCGCTGATGGCCTACGCGCTGGACGAGCTGTACAAGCTGGACGACGACAACCTGCTGACCCATGCGGAGTACGACCAACTCGGCGGTGTGCAGGGGGCGATCGGCGTGCGTGCCGAGTCGGAATTTGCGGCGATGAAGGCAGACGCGAGCGCCATTCAGCAGGTGTTTCACGCCCTGGTCGAGGTGGACGAGCGCGGCACAGCCACCCGCCGGCGCGCACAGCTCCGACCGGAGGCGCTGGACGAGCCGGTACGGGATCTCATCGCCGCCTTCACGGATGCTCGCCTGCTGGTGACCAACGCCGCTTCCGTAGGGACGACGCTCACGTCGTCCAGCGCGGAAATGGCCTCCGTCGAAGTAGCCCATGAGGCGATCCTGCGGAGTTGGCCCCGTCTCTCCGAATGGATCGAGGACACGCAGGATGATCTGCGGTTGCTGCGCCAGGTGCGCAACGCTGCGCAGGAGTGGGACGAGACAGGACGCCCGGACTTCCTGCGCTGGCCTGCCGAACGGCTGGCGCTGGTTTACGCCATGCAGGAGCGCCTGAAACCTGAACTGATGGATACCGAGCGTGACTTCATCGAGCCGGAACAGTACCGCCTGTACCGCGAACTGGGTTTTGAAGTCCAGCCTCTGGGCGATGGCATGGTCGATGTGACGCCGGCGGCGACGATCGCCGACACGTCCCACCAGCGCCGGTACACTATCGGAGCGAGGCTAAATGACATCGGGGATATGCGTCGCGGAACAGGTGTGAAGAACGGACTGCCCGACATGCTATGGCTGCCGGTTGAACGGAGTGACGGGAAGATCGAATTCAAGGACAAGAACGGCAAACCGTATTGCACTTTCAACGTCGAGTCATTCTTCGTCGCCAAATACCTGACCACCTACGCGCAGTTTCAGGCGTTCATCGACAGCAGTGAGTACGACGATCCGCGCTGGTGGAATGACTTTCCCGAGCGGCGGCAAGACCCGGCAAGCGTCACCAACGGCAACGCCAACGCGCCGCGCGATTCGGTGTCCTGGTATCAGAGTGTGGCGTTCGGGCGCTGGATGACCGCGAGATTTGCTGGTCTGGAGCTGCCCCATCCATCCAGCGGCGCGCTGAAAGTGGGAGGCAACGCGCTGATCCGGTTGCCAACAGAGTGGGAATGGCAGTGGATGGCGCAGAACGGTGAGGAAGCGCGTGAATTCCCCTGGGGTCAATGGGATGATCAACCTCGTGCCAACACGGCAGAGGCGGGAATTCAAGCTCGTAGTACAGCGGTGGGCATGTATCCGCATGGCGCTGCGGCCTGCGGCGCGCTGGATGCGGCAGGCAATCTGTGGGAATGGTGCCTGAACGACTTAGGGGATCCGCAGATATTCGACGGATTTAAGATTGACGCCGGTAAGGTGCTGCGGGGTGGCTCCTGCAGTGACGATCAGCACAACGCCGCGTCGTCGTCACGCGACAACCGCCCGGACCACTTACATGCTTTGGCTCGCTACGTCAAGGTTGGTTTTCGGGTGGTGGTTGGGCGTCCTATGTCCTGAATCTCTGTTCTCTGTCCACTTTTGAGGGGCGCAAGCGCCCCCAAGCGATGCGTTGCATCGTCCTCGCCGTCAGGCGAGTCGCGTTTTGCGTTTTTTCTAGTACAGGCGATGTCTTTTTGCCGGGATGGCATAAGAAGCTGGTTCCGGATGAATTCGAATGGGATGAGCATCAATAACATGGCCGCGAAGCCCCCACGTGTCAGCTGTAAGCGAAGCGGCGCGGACATGGTTGATCCAGCCTTTCACAGAGGTATCCAGCTCGCCGAAAGAAATGCGCCCGCTTTCGGGGCCGACGGTCAATATCGCGCGGACGTGCCGTTGCCGGACGTGCCGTTGCACGTCCCTACCAAGGAGACCACCGTAGAGATGTGCGCCGCCGCGATATAAAGAAGCGGAGCATCGTAGGGACGCCCAACGGGGCGTCCGAGGAGATTCTTGATGACATCGCTACCGCAGCGCAAATCGCCGCGTTTACAGGGCTATGATTACGGCTCAGCGGGCGCCTACTTCGTGACGATCTGCACGCACCTGCGTCAACACCTCTTCGGCGAGGTTGTGAATGCGGAAATACACCTTTCGCCTGCTGGCGAAATTGCCGGAGCATGTTGGGCGGCAATCCCGAGCCATTACCCAGCGGTCGATCTTGATGGATTTGTCATCATGCCGAATCACGTACACGCGGTGCTCTTTTTGCACGGTGATGCAGGTGGATTTAAGACTGTCCTGGGGCGAGTGATCAACGCCTATAAGGGAGCGGTCACAGCACGTATTCGCGCTCTGCAAGGTGACGATCTTGTTGTCTGGCAGGGGCGGTATCACGATCACATCCTCCGAGATGAAGCCGATCTGGCGCGCATTCGGGAGTACGTGGTCCACAATCCGGCGCGGTGGGAAGCGGATACGTTCTTCAGCGGTTAACCGTCCGGCTCGATGCCCCACCGCCACGCCCCGATCCCAATCGTCCCATACGGTTCCCCGCCCCACGCCCACGTGAGTGTTACGTCCGCAGCCTGACCCGGCAGCAGGGTGAGCGGAGCCAACCCCTCCGCCGGCGTGCGCGGACCCGGCGGATTCTCCGCGTAGCCGAGCGCCAACCACACGTCGTCAGCAGCGAGCGTCAGCGCCGACGCGCCGCCGTTGTACAGCCACAGCCGCGTCTCCAGCCAACCAGTGTCATAGCGTGCTGCGATGAGCTGCGCCTCCAGCCCGGCGAAGGGTTCGAGTGTAGCGGTCGGGGCATCTGGAAGCCCTTCTCTCTCAGGGAGAAGGGTTTGGGATGAGGGCTGATCGGTTTGCGGTGAGGTCCGCTCCAGCTCCTGCTCCGGCGTGTAGGCAGCGCGGATCAGCGTGCGCGTCGCGGTCGGCAGCCCCTGCGCGTCCGTCTCGCCGATGAGCAGCAGCGCCAGTCCCGGATCGACCTGACGAAACAGCCCCGTCTCGCTGCGCAGCACCTCGGTCTTGGTCTGGAAGCGGTAGCGCAGCGTCCGGCCGGTGTTCAGCGTCAGGGTGAAGCTCGCCTCCTCGCCGGCGCGGGCGAACCAGGCGGCGTTGTCGTCCGACCAGGGGATGCCGATGACCGGCTGCACGGTCAGCCCGCTCAGGTAGGAGGCGACATCCGGGTCGTCGGCATAGCGCCACTCGGCCGCGCGCACGGTCCGCCGCTGCACCACCCACACCCGCGGCGGGGCGCCGTCGTCGGCAAAGGCGGCTTGCAGGGAAATGGGGTAGGAGGCGGCGCGCGCGGCGTCGCCTCCAGCCACCACCTCGTCGGCGGCGTCGAGCGCCAGCGGCGTGAGGGTCGGCTGCGCCGAGGCGGTGGCGGTGGGGCGTCCAGTCTCCACAGCTTGCCCACCACCCCGGCTGAACAGCAGCGCGACCATCCCGACCAGCGCCAGCGCGAAAACCGCCAGGATGAGCGGCGATGTCGTCCGACGCGGCGACGCGTCGGAATGGTCGAGCGGGCGATTGGCGACCGCTGCTTCCTGCATCCGCGTGGGGGTGTGCGCCCAGCGGGTCCCCAGCGGCACCAGCGCCTTGCGCGCATAGCGCTGGATCAGCAGCCGGGCGATGACTCGCTCTTTCAGGTCGCTGCCCACCGCGCCCCGCTCCTCGAGCGCCTTCTGGTACGCCGCGCGGTAGATGCGGCGCCGTTCCGGGGGTACTGCATCCCACAGCGCCTGCAGCTCGTCCGTCGGCATGTGCTTCAGATCGTGCAGCGAATGGTAGCCCGGTCCGTCGCTCATGATCCCTCCTTGCGCGGCGCTTCAGGAGCGCGCGGACGATCGCCGTAAATATCCAGTCCCTCCGGCAGCAGGCGCGCCGCCCGCTCGAACCGCCTGACATCCTGCTCGGCATCGCTCCGGATGATGCCGCGGGCGCTCATCTGCTGGACGATCAGCGCCTCCCGCCGTTCGTCGGGGATTCCCCGCCCTGGGGATGCCAGGACCGCGCGGGCGATCTCCGCCGCCGCTTCCGGCGCCGTTTCGCGATCACGGCCACGGCCGTGACGCTCGTCGTCGCGGCCGGAGTCGTCGTCCTCATCACCAATACCTATTGGGGCTTGCTGATGAGCATCGGCGAGCGCCGGCATGGCGAGGTCGCCGGCGAGTTCTACGCCGCGGCCACCGAGCGGTTCGCCGAATTCCTCGCCGCGGCGCGCACGCTGCCGCCCGACGCCATCCGCAACCGGCCCGAGACGCTGCGCCTCTCCGACCTCGCCAAGACCTACGTCCGCGGCACCCGCGTCGTGCGCGTCGCGATCCACGATCTCGACGGCCGCGTGCTGTTCTCGACATCGCCCGAGCAGATCGGAACCCTTCCCGCCAACCGCCGCGATCTCGACGCCGCGCGCACCGGGCAGACGACGGCGACGAGCATGACCGGCGCCTCGTTCCAGGCGATCGACGGCTCGTCGTCCGACCGCAAGCTGGTCGAGAGCTTCGTCCCCGTGCGCGGCGCCGACGGCTCGCAGGCGATCGTTTCGCTCTACAGCGACGCCACCGGCTATCACACCATCGTCCAGAACAGCCTGATCGTGCTGATGATCGTCGTCGTCGGCGCGCTGTTCCTGGTGCTCGGCATGCTGATCTTCTACGTCGGGCGCGACCGCGTGCTGCAGGAGCAGCAGGCGCGCAACACCGCGCTTGCCGAAAGCGTCCGCAGCGCCGAGGAGGCGAGCCGCCTCAAGTCGCGCTTCGTGGCCAGCATGGGCCACGAACTGCGCACGCCGCTCAATGCGATCATCGGCTTCTCCGAGGCGATGAAGCTGCGCGTCTTCGGCCCGCTCGGAGCGGCGAAATACGACGATTACGCCTCCACGATCCACGCCAGCGGCCGGCACCTGCTCGCCGTCGTCGACGACATTCTCGACATGGCGCGCATCGAGGGCGGCAAGGCCGTGCTGCACGAAACGGTGTTCTCGCCGCGCGCCGCGTTCGGGAACTGCGCGCAGCTCGTCGCCGCCGAGGCCGAGCGCAACGGGCAGATGTTCTCGGCCCGCGTCGCCGACGGCCTGCCCGCCGTGCGCGGCGACGAGGCGAAGATCAAGCAGATCGTGCTCAACCTGCTGTCCAATGCGGTCCGCTACACGCCGCGCGGCGGGCGCATCGGCCTCACGGCCGAGCCCACGGCCGAAGGCGGGCTCGCCGTCACCGTCACCGACAACGGCATCGGCATTCCGGCGGATGCGCTGCAGCACGTCTTCGAGCCGTTCCGCCAGGTCGCCGACGACGCGGTGCGCAAGAAGGGCGGCCTCGGCCTCGGGCTCAACATCGCGAAATCCTTCGCCGAACTGCACGGCGCCGCGCTCACGCTCGAGAGCGAGCTCGGCCGCGGCAC
>JABWBO010000215.1 GCA_013360465.1 Anaerolineae bacterium | reverse complement strand
CTGCGCTCAACCGCCCCTCTCCAATTGGAGAGGGGCAGGAAACCGTCAGGTTTCCGGGGTGAGGTTGTGTGAAAACCGGCTTTGCAGACACGCTCTAACAGATATCCGCCTCAATCGCCTGATCCACCATGCTGGTATTTCGCCCGCAGTACCGACGCTATAATGGGCAGAGGAGGCAGGCGGTGATGAACCCATCAAACGTTCAGACTGCGGTTCTAATTCCCTACGACGCCGCCTGAATGAGAGGGAAGCTTCGCACCTACGCGACATGTACGAAAATGCGCGGCTCACCGGGATGCGAAACCGAATTGCTCATGGCTACGACAACATCGACTACGAGATCGTGTGGAATGTGGTTCAGGCGAATCTTCCACCGCTGATCGAACTTCTGGGAGCTTTTCTGCGCTCGATATTCACCGACCTCGACAGCTCAGCCGGCTGATTCGCTGTTGTGATATTTCTGCTGTGCAGTCCGCACAATCAATTTCAGATGATCTATCCGGTTGCGCGCCGCGCCGGTCATCGTTATCCTTTCGCCGTTCCCGATTGAACATGAGTTGAGTCTGTCCCATCATGAATCGCGTCCTGTTCGTCAAGAAGAGCAAGAAGCCTTACCCGACCTGAGCGTCCGGGCTTTTTGCGTTCTGATGACAGCGCGACACGCGCAGCCAACGAACCGCCCCGGACCGGGGCGGTTTTTATTTGTCTACCAGGAGAAACGCCGACCATGAGTACCGCTCTTTGCCCCGAATGTGAAGCCGATGTGCGCATCCCCGGCGATGCCGTGCAGAACGAACTGATCGCCTGCCCCGACTGCGGCGCCGAACTGGAACTCGTCAGCCTGAACCCGCTGACGCTGGAACGCGCGCCGGAAGTCGAAGAAGACTGGGGCGAATAGTCGTGCGTCTCGGCATCCTCGTCACCACCGTGCGCCCGGAAGAGAAACTGCTGATCGCCGCCTTTGAGCGGGCGGGCGTCACGCCTGATGTGATTCTCGACCGCGACCTGAACCTCGATCTCACCGCCGACGCGGCGCAGACCGCCCCATCCGGCGTCCCCTGGAGCGCCTACGATCTGATCCTGGAGCGCGCCGTCAGCACCTCACGCGGGACGTATGCCCTGGCGGTCCTCAACGCCTGGGGCATCCCGACGATCAACGGCTTCGAGACGGCGCGGGTGTGCGGCGACAAACTGCTGACCACCCTGGCGCTGGCGCGGGCGGGCGTGCCGCAGCCGGCGGCGCGCGTCGCCTTCACCGAAGAGTCGGCGCTGAACGCCATCGCCGATCTCGGCTACCCGGCGGTCCTCAAACCGGTCACCGGCTCGTGGGGACGGCTGCTCGCCCGCATCGATGACGCCCATGCCGCCGAGTCCATCCTGGAACACAAATTCACCCTCGGCGATTACCAGCACCACACCATCTATGCCCAGGCGTACGTCAGCAAGCCGAACCGCGACATCCGCGCCTTCGTCGTCGGCGGGCGCACGCTCTGTGCCATCTACCGCACCTCCGCCCACTGGATCACCAACACGGCGCGCGGCGGACAGGCATCGAACTGCCCGATCACGCCCGAACTGGATGACCTGTGCCGGCGGGCGGCGGCGGCGGTCGGCGGCGGGGTGCTGGCGATGGACGTGTTCGAGTCGCCGGACGGACTGGTGATCAACGAGATCAACCACACCATGGAATTCCGCAACAGCAGCGCCCCGACCGGCGTGGACATCGCCGCCGAAGTCGCCGCCTATGCCCTGGAAGCAGCGCGGGCGAACGCAGGAGTTCGGGCATGACGGCGGTCGGCGAGCGGGTTCGCGTCGGCATCGTCGGCGGCAGCGGCTACACCGGGGGCGAACTGCTCCGCCTGCTGCACGCCCATCCCCGTGCCCAGGTGACGCAGATCACCAGCCGCGAGTACGCCGGGCAGTACGTCTACGCCGTCCATCCGCACCTGCGCGGCGGGGTCGAGCTTCAGTTCATCCACCCGGACGCGCTTCAACCCTGCGATGCCCTCTTCCTGTGCCTGCCGCACGGCGAAGCTTCCCGGCAGATCGAGCGTTACGCGCAGCTCGCGCCGGTCATCGTCGATCTCAGCGCCGACTTCCGCCTGAGCGACCCCGCCGTCTATGCCCGCTGGTACGGCGAAGCGCATCCCGCCCCGGCGTGGCTGGGGCGCTTTGTCTATGGACTGCCTGAGGTCAACCGCGAGGCGCTGCGCGGCGCGCGTTACGCCAGCGGAGTCGGCTGCAACGCGACGGCGGTTAATCTGGCGCTGCTGCCCCTGGCGCGCGCCGGGCTGATCGACTACGCCGCCTGCGCCGTCAGCGTCGGGTCGAGCGAGGCGGGCGCGGCGGTCAGCGCCGGGTCGCACCACCCGATCCGCAGCGGCGCGGTGCGCACCTACAAAGCCACCGGACATCGCCACAGCGCGGAAGTCGCCATGATCCTGGGCGGCGCAGCGCGGGCGCATTTGGCGATCACCGCCATCGAGATGGTGCGCGGCGTACATGTGCTGGCGCACGTCACCCTGAACGCCACCGTCGCCGAAAAAGACCTGTGGCGGCTGTATCGTGGGGCTTACAAAAGCGAGCCGTTCGTGCGCCTGGTGGCGAGCAGGAGCGGTCTGCACCGCCTGCCGGAACCGCGCATCGTCGCCGGGACGAACTTCTGCGACGTGGGTTTCGAACTCGACGCTGACGATCCCCGCCACGTGGTGGTGGTCGCCGCGCTGGACAACCTGGGCAAGGGCGCGGCGGGCAGCGCCGTGCAGTGCCTCAACCTGATGATGAACTTCGACGAGTGTGACGGTCTCAACTTCCTGGGGGTGTACCCGTGAGCTATCCGAATGATTTCATGTTCGACGCCGGCATCGCAGCGCGGGAGACCGACCTGCTGGTGGTGAAGATCGGCGGCGGCGCTGGCGTAGACCTTCAGGAGTGCGCGGCGGACATCGCCCGCATCGCCGCCGAGCGACCGGTGGTCGTCGTTCACGGCGTGAGCGACCGCCTCAACCGGCTGTGCGAGCTGCGCGGCGTGATGGTGCGCACCATCACCTCGCCTAACGGGCACAGCTCGCGTTATACCGACCCGGAAACACGCGACCTCTACGTCGAGGCGGCGGGGTCGGTCAACGGCGATCTGGTGCGCCATCTGCGCGCCTTCGGGGCGCAGGCGGTCGGCTTCGCCGGGGAGCGCACCCCGCTGGTCGCCAGCCGCAAAGAGGCGATCCGCGCCGTCGTCGAGGGGCGCGTCCGGCTGATCCGCGACGACTACAGCGGCACAATCACCGCCGTGCGCGCCGAGG
>JABWBO010000088.1 GCA_013360465.1 Anaerolineae bacterium | reverse complement strand
CCGCATGTTGGTCATTCGGGCAGCTGTGTTAGGCGGTGATTTTGATGCCCTCTGGAACGCTGCTTGATTGCACCAACTTGAAATGCACCCTCGGCGCGCGGACTTCGTCGGCGCGTGTATAATTCAGCCCAGGCTGTTCTTCGTTGAAATGCTCAGAAATGCTCAAGTGAAGCGACCACGATGAGTCTCGACCTCAAGGCGTTGATCTTTGACCTGGACGGTGTGATCACCGACACCGCCGAATACCACTATCGATCCTGGAAGCGGCTCGCCGACGAGGAGGGCATCCCTTTCACGCGCCAGGACAACGAAGCGCTGCGCGGCGTTTCGCGCCGGGAGAGTTTGCGCCGCATGTTGAAAGGGCGGCAGATCGCCGAAGCGACCGCCGAGGCGTGGATGACGCGCAAGAACACCTACTACGTGCAGATGCTCGACCTGATCACGCCGGCGGATGTGCTGGAAGGCGTGACTCCGCTGCTGGCGGAGGCGCGGACACGTGGTTTGAAGCTGGGGCTGGCTTCGGCGAGCCGCAACGCCTGGAAGGTGCTGGACAGGCTGGGCATGTCCGCCGCCTTCGACGTGGTGGGCGACGGCAGCAGCGTGGTCAACACCAAGCCGTCGCCCGATCTGTTCATCTGGGTGGCAGGGCGGCTGAACGTCAGCCCGCCGCAGGCGCTTGTCTTCGAAGACGCCGAAGCCGGGATCGATGCCGGGCTGACGGGCGGTTTCTGGACGGTCGCGGTCGGCAGCGCGCCAGGGGACAAAGGACATGTACATATCGCCACGATGCGCGCTGCCGATCTGACGCGGATTCTAGCGGCGCTGCCCTGTTGACTCGCGCACGATCAGGCGCGGCGCGATCAGGCGCTGATGCAGGACGGTGCTGCCGGCGATGAGATCATCCAGGATGGTGATCACCATCGAGGCGATCTCGTCGAGCGGCTGCGCCAGGGTGGTCAGCGCCGGGTTGAGGTACTGGCTCATCGGTTCGTCGTCAAAGCCGATGACCGACAAATCTTCGCCGAGGTGCATCCCGCGCTCGCGGGCTTCGTGCATCACCCCGACGGCGACCAGATCGCTGACACAGACGACCGCCGTCGGGCGGCGCTTCGCCGGCAGGGCGCAGAGGCGGGCGAAGGCTTCGCGCCCGGTCTCCTCGCTGTGGAGTGTGCGGACGAGGTAATCGGGCTTGAAGGGCAGCCCGGCGCGATCCAAGCCCCGCCGGTAGCCGGCGACGCGATAACCGCCGCTCAGCGAGCTTTCGGGCCAGCCTACCATCGCGATCCGCTCGTGCCCCAGCGAGACCAGATATTCTACGCCTGCCGCCATCCCTGCGTCGCCGTCGGTATCCACCCAGTTGAACGCCCAACCGGGGGTTGAGCGCCCGAAGGTGACGAAGGGGAAATCCTCATCCATGAGAAAATGGATGCGCGGGTCTTCAGGCTCGGTGCCGGTGATGACGAAGGCGTCAACGCGCTGCGTGCGGATCAGGTCCTCATAGTTGGGGATCGGGTCCTCATCGGGATGCGTGAAGGTCAGCACCCGACAGCCGATCTCCGAAGCGCAGCGCGTCAGATGATAGGCGAAGTTGTCGAGGATGGCGTTTGGCTTGTCGCGCGCCTTTTCGCTCCAGGCGAAGCCGATCAGACGGGTGCGCTGCTGGCGCAGGTTCTGTGCGGTGGCGTTGCGAATGTAGCCGAGCCGCTCCACCGCTTCCAGCACGCGGACGCGCGTTTCATCGCTGACAATCGATTTTCGGTTCAGGACGTAGGAGACGGTCGCCGTCGAAACGCCAGCTTCGCGGGCGACATCCTTCATGGTCGGTGATGGCATGGCACACAGCGTGATCGATTTTGGTGTTGGCTACCCTACTATAACTCATCCCAGCACATCATCGAAGGATGGATCGACGACATAGCTGGCGGGGTCCTCCGGCGGCAGGATGCCCGCCGCCCGCAGCCGGTCGATGACGGCGGTCGTCATGACTGCCGCCAGCGCCCCGCCGGTGACCAGCATCCATATCACCGGCAGCAGGGTGCTGAGGACGGCGATGATCGCCACGCAGACCAGCAGCGCTAACGTGAACAATGGGTTGAGCAGCACCATCACCAGCGCATTGCGCAGCGCGCCACGCAGCGTGGGATGGTCCATCGCGTAGTAGAGGGGTCCGATGTAGAGCTGGACGACGATCATCAGCACCGTCATGAGCAGCCACATGCCGCGCAGCACATCGAAGATGAATCCTTGCGCGGGGGCGTAGCTGGTCCAGTTGATCGCCAGGACAGCGAAATAGGCGACATTGGCGAGCGCGATCACCACGCCGCGCTTCAGATTTTCCCTGAACCCCTGCCAGAAATCCGACCAGCCGGCGGTCGGCTGGCGTTGAATCGTCCAGCTCAGGCGGATCATGCCCGCCCAGGCAGCCGGCGCGGTCAGCACCGGCAGCGTGAGCAGAATCCAGGCGATGTTGCACCAGATGTAAAGGTGTCCCGCCTGGTTGAAGTGTTTGAGTCCGCGCCAGACGGCGCGCAGCCCGGCGATCATGGCAGCCCTTCCGTGAATACAGGATGTGATGCAGCAGACGGACAGTCCGCGTGCGCCTGTCGCCCGCCTCTACTGCCCCGCCAGCCCCGAATAGTTTACCCCTTCTACGAAATAGCGTTGAAAAGCGAAGAAGATGATCGCCATCGGCAGGGTGGTGATGACCGATCCGGCGAGGAATTCGTTCCAGATCAGTGTGCGCCCGGAACCCCCGCGCAGGAAGGACAGACCGAGGGGCAGCGTCCACAAATCCTGGTTACCGCCCAGCACGATCAGCACATCCAGGAAGTTGTTCCATGCGCCCTGGAAGCTGAAGATCGCCAGCGCGGTCAGCGCCGGCGTCGCCATCGGCAGGATGATGCGAAAGAACATGATGAAGCGATTCGCCCCATCGACCTGCCCGGCTTCCTCGATCTCGTTGGGGATCGACTCAAAGAACTGTTTCATCAGGAAAATGCCGAAGGCATCCGCCATCAGGGGGATGATGATGCCGCTGTAGGCGTTGAGCATGCCCAACTGTTTGAGGATGATGAAGCGCGGGATGAGCAGGACGACGCCGGGGATCATCATCGTCCCCAGGATGATGGTGAAGATAATGCGGTTGCCGGGGAACCGGATGCGCGCCAGAGCATATCCCGCCAGCGAATCGAAGAGCAGACGCAGGAGCATGATCGCCAGCGCGATGAAGGCGGTGTTGAACAGCCATCGTCCGAGGTTTGCCTCGAAGACCGACTGATACCCCTCCAGCGCCGGGTTGAAGGTGATGCCCGATGTCGTCTCTGAAGCCGAACGGGTGACTCCATCCGCCTGACATTCGACGAAGAACGGGGGAGTCGGCAGGAAAGCGATAGGGGCGGCGCTGACGGCGGGAAGGCATTTGAAGGAATTGGCGACCGTCAGCACGAACGGCACGATCTGCGACAGCGCGGCGGTGATCAGCAGCGTGTAGCCGACGTACGGCACAAGGCGACGCACGAGTCGGACCACCGGGCTGACTTCGCCAAGCCGGGGGAGTGCTTCAGCAGCCATAGGAATTTCTCCTGACGGGACGGTTCAGCGTCCCCTACGCCGCCCGGTCGCCACCGGTGATGCGGCGCTGGATGAGCGTGAAAACGAAGATGATGAGGAACAGGACTATCGCCGTCGCCGCCGCGATGCCCATGCGCTGGTCTTTGAAGCCGCTCCGGTAAACGAGGTAGGCGATGGTCAGCGTCGTATCGGCGGGACCCCCGGAGGAGATGACATAGATCTGGTCAAAGACCTGGAAGGTTCCGATCAGGCCGAGGGTGACGACGAAAAAGGTCGTGGGACGCAGCAGCGGCACGGTAATTTTGCGGAAAATCTGCATCGTAGTAGCGCCGTCCACATAAGCCGCCTCGTACACCTGTGCCGGGATATTTTGCAGCGCCGCCAGAAAGACGACCATCAGCGTGCCGATCGTCGTCCAGGTATTGAGAATCATGATCGTCAGCATGGTCACGCTGGGACCGCTCAACCAGTCCCATATCGAGATGCTGGCGATCTCCGTGCGACCGAACTCGCCCAGCGAATCGCGCGTGACTCCGAACAACCCCAGCAGGTTATGGAGGATGCCGTTCGAGTCGCTCAGCCAGGTGACGCTCTGGTATGCCGGGAAGATCGACCGGATGCCCTGATTGACGATGCCGTCGCTGTTGAACATCCACATGAAGATGAGCGAGATCACCACCGACGAGGAGATCGACGGGAAATAGAAGGTGGTGCGGAAGAAGCCTTTGCCTTTGAGCCAGCGTTGATTGACCAGGACCGCCAGCGACATCGCCAGCAGCGTCTGCACCGGAACAACGCCGAGGACAAAATAGACCGTGTTCTTCAGAGACGTAAAGAAAGCTTCCTGACGTGTGCCGGATTGCAGCAGGAGGCGCTGATAGTTCTCTAAGCCGACAAATTCATAGGCGTCGGATCGGGTCAGCGGGGTGACGCCGTTCCAGTTGGTCAGGCTGAAGTAGAGGGCGGCGATCATCGGCACGATCAGAAAGACGAAGAGGATGATGAATGCCGGCGAGATGAACGCCATGCCTGCCATGATTTCCTGACGACGCTTCGACGCCTGGGTTTCTAATTTCATGCGGGTCACAGGCTGGCTGCGCGGGGTCGCTGCTTGCGCCATAGCTAATCATCTTTCTACCAGTAGAGCCGTATGGGGGAAGTGAAGCGGGTAGGGGCGACATGTTCTCGCCCCTACACCCCGCGACGATGAACCGGGGTCTGTCTGTAAACTCATTGCAGCCCTCATCCCCCGCCCCCTTCTCCCTGAGAGGTGAAGTCCTTCTCATTCAGGGAGAGGGATTTTGGGTGAGGGCAGTTTGCAGACACGTCCTAGTTGAGTTCGTCGACGGCTTCCTGCGCGGCTTCTGCGGCGCTGGTGACGAACTCGTCAACCGAAAGGTTGCCCTTGGTGGCTTCCACCAGGTTGGTGTTGAAGGTGTCGATGAAAGTGCCGAATCCGGGCGGGAAGGACCAGGGATAGGCGTATTCCGCGCCATCGACGAACGGCTTGAATGCTTCCCCTCGGGCGCTCAGCCACGGCTCCGCCGCAACGCCGCGAGTGGGCATCGGACCGAAGCCAGACTCGCCGACCATCATCGCGCCTTCGTCGCCGGTCAGGAAATCTACCAGGCGGATCGAGGCAGCCAGCGCTTCAGGGGTCTGGCTGACGTTGCTTTCCGGGTCGGCGACGCCGTAGCAGACGGTGAACGCCATCGTCGCCTTGCCGGCGGGACCGGCGGGCAGTTCAGCGACGCCCCAGTTCAGATCGGGGAAGTTGTCTTCCAGGTATTGAATGACCCAGTTGCCTTCCATCGCCATAGCGACCTTGCCCTGACCGAAAGCTTCGCCCGCCCAGCCCGCGCCGAGATCGGTTGCTGTCCTGGCATAACCGTTGACGAACAGATCGACCACCGCCTGAACAGCGGCGCGGGTGGCGTCGCTGTCGAGCGCGACACCGCCCTCCGCGTCGAGGACGGCGCCGCCGCTCTGATAGAGGAAGGGCAGGAAGCGGGCGAGTTCCGGGTTCACGGTCAAGCCGGCGACATCAGCGGTCGTCAGCGCTTCGGCGGCGGCGGCGAGTTCTTCCCAGGTGGTCGGGACAGCGACGCCGGCGGCATCGAACATGTCGATATTGTACTGAAGCGTCAGCGTCGAGAAATCTTTAGCCGGGCAGTAGAGCTGTCCGTCGTAGGTGAAGACGCTGCGCAGCGATTCGTAGATGCCTTCCACGTTGGTGAGCTGATCGCCAATAGGGGCGATCACTTTAGCTGACGCCCAGTCCTGAAGCTTGCTGCTGTCGACATAGAAGACGTTGGCATAATCGCCGCTGGCGAAACCGGTCTGCATAAAGGTGTCGTAGTCAGGAACCAGGTTCAGTTCAACCGCGACATCCGGGTTGGCTGCCTGGAACGCATCGATCTGGGCTTGCAGCGCCGCGTTTTCTGAATCCGACGACGACCAGCCCGCCAGCATGATGGTGGTCTGATCCTGAGCACTGACCGCGCCCATGCTCACGACGAGCATCAGCGCCATGAAGAGTGTACGGGTGAGACGCATTTTTCTATCCTCCAGATTAGGAGACAAACCATTTTATTCGACGCGCATTTCTCGCCGCGAGGCGACCCCATCGCGCCAACGGGGCAAACGTCACGCGGGGTTTTCGACCGTAATAGTACGCTGCGTTCCGCGATAGTTCACAGAAAAAGAGACGCGCTTCCAGTGGGTAGGGAGCGCCGGCTGAAACGCCAGATCGCCATTGGCGTCGATATGCAGCCCGACGAAGCCGAACACCACCGCCTGCCAGACCCCGCCGCAGGCGGCGGCATGAATGCCGTCGCGAGAATTGCCTTTGTTGTCGTGCAGATCGATGTGTACGGCGTGGTGGAACTGGTCATAGGCGATCTCGGTCAGCCCCAGACGGGCTGCTGCCCAGGCGTGCATCGCCGGGCTGAGCGACGAACCATGATCGCAGCGGGGAAAGTAGGTATCCCAGTTGTTCAGCAGGACACTGCGCGGGGCGAGCGACTCGCCAAGGAGCGCCATCAGCATGACGACATCCGCCTGTTTGATCACCTGCGACTGAATGCTTCGGGCGTGTCCCAGAATCGCCTGCACGCTGTGGGTGCGCGGCAGATAGTGCGGAACCGGGATGTACTCCATGTCGAAGAAACCGGGAAACTGAATGTGAATCTGTTTCGCTTCGTCGAAGGGGATGAACATGCGGGCGATGATGTCGCGCCATCGCGCCAGCCGTTTCGCGCTCAGATCAAGCGATGTGGTCAGCCGGGCGTGGTCGTCGGGCGACTGTTCAGCCAGCCAATCCAGCCCTCGCAGCGCCGTTTGCAGATGCCAGACGACCATGCGGTTGACGAAGACGCTGTTGTCGACGTTTTCGTGATATTCGTCGGGTCCGATCTGCTGGGAGATCTCGTAGCGCCCATTTTTCTCTTCGACGCGGCTGCCCCAGAAGACGGCGGTGTCGAGCAGCAGCTCCGCCCCGCAGCGCCGGAACCAGTCATCGTCACCCGTCCAGCGCCAGAACTGCCAGACGGCATAGGCGATGTCGGTCGAAATGTGCTGCTCCCTGTCGCCCGTCCAGATGCGGATGCGGCTGCCATCCGGCTGCGGGTCGGACCACTGCGGCGTGGTCTCCTCGCCGGTATCGGTGCTTTCCCAGGGAAACATCGCCCCTTCGCAACCGTTGGCTTGCGCCTTGTGCCGCGCGCCCGCCAGCCGGTGGTAGCGGTACATCAGCAGGTTGCGGGCGACCTCTGGCTGCGTCAGGGTCAGGGGGGGCAGCATGAACAGTTCCACATCCCAGAAGACATGCCCTTTGTATCCCAAGCCGCTGAGGGTCTTCGCGCCGATACTGACGTTTTCGTCGTGGCGCGGCGCGGCGATCAGGACGTGATAGGCAGTCAGGCGCAGCGCAAGCTGGCACTCGTCATCGCCTTCGATGCGGATGTCGCTCGCCGCCCAGGACTTCGCCCAGGCGGCGGTATGCGCTTGCAGCAGGGCATCATAACCCGCCGCTGCCGCCTGACGCACCGCATTTTCTGCGGCATCCAGCGGATCAGCGAGGTCGCGGCTGGTGTACAGCGCCGAGAACTTGTCGAAGACTGCGCTTCCGGTAGGGTCCAGGCGGAGGACAGAGGTCAGCGCGGGTCTCAGCGCGTCGCCCGCTGCTCGAACGGCGTGCGGATCGCTGACGCAGGAAGTGACGGCGACGCCGTAGCCCGACTGTGCTGTGCGGCGCTCTACGCCGATAGTGCCGAGCGCCTGGCTGGTGCGCACGTCCGGTGCCCAGTGGGAAACGCCGTCATTGGTGGTGTCGGCGTCGATGCTGTATGCCACCGCGATCACCGGCTCTCCCGCAACAGCGGTGATGGTCACACGCTGCGCCATGATGTGTTCGTCGGCAAGGCTGGCGAAACGGTCAAACGTCAGGCGAACGATGCTGCCGGACGCCGCGCGGAACAGCGCCGAGCGGTGCAGAACGGCACGGTCCAGCAGCAGCGCCCGTTCATAGCCGAGCAGTGCGCCATGCGGCGGGTTCAAAGAGTCGTGCCGGTCGAAACGCAGGGTGAAGGGCGTGCCATCCACCATAATGGCGATGGGCAGCCAGTTCGGGGCGTTGACCAGTTCCGGGATCTGCATGCTGGGCACATGATCATAGATGCCATGAATCAGGGTTGCCGGCGTCGCGCCAGGATAGCCCTCTTCAAACGTCCCGCGCACGCCCAGGTAGCCGTTTCCGATGGTGAAGAGGGTTTCGTTCTGATGCAGACGTTCAGCCTGGAACCCGCGTTCGATCAATGTCCAGAGGCGTTTTTGCATGGCGTAAAACCTCATCCCAGTTACGACCGCATTGGTTAATCGATTAAGCTGCTGCGCTTTGATTCGTCTGCCGTGTTGAGTGTGGTGTTCATGCCGGGGCGCAGAAGCGCTTGACCGACAAAAATACGCTGGGGTCCCCTCAAAACGTCCGAGCTGTCCGATAGTTGGGAAACGCTGCCGTGCGCCTCCCATGGCCGACTGCCGGAATGCCGCCCCGCCCTACGTTTCAAACGTCAAGCAGGCAGAAGGTTTAATCGATTAAGTCCATTGACTAGAGATTAGATCGCCTTTACAGGATTGTCAAGCAGTCTGACGGCGACTTTGGGAGTGTTGCACAAACGATGTTCATGACGCGATGTCACAAACATGTCAGCATTCTGGCAAAAACCAGTAGAATCGAAGGTGCGCTGTCTTTATAGTTGAAACATAGGGCGCATCTTGCACCCCCGGTGATCTGCGCTAGACTCCTCGTCAGGCACAGATTTCTCACAAGCTTCACAAAGTTTTATTCACTATCTAGAGGATTGAACCAACATGCGCAAGTTCCTCCATCCGTTGTTTCTCTCTCTCGTACTCCTCTTGAGCCTCGCTGTGGCAGCATCGCAGTGCTGCTGCCGGACAGCGCATCGTCGGCGCGGTGGGAAGCCGATGACCGCCGCTTCTTCGAGGGTGCGTTTGAGGCTGCGGGCGTCGAATACACCATCGTCAATGCCGAAGGCAGCGCGCAGACGCAGCTGACACAGGCAGAACAGGCGATCACCAACGGCGCGAAGGTCATCCTGATGGTCAACCTGGACAGCGCTTCGGGCGCGGCGATCATCGAACTGGCGCGCGCCAACGGCGTGGCGATCATCGACTATGACCGTCTGACCATCGAAGGACCGGGCGCGGACTTCTACGTGTCGTTCGACAACGAATCGGTCGGTCGCCTGCAGGGCGAGGGACTGGTGGCGGCGGTCGAGGCGGCGGGACTGGAAGCGCCGGTGAACGTGGCGGTGCTGAACGGTTCGCCGACGGACAACAACGCGACGCTGTTCAAGAACGGCTATGAGAGCGTCATCACCGCGCAGTTCGACAGCGGCGCGTGGGTGCGCGTGGCGGATCAGAGCGTGCCGGACTGGGACAACCAGCAGGCGCTGGTGATCTTCGAGCAGATGCTCACGGACGCGGCGGGCGACATCGACGCGGCGGTGGCAGCCAACGACGGTCTGGCGGGGTCGGTGATCGCCGCCCTTCAGAACCAGGGTCTGCCGTTCATCCCCGTGACGGGACAGGACGCGACGGTCGGCGGCATCCAGAACATCCTGGCGGGACGCCAGAGCATGACGGTGTACAAGGCGATCAAGGCGGAAGCCGAAGCCGCTGCGGCGCTGGCAGTCGCCCTGCTGAAGGGTGAGGACACCGCCTCGCTGGTCACCGGCGCGGTCAACAAGGTCAGCGTGACCAAGGACAACATCGCTGAGACGGTCATCGCCGATGGCTTCCGCACCTGGGAAGAAATCTGCGTCGGCGAGTTCGCTCAGTACTGCCCGTAAGCCGCACCTCGTAGGGGAGAGCCGGCGGCTCTCCCTGGGGGACTCGTGACCGTGAGGGGCGACCTGCCAGGTTGTCCCTCACAGCCGGCGCGGGCGCATCATCAGACGTGAGCATGGGGATGTCGATCCGGCATCCCCATTGCCTATTGATCCCACCCCGTATCGATGTGGAAAGGGGGTGGGGACCGAACCCAGCGCAGAGATGAAAAGGGGGTAGCGACGTTGTCTGGAATCTACAATGGGAAGCCGCTGCTTGAGACGAAGAGCGTCTCGAAGCGATTCGGGGCGGTGCAAGCGCTGACGACCGTCGATTTCGACGTGTATCCCGGCGAAGTGGTGGCGCTGGTCGGGGACAACGGCGCGGGAAAATCCACCCTGATCAAGGGGATCGCCGGAATCTACGGCTTCGATGAAGGCAGGGTCCTCTTCGACGGTAAGGAAGTGCATATCCACAGCCCGCGCGAGGCGGCGCAGCTGGGCATCGAGGTGGTGTACCAGGACCTGGCGCTGGCGGATAACCTCGATGTGGTCGCCAACATGTTCCTGGGGCGCGAGTGGAACCAGGGCATCCCGACGTCGAACGATGCGCACACTGCGCCGTCGGGGCTGCGCCGGCTGCTGCGCAACCTGCTGCCGATCACCGAGATCGACATGGAAAAGCGCGCCGTCGGCACGCTCAACGAGCTGGCGGTGACCACACTGCGCTCGGTGCGCCTGCCGGTCGCCTCGCTCTCCGGCGGTCAGCGCCAGTCGGTCGCCATCGCCAAAGCGGTGCTGTGGAACAGCCGCGTCGTCATCCTCGACGAGCCGACAGCGGCGCTCGGCGTGGCGCAGACGCGGCAGGTCCTCAACCTGGTGCGGCGTCTGGCGGAAAAACAGCTTGCTGTGGTGATTATTTCGCATAATCTGCACGATATTTTCGAAGTTGCCGATCGCATCACCGTGCTGCGTCTGGGGCACAAAGTACACACCTACATGCGCAGCGAGACCGATCAGCAGGAAGTCGTCCACGCCATCACGGCGGGGCAGCTCAGCACCGTACCGGGGATGGCATCATGAGCGCACCGAACGATATCACACAGGACAGCGGCGCGCCGACCAGCGCGCTGCTCGCCAGCCAGGAACCACAGACACCTTTCGAATACGTCGGCGCTGCGCTGCGCCGCATCCGCTCCGGCGAGATCGGCGCGCTGCCGATCATCCTGGGGCTGGTGATCATCGGCATCATCTTTCAAAGCCTGAATCAGAACTTTCTGACGCCCCGCAACCTGGTCAACATCACCATTCAGATGGCGGGCTACGCGACCATCGCCTATGGTATGGTCTTCATCCTGCTGCTGGGCGAGATCGACTTGTCGGTGGGCTACGTCAGCGCCGTCGGCGGCGTGATGACGGCGATCCTGCTGCGCGACTCGCTCACCAACCCGGCGCTGAGCTGGATGGACTGGTGGAACGTCATCCCTATCGCCCTGGCGATCACGACGGCGATCGGGTTTTTGCACGGCACGCTGATCACCACCTTCCAGCTGCCTTCGTTCATCGTCACGCTGGCGGGCTTGCTCGCCTGGAACGGCGTAGTACTGATGATCGTCGGCGACGGCGGCACGGTCAACATTCAGAACCCGGTGGTGCGCAACCTCGCCAGCGAAGTCCTGCCGCCGATCTGGAGCTGGATCGTCATCTTCGCCTTCGTCGCCCTGCTGACGGTGATGGAATTCGCCACCGCCAGCGCCCGCCGCAAAGCCGGGCTGCGCCCGAAGCCGGTGCAGATCATCCTGGCGCAGACGGTGATCATGGGCGTCGTCGGGGCATTCCTGGCATATCTCTTCAACATCAATCGTGCGCTCGGTCCGACTGCCCCGCCGCAGCAGGGTATGCCGGTGATCGCCGTGATCATGCTGGTCTTCCTGATCGTGCTGACCTACCTCGCCGAACGTACCCGTTTCGGGCGCTACATCTACGCGGTCGGCGGCAATAAAGAAGCGGCGCGGCGCGCCGGTATCCGCGTCGAGCGCATCCGCGTACTTGGCTTCATGGTCTCCGGTTTCATGGCGGGCGTGGGCGGCATCGTGCTGGCGTCGCGCCTGAAGTCGGTGGCGACCGACACCGGCGGCGGCAACCTGCTGCTGTACGTCATCGCGGCGGCGGTCATCGGCGGCACGAGCCTGTTCGGCGGGCGCGGCAAGGTGTACAGCGCCATCCTGGGGGCGCTGGTCGTCTCCAGCGTCGAAAACGGCATGGGTCTGCTGAACGTCAGCTCCGGCGTCAAGTTCGTGGTCACCGGCTTGGTGCTGCTCGCCGCTGTCGTCATCGACGCCATCTCGCGCCGCAGTCAGCAGCGCAGCGGTCTGCGTTAGCGCCTCCCCCATCCCTTTTTGAACTCGCCGGCTTGCAGAAACGGACGCCTTTCCGGAGCGTCCGTTTTATGCCGCCTGGCGAACCCCGCCGCATGAGCGCGCCAGCGATGACGCAAGCGGCTATGCGGCTATAATGAAGTGGGAGTCGTCGCGCAGGATGGGATCGAGGCGATGACGCTGAGAGGTGCGTACATATGCGGGCAGGCGGATGGTTGATCCTGGTCTTCGGGCTGTGGCTGAGCCTGGCGGCGTCTGCGCCGAAAACGCTGTCGGCGCAGGGGGACTCGCCAACGTTTCTGCCCGTCAGCTATGGGCAGGACATCCCCGGCACGATCAGCGCCGAAGCCTTCTTCGATCACTGGCAGATCGACGCTCAGGCGGGCGACGTGATGCAGATCGTCATGACCGGCGCGAATGGTCTGGCGCCGCTCGTCGGGGTGCTTGATCCGTCGCGGACGCTGCAAGCTGCCAGCATCGAAGGCGCGCCCGACGGCGCAGTATCGCTGACCTACACCGTGCCGGAGGGCGGGCGCTACATCGTGGTGGCGACGCGGGCGGGCAGCGAACTGGGCACGACGACGGGCAGCTACAGGCTGCGCATCGACAACCTGAACCCCCAACCCACGCCGACCCCGCCCGGTTTTGCGCCGCTGACGCCGGTCGCCTGCGGCGCGGGCGCGACATTCGCTGAAGCCGATCCGGCGCTGTCGATCAGCTTCGAGCGCGAGCAGTTCGACGCCGTCGCCTACTCCATCCGCGTCTACGGCTTCGACGGCTTCGACCCGGTCATGCGGTTGGAAACCGGCGAGCGCGACGTATGCATCAGCGACAGCGCCGACGCGCGCGGCGACCGGATACTCTTCCCGGACGGCGCAGCCTACACCCGCTCGCCGGACGATCTGTTCGCCACCGCCCAGCTGGTGCTGAGCGAAGGCGATTTCGCCGAGGGCAGCGTCCGTCTGACCTTCGCCAATCTGAACACAAACGGGAGTCAGGGACGGTTTGCGGCGGTGATCGGCGGGTTTCGCATCGAACCGGCGGAGGACAGCGACCGCCTGACGCTTCAGCTTGCCGAGTCGGTCGTCGAGCGCGGCGGATCGGCGCTGATCTACGTCATCGGCGCGAACAACCGGCTCGACCCGACCCTGCTGTGGGACGATCAGCGCTGCGACGATGCCGGGCGGCGCGCCTGTTCCGATGTGCCGGGAATCGCCGGCGCAGGGGTGGCGCTCAACAACGGCGTCCAGATGCTGGGCGACCGCTTCGACGCGGGCGTCCGGCTGACGACGCCCGATCTGCGCGAGGTGCAGGTCGTCAGCTTCGGCGGCACGACGCGCGGCGAGTACGCACTGGTGATCTACGGAAACTAAAGGAAGAACACGATGGAACGGATCAAGGTCGGGTTGGTGCAGCTGGCGTGGGCGGGGACGCGCGCCGCGATGATCGATGACTACCGCCGTCTGGTCTACGAAGCGGCGGCGCGCGGCGCGGAACTGATCTGCCTGCCGGAGCTTTCGCTCTCCCCGTATTTTCCGGTGACGACCGACCCGGCGGGCTTCGACTGGGCGGAACCGCTCCCCGGCGGCGAGACCGAACGTCTCTTCAGCGAGCTGGCGCGGGCGCACCGCGTCGCCATCATCAGCAGCCTGGTCGAAAAAACCGAGGATGGGCATGTCTTCGACACGGCGATCCTGCATCAACCGGACGGCGCGCTGGGCGGGGTAACGCGCAAGATACACATCCCGTCGGGCGCAGGCTACAACGAGACGCATTTCTTCGAGGCGGGGACGACCTACCCGGTCCATGCCGTGCGCGCGCTGGCGGTCGCCGCCCCGACCTGCTATGACCAGTGGTTCCCGGAACTGGCGCGCATCTATGCCCTGAACGGCGCGGAATTTCTGTTTTATCCCACCGCTATCGGCAGCGAGCCGACCGCCCCAGAGGTCGATACCCAGGACGCCTGGCGGACGGTCATGCGTGGACACGCCGTCGCCAACGGCGTGTACATCGGCGCGGCGAACCGGGTGGGAGTCGAGCAGGGGCAGACCTTCTACGGCGGCAGCTTCGTCTGTGACCCGATGGGGCGGGTGATCGCCCAGGCGGGGCGCGACACCACCGAGGTGATCACGGCGGAACTCGACCCCGATCTGTTCGCCGAGTGGCGGCGGCTGTTCCCCCTGCTCGGTCAGCGCCAGCCGGGGGTTTATGGGCGGTTAACCGAGAGGAGCGGCGCATGACTCAGCGAGCGCTGGAACTCGGCATCACCGCCGTGCAGCGCGGCAGCCTGCAGGAAGGGGCGCGGCTGATCCGCATCGCCGTCAAGGGCGAGGAGCTGACCCCGGAACTGCGCGCCGTCGCCTATCTGTGGCTGGCGGAGACGAACCCGGACCCGGCGCACAAGCGCGCCTGCTATAACGAGGCGCTCAACGTCGATCCGCAGAACGCCGAAGCGCGCAGCCGACTCGCCGCACTGCTCACCGCCGGGCTGCCGACGGCGAATCCGGTCGTGGGCGGCGCAGTCGTCGGCGGCGCGACGGCGACCGGAGCTTACCCGGCGGCGGCGCAGAGCTTCAATGTCGCCGATTATCTGGCGCAGATCGTCGACGGACCCAACGGAGCGGGGACGGCGGTCTTCGTCTCGCTGGAGGGCATCCTGGCGACCACCCGACGCGTCGTCGGCGGCATGGAGCGCGTCACCGTCGAGACTTACGCCGGCGGACAGGTCTACGGCTCGGTGATCCGCTGTTTCACCGAGCTTGACCTAGCGCTGATCGCCGTGCAGAGCCGCCCCGCCTCGCTGCTGCCGGTGACCCCTCTGCCGCGCGTGCCGGACGACGCGCCGCTGACGGTCGTCTCGTACACCGGAGAAGTCACCCGCGCCCGCCAGCGCCCGACCAAGCGCGCCATGCCGCCGCACTGGATTCCGACCAGCATCACCCAGCTTTCCGACGCGGGCGGCGATGTGATCTTCGACGACAAGAACTATCTGGTCGGCATCATGAGCCGCAGCGCCAGCCTGGCGTCGGCGGCGTATCTGTACGGCATCCACATCTCGACCCTTCGCCGGCTGACGGAAAGCACCCTCGCCGATCTGCGGGGCGAACGGCGGCGCTACTGCCCGGACTGCGGCAATGCCAGCCGGGCGGCGGGCGCGGGCTATTTCTACTGCGAACAGTGCGGCGCGCCCTCGCCGGAAGCGCGGCAGACGCGCCGCTACTTTGCGCCCCAGGCAGCCGCCTACTACGAGCCGAGCGGACGGGCGCGCTGCGTCAGCTGCAACGCCGCCGTCGGCATACACAACAACCGCTGTCTGCGCTGCGGCGCGGAACAGCGCTAATGCCCGGTGATGATCTGGAGGACCGCATGAGGATAGGGATGCGATTTACCCACATGCCCGGAAAGTCGTTCACGCACGCGCTGCACACAGCCCTTTCCGCAGCCTTCATCGCTGCCGGTCTGCTGCTGGCGCTGCCGGCGTGGACGCCCGCCCAGGCGCAGGCTCCCGATGCCGGCGTCGTCTACCAGACCACCAATCTGCGCAGCGGTCCCGGCGCGCGCTTCGCGATCGTCGGGCAGCTGGCGCAGGGCGACCGGGTCAGCCTGATCGGGCGGGATGAGCAGGGGACGTGGCTGTGGGTCCGCGCCGAGGGAGGGCTGACCGGCTGGCTGCCCGTCTTCGCCCTGGAACTGGAAAGCGGCGCGGCGGCGGACATCCTGGCGCTGGTGGTGACCGGCGCGGAAGGGATTCCCACCAGCGTACCTGGCTCCGTCGTGTTCATCGAGTCCTACGGGCGGGTCAATGTGCGCAGCGGTCCCGGCATGGAACATGAGATCGTCGCCCAGCTCGAAGTGGGAGACCGTTCGCCGGCGACGGCGCGCAGCAGCGCCGACAGCGACTGGCTGCTGATCGTCCTCGACGAGACCACCGAGGGGTGGATCGCCTACTTCACCGTCACGGTGATCGGTGATGCCGACGCGCTGCCGATTCTGATCCCCGACGCGCAGGGCGAGGGATTGGTCCCGCCGCAGGCGCTCGCCCGCAGCCTGTTTAACATCCGCCTGCACGAGCATCCCGCGCTGGACTCCCCGGTGATCGGCGTGATCCCCTTCGGGCGGCGGGTCATGCCGCTGGCGCGCAGCGCTTCCGGCGGCTGGCTGCTGGTCGCCTACGAAAAGCTGGAAGGGTGGGGCGCTGCCGGCTTGTTCGACCTCGATGAAGCGGCGTTCGAGGTGCTGCCGGTTCAGGGGGAGTAGCGCCGTTTACTTCAGGATCAGCCGTCCAGAAAATGAACGGCGGCAGCGAAACGAAAACGCCCCGAAGATGATTCGGGGCGTCTTCTGTGCCGAGGGCCAGACTTGAACTGGCGACCCATGCATTTTCAGTGCATTGCTCTACCAACTGAGCTACCGCGGCATCCTGTCAGGGTGCTTAGGCTGAAGTATATCCCAAGCACCCTGAGAGTCAAGGCTGTTTTGCCTGGTTTATCGGCAGGTTAAGGTCAGCGGCGTATCCTCCGTAGATAATCCAGGACACCCCCCTATTTTCCAAAAAATGCTTTCTCACCCCCCTATTCGTCTTCTGACGGCTCCTGTGCCGCTGTCACCCCCCTATGTCTCTGAAAACAGGTCCTGACCTGCGCTGAAAAGGCAAAAAAAGAGGGCATCTGCGCCGCTCATCAGGGGTTGGGGTAGGGGATCGTTATGCCAGATAACCCAGGTCGGGATCAGGTGGCGTACTGCCGATCGGCGCGGCTGGGCTTGATCAGTTCCAGCACGTGCGCCAGACGTTTGAGGTCATGCGACAGCAGCCGCGCCAGATAGCGCCCGCAGCGGACGCTGTACTCATAGCGCTCGGCTTCGGGATATGCCCAGGAGGCATAGCGCACAGCAGCGGCGATCAGCTCGTCCGACGGCACTTCTTTGGCGTTGATCACCAGCCGGAAGAAATCGCATTTTTGGGTAAAGTGGTAAACCTCTTCGACGGGGCAAAGCTCGACCTGCGCCAGGCTCATGGGTGGGCGCGGCGGCAGGCTTTGGATCAGCATGCCATCGACCCCATATCCCACATTGATCACGCCGATTTCAACCGGGACCATGCGGTTCTCGCGCTGGTCGATCAGGGCATTGTTGTCCACCATGCTCGCCATGACCAGCTCGCGCGCCAGCGGGTCGTCGTCGATGCGGATGGCGTAGATCAAGCCGATGGCGAACGCGCCCTGCTGCTCATCGCCGATCGGCGTCTTGACGAACGCCCCGAACGTGTGCAGGTCGTCAAGGCGGCTGCCGCGCGTGCCGCAGTCGAAGCCGACCGTGCTGGCGCGCAGCACCCGCCCCACCAACCGCCTTTCCTGTACGTCCATCATCGATTGCCCCATCTCTTCATCTCGTTCGTCCCGGCGTCAGCGCAGCCGGTGTTTGGTCCGCCCACTGCGCGCCAGGTCCTTGCTTTGCAGCTTGTTGGAAAGCTCCGGCTCAAGCTGATTCCGCAGCATCTCTACGCGGATCATCTCATCCAGGTGGCTCTTTTCTACGCTGCTCACATATGCCATCTCGTCGGCGCGGGTCAGGGCGTAAGGGTAGCGTTTGCGCCCCTGGATGCCGCACTGGGTCAGCACCAGCGCATGCACCGCATCGACCGCCGCCGGGTCGCGCGCCACCCACATCGGCAGGTCCACGCGGACGATGACCGCGCGGGTGGAATCGGCGGCGTTGACATAGAAGAAGGCGATCTCGAAATCTGGTCCCTTCCGATCCTTATACGCTTTATTCTGCGGCGAATTCTGGGTCATGATCGCCGAGCGCTCGCCCGGCTCCAGCACGTAAGCCAGCAGCATGGCGTCGGTCAGCCCTTCCAGGTCGCCGTTGTTGCGCAGCACGGCGTCGTTGATCTCGCCGGGGTGCAGGCGCAGCAGGTGCAGCAGGCTGATGATATAGGTGCTGCGCGGACGGTCGCCATAGCCGATCAGCAGCGCGCCGGCGTCGTAAAGCTGCTGAAGCGCCCCCATGTAGTCGGCTTCGATCTGCCCGGCGTCCGGCACTTCCGCCGCGCCGAAGAACTTGAGCAGGGGACCGTCGTGCAGGGCTAACAGCGGGCGCGCCTCGGTCTGGCGCTCCCATACTTCGCGCGCCAGCCACTGCATTTCGACCAGCGACCGGCGGGCGTTGACCGCCTGGTTGGTGACGGTCCGCCCGTCCTTGTCCTTGAGCGCCCCGTCGGCGTAGAACAGGTCCGGGTGGGTGAACTGGTAGGGCAGGCGCGGCGCGCCGTGAAAGTAGACGAAGATGCCGATGTTGATCAGGTAATACAGGGCGGATTCATGCTGATCGGGGTAGACCTGTGACCCGTCGGCGGCGATGATCGTGGCGGCGGGCGGGGGCGTCGGCGGCGCGCCGACCCCGGCGATCACCTCGCTGTAGGGGCGCGGGGCGGGAGTCGCCCCGCGGTAGCCGCTCACGCTCGATTCGCGCACCAGCCGAATGCGCTCGTGGATAACATCGAGGTCGGTGGCGGCATTCAACAGCCTCAGTGCGGTCTCCAGGCGGTTGGAGCTGCTCATCTGGACGTGTCCCAGATAGCGCCCCATCGTGTGAACCTGCTCGACCAGTTTGGCGAATTCCAGCGACAACGGCATACCTTACGATCATTACGCTTAACGTTTAGATTAGCACCAGTGTTCTAGCGCGTCAAGCGGATGTTCTTAAAGGTTTGTGTGTGGTCGGTTTTTGGTGATCCTACGGGCGGCGAAGTGAGGGAAAAAAGTTGATCAACAAACGATAAAGGTTTATCTTGGAAACCCGCGAAACCTGTGATAATTTCAATATCCAAGAATGCTCCTTAAGGAACTAGATGCCTTGCCGGTCGTCCTTTGCGCTATAGTGAAAAAGTGAAGTGCATGGCATCGATACCGCTGTCCCACCCCATCCAGGTCTCCCGGTTGGTTTCAGAGACGCGCGAAATCCTCTTCGCGGGCGATCACGTTCGACTGTCCGGTCAGCTCGATCTGCCGACGACGCCCGCCCCGCGCGACGGCTATCCGCTGCTGTTCATCCTGCCGCATGCTTCCAGCATCTCGCGCGATGATTTTGACGAATACACGGCGACCGCCCTGCGCACGGGGTTAGCCGTCTTCCGTTGGGACAAGCGGGGGACGGGGCGCAGCGGTTCGGGCGGGCGCGGTTCTTCGACCCAGGACGCCATCAATGCCTACGAGACCGCCCTGCTGCACGAGGAGATCAACCGGCGGCAGGCGATCATCCTGGCGATCGGCGCGGGGACCGGTATGCTCGGCAGCGCTTACGGCTTGTTTGCCCGGCTTCAGCGTCCGGCGGGCGTCCTGCTGATCGCCAATCAGCTTTCGCCGCAAGAAATTCTCGCCATCGACACCGAGATTCACATCCTGATGAGCCAGGAAGACTGGAACGCGCCGGAAGTCTATGGCAGCGCAGCCGCCATCGCGCATCGCCAGACCTATCCTTACGGCGCGGGCTTCACCCTGGTCTCGGACTGCAACCGCTTCCTGATGACCGAATATGCCGACGGCGCGGCGCTGCTTCACGAAGACGCCCGCCGGGTGATTGCCGCATGGCTGCGCCGCTGAATCCGCCGGGCGCGCCCTTTTCCGTCGATCTGACCGGTCATGCTGCCCTGGTGACCGGCGCTGGTGACGGCGTCGGCAGGGCGGTCGCCCTGGCGCTAGCTGCGGCGGGCGCGGCGGTGGTGGTCAACGATCTGAACCCGGACCGCGCCGACACGGTGGCGGAACGGATCACCGTGCGGGGCGGTCGGGCGCTGGCGTGGCACGCCGATGTCGCCAACCGCTTCCAGGTCGGGTCGATGATCGAAGCGGCGCGCGACGCCTTCGGGCGCATCGACCTGCTGATTAACGCCGCCGGCGTTTTGAAGCGCGGCGCGATGGGCGATCTGGACGAGTGGGACTGGCGGCGCGTGCTGGATGTCAACCTGACGGGGGCGTTCTTCTGCACCCAGCTGCTCAGCCGGGTGATGACGGAAGAAGGCGGCGGGGTGATCGTCAATATCGGCTCCATCGCCGGGCACGGCATGACCCTGCCGGACAGCATCAGCTATGTCAGCAGCAAGTCCGGGCTGATCGGGCTGACTCAGCAGAGCGCCCGCGAACTTGCGCCGCGCGGCGTTCGGGTCAATGCGGTGTGTCCTGGAAACCTGGAGGCGGATGCGGTGAGCAGCCCGTCAGCGCCGCCGCTCGGTCGCCCCGGCAGCGCCGACGAGATCGCCGGCGTGGTGCTGTTCCTCTGCTCCGACGCCGCCCGCTTCATCACCGGTCAGGCGCTCAACGTCGATGGCGGCGCGGTGATGGGCTAAAACGGAATCTCGCATCAAGTGATGGTTTTAGACACGCTGGCGGATGAGGCGGTAACGCCGAACGGCGTGAATGCTGAGGGCATCCGGTTCTGCCTGATCGCTGAACTCCACGATGCCGATGCTGTCGTCCGCCAGCATCTTGACGGCGAGAGGGCGTCTTATGAAACCAGGGAAATCTTGCCGCGCAGATTTCACCATCTGCGCCACCTGCACACGACCGATCATTTCATGGTCGCTGCGACTTTTCGCCTCAATGGGCAAGACATAAATCTGTCCACCTGTATCTACGCCGGCATACAGCGCGTCCAGTTCAACCTGACCGACACCCAGCACCTCATCCTTGTGAAACTCGAAATATCCCAGACCTTCGGTATAGTGCCGGAAGAAGACGGCAAGGATAACCTGCTCGTAACGCCCTTCTTCTCGCGAATCGTGCGTCGTCAAAATACGTCTACTCCGGTTTGCGAAGGATCAGCACATTCTCTTCAATGTGACGCTGCGTGGCGCTCGCGAAACGGTTGCGCCAGGTCTCGATCCCTTCCACTTTGAAGCCTGCTTTGAGGGCAACATCGGCGAGCAACTGCGCTGTCGCAATATGTACGCGAAAGAAAGACTGCTGATCACCCACCACATAAGCGCAGCGCGCGCCAGGGCGCAGGTGCGGCATCAGGCTGGCGAAGTGTCGATACATGCCCCCGAAGTAAAGTGTTGTCACCCGGTGATAGAGCTGCTCAAACCCGGAAGTCTTCCCAAGCTCGATGCGTTTCGCTTCGATTTCCCGCGCCACAGCCTGAACAGAGGCGATGTCCGCAACATATCGGTCATCATCATCTTTGACGAAGACGTTGCGCGTATTACTGCGCAGCAGCCCTTCTTTTAACTGCCGAAGATCAGACTTCGACTTCAGATAGCCAAGCAGCACCGTCTCCAGGCGCGTAGTACGGGTGTAGTCTTTTTCGTTCGGATAGGGCGGCGAGGTGATGACGATCCCGATCTGCTCCTGTTGATAGAGCAACGACAGCAGCCTCGCATCATCCAGAGCGACCTGGTAAGGTGGAAATGGCGTCGGCTGGGAACGCTGTATTTCAGCAAGGTCGGTCTTCATGCGAACGACTGTGGAATAGAAACTGTACAGGACATCGACGTCGGTTTTCGCCTTCGTAGCGTAGACTTCCGGTCCAAATGCCACATTTCCCGCTTCCGAGGACTGCGACCGGGTTGGCGTCCACCGCCATCACGCCAAAGCCGTTCAGACGGGCTTCCAACGGTGTCGTCGCCGTCCCGGCAAACGGATCGAAGACTCTGTCTCGATCAGGATCGGCGTCCAGCTTGTCCAGATATTCGCGCACAAGATGAGGAGGATACGCCAGGACGAAGCGATACCAGTCGTGAATCGCCCGATCTCTGATCTGGAGCTTGTTTGAGTTCACGCCAAAAGACGCCGGACGCTTCACGTCAGCATGGGCAGCAGGGCGGTGAACACGCTGCCCTGCCCGACGGCGCTGGCGGCTTCCAATTCCCCTCCATGCGCCTGGATGACCTTGCGGGCGATGAACAAGCCCTGCCCCAAACCGCGCGGATCGATCAGCCTGCCGCCGGCGGTGCGCGCCTGCCCCCTGAAAAAGCGGTCGAAGATGCGCGGCAGGTCTTCCTCGCGGATGCCCACGCCGGTATCCGACACCTGAATGGCGATATGTTCATGATCGCTCGCCGACGCCGCGACCAGGATATGCCCGCCGCGTTCGGTGTAGTGGATGGCGTTTTGCAGCAGATGCCCGAACGCCCAACGCAGGCGCTGATTGTCGCCGATCAGCCGCAGCTGCGAGGCGTCGCGCACCAGCACCGAGACATCCAGCCCGGCGCGCTTGATCTCCGGCGACTGCCCGCCGACCACCTGCCAAAGCAGCTCTTCGGCGTCCAGTGCTTCATGACGGATGCTGAACTCGCCGCTGGCAAGCTCGGAAATATCCAGCAGCTCGACGATCATCCGATCCAGGATTTCGACGTTGCGCGCCAGGGTCGCCAGCAGCTTGCGATTCGGCGGTCCGTCGCTGGCGGCGATGACCTCGCTCATGCCCTTGATGACCGCCATCGGCGTGCGCAGTTCATGGCTGATCGCCGTGACGAAATGCTCTTTCAGGCGCTCGCTCAGCGCTTCGTGGGTGACATCGCGCAGGATCATGATCGTGCCGAGCCGATCGCCGTTATCGTCGGCGACGACGGCGATCTGCGCGCCCACCGTCTTGCCGTTGATCTCGATGCTGGCGGGCTTACCCACCGGCATCAGCTCGGTGTCGGCGCTGGTCACGCCGTTGTACTGGTTGAAGAGTTTGCCCAGTTCGCTGCCCCAGAAGGCTTTGATGCTGCCCAGCAGGCGCTTGGCGGCTTCGTTGACCAGCACCAGCCGCCCGGAGTTGTCCTGCATGATCACGCCCTGGTCGAGCGCCGCCAGGATGCTGTTCAGCTGTTTCACTTCCACATCGCGGTACTTGAGCGCCGCGCGGATCGTCTCATTCTCGGCTTGCAGCTGATCGAGGATCTGTTTGTTCATGCCGCGATAGAGGCGGCTGAACAGTTTTTCCGACGCCGAACCCAGGCGGTTCACGCGATAGATGGCGTCGCCCAGCGCTTGATCATCAGGAGGGGGCTGGCTCATGAGCTTCCGTTCGCTTCCGCGCGCTTCTTGTCGATCAGGTCGTGCAGGGTTTGGCGAAGCTGTTCAAAGTCGGGCAGGGGTTTGCTGATGATCTGATCGACGCCGCCGGCGGTCATCATCTCCTGCCGTTCCGCCTGGCTGAGGGCGAAAGCGGTCATCAGGACGATGGGGATCTCTTTCATCTGCGCCATCGTGCGCATCCGCCGGGCGAGTTCGTTGCCTTTCTTGCCGGGCATGCGGATATCCATCAGGATCAAATCAGGCACTTTCATGCCATCCGTGCTGCTGTCAACTGTGTCGAGCCACTCCCAGACTTTCTGCCCGTTTTCGAACACGACGGTGTCGTGACCCCAGACCTGTATCATCGTTGCAACCAGCATACGAATATCGGCTTCGTCTTCTGCGACCAACCAGATCAACGTCGTCCTCCAGTGACCTCTGCGTGGATGTAGTGCGTGATGTTACAAGTATACAACGTTTGCCCGCGCGCTTCACAACTTGTTGCCCGAAACGAGTAAGAAATCTATCATTAAAGCGGTTGTCGCGAAGCGGTTGTCGTACTGATGCAGACGCCTTCAGGAGAGCTGTCGTCGTTGTCCACCTGGATGATCGTTGAAGACGAACCCGACATCTACGCCCTGCTGCTGGCGATGTTCGATGTCTGGGGCATCGAAGGCATTGCGTTCGTCGATGGGGAAGAAGCGTTTCGCTGGATGGATGATGTCGAGCGCGGCATGCCGCTGAAGGAGCCGCCGGAACTGGCGCTGCTGGATGTGCGCCTTCCGGGGGAGATCGACGGGACGCAGGTCGGCGGACGGCTGCGGAGCCGGGCGATCTTCGGCGACCCGGTTATCGTCCTGATCACGGCGTACCGGCTTTCCAACGAGGACGAGCGCGCCATACGCGCCGAGGCAGGCGCCGATCTGCTGTTCTACAAGCCCCTGCCCGACCTGGGGGCGCTGCGTACTGCGCTGGAAAGCACCATCGCCAAACGCCGCGCGGCGCGTCAGGCTCCGCCGGTGACGCTGCCGGAACTGCCGGGCAGCGGCGGAGCAGCGAACGACGGTGCGGCGGATACGACGGCGCCAGCCCGCCCGACGGAGCCAACTGCGCCAGCCCCTGTTCAGCCGGATACCACGAGTGAAGACGGATAGATAAGACCATGCGAAACGTAGCCCCTACTCGATCTCTGACGCGGCGCGCCAACCAGTGGAAGTCGATCGCCTTCCTCGCCGGCGCGCTCGGCGGGTTTGTGCTGGCGGTGGGCATTCTGATGAACGTCATCCCGCTGGTGGGCGTCAATGACCCGTCCTACGGCGTGTACAGCTTTCTGCGCGCGGCGGCGGAGTTCGCCGGCATCGTCCTGCTGGCGGTCTCGGCAGGGATGCTGATCCGCGCCTTCACCTGGCGGATGGACAACGACCTGGCGCAGCAGACGGCGCAGGTCCTGGGGCAAAAACTGGACGACCGCTATACGCTGATCCGCAACGTCAGCAAACGGCAGATCGGCTATATCGACGCCGTGCTGGTCGGTCCGGCGGGGGTGCTGGTCTTCCGCATCACCGACGCCGAGGGTGACTGGGCGAACGAAGGGGTCAACTGGCTGGTGCGCAACAGCAGCGGCGATCTGCTGCCCGCCCCTTTCAACCCGACCATGGAGTGCCAGATCGACATGGACAAGCTCGGCGAGTATCTGCGCGGGCATGGGCTGCACGACGCGCCGATCCTGGGCGTGGTCGTCTTCACCAGGGATGACCGGCGCGCCCGCCTGAGCGCCCGCGACTCGGTCATCCCCATCTCGCACCTTCATCTGCTGCCGGTCAACCTGGGCAGCTTCTACCTGAATGCTGAGCGGATGAACATGAACGCCGTCACCCAGGTGATCCAGCAGCTCTACGAGGTCTGATGGCGGTCCTGCTGCTGTCGCAAGCCGGCGCGGGCAAGACGGAGCGCGCCCAGCGGGTGCTGCTCGACTGCAAACAGGCGGACCCGCTGGCGAAGGTCTGGGTGCTGCTGAGCAGTGAACGGCAGATCATCGATTTCCGGCGGCGCTTCATCGCCGAGACGCCGGTGTCCTTCAACGTCGAGTACTTCAACTTCTACAACCTGTACCGGCGCATCCTTTCGACGGCGCGCCAGCCGGGGCGGGCGCTGTTCGCCTCGGCACAGAGCGCGCTGATCCGGGCGCTGCTGCGCAGCCGCTTCGCCGATTCGCCGGTGTTCGGGGCGATCATCGGCGCGCCCGGTCTCGCCAGAGCCGTCGGCGGGCTGATCGACGAGCTGAAGCAGCACCGCATCCAGCCGGAGGATTTCTTCGATGCGGCGTCCAACCGGCGCGAGCTGGAACTCGCCGGCATGTACAAGGCGTATCAGGAGGTGCTGATCGCGCACGATCTGATCGACCGCGAGGGCGAGGGCTGGCTGGCGGTCGAGGCGCTTCAGCAGGACGCCGATCTGGTCCGGGATGTGCGGCTGATGGTGGTGGACGGCTACGACCAGTTCAACCCCCTGCAGGCGGCGCTCCTCGCCGAACTCGACCGGCAGGTCGGGGAGATGCTGATCACCTTGACGACGATTCCCGGTGGCGAGGCGACGCTGGGCAGACGATTTCAGCAGGCGCGTGAGAGGCTGGGCGCGGCGTTCGGCGCACGCCTGACGGAGCAGTTCATCGAGCGAGACTCCGCCGCCGTGACGCCGCCGGCGGTCTGGTGGCTGGAAGCGCCCGACCCGGCGGCGGAAGCTGCCGCCGTCATGCGGCGGGTCAAGCGGCGGCTGGTCGAAGGCTGTCCGCCCGAAGCGCTGATGATCGCCGTCCGCGACTGGCGACGCTACGGCGGGCATCTGGCGACGGCGGCGCGGCTGTACGGCGTGCCGCTGGCGCTGCATTACGGCGCGGCTCTGGCGGAGACGCCCTGCGCTGCTGCGCTGATCGATCTGCTGGGGCTGCACGGCGGTTTTCGTCGTCGTGAGGTGCTGGACGCGCTGCGCTCGCCCTACTTCGCCGCGCCGGGGTTGGACGCTGCGGCGGTGGACCGCCTGGAGGCGATCAGCCTGGCGGCGCGGGTGATCGGCGGGCGGGAAGAATGGCTGGATGCGGTGCGCTTCGCCAGCCGCCCGTCGGTCGAGACCGACGACGAATTCGACGCGGCGCGGACACTGGACGCCGCCGAATCGGAACGGCTGGCGCGGGCGCTAGAGGCGTTTTTCGACGGCGTGACTCCGCCGGCGGAGGGTGAGGGCGCGGGATACGTGCGCTGGCTGGAACGCCTGATCGGCGAGGATGCCCGCGACCCGGACGACGCCGACGATGGCGCGCCGGAATCGCTCGCCTATACGCTGAACCTGCCGGCGCAGATTCGCCTTCAGCCGCCGGAGCAGGCGGCGCGCGATCTGACGGCGATGAAGGCGCTCAAGGACATCCTGCGCGGGATGATCGCCAGCGCCGCGCTGAGCGCGGCAGTCGGGCTGCCGCAGCGGCTTGATCGCGCCGGCTTCCTGACGGATTTCCTGGGCGCGCTGCGATCCCTGGGCGCGAAACTCGGCGGCGACGGCGCTTGGATCGAACTGCGCTGGGACGCGCCGCAG
>JABWBO010000214.1 GCA_013360465.1 Anaerolineae bacterium | reverse complement strand
CTCTGTACCTGTTGACAGATCAATTCAGCAGGCGTGGCTCTGGTGCCAGTGGGCGAACAGCGGATGAGCTTCACCCCATCAGATAGAGAGAAATCGTGTCCGAAAAGAACCGCTGTTCAAACTGATCTGGACTAAGATAACCAAGAGCGGAGTGCAGCCGCTTGCGGTTGTACCAGCCCTCTACATAGGCAAAGATGGCGGATCGTGCCGCAGCGCGCGAAACAAACACGCGGTCAGCGCACTCGGTCTTGAGTGTGCCAATCGCGCTTTCCATCAGGGCATTATCGTAGGGATCCGCCGTTCGGCTCATGGAAACGGTGATGCCCTGCGTTTGCAGCAGCGCTTGGTAGGCAGCGCTGGCATACTGCCCGCCGCGATCGGAGTGATGGAGCAGTTCTTTCCCCTTGGGCTTGCGCTGCACCAGCGCCATCGTCAGCGCCCGCTCGACCAGTGCCGTTTCGCGGTGCGTGTCCATGCTCCAGCCCACGATTTTGCGCGAGAACACATCCATCACCAGCGCCAGATACAGCCAGCCTTCGTGCGTATCGATGTAGGTGAAATCGATAGTCTGTACGCAAATGACAAAAACGGACATGCTCACTGGCTGGCGTGGTGGGGATCACATAATGAATCTCAACGTCAGCCTCGGTCACAATGACGCGGTCTATGAGGAGTTCAACGAGCTGCCGCTTTTGCTCAAAGGTCGCATTTTCTAACCCACCGTGAATACGCTGACAGAATTCTTTGATGGAAAGCTGAAGCGCGGCAATTTCATGATGGCGATCGACTTGAGCTTCAAGTTGCTGCGCTTGCTGAGCGAAAGCTTGCCGCTTCTTCTCAAGGTCAGTCCGGCGGTGCTGGTATTCAGGCAAGTGGATGACCTCTGCCAGGTAGGCTTCAGTGAGGCGGTTCAGTTGCTTTTCCAAATAGGCAGCAGCGTCCTGCAAGTTTTTGCGCCGCGCCTGAAGTTCCTGGGGCAGCCAATGCCCACCATGCGCTCGCTCCAACGCCTCGGCAATCTGTGCGGGATGTTGGAGCAGATCGCAGAGATCCTGCCAGACGACTGCATCCAGTTGCGCGGCAGGGGCAAACCGCGATGGACACTTTTCTTCGCGCCGACTGTGAATGGCGCGGGCTTTGCCGCTGCAAACATAGTAGGCATATTTGCCCTTGTCCAGCGATCGACACAGGCATGCAGCCTGACAGACGCCGCAGCTGACCAGCGCACGCAGCAGATACTCGTGCGCCTTATTGTTGCGTCGGGCAAACCGCTGATTGTGGGCTAAGCGCTCTTGAGCCAAGTCATACTCCTGTTGGCTAATTATAGCGGGAATCGTGGCGACGAAAATCCAGGCTTCCGGCGGCTGCTCGACAGCGGTGTCGTGGGGTGTGCCGATCAGGTGAGTGGCGGAACGACGGATGCATGGTTTGCGGTAGTGGTAGCGTTCGGCAAAAACCTTGCCCGTGTAGGCGGGCTGCCGCAGAATCGCCCGTAACGTTGCCAGACCCCACAGGGTCTTACCGCTGGGGGTAGGAATGCCTTGGCGCTGCAGGTGCTTGGCTAACTGGCATAAACTCAAGCCCTCTTGGAGATATAACGCATAGATTTCTCGGATGACTGCCGCTTCGCTCGCTTCAATACGGACTTCCTCTGGATTTCTAGGGTTTTCGATGCCCAGCCGATAGCCGTAGGGAGGGCGTGTCCAGGGCAACAAGAGACCAGCACGGTATTTGGACTGGCGTCCCCGCCGCATGCGGTCGGTGATGAGTTCGCGTTCATACTCGGCAACTGCGCTGCGAATCTGGAGAAGCAGTTTGTCGTGGGGATCCTGGCTCATGGGACGCTCTAGAAATTCGACCTGGCAGCCAGCCCGTTCAAATTCTTCCAGTAAGATCATTTGATGGACATAGTTGCGTGCCAAACGATCCGGGGCAGTGATAAGCACTGCCTCGACGGCGCGCGCGCGAATCGCATCGCGCAGCCGATCCAGACCCGGACGATTCAAGGTTGCTCCACTGCGCCCATCATCTCTGAAAATGTACTCCTCTTGTAACTGCCAGCCTTGCTCACGCACATGGGTGTGCAGGCGTTCCAGTTGTTGTTCAATGGTCTGCGTTTGACTCTGATTGGGTGTTGAGACCCGTGCATACAGGGCGACTTGCCTGCTCATTTTGTTTCTCCTGACTTTGGTCGGCGTTTTGCCCTTCGAGAGGGCTGGGGTTTCCCCATTGCACGAGCAGTTGGTAGACACGATCCCAGCGTTGCTGCCCGTCGTGCCGGGGAATCATCTGACGGTGGACTTGCCAATGCGGTTTCACGGTGGTTGCCTTCCTGATGCTCTACTTCAGGGGAACAACTTACCATGTGCTTGGCTTGGCGTTTCAAGTACACCTCATACCGCGACCAGTTCAGGCGCAGCTTTACGGTTCGACTCAGGCAGAATTTGTCATTTGTGAGCAGTCCATTTCCCCCACCCACTTCTCATTCGGACGCTGGGCGCAGAAGGCGCGCTGGAGCAGGTTCGGTGCCACCGGATACGGATGCTGGCTGTCGGTCGTGCGGACACGGCGGCGACGACATTTGGCGACCAACCCTTGTGCGCGCATCAGCCGCGCCACTCGCTTGTGATTGCACATGATCCCCTGTTGACGCAGCGCTGCCGTCACGCGCGGGCTGCCATACGTCCCGCCGCTCTCCGCGAACACCGCATGAATCTGCGCTGTCAGCCCGTCCTCCGCTTTGGGTAGGCGGGGGGGCGCGTCCGCTGCTGCCACGCATAGTACCCGCTCACCGATACCTTCAGCACCCGGCAGCCGCGATCCAATGACAATACCCCGCGTTCTGTTTGGATCAGATGATATTTCATGGCACATCCGATGCAAACAGCTTGACCGCTTTTTTAACAAATCCCGCTCCGCCTTCACCAGTTCCAACTCACGGCGCAGGCGGCGGTTCTCCGCTTCGAGGTCGAGTTCTTGGCTTGGTTTCACTTCGCCCGTTGTCGGATGCAGTTGATACCGCTTTTTCCACTTGTTCAGCAGCCCCGGCGTGATCCCCAGTTCGTCTTCGATCTGCCGCACGCTTTTCCCGCTCATCCCCAGCAGACGCAGCGCCTCTTGCTTGAAACTCGTGTCATACTGTCGCTTTTCCACTGCCATCGTTTACTCCCTTTCATTGAGTATAACGGACACCCGTTCCCTCCACTACTTGGGGTAAAGCTCACAAGTTGATGTCTATGCTGTAGGGGCGACCCGGCGTGGTCGCCCGGTTGGGCGCGCACATCGGCGCGCCCCTACAATCTGATGGCTATTTGGCGGATG
>JABWBO010000213.1 GCA_013360465.1 Anaerolineae bacterium | reverse complement strand
CTTTCGCTTTGAATTCTGGGCTGTACGTGTTTCTCATAGCGCTTCCGATCCACTGATAACTGCGCTATTTTACTGTCCGATTTATGGGGTACATCATATTGCCTTACGGCATGTCGAAAGGACGGGGATATCTGATAGAATGCACACCGGCGAGGAAACCATGAGCGATTATTGGAGTACTAAGCGTATTATAATCACAGGTGGCAGTGGTTTTCTCGGTTCGTTTGTCGTTGAGAAGTTGCAGCGAGCGGGTGCCAAAGAGGTTTTTGTTCCCAGACACTCGGAGTATGATCTACATGAATGGGATCGCATCCATGCCCTTCTCAGCAAAACCAAACCCGATATCGTCTTCCATCTGGCAGCCAGCGTAGGTGGGATTGGTGCCAATCTCGCGTACCTGGCAAAGTTTTTCTACGACAATCTCATGATGGACGTTCAGCTTGTCCATGAGTGCTGGCGAGTAGGCGTGCCGAAACTTGTGATTGTTGGTACCGTCTGTGCCTATCCCAAATTCACACCCGTTCCGTTCAAAGAGGAAAACCTCTGGAATGGGTATCCAGGGGTATCCAGAGGAAACCAACGCCCCTTACGGACTTGCCAAGGAGATGCTATTGGTGCAACAGGCGTATCGGCAGCAGTACGGGTCCAAATCGATTTTCCTACTGCCCACCAATCTGTATGGGCCGCGCGATAACTTCGATCCATCAAGCTCCCACGTCATTCCGGCGCTGATTCGAAAATGCGTGGAAGCTAAAGAAGCGGGAATGCCATATATTGAGGCGTGGGGGAGATGGTTCACCGACGAGCGAGTTTCTGTATTTGCAAGATGCCGCTGAAGGGTTGCTGCTTGCGGCTGAACACTACAACAGCAGCGAACCGTTTAATTTGGGGAACAGCTTCGAAATCAGCATCAAGGACTTAACACTAACTATCGCACGACTAACCAGATTCGAGGGTGATATTCGTTGGGATACCACGAAACCGAATGGGCAGCCCGGCGAAAGCTTGATGTTAGCAGAGCGAAAGCCTCGTTCGCCTTCGAATCCCGCGAGTCGTTTGAAGAGGGTCTGCGTGAAACGGTTGACTGATACCACACTAATTTGCTCGCGCAAAAGCCGTAGGTTAAACAGAACATGAACGTGAGTCCCTTAGCCCAAGTGCCCGATGCTTCCCTTAACTCCCCGTCTCACCTGCGGATTGAACCATCTAGAGGGTGGGTGCCGCTCAAGCTGCGCGAGATCTGGCAGTACCGCGAGCTGCTGTATTTCCTAACGTGGCGAGACATCAAGGTGCGCTACAAACAGACGGTGCTTGGCGCTGCGTGGGCCATCATCCAGCCATTCATGACCATGGTGGTCTTCACCCTGTTCTTCGGCGGGCTCGGTCAAATTCCCTCCGACGGCATCCCCTATCCTATCTTCAGCTATGCAGCGCTCGTGCCCTGGACGTTTTTTGCCAGCGGACTGACAATGTCGTCGAACAGCCTTGTTGGCAGTTCGAACTTGATCAAAAAGGTCTATTTCCCGCGATTGGTCATCCCGATCGCGACCGTGTTTTCCGGTGTGGTCGATTTTGTCCTCGCGTTCGTGGTCCTGATCTTGATGATGCTGTACTTCGGTATCGTGCCCACAGTAAACGTGATTTTCCTGCCGCTGTTTCTCCTGCTGGCGTTCATAACGTCGCTTGGCGTCGGTTTGTGGTTGAGCGCCATGAATGTGCAGTTCCGCGACGTGCGCTACACGGTGCCGTTCCTGACCCAATTCTGGATGTTCATCACGCCGATCGCTTATCCAAGCAGCCTAATTGAAAACGAAACCTTGCGTGCAATTTACGGTCTGAATCCGATGGCAGGCGTGGTCGAGGGCTTCCGATGGGCGCTGCTCGGTACAAATACAACCCCTGGTCCTGTGATCCTTGTCTCGTCGCTCGCGGCGCTGATCCTATTCATCAGCGGTTTGTTCTATTTCCGACGCATGGAAAAAACCTTCGCGGATGTGGTGTAACGGATGAGTGACATTGCCATTCGAGTCGAAAACCTTGGCAAGATGTACCGCATCGGTGGATCACAGGAACGCTACCAGACTTTCCGTGATGCCATCACCCGCACGCTAGCGGCCCCTTTTGTCCGAGTAAGAGATATCGTCCGTGGTCAGTCTGCTTCAGATCTCAAAGAGGAAATCTGGGCGTTGAGAGATGTTTCGTTCGAGGTCAAGCAGGGTGAAGTCGTCGGGATCATTGGGCGGAATGGCGCGGGCAAGTCAACGCTGCTGAAAATTCTCTCGCGTATTACGGAGCCAACAATTGGTTACGCCGATGTCTATGGAAAGGTGGGCGCGCTGCTTGAGGTCGGCACAGGATTCCATCCGGAACTAACAGGTCGCGAGAATATCTATCTCAACGGCGCGATCCTAGGTATGTCGCGCACCGAGATCACCAGTAAGTTCGACGAGATTGTGGACTTCGCTGGGGTGGAGAGGTTTGTCGATACGCCTGTGAAGCACTATTCCAGCGGCATGGGTTTGCGGTTGGGCTTCGCTGTGGCAGCCTATTTAGAGCCAGAAATCCTAGTCGTAGATGAGGTTCTCGCAGTAGGTGACGCCGAGTTTCAGAAGAAGTGCTTGGGTAAGATGGAGGATGTGGCGAAAACAGGAAATACCGTGTTGTTTGTGAGTCACAATATGGCGGCTGTGAAGACTCTATGCCAGACCGGCATTTTACTCGACAAAGGGCAGATTTCTACCACTGGTGTGATAGGTGATGTGATTTACAAGTACATGAAAACGTTCTCAAATGCCGCAGATACGAGCGGCGATACTCATGAAGAGTTTACCTTTACAAATATACTGCTAAACGGTCATCCTCCAGCAATGATCGATCTCACACGACCTCTTGATGTTCAAGTCAGCTTCCAGGCTCGTGCATCATTTTCTGGATGCCTGTTCTATTGCATTGTGCATGACATTGACAACAATACGGTTATCCACGCTCGCAGTGACGATGTGGTGGGGTTGCGCGAGATTCAACCTGGTGACCATTCATTCTGTGTTTCGTTCCCAGCAATGTGGCTTCGTCCTGGTATTTATACCTTGAACCTCAAACTCATCGCGCGAAGCACAAATTCTCAGGATCGGTTTGTCTCTGACCCACTTGTGCTTGAAGTCGGGGGAAACAGTCATCCGGGAGCAATGCCCGGGCTAATTACGCCGTTAGCTGAATGGCATTTCTAGTATAAGGCAAAAGGTTTGCTGTAACTGCTCAGGGGTATCGCCAAACGGGAAGAAGTGAGCTATAAAGAAAGGCATGAATAGCGCACGCGAAGCAGAACTCCTGAACATCATCCGTCAGC
>JABWBO010000087.1 GCA_013360465.1 Anaerolineae bacterium | reverse complement strand
AGCGAGCAAGGGCTTTAGGTGGGGCATTGTTTAGGAGAGCGTTTGATGGTTGGCTCATAATTCTTCCCTCAACATCTCCTATTCTACCCCACTTTCAACTCCTCCCCGACTTGTGGGTAATGCATAGCCAATTGGAGAGGGGCAGGAAACCGTCAGGTTTCCGGGGTGAGGTTGTGTGAAAACCGGCTTTTCAAACAGTCTCTCAGACAATTCAAACAGCCCGCCTGCCAATTCTATCCATTGACATGAACCTTACATCCTCCTATCGTTAGCAGAGCAAACATTTTGAGAAATGAGGTGTCTCGTTGCAAGCACAGGCGTCCAGACAATGGGGCGGTGATCGCTCACGCCAGCGTGGGAGCGGCGGCTTGGGGCGCGCTATTCGCTATCTGGGTCGGCAAAAAAGCACCAACATCCCGGCATATCTCGCCCTCATTGTGGCGACCCTGGCGCAGCTTGCAGTGCCGCAGCTGATCCAGAACATGATCAATTCGATCACCCAGGGTTTCACCGCCAACACCATCCTGGGACTGCCGCAGCTCGCCCAACCGCTCGCCGCCGGGGCAGCCGGCTATACCGTCGATCAGCTTCAGGGCATTCAGGCGAACGCTGTCTCCTGGCTGGTCAACGCAACGATCCTCGTCGTCGTCTTCGCCATCGCGCGCGGCTTGTTCTCATTCATTCAGTCCTACATGGCAGAGTCCACCTCGCAGGGCGTCGCCTTCGACTTCCGCAACGAGATCTTTGAGAAGATTCAGCGGCTTTCCTTCAGCTACTACGACAAGAACCAGACCGGTCAGCTGATGATCCGCGCCACCGACGACGTAGAGCGTCTGCGCCTCTTCATCGCCCAGGGACTGGTCCTCGCTGCGCAGGCGTTCCTCCTGCTCATCGCCACACTGATCATCCTGCTGCTGACCAACTGGCAGCTCACGCTGGTCGTCCTGCCGATTCTGCCCATCGCACTGGTCATCTTCATGATCTTCGGACGCATCAGCCAGCCGCTCTTCGTCTCCGTGCAGATGCGGCTGTCGGCGCTGAACACCGTCCTTCAAGAGAACATGGCGGGCACGCGCGTCGTCCGCGCCTTCGCCCGCGAATCTTACGAACGCCGGCGCTTTGAAGAGAAATCGGCAGATGTCCTGTCACAGCAGTTGAAGGTCGCCCGCACGTTCTCCTTCCTCTTTCCGGTCATCTTCCTGCTCGCTCAGGTTGGGCAGGCGGCGCTTCTCTACTTTGGCGGCGGGCAGATCATCAACGGCACGCTCACGCTGGGCGATTACCAGTCCTTCAGCCTGTACGTCATCTATGTCTTCTTCCCGCTCGGTCAGCTGGGCTTCATCATCTCGCTGCTGGCGCAGGCGTCGGCATCGGCGGACCGCATCTTCGAGATCCTCGACGCCAAAAGCGACATCACCGAAAAGCCGGGCGCGCCTGCCCTGCCCGCGCTCACCGGAGCAGTCGAATTCAAGGACGTTACGTTCCGTTATTTCTCGTCCGGTGAACCCGTCCTGCGCGATGTCAGCTTCAGAGCTGAACCAGGTATGACGGTCGCCCTGCTCGGTGGAACCGGCAGCGGTAAGACGACGATCATCAACCTGATCCCCCGTTTCTACGACGCCAGCGAAGGCGGCATCCTCATCGACGGGCAGGATGTCCGCGATGTGACCATCGACAGCCTGAGATCGCAGATCGGCATCGTCTTGCAAGAGACCAACCTGTTCAGCGGTTCAATCCGCGACAACATCGCCTTCGGACGCCCCGACGCGACCGATGACGAGGTGTTCGCCGCCGCCAAAGCCGCCGAAGCCCACGAGTTCATCGTCAAATTCCAGGAAGGCTACAACACCCCGGTCGGCGAGCGCGGCACGACCCTTTCCGGTGGGCAGAAGCAGCGCATCGCCATCGCCCGCGCGCTGCTGCTCAACCCGCGTCTGCTGATCCTTGACGATTCGACCAGCAGCGTCGATCTGCTGACCGAATACAAGATTCAACAGGCGCTGGATAAACTCATGCACGGGCGCACCAGCTTCGTCATCGCGCAGCGCATCTCAACCGTACTCAATGCCGATATGATCCTCGTACTCGATAAGGGGCAGATCGTCGCCACCGGCAAACATACCGATCTGATGGAGCAAAGCCCCATCTACGCCGAAATCTACAACTCGCAGCTGGTGGGCGACGCCACCATCACCAGCGAAATGGCGGCGATCATCGCGGAGGAAAACAAGTCATGATGGGTCTCGACGGCGGTCGCCGTCTTTTTGAGCAGGAGAGCAGCCGCGCTCGCAACATCGGCGGGACGCTGGCGCGCTTCGCGGGCTACTTCCGCCGCACCTGGGTCGGCGTTGTCGTGGCGCTGGTGCTGATCGTCATTCAGGTCTGGACGCAGGTCGTCTCGCCCGACTATATCGGTCAGGCGGTGGACTGCTACCTCTTCCCGCAGCCGGCGTCGGTCTGCTGGTTCGATTCCACCGTAAGCGCCGCCATGCAAAACGGCACGATGGACGCCATCACCACCGAGATGAAGGTCGGCGGCTTGGGCAGGATCGCCGTGCTGCTGCTCGGTCTTTACCTTTTCGGGTCAGTGCTGGCAGGGCTGGCGTTCTACTCGATGAGTTCCAGCGGGCAGCGCGTCCTGCGGCAGATGCGCAACGAGCTGTTCAACCAGCTCCAGCGGCTGTCGCTCAGCTTCTTCTCTGAAAATGAAGTCGGCAATCTGATGAGTCGTATCACCAGCGATACGGAGACCATCGCCCAGACTTTTGGCTTCGCCCTGCTCCAGGTGATCAGCGGTCTGCTCCTGATGGTCTGGCTGATGGTCAAGATGTTCACCGCCAATGTCCCCTACTCGCTCATCTCTCTGGCGGTCGTGCCGGTCATGTTCATCGCTACCGTCTGGATCAGCGGACAGGCGCGGCGGGCATTCCGGCGTTCACGCCGGCAGATGGGCAGCGTCAACGCCGAACTCCAGGAAAGCATCGCCGGCGCGCGCGAAGTCCAGGCGTTCAACCGCGAGGAAGAGACCATTGAGGAATTCCGCCGGGTGAATCAGGCAAACCGCGCTGCCAACGTGCAGGCTGCCGCCTTCACGGCGGCGCTTAACCCGGTGCTGGAAGCGCTCGGCTACGTTGCGCTCGGCGTGGTGGTCATCGTCGGCGGCTTGTCGATCCTGGGCGATGAACCCGTCCTGGGCATCACCGGCATCACGCTGGGAACAGTTTTCACGTTCGTCCAATACGTGCAGCGCTTCAACCAGCCGATCACCCAGATCGCCGTGCTGTGGACCAATATTCAGAGCGCTATCGCCGGCGGTGAGCGCATCTTCGGGCTGCTCGACGAAGCCATCGAGATTCAGGATAAACCGAACGCCAGGACTATGCCGCAGATCGTCGGGCGCGTCGAATTCGCGAACGTCGAGGCAGGCTACAAGACCGATGAGCCGGTGCTGCGCGGTGTGGGCTTTGTGGCGGAACCCGGTCAGACCGTCGCTATCGTCGGACCCACCGGCGCGGGTAAGACCACCATCATCAACCTGATCCCACGCTTCTACGATGTGAGCGGCGGCGCGGTGCGCATCGACGGGCACGATGTGCGCGATGTCACCATGGAAAGCCTGCGCCAGCAGATCGGTATCGTCCTTCAGGATACCTTCCTATTCAGCGACACGGTACTCAACAACATTCGCTACGGCAAGATGGATGCCAGCGACGCCGAAGTGATCGTAGCGGCAAAGCTGGTCAATGCCGACGCCTTCATCGAACGCCTGCCAGAGGGATATAACACGGTCCTGGGCGAACGCGGGGCGGGTCTCAGCCAGGGGCAGCGCCAGTTGATCAGCATCGCCCGCGTCGTACTCAAGGACCCACGCATCCTCATCCTGGACGAGGCGACCAGCAGCATCGACACCCGCACCGAACGGTTGATCCAGGGCGCTTTCGAGCGCATCCTTCCGGGGCGCACGGCGTTCGTCATCGCCCACCGGCTGAGTACGATTCGCAATGCCGATGTGGTGATGATGCTGAAGGACGGGCAGATCATCGAGCGCGGCACGCACCGATCCCTGATCGAACAGCGCGGCGCGTACTATGATCTGTACATGAGCCAGTATCGACACGAGGAAGAACCGGAATCTGCGCCTCAATAGGCGGATGAAAAACCGCTATACTGGGTCTGTTCCCGACTTTCGCCGGACTTGGATAACCCGATGCGCATCGCCGTCCTTGCCAACCTCAAAGCCAACGCGCCGACCTGGGACGGAATCGCTCCCGACCAATGGGATGATCTCGACAGCGAAAAATCCATCAATGGCGTCGTGAATGCCCTGATCAACGGCGGACACGACGCCGCCTTCTTCGAGGCGCAGATCACGCCACCCTACTCACTGATAGAGAAGCTTACCGGATTCTTGCCGGATCTGTGCTTCAACATCGCCGAGAGTCACTTCGGCGACGGGCGCGAGGCGCAGATTCCGGCGATTCTGGAAATGCTGCGCCTCCCCTACACCGGCAGCCGGGTCCTGACTCAGGCGCTGGCGCTCGACAAGCCGATGACCAAACGCATCTTCGCCTACCACGATCTGCCGACGCCGGAATTTCAGGTCTTTGAGCGCGCCGATGAAGTGATCGATGACGACCTGATCTATCCGGATGGGGCGCTGCGGTTCCCGCTGTTCGTCAAACCCAGCCGCGAGGGCACGAGCATGGGCGTCACGGTGGAGAGCATCGTTGAGACCGAATCGGCGCTGCGGGAGCAGATCGCCGCGCAGATCGCCCGCTACAGTCAGCCCATCCTGGTCGAACGCTACGTCCGAGGGCGCGAAGTCACTGTCGGCATGGTCGGCAATTTTGCCCCGACCGCGCCGCGCCGACTTGACCCCGCAGACATCGATGAGACGCTGCCGGAATCGATCCATTTCTTCCCGATTCTGGAGATGGATACCCGCCTGACCGTCGAAACGGAGGGCGATGTTTACACCAGTCGGGTCAAGAAGGAGCTGACGGACCTGTACCGCTATGTCTGTCCGGCGGTGCTGGGGGAAGCGGAAGCGCATCATCTGCGCTGGCTGGCGGCAGGGGTCTTTCAGGTGCTGGGGTGTGCAGATGTCTCGCGTGTCGATTTTCGACTCGATGCGGAAGATGGAGATAAACCCACTATCCTGGAGATCAACACCCTGCCCGGACTCAGCCCTGGCTTCAGCGATCTCTGCCTTCAGGCAGAAGCCGATGGCTGGAGTTACGATCGGCTGGTCAACGCCATCGTTGAGGCGGCGGCGCGCCGCTGGGGGCTGCCCTGACGGGCACTGGGTGGCGACACGCCGGCGAAGGTGGGCTAGAAAACGACGCCCGCCACCAGGATGACGTTGGCGTACGGCGTGCATTCTCCGGTGCGCACGACTGCCCTGGCTGATCGCGTCAGCAGCTTGAATTCATCGTGTGGCACATCGCTCATCGGCACATGCACCAGCACGTCGGAAAGCGCCTCGCGCATGGACCGACTGCGCTCGCGCATCTCGCTGGCGACGATAGCCCGCTCGACCTGCAGCTCGCCCAGGACTGCCTTGACCACATCGATGAGCGGCGGCATACCGGCGACGAGCGCCAGATCGATCCGCTCTACGTCCGGCGGAATCGGCAGCCCGGCATCGGCGATCACCAGCATGTCGGTATGCCCCATCGAGGCGATCACGCTGGAGAGAGGATGGTTCAGCAAAAGAGTCTTTTTCATGGACGCACGTCCTTAATCTTTATTCGCTTCGCTTCTGGCTGCGGTCTCGCATCTCGCGCGCCTGCGCCGTCAAACGCTGGAAGAAATCGGATTCGGTGACCTGGCTCACCTCCTCATCGACGCGGCGGCGGTCGATCTCGATCTGAAGCGCCTGAATTGCCAGTCGGGCTTCTTCCAGGTCGCGCTTGACCTGAGCATAACGCTGCGCATTGTCGATGGCAATCGCCGCCTGTGTCCCGAACGCCGTGAGCAGCGGGATCGCCTCGTGGCGGAACACGTCGTTGGTAATGCGGTTATCGGCGTAAAGCACGCCGATGGGCTGCCCGGATAGCGCCAGCGGCACACAAAGAATCGACCGCAGATTGTGCGCCATCACGCTTTTGGCATTTTGAAGGACACTGTCCGACTGCGCGTTGGACGTGATGATCGCCTGTTTGCTCTCCATCGTCTGGTTGACCACGCTGCGGCTGAATACCGCCTCGTCATCGTTGATGTTCTTCTGATCCCAGTTGCGGGCGACGGAAATTTCCAGGGCGTTCGTCTTCTTGTCTTGCAGCAGCAGATAGGCACGCTCTGCTCCGGTGATGCGGATCACCGTGTCCATCACGTCTTCCAGCACCTCGTCCAGTTCCAGCGACCCGGTGATCAGCGAAAACGTACGCAGCAGCTCCTCCAGATTCTCCATCTGAGTGCCGACGCGCTTGAGTTCCTTACCAGTATCTTCGAGGCGATCCGTCATCCGGCGGATGACGCCGGGAATATCGACCGATATCTGAAATCCGTTCTGGGTCAGGACCTGCGTGAGCCGTTCGGTCAACGCCTCTAACTGGCGCGTCTCGTTGGTAGTCGTTTCGAGCGCCTGCTTAACCAACTCAATAGGGGGTGAATCCGTCATCGGCAGACCAGCCTTCTGCATCTCATGTACCCTACCAAGTGTAATGCCTCAGGCGCGATTATGCTACACTTTCCCGTAAGCGAAACCGCGCTCGATTCATTCGGGCGGCGGGACGTTGGCGATGCGATTATCGATCTCATAGCCGTCGCCGGCTGCCGTCCCATTCACCATGACCGGAAGGCGGTTATTCGCCGAATCGTAGAAGCCGATCACCAGGCGATAGCCTTCGCCGAGCGGGGCGACTCCGTCGGGCAGCGCAATGACTCGCTCTTCCGTGATATACTCCCCCGGTTCCCAGAGCAGCGTCGAGTAGTAGCCGATTTCGGTGCGCGCCGCCGGATTATCCCAGGCGGCGATCAGGCTGTCATCTGCCCGGCGCAGATGGACGTAGATCGAGTAGTCCGCCGGGGGCGTGGCGAGAGTCTCGAAGTACAGGTGCATGATCACCCGCCGCCCCGTCCAAAGTTCCAACCCGCCCAGATCATAGCCCAGGTAGCGCGCGAAACCGCCGAAGACGATTTCGTCGGGCGCTGCGCCCATCGGTTCTGGTGCACGCCAGCGCCGATCCAGGTGAAGCTCGTAGACATCATACTTGAAGATGCCGTCGTCATGTCCCCACGCGCGCCGTACGATTTCCTGACGCCCCAGGGCATTGATCACCTGGTTTTCGAAGAACGCGACACCCTCATATGCTCCGCGCGTCTCCGGCAGCCCATAGATGAGATATGCCGCATCTTCCAGCGCCGTCAGACGCGCCGGCGCATCCTCCACCCGGATGTCGTCCAGCGGAAAGAAGAAAGGAAGCCTGTCCACGCCCGGCGCGACAACGGTGAGGCGTTCGCCGGGATGATCCTCTTTCCAAACCCGCAGCCCATCGACCACCGTCATCAGCGCCGCGTTGCCGCTGCGGTAGCGCGCGTCGTCGGCGGGCATCGTGTCGCCGAAAAGATACGCGCCGCCGCTGAACTTGTCGGAAACCGGGCTGACGATCCCCGGCAGCGCCGCCGCCCCTAAGGCGAACAGAAGCACCGGCTTCACCAGTCGATGCCGAGACGCGACAGCGCCGACGCTTCGTCCCAGCACCACCGCCACCGGCAGCAGCAGCAGGGGGATGACGGCGAAGGAGAGTCGGTAGTGATAACTGTAGGCATAAAACCATACGATGAAGTAAGGCGCAGCCAGCGCCGCCGCCCATCCCAGACGCGCCGCCAGCGGCAGAAGCGCCCGCCCGGCATCGGTTCGATTGAGGAAGTCGAGGACCAGGGTCCTGTAGAGCAGCGCGCCGCCCGCCGCCAGCATCGTCAGTTCAGCGAGCGTCAGACGGCGTTCTTCCAGGCTCAGATCAGGGACCAGGATGGATCGGGCGGCAGCCGCGCCGAGCAGCGCCAGACCAAGCAGCGCCCCGGCGCGCCGTGACTCGCGAAAGCACAGCCACAGGCTGACGGTGCAGACCAGGATCGCCAGCAGCGGAAAGCCGAGATCATCTCCCCCCCGCTCGGCGAGAGTCTGCCAGTAAGCCGGAGGAAAGTCCACCGCGTTGTGCCCCAGCAGGAGGTTGCGCACGTACCAGATGCCGCCGAGCGGCGCGCAGGTCAGCGCCGTGATCGCGGCGATCTCCAGGCGCGGGCGCAGCGCCGCCAGGATCGCCGTCAAACCCCGACGCCCCTGCCCCACCGCGCGCAGGACCTCCAGCCCGGTCATCAGCGCCACGCCCAGGGCGAACGCGCCGGCGGTCGGTTTGATCCACAGGGCGACGCCGAATGCCGCGCCGCTCAGCGCCGCATGGTGCAGACGATCCCGCCGGTTCGATGCCGGTTTCCCGGCGTCAAACCAGGCTTTCAGGAAGAACGCAGCCGCCAGGGTGAAGCTGAAGGTCAGCGGGATTTCCAGATCGCCGGCGCGCGACCATTCGCCAACATGCGGATACAGCGTCCACAGCGCCGCCAGATAGAGTCCCGTCCTCCGGGAATCCGCCATCCTGCCGAGGACATAGGCGGCGAGGATCGCGCCAATGTGCAGCAGCGGCACGACCGCGCGCGCGGCGTGATCGCTGACGCCGCTGAGCTGTCCCAGGGTGTACAGGAGCGGCAGGAACTGCGGGTAGTAGTCGATGCTGTTCGGGAGTCGCCCGGTCAGGGCATAGACGCGCGCTTCGTAGCCATAGACCCACAGCGCATCGTAAGCAGTGAAGGGCCAGTACATGATGACGACCAGCGCGACCATCACCGCCAGGGCGATCAGCAGGATCAGCCAGCGCTCATCGAACGCCAGCCGCCCACTGGGTTCGGCGTGTTCGCTATCTGCGCCAGAGCCTCTCTGGCTGCTCCCGCCGCTCCCTGTAGGGGCGGCCCGATGCGTCGCCCGCCGATGCGCATTGAAGGTCCACCGCCCGCGCCATGCCAGCAGTGCGCCGACCAGCCCCAGCGCCGCCAGTCCAGCCATGATCCCTTCCGCCCGCAGCAGCGCAGTGCCGACCATCTCGCCCGCTGTGCCGAGGATGAACATCCAGGCGGTGATCAGCCCGCTGCCCGCCGCCAGCGCCGCAGCCAGCAGTGTCGGCAGGTCACCTCGTTCGGCGTGCGGCAGCAGAGCGAACGCCCAGGGGACGCCGACGCCCACAACCAGCAGGTAGATCGGCAGTCCGCTGAGTGTATCGGCTATCCAGTAGGGCATCATGCAGGTTCCTCTCCGTGGCGCAGCTTCAGAGTGGGTTCTCCGTCACGGGCGTAGCGCGAGGATGCGCCCGCCGCCGACGCTGAGATAGATCCAGCCCTGGTCAGTGACCGTGACGCCGATCGGACGATGCGGATAGAAGCCGCTCCCCCGGTAGTTCATCTGGTCGGCGGTATAGTTGGAAAGCGCCTTGTCATCCGGCTTCGCGGGCATCATATCGACCATCCCCCCATCCTGAGGATCGACGGCGACCAGCCGATAGCCGCGCAGTTCAAGCGCCTGACGCGATCCGTTCAGGACGACCAGCAGTTTGCCCGTCAAACCCGGCAGCGCGCCGCCGGCATAAGACGCCATACCGGTCGGCGTCGAGCCGGTGGGCAGCGCTGCGGACGGAATGACGGTGGCGCGGCACAATGCCGCATCGCGCACATCCACCGCCAGCCCCACGCCCAGGCACGCCGGAAAACCGTAGTCGGCACCGGGCGTGAAACGATTGACCTCATCCAGAGTCGGCAGATCAGGCGCGTCAAACAGCGCGTCAGGCGCGCTGTCGGTGATGTAGAGCGCCCCCTCATGGACCGCCAGCGCATAGGGGCTGCGCAGTCCGCGCGCCTCAATCCGGCGGTCCGAACCATCCAGGGCGAAGCTCAGGATCGTGCCGTGCTGGCTCTCCGGATCGGCTGCACAGGACTCGCAGGCTGCGCCGATCCCCACGTACAGGCGGTCCTCGAACACGGCAACCCCGCCGGTCCAGAATTCGCCGGTGGGCAAATCGTCCACCAGCGTCACCAGATCGCCGTCACGCAGGCGGTAGAGATGGCGTCCGCCGGCGGCATAGAGCGCACCGTCGTCATAAGCCAGGGCGTTGGGCAGCGTCAGCCCATCAGCGGCGACCGTCGGCGTTTCCGGCAGACCATCGCCATCGCCATCCGTCAGGGCGATAATCTGACCGGCGAAGGGGCGCGCTGCGTAGAGCGTACCATCCGGCGCAGATGCCAGCGCCGTATAGCCCAGTTCGCCCGCCGAAGCATCGTCGATGACCCGTTCCAGGCAGGCGAAGCCCTCACGAATCCAGGGTTCGCTCAGGCTGGACGTCCGTTCGGCGCAGGGAGGCATGGTGAACCACGCCTCGCCCAACCGAGCGCCAACGAACAAAAATGCGAAGAAAACGGCAAAAATCCTCATCACAAGGTAGAATGATAGCGTTGAAACTGCCAACATTGAAGTGACGGAAGCGGCGTGATCGCCCGCGCTCCGCCGCCGTTGAAAGAAACCATGACTAACCCGCAGTTGTTCGTCGAAGTATTCCCGATACGGGCGGAGGCGCTGCCCCCGCTCCATGCCTACAGGCTGATCATGAGCGGCGACGAGCTGGCGCAGCAGAACGCCCGGCGCATCGGGTCGCGCCTGCCAGGCTACCTGCGCCAGGCATTCAGCGGCTATTGGGCATGGATCGGCGGACGCTTGGTCGTCGACGCCGCCGCACCGCCGGAAAAACTCGCGGCGTTCGTCGTGGATCTGCGCGCCGCCTTCCCGCGCCAGTTCGCACCGCTCGCCGCCATCGAAGTCGATGTGGGCTGGCAGCCGGCGCCGCTGCAATCGGCGGACTGGCTCGTGCGCGGTCCGCTGACCGCTCTCGAACCGACGATCCTCGAAGCGCTGGCGCGGACGGTCTTCAGCATCAAGAATACGCGCGTCACTCGCGAATACCGGATGCGCACCTGGTCGGTTGGCGGGTCGCCGGCGCTCTCCGTATCGGTGGTTTCGCGCCTGCTGTACGAGCCGGATTTGCAGGGCTACGCCGCGACGCTCGCCGACGCCACCGAGATGATCGGGCTGTGGGTGGCGGACAAGCAGACCGGGCTGCAAGGCGAGATCGTCCGGTTGGTCGGGCTGCTCGGCGAACAGCGCAGTCGATTGCGAGCGCTCACCAGCAGCGCCGCCATGCAGGAGATCATCGATGCCGCTCCAGATGACCACTGGGTGGTGCGCGTAGCGTCGGGGATTCGCGATTTCGATTATGTCACCGACGCGCTCGATCTGGTGATCCGCCCGGACGACATCGCCCAGTTTGCCATCAATAAAGGGCAGATGGATCGCGCCCTGCATCTCAAGCCGGCGGCGCACGCCCAGATGGTCAAACTGGTTTCCGATGTCGTCAAAGAGAGCGGGCTGATCGCCAACGCCTACCATTCTAACGGCGCAGCGCACCTGTTTTCCACGCTTTCGCCGCAGTTCTCGCTTCAGTGGGGCGATTCCCGCCCCCGCCCCTACCTGCGTGAACGCCTGGCGGGCGATTTCACCGCATATGGCGCAGCGCTCATGCCCGAAAAACTGCACCATCAGCCGATCCGCCTGGCGGTGATCGATGCAACTTCTACCGGCGCGAAGGACTTTTTGGAAGCACTGCGCCGCGCTGCCGAGCGTGACGCAACCCTTCGCATCGAAATCGTGCGTGTTCGCGACATGCGGGTGATCTCACAGGCGAATCTGGACAGCGCGGTGCGTCTGCTGGCGAAGGAAGATGCCGCCGTGATCCTCGCCTGTCTGCCCGATGAGACCGAAGCGGCAGAGGAAGAAGCCGTCAACCAGCGCTATGTGCGCCTGCAAACGATAGGGCGCGCTTTACCCTCGCTGGTCATCCACGAATCCGCCATGCAGGACCCGGCGCAGATGCCGCACCTGCTCATGGGGCTGCTCGCCCGCGCGGGCGGCGCGCCCTACCTGCTTGCCGATCCCCTTTCCTACGCCGATTGGGTAGTCGGCTTGAGCCTGTTTGAGCAGCAGAAACGAGAAGGCAGCGCCATCACGGGCATTTCACGGGTCTACCAAAGCAACGGGCATCTGCGTTATCATACCGTTGCGGGTGACTTCAACGCAACTGGACAAGGTATCCCGGACGATCTGCTGGCGCGACTCCTTCCGGCGGCGCAGCTTGGCAAACAGCGCGTGCTGCTGCATATCGACGGCAGGCTGTCGCGCGAAGCCGCGCAGGCGCTGGGGCGCCGGGAAGATGCGCTCGACGCCACTTTCCTGACGGTCGAACTCATCCGCGCAGGGGTTCCACGCCTGTACGCGCTGGATGGCGGGCGCATCGGGCCGCCGGCGTGGGGCAGCCTGTTTCGAATCAGCGAGGCTGAGGCGTTCGTACAGACGGCGGATACGTCGGTGCAGCCTCTCCACGTGCGGGCAGAAGCGCCGCTGAAGATCGAGCAGGCGGTAGAGTCGATCCTGGCGTTCACCATCCTGCATTATGGGATGGTCGCGCCGTCGAAGCTGCCGGTCACCATTCACCAGACCGAATCGATAGAGGCGGGCATCGCCAGGGGTATTTTCCCGGCGAAGCTCGGCGGAGAAACAGCGTTTTGGTTATAATTGGCATTGTCCCTGATGGACGGCAGGCAGATTTGTGGATAAAATCCTTCGCGTTGTCGCCCAGCGCACATCATTGAGGAGTTGATCTCGTGTCCAAAATTATCTCGGTCCACTCGTTTCGCGGTGGCACGGGCAAATCCAACACAACTGCCAACCTTGCGGCAATCTACGCCAGTCAAAAGATGCGCGTAGGGGTCATTGATACGGATATCAACTCACCCGGCATCCACGTCCTCTTCGGGCTGCACGAAGACGACATGCGTTATTCGCTGAACGATTATCTGTGGGGTAAATGCGAGATCGAGAAAGCGGCGCACGATGTCACCGAAAACCTGAACAGCAAGAGTCAAGGCGGCGAGGGCGCAATTCCGCCAGGCGGCAAGGTCTATCTGATCCCTTCCAGCATCAAGGTCGGAGAGATCGCCCGCATCCTGCGCGAAGGCTATGATGTCGGGCTGCTCAACGACGGCTTTCAGAGCCTCGTCCGCGAACTCAAGCTTGACATCCTGCTGATCGATACGCACCCCGGTTTGAACGAAGAGACGCTGCTTTCCGTCGCCATCTCCGACGCGCTGGCGATCATCATGCGCCCAGATCAGCAGGATTACCAAGGCACCGGCGTGACCGTCGAAGTGGCACGGAAGCTCGACGTGCCGCTCATGCTGCTGATCGTCAACAAGACGCCGACCTCGTTCGACTTTGACGAGGTGCGCAAGCGCGTTGAATCCATATACAACTGCGGGGTCGGCGCGGTCCTGCCCCATTCCGACGAAATGATGATCCTGGCGAGCGCCGGCGTCTTCGCCCTGCGCTATCCGAATCATCCCATCACACAGAAACTCGTCGCCGTCGCCAAAGCCCTGATCAGCGGTTGACGCGGCAGGGCGTCATCCCCGCTGCACTTCAATAGAAAGCCGCTCCAGCTCCGCGATGATGTGCTTCTGATCGGGCAGCAGTTCCAGCGCCTTGCTGTAGAGGGCGATGGCGCGTTCGGGCTGCGCTGCTTCAGCGGCAGCGGTGAGCGTCTCCACCGCCTGCGGAAGCAGCCCGCTGCGCGCCTGATGATACGCCAGATGAAACGACTGATCCGGGTCCTCGCTCTGCTGACGCCAGTAATCCGCCGCCAGACGGTGCAGCTTCAGCCGTGCTGCGCGGGTCAGGCTGGCGTAGACCGCCTGCTGCACCAGCCCGTGCCGAAAGCGGATGGCGCTGTCTTCATCCCAGATCAGCAGCCCGTACATGTCGAGTCCTTCCAGCGCCACCATCAGACGCAGATCATCGCTGAACTCAGCGACCGCCTTCAGCACATCCTGGCTGATGCTGGTCGAGACATCTTCGGCAAGCACGGCGGACGCCCGCAGCAGCGCCTGCTCTTCCTGCCCCAGGTGGTCGACACGCGCGCTCACCAGGTCACGCAGTTCGTTGGGCAGCGGCGGACTCTTGGCGTTCTGCTTCAGTTCGATGGTGCAGCCGGCGCTGAACAGCATGTCGGAGTCCTGCAGCGCCCGCAGTTGGGCTTCGATGAACAACGGGCGTCCGCCGCTGCCCGTCCAGATCGCCTGCTTCAGCCGGCTGCCCAGTTCGCTGGCGCCCAGCAGCGCCGCCGCCGCTGCTTCGGTCTCTTCTTCATTGAGATCGGACACCTCAACATGATCGCCCGGCAGGTCCAGCACCGCGCCAGGATCGCCCGTGCCGATGATCACCAGCGGCATTTCGTCGGGCGTCAGCATAAGTTCGCGGAAGATGGCGTGCGCGTCCGAACCTGCCTGATGCAGATCGTCGATGACGACCAGGGTCGGGGTCCGCGCCGTATAGGCATGGAAGAAGCGCAGGATCAGCGGTGAAAGATCCTTGCGCGGCATCGCTCCCGACGCAGTGCTGATTCGATCGTAGGCGAACAAGCCGCCCTCCTCGATGATGAGCTGGAGGAGCGCCGGTACATCGTCCGTCAGACCAAGGGCTTGCAGACCGACCGTCGCCTGCGACCGGGCGTGGTCCGGGTCGGCATCCGCCGGGATGTACAGAAGCGACGACAGGATCGACGCCCACAGCACACTTCGCGACGCGCCGGGCTGTGGATGCGCCAGCGCCACCGCGTAGCCCATCGTCTGCGCCGTCAGCGCCACCTTGCGCGCGATGCGGGTCTTGCCTGAACCCACCTCGCCGGTCAGCAAAAATGCCTTGCGCGTCCGTTCCTGAGCCGACTGCTGAAGCACGCGGCTGACGGTGAGCAGCAGCAATGACCGTCCGACGAATGATGAGTCCTGCTCTGCGGTCAGATTGTCGGCGCCGCGCGTACCGGTGACCCGATAGACCTGTATCTGTCCAGTCTTGCCTTTAAGATGAAGTGGAGGCATCGCCTCCAGGGCGAAGCGGTACTGGACGCGCTCGAACATCCGCTCATCGACCCAGATTTCGCCGAACGGCGTCTTGGACATAATGCGTGCCGCCAGATTCACGGCGTCCCCCATGACGGTATATTCTCGGCGCGCCCGCCAGCCCACTTCTCCGGCGAAGACCTCCCCTCGGGCGACGCCGATGCGGTGATGAATCTCCAACCCTGAGCGCAGCGCCTCCGGCAGCTCTTCATGCAGCCGCGTCTGCAGCTGGTTAAGCTGACGGTGGATCGCCAGCGCCGCATCGACAGCGCGCAGCGGGTCATCGGTGTGCGCGACCGGCGCGCCAAAGATGACCAGGATTTTGACGCCCAGTTCATAGGGATCGGAACGGATCAGCGTCCCGCCACGCGCGGCGATCAGAGGCTGCGCCATCGTATAGTACCGTTCGACCATGCCGCAGACCACGTTCAGATGCTCCGCACCCCAGGTCCGCAGCATCTCGGCAAAGCCGGTCACATGGATGAACATCGACACGGCATAGCGGTTATCCGCCGGCACGCGATAGTCGCCGCTGAGGATGAGCTGATCCAGCACCGCCGGCGCCAGATAGGTCGCCGCCGGGATCAGCTTATCCAGCGTCACCCGCAGATGCTCTTGCAGATTTTCCGGTTCCAGGTCAAACAGCGCCCCCGTCTTGGCACGCCGCCGTACCGGCAGCTCCACCTCGTAATCGTCCAGGCTGTCGCCAAAGGTGTCCATGACCTGCATGAACCCTTCGCCGGCGTCCCGCAGCGTAAAATCCTTCGCCAGCACCGCGGCGAGCGCGGCATCGACGATCACATCGTTGCCAGTGCCAACCGCTTCAGCGCGCATCGCCAGCCCTGGCAGTTCGCCCTGCACCATCATCTCGCACTGCACGGCGTTGCCAACCAGTGCCTCGAACAGCGCGCCCCTGGCAACGCCTGCCGTCATCGACAGAGCATGTTCTCTCTCACGTCCCAGCACATCAAGGAGCTGCGAGCTGTGAATCGGTTGAAAGGTTTCGATCATCGCGCGCTGCATACGCAGTCCGGCACGCACCGCTTTGTGCGCGTCTGAAAAATCGCTTTCCGAACGCGCTGGAAAGAATGCCAGGAGGGCATCACCGGCGAACTTAAGGACCTGAGCGTCGCTCTTCGCCAGGATGTCGAGCATCAGGGCGAAATAGCTGTTCATGACCAGGGTCAGGTTTTCTGCGCCGCCTTGTCCGCGCCGCGCCAGGTGTTCGGACATGGCGGTGAACCCAGACACATCGGCAAACATGAATGTGCCGCCGCGCAGCGCGGTATAGCGCTCGTCGGTCAGGATGTCGCCCTCGGAAATATAGAGCGGCAGGAACGCGCCAACGGCGCGGTACAGCCGGTTGAGATGCGCCACAGCCTCGGTCATGGCATCAACAGCCGGAAGTCGGTCGAACAGCGATGCCGGCAAAAACCGGCGCAGGTTTTCCTCCATCTCGGTGCTGAGTACCCCGCGCCCCCGTCCGCCCGACTGCGACGCATCATCCATGATGGTGTCCCAGAAGCGGCTGCGCGCCGACTGTTTGGCGACGATACGCAGCACTGCGCGATAGCGGTTCTCATGGTCGTTTCTGTCGCGCTGAGCGACCACCCAGCCCTGTTCGACCAGCGACTTGAGCGCAGCGGCAAGCTCGTCCTCGCTGAGTTCCGTACTCGCCAGCAAATCGCCGTGCCGCATCCCGTTGGCGCTTCCAGAGCGCAGCAGCGTGCGAATCACCAGGCGCTGCTCGCCTCCCAGCGAGATCAGCCCGGTTGGAGAGATGCTGACGACTTCCTGCGTCTGCTTCCTGCGCGGCTTGAACTGCCCAAGATAGTCGTCCATGGCTCGCTGTGGTCTCCATTCAAGGCACGGTCGTTTGATGCGTATCCTAATCCTAACGTATTCTCATCGGTTCAGCCGTATGCAAATTGTGGACAATTCGTGAAAAATGGAACGCTCTTTAGTTCGACTTTGCACATGGATAGCTGAAAAAGGAGAGGCAGGATAAGCTGTTTCAGACCTCTAGCAAAGGATGAAACCATGCTTAACCTGCCATGGATAATCATAGACCTGTTGAACCCGTTTGCGCCATGTTTTTATGGGGTCACGACTCCGAGCGCTATTATCAGGCGCGCGGACGCCGACACAAGACCGTGCTGGAGCGGAGTGTGCAACTGCTCCAACTGCTGCGACGCTGGCTGCCCCAGCGC
>JABWBO010000012.1 GCA_013360465.1 Anaerolineae bacterium | reverse complement strand
CGCGCTGCTGTGCGACGTGCCGAACGCCGGGGCGAGCGCGGCGGCGCTGGCGGCGGCGCTGCGCCCGTATCTGAATGCGCCGGGCGCGCGTTCGTTTGTCGAACAGGTCGCCTGGGCGGACAGCCGCCTGGTGTTGGCGGAGAATATGAACATGCGCGTCGATAAGATGTGCATGGCGATGTCTGTCGAGGCGCGCGCGCCTTTCCAGGATATATCGGTCGTCGAGATGGGCTACCGTTTTCCGGTCGGCTACAAGCTGGGCGGCGACTTCAAGCGGGTCCTCAAGGATGCGGTGCGCGATCTGGTTCCGGAGAGCATCTTGAAGCGCCCCAAATGGGGGTTTAACCCGCCCGCTTCCGACTGGCTGCGCACGAATCTACGTCCGCTTGTCGATACCCTGCTGACCCGTGAGCGAGTCGAAGCGGCGGGCGTGTTTCGTCCAGAGATGGTCACGGCGGTTCGTCAGGCGCACATCGTGGAGCGCAAATATGAATTGTGGTCGCTGTGGACGGCGCTGGTCTTTCATCTGTGGCACGCCATCTACATCGATGAATCGTTCAAATTAGACGATGAGTTCACGCCGGCGCGCCTCGTCGCCATCACAGACCCCATCATATGAGGCGCTGTCGGGCGGAAGTTTTGTTCGTTTTTCACAATCAGGGGCTTGCAAGAAGTGCTGCTTTGGTGAAGATTGTCTAGTCTGGACACAGTAGACTATTGAAATCTCAATATTTGGGAAAGGAACCGGTGCGCCCACGTTCGGCGCACAGTATGCCTATGAATATCCTCATCTTCGGTGGGACACGAAACATCGGGCATTTTCTGACGCACAGGCTGGTCGCCGATGGACACCGGGTGACCGTCCTGAATCGCGGACGCACCCAGGACAATCTCCCTGTCTCGGTCGAGCGACTGGTCGCCGACCGCACCGAGCGGACGCAGCTGGAGCGTATCCTGCGGGGGCGGACATTCGATGTCGTGGTCGATAATGCCCTGTACAAAGCCGCCGAAGCGGAGACGGTCATCGACCTCATGCGCGGACGAGTCAAACGCTACTTCTTTTTGAGTACCGGACAGGTCTATCTGGTGCGCGAGGGTTTGCAGCGTCCGTTCAAGGAGGGCGACTACGCCGGTCGGGTGATGCCCGCGCCCAAAGCCGGGTCTTATGGGCTTGAGGAATGGTCCTACGGCATGGATAAGCGGCGGGTAGAAGACGCGATGGCTTCCGCCTGGGAGACACATCGTTTTCCGTATACGTCGCTGCGTCTGCCGATGGTCAACAGCGAGCGCGATCATTTCTTCCGGCTCTACAACTACATCCTGCGGCTCAAAGATGGAGACCCGATCCTTGCGCCAGAGACGCCGAACTTCGCCCTGCGGCACGTCTACGCTATGGATGTGGTCACCGCCATCATCCGTCTGATCGATAAGGGTATCGGCATCGGCAAAGCCTATAACATCTCGCAGGATGAGACGGTCTCGCTGGAGCAGTTCCTTGATCTGGTCGCCGGATTCCTGGGGGTCGAGGCGAAGATCGCCCGGCTGCCGTTCAAGAAGCTGGAGGCGCAGGGTTTTCTGCCCGACTGCTCTCCATTTAGCGAGCGCTGGATGTCGGAACTCGACAACACCCTGAGCAAGCAGGAATTCGGCATGGTCTACACGCCGCTGAATGAGTATCTGGAAGGGCTGATCCGGCACTATACCACTAACCCGCCGCCCAAGACCGCCAGCTACCGCCGCCGCCGCGCTGAGATCGCCTTTTTGGAATTTTCCCGTCAGGAAGCCGCCGAAACAGGCGCTGAGTGAGTTGAAGCTACCGCAACATCGAGAGACGCCCTGGTCCATCTATAATCGCAGACGGAACAGGGCGTCTCTTTTGCATTCCAGATTGCCTGACTGTCACACTGGACCAGCGCGCTGCGCATTGACCCAGGCTGGCTCGTCAGTCTGCCGCTGCTGGCAGCGGCTTGGACTCGGCGGGTTTGGCTTCGCTGACCGGGGCGGACTCGGCAGGCTTGGAAGCGGGAGCGTCGCCCGGCTTGCTGCTGGGAGGGCTGCTGATGTTTGCTTTCGATGCACTCTTGCTGTCATTCACGTAAAAGCCGGTCCCCTTGAAGATGATCCCGGCAGCCTGAACCACCCGAACGACAGCCTGACCGGAGTGCGGATCGACCGCCAGGGGTTCGTCGGTGAACTTTTGCCGAAAATCGAACGTCGTACCATCCTCGCGGCGATACGTGTATACGGGCATAACACCACCTCAGCGAAAGGACAAACAAGGTTTACAAGCGAATCCGTTTGTTATGATACCGTGTTTTATGTGCGTCTGTCTACAGGTCAGCGCGATCTCTGATGAAATGCTTACGATTTCAGCCCGCCAGCCCCAGCGAACGCGCCGCTCGGCTGCACAGATTCACGCCGCCGGCATCCAGCCATTCCTGAAGGGCGGCGCTGTTCGCGGCGCTGCTCTGGGCGTCGGCATAGATGCGCGTCCCCCAGTTGTAGTAGCGCTGCGTCTCGTCGGGCCAGTTTTCAATGAGGTCGCCGATCACCACAAAACCGGCGTTGTAGCAGGCGAGCGCCTCGCCGGCATCGCCTTCGGCATATTCCAGGCACAGGTTGAGATGGTTTGCCCCGCGCATGATGTTGGTGTCGGGATCGATCTGGTTTTCGCCGGTCGCGAAGTGGAAAGGCATGACCTGGAAGAGACCTTGCGCGCCCGCGGGGCTGCTCACGGTCGAGTCGCCGCATGATTCGATCTGCATGATCGTCGCCAGGAGGTTGGCATCGAGGTCATACTGCACTGCCCAGCGGCGGATGTCCGCCTGCCAGTACTGCACCTCCGGGGTGAAGAATGGGGCAATCGCCCCGACTGTGCCCCGGTCGATTCCGGTCAGCGCCGGCAGCCGGTTGAGCAGGCGTCCCGTCGCGCTCAGGGTCGTCGCCAGCGCTGTCGGCAGCACGAACATGATGATTGCCGCCAGCGCCAGCCAGGCGGGCAGCAGGCGCAGGAAGAATCGCCTCACGACAGCCCTATCGATGGAACCGCGCGTCGGCAGAATCGCCGGGGCGCGGGGTTCGGTTGAAATGGTATGCCCATTCTAACCTGACTTGCCGGTTTTTTGGCGTGTCACAAACCATGCATCTCACTCGTCTTCTTTGCGGCAAGACGAAAGATTTGGACATGGAAAGATGGAAAGGTGGACAGGCGATGGCGCATATTGTGGTCGCTGGGGCGGGATATGCGGGAATGCTGGCGGCACTGAGACTGCGGAAGACGCGCGCGCATCAGGTGACGCTGGTCAGTGCGTCGCCGAATTTTGTGGAGCGAATTCGACTGCATCAGACTGCTGCCGATGGCACACGAGTCGAAAGCCCGCTTACCCGGCTGATCGCCGGCGCACCGATCGGCTTGGTATTGGGACGTATCGCTGAACTTCAGCCGGCTCGACGCGAGATTCTGCTGGCGGATGGCACGGCGCTGACCTATGATCGACTGATCTATGCCCTGGGCAGCCAGACCGGCACATCCGCCGTGCCGGGCGTCAGCGCGTATGCGCATCGCCTGAACAACCCGGATTCTGCTGCTCGCCTGTATGCCGCACTGCTTGAGCGACATGCCGGTCGCCTGCTCGTGGTCGGTGGTGGATTGACGGGCATTGAAGCGGCGGCGGAGATCGCCAAACGTCATGCGGAATGGCAGGTGACCCTGCTGTCTGCCGGGACATTGGGTGCCGATCTGTCGCCGCGCGGACAGGATTATCTGCGCGCTGCTCTGCGGCGAAAAGGCGTTAGCGTCATCGAGAACCAGCGGGCAGCGCGGTTGGAGGCAGATCGCGCATACTGCGCCGGCGGCGCGGTCGAAAGCTTTGATATGTGCCTGTGGGCGGGGTCATTCGAGGTCTCCAAGCTCGCCGCACAGTCCGGTTTCGCCGTCGATGCTGCCGGACGTATCCTGGTCGATGCCGCGCTGCGTTCGATATCGCACCCCGAGGTTTATGTGGTCGGCGACGCTGCCGCCTCCGGTCTGCGTATGGGATGCGCGACTGCCCTGCCGATGGGCGCGCACGCGGCGGACAGCATCCTCGCCGATCTGGATGACGAACCGGTTCAGCCGCACCGATTTGGCTATACAGTGCGCTGCATCAGCTTGGGACGCGATGATGGACTGATCCAGTTGGTGGATCCGCTGGACCAGCCTCGCGATAGGATCATCACCGGACGCCCAGGCGCAGTCGTCAAGGAGCTGGTTTGCCAGGGCACGTGGTATTCTCTGGAAATCGAACGCAGGCTGCCGGGAGCCTTTACCTGGAATCGCGCCGAAGTGCCGTCGAGTCTGCGCCCGCTGCCCTCGCTTGCCTGATAGGGATGCCTTGAGATGACCGATCCATCCGCTGCCGATGCTGAAAAAGCCGCTGAATTCGAACACCATCGTTCGCTGCTCTTCGGGGTAGCATACCGGATGCTCGGAACGGTGGGTGACGCTGAAGATGTGGTACAGGAGGCTTTCCTGCGCTTTCGTCAGGCGGATGAGGTGCATTCACCTCGTCCGTTCCTGGTGCGTATCGTGACCAACCTATCCCTGGACGTTCTCAAGTCGGCACGCGAACAGCGTGAGACGTATATCGGACCCTGGCTGCCGGAACCGCTGGAGACGGCGCTTTCGCCTCAGGAACAAATGCTGATGGGCGAGTCGATCTCGATGGCGTTTCTGGTCCTGATGGAGAGTCTGTCCCCGCTGGAGCGGGCGGTCTATCTGCTGCGCGAAGTGTTCAGCTACGAGTATGAGGACATTGCCCAGATGATCGGTCGCGGCGAATCCGCCTGCCGGCAGCTGTATCACCGGGCGAAAGCGCATGTCAGCGAACGCCGCCCGCGCTTTGCGGTTGCGCCGGAAGCGCATCAGCGGGTGGTCGAACAATTTCTGACAGCGGTGGGCAGCGGCGATCTGCATCGACTCGAGATGCTGCTGGCGGAAGATGTGCGCCTGTGGTCGGATGGGGGCGGCAAGGTGACGGCGGCGACACGTCCGCTGACGGGCGCAGCAACGGTGGCGGAGTTCTTGATCGGCATCAGCCGGGGGTACGACCCGGCGCGCATGACGACGGAGATCGTCCAGGTGAACGGCAGCGCCGCCCTGCTGATCCGCGAGGGCGGGCGGGCGATTGTCGTCTTCACTTTCGATACCGACGGTGAACGCCTGACCGCCCTGCGCCTCATCCGCAGCCCGGATAAGCTGATTCGCCTGTAGTCTCAGCCCGTCGGTTCGAGCGAACCGCAGTCAGGACGACCGGTGATCACGCTGACCTTGAAGTTCCATGCCGAGCCGACGTCTGCCTGTTCCCAGAATGCGTACGGAACCTGACAGGTGTAGGTCTTATCGCCCGCCTGCAGGGTGATCGCGTAGGACTCGCTCCGCCCTCCTTCGCGCTCGCAGCCCAGGCAGGTCCCGCTGTTGAGCTGAAGCAGGGGCCAGCGCGGCGCGTCGGTCAGGCTTTCGCCCATCTGCTCGACGCTGCGCGCATAGACCCACTGATTGGTGACGAAAGAGCAGTAGTCGTCGTAGATCGGCTCTTCTTCGTAGACCGTCTGGCACTCCCGGCGCTCGCTGAAAGTGCCGTCACCGTTATCGATACGCCGCACGCCGCACTCTTCGCCCACCGGGATGCTGCGCGAACTGCGCTGCTCGCGGCTGCGCGAGATGTTGTAGGCGTCGAAGGGCATGGAGTCGCACCATGTGCCGCCGGGCACAGCCGAAAGCGTCTGAATGTCGATGCTGCGCTCCCACTCATGACCGGCGACGACGGCGCTGGCGTCCTTGCGCCAGAAGATCGCCACCAGGATGGCGATGATCGCCAGCGCCCCGATGCCGATCAGGACGTACAGCCCCGTCTTGCTGCCGCCCGCCGCCGCGTTGGGCAGCACGCCCGCCGCGCGCAGGTCCTTTTCATAGGCGACGTTATCGACGCTGCGCACCTCAGATGCCTGGAATTTCTCGTCCTGGTCCCGCACCTGCGAGTGCAGCGTTTCGACCTTCTGCGCCCCTTCCATCGGCGCGCCGCACTGCTGACAGAATTTGGCGGTCGCAGCGTTGGGCGTCGAGCAGGCGGGGCAGATCAGGTCTGCACCCTGGCTGACGTAGTTTTCGACGGCTTTCTTCTCATCATCCGAAGGAAAACGACGGCTGCGCGCATCCTGCGCCGCGCCGCAGTTGGGACAGAACTTGTGGGTCTTCGCCGGAAGGCTCTGGGTTCCGCAGAATTTGCAGTCCCAGATCATCTCGTAAGTGCCGAGATTCTCGATGCGATCGGGTTCGCTCATGCCTCACTCCTCGCCCGACGGTGATGGTTCATTCTTCTCCCCGATCATACCCAGGACTCCCATCAGAACGCCAATCGACAGACGATAATCTTGGCGATTGCGCGGCGTGGGGATCGACGTTACGCTAATCGACAGTCTTGTATATAAAGTCGATTAGAGTGACCCACCATGCCAACCATTCATCTCAATACCGCCATTCCGGGACCGAACAGCATCGCCCTGGCGCAGCGGCGTGATGCGGCGACAGCGCGCGGTGCCGCCAAAGCCTCACAGATCGCCGTCGTCAGGGCGTCGGGCGCTGTAGTGACCGACGCCGACGGCAATACCCTGTTGGATTTCGCCGGAGGAATCGGCGCGCTGGCGGCGGGACACTGCCCACCGACGGTCGTGGATGCCATCAAGTCGCAGGCGGAAGACCTGATCCATTTCTGCGCCATCGTCGGAACCTATGAGCCGTTCGTGCGGGTGGCGGAACTGCTCAACGCGGTGACGCCGGGCGACTTTCCCAAGAAGACGGTGCTGCTCAACAGCGGCGCGGAAGCCAACGAGACGGCGGTCAAGATCGCCCGGAGCGCCACCGGTCGGGCGGCAGTCGTCGTCTTCGAGGGCGGCTATCACGGACGCACCAACCTGACGCTGGCGATGACCAGCAAGTACGGGCTGTTCAAGAAGGGTTTTGGACCTTTCGCGCCAGAGATCTACCGTCTGCCGTTCCCCAACCTCTACCGCCGTCCGGCGGGCATGGATGTCGAGGACTACATCGACGACTGCATCGCCCGTCTGGATCACGCCATGATCGCCCAGGTTGATCCGAGCGCTATCGCCGCCTTCGTGATCGAGCCGGTGCAGGGCGAAGGCGGTTTTATCCCGGTGCCGCAGCGTTTCCTGGAGCGCATCCGCCAGATCTGCGATCAGCATGGCATCGTCATGATCGCCGACGAGGTGCAGTGCGGTTTCGGACGCACCGGCAGGCTGTTTGCCGTCGAACATTACGGCATCATCCCCGACCTGATCGTCACCGCCAAGTCGATTGCCTCTGGTATGCCCCTCGCCGCCGTCACCGGCAGGGTGGAGATCATGGATGCGCCGCACCCCGGCGGCTTGGGCGGCACGTACAGCGGTAATCCGCTGGCGTGTGTCGCCGCCATCGAGACGATCACTCTGCTGCGCCAGCCGGAATTTCTGGCGCGCGTTGCGGCGGTTGGAGCGCGCCTGCGCGGGCATCTCGACCGGTTGAACGCGGAGTCGGCGCTGGTCGATGATGTGCGCGGACTGGGCGCGATGCTGCTGATCGAGCTGGTCAGGAACCCGCTGACCAGGCAGCCGGCACCGGAAGAGACGCTCGCCGTGATTCAAGAAGCGCTGAAGCGCGGCGTGATCGGCATGCGGGCGGGCATCTATAGCAACTGCATCCGCTTCCTGCCGCCGCTGGTGATCACCGATGAGCAGATCGACGAAGGCATGGCGGTCTTTTCTGACGCGGTGCGCGTCGTCGAGGATCGCATCGGCGTTCGGGCACTGTAGTGCAGTGACCGTGTGCCAATCGGGGCAGACGGCAGTTTGCCCCGACAAACTTCTCCTGGCAGACCCAACTCTCCCTCGCGAACCGTCCTGTCACCGGTCTGTGCGGGCAGTTGCCAGCGCTGAAAACTGGTTGTAGACTGTGCTTAATGCGGATTACAGAACCTTAAGGGTCGATTGTGGCTGATGCCGTCCTTTTGAGCGCCGGGTTGGGAAACATCCAGGGTTGCGTCGAACTTGCGGTTGAAGCCGGTCTGGGGATCGAGGTGATGGCGTTCGCGTATCCCCACATCCTTGACGGCGATCTGCGGACGACCATCGAGGCGTACCGCGCCCTTCTGAGATCCGTCCCCGGCGTGATCTCGCTGCATGGTCCCTTCATGGATATGGCGGCGGGCAGCCCAGACCGGCAGATCAACGCAGTGGTGAAGAATCGGTTTCGCCAGTCGCTCGAGATTGCCCACGAACTCAAGGCGAAGCTGGTGGTGCTGCATGCCAACTACATCGCGGCGATTCGCACAGACGACTACCGCATCGGATGGCAGAACCGGAATATCGATCTGTGGGGTGAAATTGGCGAGACGGCGCAGCGCCTCGGCGTGTTGGTCGCCATCGAGAATATGTGGGAGTTCGACCCGACCATCATCGGCGATGTCCTGAAGCGGCTGAATCATCCCTGGGTGCGCGCCTGCCTTGATGTCGGGCATTCCCGCCTGTATTCCGACGTCCCGTTCGAGACCTGGCTGGATGTCCTGTCACCCTACCTGATTCACGTTCACCTCAACAACAACGACGGCTTGCAGGATAATCACCGCGCGCTCTCGACAGGCGTCGTGCGCTACGATCAGGTCCTGCCGATTTTGCGGCGGATGCCGGCTCCGCCGACGATGACGCTGGAAATGGACCATGTCGCCGACATGGCGCAAAGCCTGCCGTACTTCTCAATCGTCTATCAGCCCCAGCAGGATTGAACTGGACGGGCGCACGGCATCCGCACGACATCCGCACGATACCCGATGGAGAGGCGTAGGGGGAAAGGCGCGGCGCGCTCAGTTGACAGTGGGTCTTGGACTACGTATACTCCACAAGGTAGTTAACCGAGCAGATCTTCTCCTTGTCCGCCCCAGGAGGCGAGCATGATACAGGGCGACAGCTTCCGGCTGATCGTGCGTCGAGGTCCACAGCCTAACCAGAGTTACGATCTCAACAAGGACATCGTGACGCTGGGACGCGACATCACCAACGACATCGTGATCAATGACCCGGAAGTCAGCCGGCATCACATGCGCCTGACGCGCGGGGCAAGCGGCTTTTCGGTCGAGGACCTGGGTTCGACGAACGGCACGTTTGTCAATGGGCAGCGGCTCAGCGGTGCGCGTCCGATGCGCCCAGGAGATATGATCGGTCTGGGCGAGACCGTCACGCTGACCTACGAAGTCATGTCCGCCGCCCGTCCGGCAGAAGATGCGCCCGGCGCACTCACCAGCCCTGCTGCCCGCCCGGCAGCGCCCGCCCCTCAGCCGTTCGTGCAGCCGCAGCCGCAGCCGCTCCAGCCACAGGCGCAGCCGCAGTACGGCGGCTACCAGAGTCCTGCGCCGCAGCCGCAGAGCGGCTATTCGCCTTACAGCCCCCAGGCGAACGCTAATCCTGTCGGCGTGAACCCGGTCGGCGAGATCGGCGCGGATTATGATCCGTATGCTGCGCGTGAAGAGGGTGGCAGCAACACCACCCGCCTGATCCTGATCGGCTGTGCGGGTCTCAGCCTGTTCTGCTGCTGTTCAAGCGTCCTGGGTCTGGTGCTGGTCGATCAGCTCTGCCTGTGGAACAAGATCCCCATCGTCTACGATGTGCTGCGCGCCCTGGGCTACGTCATGGTGGCGTGCAACTGAACTGAGCGTTCGACGAGCGAGCGCCGCCTGACAGGTACGGTTTAATGCCTGTCAGGCGGCGTTTTTTATGCCTGCCCTTCGGCGCGACGGCGCAGCAGCAGTGCCGGGATCAAGGCGACGGCGCAGAGGATCGCGCCGAGCAGAGCGATCTCGGCGAGGACCTGCACGGTCAGCCGCGCGTAGACATCGACCGCCGCATAAGGATCGATGAAGTCTGCGCCCAGTTCAGCGGCGGCGAGCAGGCTCAGGCGCTGCGAGGCGAACGAGGTCAGCGATGAGACGCCGAGGGTCATGCCCAGCAGGCGCATGATGATCACCAGGGCGGAACTGACGCCGAGCCTGTCCTCGTCGGCGCTGTTGATGACCGAGGCGCTGATCGGCGAGAAGGTCAGCCCCAAGCCGATGCCGACCAGCATCATCTCCAGCGCGATCACCTGATCGGCGACATCCAGCGTCCAGGTCTGCCAGATCAGTACGAAGCCGACCAGCGCCAGCAGCAGCCCGGTTATGGTGGTGCGCGGGTAGCCGATGCGGTCGCTCAGCCAGCCGCCGGGGACCGCCGCCAGCGCCATCGGCACGGTCAGCGCCGAGAGCAGGATGCCCACCTGCAGGGCGGCTTCGGACAAGAAGCTGGGATCGGCGACGCGGACGTTGACCAGGATCGGCACACTGACCAGCCCGATCATCAGACAGAAACCGATGAACAGGTTCGCCGCCAGCCCTGACGCGACGGCGCGCCGCCGCATCATCCTGATGTCGAAGAGGGGATCACGCCCCCGGCGCTCAACCACGATGAAGAGCAGGGTCAGGACCAGCGCCGCGCCGAGCGCCGGTCCGGCGTAGGGCGGCAGACCGCCGATGTCTTCGAAGCTGGCGGCGGTCGAGGCGATCTCGATATTCGCGCCCAGCCCGACGACCAGCAGGATCAGCGCGGCGCTGATCAACGCCGCGCCGAGCCAGTCCATGCGGTTGGCTCGCTTCGTCTGCGGCACGCCGCGCAGCGCCCACCAGGTCAGCGCCAGACCGATCAGCGAGATCGGGATGTTGATCCAGAAGAGCATACGCCAGTCGAGGGGGGGAAGAGTCGTCCCGAAGGCGGCGAGCAGCGGCGAAGCCCTCTCTTGCAGGCGTGCAGCGTTGAGATCGGCAAACCAGCGGACCATCACCCCGCCATAAAGGTGTCCCAGCACCCAGCCCAGGGTGTCGATAGCGCCGATCACGCCGAAGGGCTGCGCGCGGCGGTTTGCCGGGAAGAGGTCGCCGACCAGCGCCAGGCTGACAGGGACAATTGCGCCTGCGCCGAGCGCCTGCACGATGCGCCCGATGATGATGGCGGTCAGCGCGATGCTGCCCGGATCAGGGCGCGCGCCGGTCATGCGAAACGACAGGTTGTAGAGCGCGCCAGACAATCCGCTGCGCGCCTGCGGATCGACCTCGGCGACGATGAACGAGCCGATCATGAACACGATCAGGCAGAGGACATAGGCGCGCCGCCGCCCGATCAGGTCGCTCAGCCGCCCCATAACGATCAGACTGATGGTATACGCCAGCAGGTAGCCGGTGACGATCCAGGCGGCGTCGTCGATGACGCTCTGCACCGGCAGTTCCAGGCTGACGATGATCTCCGGCAGGAACGCCGAGACGATGGTCAGATCGATGGAACCGATGAAGACCGGTATGGCGATGAACGCCAGCGCTACCCAGGGGTTGATGCGCGGCTTTGCCGTACTGTCGATCCTGTCCTTCGCGCTCATTCGCCCTCCGGGGGGTCAACATTGGGCGCGCCGTTGAAGTCGAAGAGGTCAATCGTCCAGGTCACCGGCTCCGCCTGAGTTCCCGGCGTGGGAGTGGCGGCGTAGGGGCTGTTGAACTCACGGATGACGAAACGGACCGGGTAGCCGCTGTCCACCGCGATGTAGGCTTCGACCTCGACCGTGCCGACCGGCTCGATCAGCCCGCCGAGCAGGGCGGCGACATCGGGACCGTTGGCGGTTGCATCCAGGCGGTGGGCGTTGACGCCGCTTTCCAGCGTCGTCGTACCGGCGTACTTCAGATCGATCAGCGACTCCAGCGCCTTCTGAAAGCCGGTCTCTTCGGCGATCAGCGTCTCGGCGTTGAAACCCGCCTGAAACGGCTGATTGATCCAGTTGTTGCCCGTCCAGATGGCGCGATACCACTGGTCGTCGCCCTCCGCGTAGACATCGACATCGACCGGCAGTCCGAGCGCCAGCACGCGCACCGACGCCTGAATGACCGATGGCGCGACGTATTGACCGGTCGCCATGCGGAAGACCGCCGCCGCATAGTCCGTATAGAGGTAGTAATCAGGTCCCTCTTGAATGACGCTGAGCTGGAAGGTATCGACGGCGCGGATTTTCGCCGCCGCTTCGGTGACCAGAGCGAGTGGATCGGGGGCGGTCTCGGTGGGAGCGCCGCCGGAACATGCCGTCAGCAGCGCGGCGGCGATCAGCAGGATGGTGGCGACACGCAAAGCTTTTTCCTTTCCTGACCTTCTGTGTTGATATACGCACGAACGCCCTGAAGCGATGCTTGGCTGGTTTTCCGGCGTCGCTGGCACAGCAACAGGGCGAAGATGCCTGATCCTCGCCCTGTCCACTAGTTAACCACCGAATGACCGCCGCGTGTAGGGGGTTTTTGCTTTGCCGCCCGGCGCTATTCCTTGCTGTGCGCCAGCAGGACGACCACCGTGTGATCGTTGGCAATGTACTCGTTGGCATCGATGACGGCATGCTTGCCGCGCTCGCAGAAATCGTTGGGCGACGGCAGCGACGTATCGACGATCCGGCTCCAGCGTTCGCCGGCTTGCAGCGGCGGCAGTTCGAAGCGGATCGGTTCCCAGTAGGCGTTGATCATGACGTGCAGGTATTCCCGGCTGTGGTCGTGCCCCAGCGAGAACGCCAGCGTCCGCGAGTTACTTCCCCAATCCGGCTGATGCAGCTGCGCGCCGTGCCAGGTGAACGCCAGCTGGTGATCTTCTTCCAGGGTGGAGTAGAAACTCTCGACCTGGAAGAACTTGTGAGTCTGCACGAAATGGATCAGCCCGGCGGTGAAGCGCAGCAAGCCCTGGTTGGCTTCCACCAGCGTCCAGTCGAACCAGCTGATCTCGTTGTCCTGCCCATAGGCGTTGTTGTTGCCCATCTGGGTGCGCCGCACCTCGTCGCCCATCAGCAGCATCGGCGTGCCCTGGGAAACCAGCATGATCGCCAGGAAATTGCGAATCTGCCGTTCGCGCAGCCGCTCGATGTTCGGATCGGTCGAGGGACCTTCCCATCCGCTGTTCCAGCTGTTATTGCTGCTCTCGCCGTCGTGGTTGTCCTCGCCGTTGGCATCGTTGTGCTTCTGATTGTACGAGACCAGATCGTTGAGCGTGAAGCCGTCGTGGCAGGTGATGAAGTTGATGCTGCGGTTGATGGCGCGCCCGGCGTCGCCGTACAGATCAGGGCTGGCGAGGATGCGCGACGCCAGCGCCGAGACCATACCGGAGTCGCTCTTGATGAACTTGCGCACATCGTCGCGGAACTTGCCATTCCATTCCGCCCAGCGATGCCCGATGAACGATCCGACCTGATACAGCCCGCCGGCGTCCCAGGCTTCGGCGATGATCTTCGTGCCTGCCAGCACCGGGTCGGACTCGATCTCCCAGAGGATCGGCGGGCTGGGAAGGGGGTTGCCCCATTCATCGCGCGACAGGACGGCGGCGAGGTCGAAGCGGAAGCCGTCCACGTGCATCTCGGAGACCCAGTAGCGCAGGCTGTCCATGATCAGGCGGCGGACGATGGAATGATTGGCGTTGAACGAGTTGCCGCAGCCGGAATAGTTCATATAGTAGCGGTTGTCCGGCGCGAGGATGTAGTAGGCGCGATTTTCGAAGCCGCGATAGCTGATCCAGGGTCCGTTCTCGTTGCCCTCGGCGGTGTGGTTGTAGACCACGTCGAGGATGACTTCGATGCCGGCTTTGTGCAGCGCCTTGACCATCTCGCGGAACTCGTTGACCGCCGCCAGCGGATGCCCGTCCGAGGCATACGCCGCATGAGGGGCGAAGAAGGCGAACGGCGTGTAACCCCAGTAGTTGGAATGCGCGGTGAACGGCTTATCCTGCGGGTCGAACTGTTGAACGGGCAGCAGCTCCACCGCCGTGATGCCCAGCTCCTTGAGGTAGGGAATCTTCTCGATCAAGCCCAGGTAGGTCCCGCGCAGTTCCGGCGTCACGCCCGACGATGGATGTTTGGTGAAGCCTCCGACGTGCATTTCGTAGATGATGGAGCGCGTATAGGGGATTTGCAGCGGGCGGTCGCCTTCCCAGTCATAGTCACCGGGATCGACGACCACGCTCTTCATGGCGACTGCGCAGTTATCTTCACCGAAGCGAGTCGCTGCGCCGCGATCATAGCTGTCCATGATCACGCCGCGCGCGTACGGGTCCACGAGTACCTTGGAGCCGTCGAAGCGGAAGCCGACTTCCGGGATTGTCGGTCCGTGTACCCGGTAGGCGTAGACCTGTCCCGACTGCAAGCCCGGCACGAACATGTGCCAGTAGTAAAAAGTTTTGTTGCGCTTTGGATCGAACGGGATGACGCGCGCCGGCTTGTCATACCTGCCGTGATCGAAGAGGAGCAGTTCGACGCGCTCGCAGTTCTTGGAAAAGACGCTGAAGTTCACGCCATCGGGATAGACGATTGCGCCGAGCGGAAAACTGCGCCCCGGCAGCGGCTTCGATGCCATAATTGCCCCCATCACCTAAAGAACGCAAAGCACTTTTGCCTGGGCTGTCCTCACCCCTGCTGTATTTCGACTGGTTCCCAGAATATAAAAAGGAGACCGAAGGGTGAGGTCAGATGAATTTGCAGAAACGCCCCAACTATACCCAACTTGACGGTTTACATCATCCATCACCTCGACTTCTCGACTTTGCCGCCGCCCCCGATGCGCCCTGCATCCGCAGCAGGCGCGCCGCCGCCCACAGCGCCGCCCCGGTCAGCAGGCAGAAGAACAGAGTCCACAGCGCGACGCCGCCGAGGTAGAGGACCGCCTGATTGGGGTCATCCGGGCTGAGGATCAGCACCAGCAGCGCCGTCAGCCCGCCGTCAACGATGGTGAAGATCAGCGCGGCGGCGATCAGCGGCAGGGCGGCATCGACGCCGTTGAACAGGAACGACGCGCTGCAGCAGCCGAAACCGAACAACAGCAGCACGCTGGCGGCGCCTATCAGCCCATTGACTCGAGCGGCGCTTGTCTCGCTGCCCGCCAGCGACGAACTGATCATCCCCAGCGCGCCCGTGAAAGCGCCGTTGATCAGCGGGATGAGGGTGATGAAGCCGATTGCCAGCGTCGCCGGCAAGAGCGCCGGAGGGTTGGTGAGCGCACGCAGACTGAACAGCACCTGTAGCCAGATCGCCAGCGCCGCGCGCAGCAGGATCGCCGCGCGGTGACGCGCCCAGATCACCTGCATCACCCCCCACCACTTGCCGACCACGAGCCGCCGGGCGGGCTGCGCCGTGAGGATCAGCGCTTCCCAGGTGCGCCCGCGCTTCTCGCGGGCGACCGTGCTGCTCGTCAGGCGCGAAGCCAGCCCGGAGATCATCAGGTTGTGGGTGAAGAGGATCGCCGCGATCAGGAGGGTGGTGAATTCCGCCGCCAGACGCAGCAGCGTCTCGACATCGAGCGGAGACTTGCGGGTGATGGCGGCAATCGGATCGCGCAGCGCCTCCGCCGCCGGCACTGCCATGCTCAGCGCCAGCGCCAGCAGCATCAGGCGGGAAAGACGCAGCCGCCGTCCGGCAAGCTGATTTCGCTCGATGTGCATCCGCTCGGCGCGGGCGACCGGGCTGTCGTTCAGAGTCCGCAGCGGTCGCCGGGCGAGAAGACGTTTCAATAGGGTCAAGCGCTTCTCCTCGTCGTCATCTCCCGAAGTGTAGCATCGTTTGGCGTTTGCCCGCCTTCATCTCTCCCGATCTGGTCCGCCGCCCGCCGCCCTGCTAAACTTTCTTCTCACGCTGAAATTCATTTGAAAGGTGATCACATGGGCGAGAAGTATCAGGCGCTGGTCGTACGCCTGAAAGAGATCCGCAACGTAGACCGCGCTGCTGCCGTCCTGCACTGGGATCAGCAGGTGAACATGCCGCGCGGCGGCGCGAGAGGCAGGGCGGCACAGCTGGCAACTCTCTCCAAGATCGCCCATGAGATGCTGATCAGCGACGAGACGGCGCGGCTGATCGCCGACGCCGAAACCGAAGTTGGCAGCGCGGATTACGATTCTGTCGAAGCCAGTATGCTTCGTGTCGCCAAACGGGACTTTCGAAAATCGACCTGTGTGCCCTCCAGTCTGGTGGCGGAACTGGCGGAGGCGGAGACGCTCGCGCATGAAGTCTGGGCGGAAGCGCGCGCGCAGGATCATTTCGGCAAGTTCCTGCCCGCTCTGCAGCGCATCCTCGACCTGAAACGGCGCGAAGCAGAGTTTCGCGGGTACAGCGAGCATCCTTACGACGCCTTCCTCGACGATTACGAGCCGGGGATGACCGCCAGCCGCGTCAAGAAGCTGTTCGACGCTCACAAAGGCGCGCTGGTCAGCCTGGTGGCGGCGATCAAAGAGCGTGGCGACGGGGTCAGCGACGCGCTGCTGCGCCAGACCTACGACATCGACAAACAGCGCGCATTTGGCGAACAGATGGTTCGGGCATACGGCTACGACTTTGAACGGGGGCGGCAGGATGTGGCGGTGCATCCGTTCTGCATCACCTTTTCACAGGGCGACGTTCGCATCACCACGCGCTACAACTCCGACTATCTGAACCCGGCGCTGTTCGGCACGATGCACGAATCAGGACATGCCATGTACGAGCAGGGCGTTGACCCGGCGCTGGAAGGCACGCCGCTGTCGCGCGGAACCTCGCTCGGCGTACACGAGTCGCAGTCGCGCCTATGGGAGAATTTCGTTGGGCGCAGCCGCCCCTTCTGGACCTGGGCGTATCCTCAGCTTCAGAGTACCTTCCCGGACCAGCTCGGCGGCGTTGATCTAGAGACGTTCTACCGCGCCATCAACCGGGTTGCGCCGTCGTTCGTGCGCGTCGAAGCGGACGAGGCGACTTATAATCTGCACATCATGGTGCGCTTCGAGATCGAACTCGACCTGGTGACCGGGGCGGTTCCGCTGGAAAAGGTGCCGCAGCTGTGGAACGAAAAATTTGAGTCCTACCTGGGCATCGTGCCGCCCAGCAACAAGCTCGGCGTCCTTCAGGATGTTCACTGGTCATCCGGCTTGATCGGCTACTTCCCGACTTACGCCATCGGCAACCTGCTGACAGCGCAGTTCTACCGCCAGGCGCTCGCGGCGCACCCGTCCATCCCCGACGAGATTGCCCAGGGAAAGTTCGACACGCTGCGCGAATGGATGCGCGTCAACATCTACCAGCATGGGCGCAAATTTACCGCCGACGAACTGACGCAGCGCCTGACCGGTGAACCGGTCGAGTGCAGCTATTTCATCACCTATCTGCAAGAGAAGTATCGCGATATCTATGGGTAGGAAAGGGATGAGGCATGGGGGACGAGGGATGAGGGAAGCTGTACTGCATTTCCTCATCTCTATCTTTTCTCATCCCTCTCCTTGCCGCCTACCTTCAGCTTTTCGCGCGGCGGTTGAGATGCTCGCGGATGCGCCCGATGTAGTGATCGATGTGCGGCGCAGAGTCTGACCCGCCCAGGGCAACCCTGAGGCGTTCCAGCGTGTCGATCAGCAGGGTGAGCGTGTAATCCGACTCGGTCGGGGCGATATCCAGCACCGAGGTGAGCGCCTCTTCCGCCTGTTCCAGCTTGCCCATCGCCAGGCTGGACGTGAGCAGGTCGGCATATGCCCAGTAGTTATCGACTTCCGCCTGAGTCTCGCCGCGCGCCAGCCGTTCGACCCGTTTGTAGGTGCGCAGCATCTCGGCGCGGTCGTGTTTGCCCATATAGAGCAGCGCCAGGTTGCTGAACGGGTAGGAGGAGTGTGGGGTGACTTTCGCCGCCTGTTCGTAGGCGTGAATCGCCTGATCGACCTGCCCCCGGCGTCGGTACAGCCCGCCCAGGGACCCCCACCAGGATTCGCCATCCTCATCGACCAGGCGCGGCTGCGCCTTGAGCGCTTCCAGAAGGAACTGCTCACCGCGATTCATCAGCAGATCGTGGTCCAGCCCCTCCGGCTGCTTGTCGGAGATGCGCCGGTAGACGTAGCCGAGCGCCGCCCGCGCCAGCTCGAATTCGGGATCGATCTCCAGCGCGCGAATCAAGTGGCGCTCGGCTTCCTCAAGCTGTCCGTTCTGCACGTAGACGTAGCCGAGGCGGTAATGGATGAGCGGGTTGTTCTCGTCCAGCTTCAGCGCGCGCTTGTAGGTTTCGGCAGCGCCGCTGTAATCCTGCGCCTTATACTGCCGTTCGCCCAGCGGCAGGAGCGAGAGCGCCAGCGTCGACTGCGCCGCTGACCGCCGCTGTAGTTCGAGCGTCTTCGTCAGCTGATCTTCCAGGGCGCGCAGATCCCGTTCGCGCTCTTCGATCTGCCGTTCGAAATCGGCGCGCAGCCCCGCCAGTTCTTCGAGCAGCCGCTTGCGCGCGTCGGTCAAGGCGCTCTGCGCGGCGAACAAACGAGTCACGCCGACCACGCCGAGCGAGGCGGCGGCAATCGCGATGACGACGCTGAACGCCTCGAACAGGCTCAGGAAGTTGCTGGCATCAGAGGCGTAGCGCGCCGCATCCTCGGCGTTGCTGCGCACGACGGCTGCCAGCGTGCGCAGTTCCTCCAGGTCAATCGGCTCGACCGTCTCAACCGGCGGCGCCGTGACGGCGGTGGGCTGCGCGGGTGGGTCGCCCTGCGCGGCGATACGTCCTGCCGGCAGCGCGGCGAACAGGACGACCACCACCAGCGAGAGGATCAACCGGGCGAAAGGGGCGGAGCGGCATTGTCTCATGGACTTCTCCATCCTGGATGATCGGTGTCAGAAACCACAGTAGTTTTCCAGCCAGTTGCGCAGCGGTTCTGCGCCCGCCTTGATGTGCAGAAAATGGACGTTGCCTTTGCTCAGTATATCGTGAATGAGTGGATCGTCGGTCGCTTTTGAGCGGTTGGCGGCAGCCAGTTCATCGGCAAAGCGTCCGGTGCCTTCCAGGACCAGGATAGGAAAGCGCGGTTCGCGGGTGGACATGCGGTGGACCTCACGCTTCACAATCTGCCCGCCGTTGACCACGATGCACAGGCGCGGACGCGCCCCGCGCCCGCAAAGTCGGTAGGCGAGGTTGATCAGCAGTTCCGATTCCGCGCCGAAGTCGCTGCCATCGGTCAGGACGAAATGGGAATGAAAGGCGTCGAGATCGGCAAGCTGCTCTTCGCCGCGCTCTTTACCTGGCATCCAGACCACTTGATCCGGCGCGACGCCGATCAGCGGAAAGGTGTAATGCCTTCGCTGCCGGGCAATCCCGATCAGCTGCATGACGCCGGTTGATGTGCCGCCGTCGAGGAGCGTGACCTGATACTCATTAAGGAACCAGGCTAAGCCGTCTTCGATGGTCGAGCGGCTGCTGGTCATCGAATCCAGGTCCATGCCGCCCGCACCGCCGGAGACGAAGATCGTCGGCGTGGGCGATTCCAGCCCCAGGGCGTCGATGACGCTCTGCGGATCAATGCGCGCCGGCGTCTTGACCGCGCGCGGCGTCTGCCCGTTGGGAAAGTAAACCGTGAATGCCTCCAGCGCAGCTGTCGGCGGCGCGTCGTCCTGATTCATGCCGAAAAACCGTCTGATGAAGCTGAACATACGCGCCGCTCCTGCGCCAAGGCTCAAACTCGAAAGAATGTAACATATTCTAAACGTTGGCGAAACGTGCCGCCCTCCCAGGGAATCGGGTATTATTGCGTCTCATTGTAGCGCGAAGTTGTTTTCTGCGCGGACAAAAGGGAAAAGATTATGAACCTTGCCTCACCCTACTGGTATCCGTTCGAACGGGGCGAGACGCGCGGCATCACCGGCGCGGAAGGTGGAACCGTCGTCGAAGATGAGCAGCACGACGACGGGGCGCGCATCATGCTGGAAAGCGGGTGTCTGCGCGCGCCCTTCGCCATCACAGTCACGGTCTACGGCTGGATGGTGCATACGCGCTTCTTCGCCGATGAAGCCACCGCCAAACAGGCGTATGACGACATGAAAACGGCGCTGATCGATGTGCTGCGGCGGCTGCCCAAGGAGGACGACGATCCGGTTCTGACCGAGGAGATCGATGAGGCGGTCGAGACATTTCAGGCGCGCTTCCCGTAGATAACCGAATAGACACACCTTGACCTAAAGGGACTGAAGATGACTTACGAGATGATTCTGACGGAAAAGCCGGCGGATGGCGTTGGCGTGGTGCGACTCAACCGACCGCAGGCGCTCAATGCCCTGAACAGCCAGATCACCCGCGAGATTTTCGAGGCGCTGGAAGCCTTCGACCGCGACGAAACAATCGGCTGTATGGTGCTGACCGGCAGCGATAAAGCCTTTGCCGCCGGCGCGGACATCAAGCAGATGCTCGATGTGAGCGCCGTGCAGATGATGCAGGATGATTTCACCGATTGGTCGCGCCTGACCCGCCTGGGCAAACCGGTGATCGCGGCGGTGAGCGGGTGGGCGCTGGGCGGCGGCTGCGAGATGGCGATGATGTGCGACATGATCGTCGCCAGCGAGACCGCCAAATTCGGACAGCCGGAGATCACCATCGGCATCATGCCGGGGGCGGGCGGCACACAGCGCCTCACGCGGGCGGTTGGCAAGGCGGTGGCGATGGAAGTCCTGCTCGGAAACCGGCATCTGACCGCCCAGGAAGCTCAGACCGCCGGGCTGGTCAACCGCGTTTACCCGGTCGAGAGCTACTTCGCCGAGGCGGTGGCGCTGGCGGGCAAGATCGCCGCCATGCCGCGCGTCGCCGTGCGGCTGATCAAGGATGCCGTCAACAAGTCCTATGAGACCGGGCTGACGCAGGCGCTGGAATACGAAAAACGCAACTTCTACCTGACCTTCAGCACCGAGGATAAGGTCGAAGGGATGTCGGCATTCGTGGAGAAGCGCCCGGCGCAGTGGAAGCACCGCTGAAGACGCTGACCCTCCTTTACACCGCTCGACTGCGCGGCGACCTGGAATCCCTGCCCCGGCTGAGCGCCTTTTTGCGCCGGCTGCGCGGCGAATTCCGAGCCGAGACGACCCTGCTGCTGGACCTGGGCGAGGCGTGCGCGTCCGGCGTCTGGCACTGCGATGTCACCGAAGGGCGGTCGATGCTGCTTGGGCTGGATGGCATGGGCTATGACGCCGCGCGAGTGACAGGCTACCTGAGCGCCGCCGCCCGCGCCAAGCTGGCGACGATGGGGGAGATTCTGCACCTGCGCCTTCTTGAGGCTGATCAGACCTGCGATCACGCCGGACTATGCATCGACCCGGTTCCGGGGGAGGCAACGCTGCTGGAGGAGGGTGGACGGCTGCGCCTGACGACAGTGGAAGCCCTGGAGGTCGGTGTCGCTCATTTGAACGCCGATGCGAAAGGGTGGCGGCTGGCATCGAGCGGGGTCTACCGCCTGCCGCCGGGGACGCCGCCCGACCCGACGATTGCCGGTCTCATCGACTTCATCCTGGCAGAGGCGGAGCAGACCCGCAGGAAGCGCGGCGGCGCGGGCTGAAGCGCCGCGCCGGCGTGTCGTGCTACAATCGTATGCGGGTTTGAATGGTTCCACCGTCGAGGACTGGGATGGCTGTAAACCGACTGATCGCCGACCGCTATGAACTCATCGAGCTGATCGACGAAGGGGGCATGGGTCAGGTTTATCGTGGACGCGACCGCCAGACCGGCGAGATCGTTGCCATCAAAGTCCTCAAGGATCACGTCGTCGCTCAGGACCCCACCCTGGTGGACCGCTTTTGCCGCGAGGCGGTCGTGCTGCGCAAGCTCAATCATCCCAACATCGTGCGCGTCTATGACACTTTCAAAGAAGACGGGCGCAATTACATCGTCATGGAGTTCGTCAGCGGCGGCTCGCTTTCAGGGCTGATCCGCAGGCAGGGGGCGCTGCCCATCGAACGAGCGGTGCAGATCGCGCTCGATCTGGCGGATGCCCTGACGCGGACCCACCGCCTGGGTGTTATCCACCGTGACCTGAAACCCGGCAACGTCCTGCTGGCGGAAGATGGCACGCCGCGCCTGACCGATTTCGGCGTGGCGCATGTCGCCGATGCTCAGACTCTCCTGACCCAGGTCGGCAGCCTGCTGGGGACGATAGCCTATCTCAGCCCGGAGGTCAGCGCCGGCGAAGCGCACAGCGAAAAGAGCGACATCTGGTCGTTCGGCATGATACTCTTCGAGATGCTGACCGGTCATCATGCCTACCAGGAGAACACCGCCGCCGCGATGCTGACGGCGATCCTGCGTAAGCCGGTCCCAGACGCTCGCCTGGATCGTCCCGATCTTCCGGGAGACATCGCGGCGCTGCTGGAAACGCTGCTGGCAAAGGACCCGAACGAGCGAATCGGCAGCGTGCGCGAGATCGGGGTCGAACTGGAGCGCATTCTGGTTCACCTGCGCCGCGTCGATCAGGAACAGCGCGAGATCGAAGCGACCCAACTGCTGTCGCGCTTCGCCCCAACCCCGATCACCCCGGTGACGGCAGTGCGCGAACCTACGGGCGAGACGGTGGTCGGCGCGAGGAATTCGCTGGTCAGCACGCCAGTCGAAGCGAGGACTCCGCCGCGCGGGGTGACCACACCGCGCCTGTTCATCGCCTACCGGCGTGAGGACAGCGGCGAAATTGCCGGACGCCTATATGACCAGATCGCCGCCATCCTGGGTGAAAACAACATCGTCCGCGATGTGGATCGCATCGCCGACCGCACGGTATCGCGCTACGTCCTGGCGAACGATATCGTTGGCTCGGTTGACGTTATGCTGGTGGTGATCGGACCCAGCTGGGCGGGGATGCCGCGCGACCGACGCACGGCATCGACAGGACGGGCAATCGATAACCCCAAAGATGTCATGCGTATGCAGATCGAAGCCGGGCTGCGCCGCCCCGACATGCTGATCATTCCGGTGCTGGTCAACGGCGGAGCGCTGCCCGAAGCGCTGCCGCCCGCTCTGGAAGGGATGCGCAGCCGGATGCCCTTCGTCATCCAGCAGGATCAACCGCTGGATGCGCAGGCGCAGCGGCTGGTCAAGACTATTCAGGCACACTTTGGCGTTGTCGCTCGTCCGCGTTCTCGGCTGGTTTGGGGGCTGGTGGCGCTGTTCGCTGTCGCTCTGCTGCTGATGGTCGGCGTGGCATTGTCGCAGATCATGGCTCCCGCGCCACCGGCGAACGCGCCGGTGGTGCAGCCGGTCGGGGATGGCGAGGTGATGGTGCTGGTTGCCGATTTTGAACCGCTGCGCGCCAGCGCGCGCGACGCCACGCGCTTCGTGCTGGATGATCTGGCTCAGCGTCTGGAAGTCGAAGTGCCGTTTTCGCCCATTCGCGTGCGCCACTATCCTCAGGTGGTCACTTCATCGGAAGAGGCGCTGGCACGCGCCGAAGAAGTCGGCGCGACGGTGGTGATCTGGGGGAACTACAGCGACGATCTGGTCGATCTGACGGTCCAGACGGGTTCGCTGGAATCGTTCTCGCACAACCCGTTTGACCGTGCGATCATCGATCAACTGGCGAACGTACGGGTGCGCCTGACCGACGAGCGCGTCCAAACGACCGCGCCTCAGGTGCTGACCGCGCTGATCCTGCTGCACAATGCCGATGGCGACGGCTACGAGCTGCTGCGCACGATGACCATCCTCAATGAACTGGCGATGCCTTCAGGCGAAGTTGTGGGCAGCGGAACTGCCGCGCTGGCGCACCGGGCGCTGGAGCGATTCAGCGCCGCCGCGCCGGAAGCCGTGCAGACGCTCGACGCGGCGATTGCCCTGGAAGGCGGCAACCCCCTCCTCTATCTGTTCCGGGCGCTGGCGCGCCAGCGCATCGGTGATTTTGCCGGGTCGGCGCAGGACCTGGGGACGGCGCAGCGCCTTGCGCCGGAAAGTTGGCTTCAGCCCTACTATCTGATCGCCAACACGGCGACCTATACGCGCGACTACCCGTCCGCCGTCGCCGCCTACGATCGCATCGTCGCTGGTCGCCCGGAGGATTGGTTCCCGCTCAACTATCGCGGCGCGCTCCACTATCTGACCGGCGATTATGCAGCAGCGCGGCGCGATCTGGACTCCTCGATTGCCCTTAAACCGAACGCCAATTTCCCTTATCCGTTTGCGACGCTGATCGCCATGCGCGACGGACGCATCAGCGACGCCCGCGCCTTGATGCGCACCGTACTTCGCGAATTCCCCGATCCCGCGTTCGCCAACCGCACCTTACAGGCGCTTTACGGGCAGGATGATGCCATCATCTGGGGACCGTTCTTCGCCGCTTACACCAACCTGATCCTCGGACAGTACGACAGCGTCATCGCCGATGTTCAGCGCGCCCTGAGTCTGCGCGCCGATCTCGCCGATCTCTACCTGCTGGAAGGGCTTGCCTATTGCAGCCTGGGCGATCACGCCCAGGCGGAGGTGGCATACACCAGTGGGCTGGAGATCGAGCCAGGGCATCCTGTGCTGTTGGTCCTGCGCGCCGAATCGCGCGCTGCGCAGGGGGCGATAGAGCAGGGAACCGCCGACCTGAACGCCGCGCTGGCGATGGACCTGGGCGAGGAATTTGAGGCGATGGCGACCAGCGAACGCATCACCTGCGCCAACTTCTTCAGCAGTCTGGCGGGCGAGTGAGGCGGAATCGCACTTCGATTCGTCTTTAAGAGTGCGGGGCGAAGGTCAGCGCCGGGTTCTTGAAGGGGATCAGCGCCAGGATGACCGCCTGTTCGTAAAACGCCAGACGGTCGATGACATCTCCGGTGAGGATGCCGACGGAGCCGTTCTGCTGCTTGGAGTTGCTGCGCCCGAAGATGCGGTCATCGGCGTCGCCGAGTTCAAGCCCCTGGCGGATGAGCGCCGCCGTCTCCTCTGGCAGGGTGAAGGCGGCAGTCCGGCTCATGCCGGTGCGCGCGCCGTCGGTGATGACGACCCAGGCGAACGCCTCCATCACGCCGCGCGCCGAGTCGATGCCGCCTTCGATGCCGACCCAGACATCGCCGTCGGGCTGGGCAGTATGCGCCGCCCGCGCACGATTGAGCGCTCCCTGGCGCGTCTCTTCATCGCTCATCGGCTGATCGCTCACGCTGGAGGGCACGCTCACGCCGGTGACGACATAATCCCTGCCCGCGAACATGCGTCTGAAGCCGTTCAGCGCGGCGTTGATCTTCACCGGGTTGGTCGAAGCGACGACGATCTTGTGCAGCATCAGTTCACCAGCGCCAACAGCTTGAAAAGGGCGAAGATGCCAAACGCCATGTGGGCGGCGATGGCGGCGCGCGTCGAACCGGTCACGACTCGAACACCGCCGAAGAGCAGACCTGCCGCGATGGGAGCGATCAAGCCATACCAGACAGCGGCGGCGGCTCCACTTTCGGCGCTGTACGCCGGCGTGTAGGCGACCCAGTGAAAGACTCCATAGGCAGCCGACGCTACGATCAATCCGATCCAGCCGCCGAGCGCCGCGCGCAGCGCGGGCAGCCCGACGCCGCGAAACGCCAGCTCCTCGCCGATCGGTTGGGCGACGATCAGGAACAGCGCCGCCAGGGCAATGTCACCGGCAGAGACGCCGTCAATGCTGATATCCAGCAGCTCGGGCACCGGTAGGAAGGCGCGGGTCACCGCCAAGCCAAGCACGTCAATGGCGACCGCCGCTCCGACGCCGATGAACATCACCAGGGCGATAGGCGCTGACGACGCACCCAGCCGCAGATCGGCGCGGTCCTGCGCGCGGGTCTGCCAGACGAGCGCGGCGATCAGCAGGCAGCCCAGAGTCCAGCCGATCAGCGGTGTGGTGCTGCGATCCCCCAGCCAGACATAGGCGGCGGTCGTGCCGACGATCAGCACGATGAAGGCGAAGACCAGGATCAGCGCCGCCGAAGCGAGCGACCAGGGCGGGGTGGTATCGACGCGCGCCAGGCGCGTCATGAGGCTTGCACTGCTGCGTTGCTGCGTCATGGGTTGGAATCGCGACCCGCTCAATGGACTATCGAGATGCCGCGAAGTATATCACCGGCGCGCTGTGCAGCGTATGATCGGCTATAGTAGTTCGGAAATCGGCGATACGGTCGAACCCGAGGAAGTGACATGGACGAACACTCGGCGTTTTACATCCCAAAACAGCACGAGACGGAGCGGCTGCTGATGCGCATCTGGCAGCCCGGCGATGGGCGGCTGCTTCATGAGGCGGTCGAGGACTCGTTTCCTGAACTGCATACCTGGATGGATTGGGCGAAGGTGATGCCAACTCTTTCCGAGACGGAGAACGTCGTGCGGGAAGCCGCGCAGAAGTTCGTCAATCGTCAGGAGTTCAATTTCATCATCCTGCGCAAATCCGATCGGCTGGTCGTCGGCACAGTCGGCGTTCATCACATCCGTTGGGATGTGCCGCGCTTCGAACTGGGCTACTGGGGGCGTACACGCGCAACCGGTCAGGGGTATATCACCGAAGCGGTGCGCAAGCTGACGCGCTATCTCTTCGACGAACTGGGGGCGGAACGGGTCGAGATTCGCTGTGACGCGCGCAATGTGCGCAGCGCCGCCGTCGCACGCCGCGCCGGTTTCCTGCTGGAAGCGGTGCTTCGACGTGAAGCGCGCTCGAACGACGAAAGCCTGCGCGATACCCAGATCTATGCCATGCTGCGCGAGAACTTCGCCGCGCTGAGCGAGTCTCCGCCGCTTCCATAGGGGACAGATCAACAGGCAGCGCATCAGCGCACGGGAGGGGAATCAAAAACGGGCGTATGCTCGCCCGTTTTTCATCGCTGAACTCAGGAAAAGCTCGGCGCTATGCTTTGGGCATGACCGTGGCTGTGAATGGAACTGCTTCCTGCTGTTTCTTGCTTTTCCGGTACGCCTCGCCAAGTCGGTCTTTGAGCCAGAAGGTGAGTTCGCCCGTGAGTATCACAAGGAAGTAGCTGATCTGAAGCAGCACCAACACGCATACGATGATCATGAATGCGGTCATTCTGCTACCTTCCCTTGCGTTCACAGGAACGCCGCTAAAGATACAGCCATAATGCCATATCATCGAACACAAGGATTATTGTATGTTAAATTCTGGTTAAACGCAATAGGTTTTTGTTAAACTTCTGTCGATATTCTCCACCAATGCACCGAGGATATTGTTAAGTGATGGGGATGGAATGTTAAAGATCGAGGAAATGCCAGGGGCGCGAGGATTCGCGCCCCTGCTGGAAAGTGTGTGAACCTGGATGTACGCCAGACCCCCATAGCGGATGGATTTATCTGACGGACGACCCGCCGGATTGCCCCGACGAGTCATCAGATGTAGGGGATAACCGTCGGTCGCCCGCCCGTTGAAAAGATGCGAGACCCTGCTTCAGACCGGATCGCCCTCGCGCAGCGCCTCGTCGATCTTACGGCGCAGTTCCGGCGTGATGTCGGCGTCGCTCGCCTTCAGCCCTGGCGTGTCTCCGCCGCCGACGAAGGTGCGCTTCGGCTTCTCGCCGGTCTCATTGCGCCGCGCCAGCAGCAGCCAGGCGCCAACCGTCAGCAGCGCCGCCGGCAGCAGATAGCGCACCAGCGCCGTGTTACCGCCGAAGATGAAGTACTCGAAGAAGACCAGCCCGATCACGAAGGCGACCAGCGACCATTGAAGCATCTGCCGCCCGGTCTTCACCTCGTTGGGGGCGTTCTGGCGCGACCCGTTGAAGATCATCGCCATGCCGACGAGTCCCGGGTAGAGCGTCCAGATGTACGCCCAGCTTTCCCAGTGATCCGTGAGATTCTGGTAGGTCAGAATTGCGCCCGTGCCGAAAATGATCATACCGGGGAAGGCGAAACCGCTGGTGCTGCGGTCTCCCGACCAGGCGATGAGCAGAAAGACGATTCCTGGAGCCATCACCAACAGGGTCCAGAACTGCCCCAGGATGTCGCCCAGATCGATATTGAGCGCCTGAAAGGCGAACAGCAGCACCCCTGCAGCGATGAGTGCCAGCGCGCCGAAACTGTTGCGATTTACCTGTACGTTCATGATGCAGCCCCCTAAGCCCTCTGTGTTGTCACTTCACGAAGGTATACGAAAACCAGGGCAGGGAGTTGCAGGGTAGATTACAGCGGCAGGGTGAAGCTGAAGCGGCTGCCCTCGCCATCACGGCTGGACACGCCGATCTGTCCACCGTGCAGGGCGATGATGCGCTTGCAGATCGACAGCCCTAAGCCGGTGCTGGTCTCGTTCGCGGTGGGCTGCGTGCTGACCCGCTGGAATTCGCCGAAGACTTTGTCGATCTCATCTTCGCGAATGCCCAAACCCTGATCCTGCACCGAGAATTCGATCTCGCTGCCTTTTCGGACCACGCACAGCGTCACCTGCGTATCGCTGTGAGAGAACTTGAAGGCGTTGCTGAGCAGGTTATTCAGCACCTGTTCGATGCGCAGTGGATCGAACGTCGCCAGGGGCAGATTCGGCTCAAGCTCCGTCACCAGGGCGATGCCTTTGGGATTGCCGATGAAGCGGTTCAGCCGCGCCACGCGCTCCACAAAACCGGCGATCTCGGTGGGCTGCGAGCGCAGAGTCAGCTTGCCCGATTCAATCACCGTGATGTCCAGAATGTCGTCGAGCAGGTTGAGCATCTGGCTCAGGGTCTCACGGATGATCTGAACGAACTGCCGGGTATCCTCCTGGCTGGATTTGGGGTGCGCCAGCAAATCGGTGAACCCCTGAATGATGGTGATCGGCGTGCGCAGATCGTGGGCTGCCATGCCGAGAAAGGCATCCTTCTGCCCGTTCAGCACCTTGAGGCGATCATTCATCTCGGCGAGTTCGTTGGTGCGTTCGGCGACCCGCTGTTCCAGCTGAGCATTCGTATCGCGAAGCTCTTTGACCAACCGCCGGTTCTGGATGATCAGCGCGCAGCGCTGGAAGGCTTCGCGGACGATAGTATCCAGCTCAACCGGGTTCCAGGGTTTGGGGATGTAGCGGAAGATATTGCCGTCGTTGATCGCCTCGATCACCGCCTGAATATCCGCGTAGCCGGTGAGCAGAAGCCTCACTGCGTCCGGGAATTCCGTCTTGATCTTGCCGAAAAACTCCGCGCCGCTGATCCCCGGCATACGCTGGTCGCTGATGATCACGTGGATCGGCGCTTCGGTCACAAGGCGATAACCCTCGTCTGCGCTGTGAGCGAGGAAGATCTGATAGTCGCGCCTGAACTGACGCTGGAGCGCCTTCAGAATTTCATCTTCGTCATCGACGATCAGCAGGTTGCAGCTGCCGCCCAGGACTGCCTTGAAATCGACGGTAGAGCCGTCGAGCAGCATCGGTTCCGTCACGCGCCTGTCCCTTTCGGAAGTGTAATCGTAAATGCTGCGCCCATACCGGGGGTCGAATCGACGGTGATCGTCCCCCCATGATGTTCGGTGATGATCTGATAGGCGATTGCCAAGCCCAATCCCGTCCCTTTGCCTACCGGCTTGGTGGTAAAGAACGGCTCAAAGATGTGGGGCAGGACCTCCGGCGCGATACCTGTGCCGGTGTCGGAAAAGCGTATCATGATGTGATCGCCCTGATCGCGCGCCGTGATCGTCAGAGTTCCCGAATCAGGGATCGCCTGCGCGGCGTTCATGATGATATTCAGGAAGACCTGGTTCAGCGCTGCCGGGTAACACATGATCGGCGCAAGGTCGTCGATGTCGAAGCGGACCTGGACTCTGCCGCGCATCTCGACGCCCGCCAGCAGCACCGTGCTTTCCAGGTCCTCCTGCAAATCGGTCAGTTTTCGCTCGGCTTCGTCGAGCCGGGAGAACGTTCGCAGCCCATCGACGATCTTCTTGACCCTGCTCAACCCGCCCAGAGAGGCTTTCAGGAGATCGGCGGTGTCTTCCGCGATGAAATCAAGATCGGCATCGGCGCGGATGGACTGGATGAGCGCCTGGTCGGCGGCTCCGGCAGCTGCCAACGCCTCCAGCCGGCTGTAGGTGCTGAAAATATCGTCTATGGTGCGCTGCAGGCTGTGAATGTTGCTGGTGACGAATGCCAGGGGGTTATTGATCTCGTGGGCGACTCCGGCGACCAGCTGACCCAGGGCGTTCATCTTCTCCGAATGGACCAGCATCGCCTGAGTATGGCGCAGCTGCGCCAGCGTCTTTTCCAGCGAGTCGCGTTCGCGGCGCAGCGCCTCTTCTGCTTCCACGCGCCGGGTGACATCGGTCTGAATGCCGACAAAATGGGTCAGGCGCCCCTGATCGTCGAAGATCGGTGAGGTGAACAGTTCATTCCAGAAGGGCGTGCCGTCCTTGCGGTAGTTGCGCAGGACGATGGTGCAGTCCTGCGCGCCGCGCAGAGCGCTGCGCAGCAGGGGCAGGTTCTCCTGGTCCCGGTCCTCGCGCTGCAAGAAACGGCAGTTGCGCCCCAGGGTGTCTGTAGGGCTGTAACCGGTGATACGGGTGAACCCTTCATTGATGTAGATCAGCGGGAGTTCAGGATCGACGGCGTCGGCGATGGTGATGCCGCAACTCGAAGCGCTCATCGCCCGGTCGTGCAGCTGTAACTCCGCCCGGACGCGCTGGATCAATCCGCTGTCAGAACTGTTGGTCATCACAAATGCGCAGAGAACCCACTGCTCATGGTCGATGCTGGACTAGATATTATCATATGCGGATGCGGACGGGCTGTCGAGGATTTCGTCCGCCCGGCGGCGCATAGGGCGTGGCAGCCGCCTGGGATCGACATCTCAGGCGACCGGGATGTCGGCATTATCGACCCTGCGCATCGGCGCGGTCGGCGCTGTGAGCATCTGATAGATATCGTCCCGATGAGATTCCCGGCTCACCACCAAGTACAGCCAAGAACCGTCTCCGACTGCACAGTCGTGACAGTGAGGTTTGGGAAATGTGACTTAAGGCACGGCGGCGGGTTTGCAAAGATGGTTTATTTGTCGTAATTCTGAAGGATAATCGCCTTCAGGAGCAGCAGATCAGGCATTGCCCAGGGGGGCGCTTGAACAAGGTGAGTTGGAAAGTTCTTTGTGACAGAGTATGATTCTGTCGATATCTAGTAATAGAATCAAGAAGCTGCGCAGAGGACTCAACCGTGATGGATCAACACTACGAAGAATGGAGCACGAATGCGCCGCGCGGTCTGCTGCTGGTGGGCGCGGGCGTGACCGTTGTGGGTCATGCCGTCGTGTTGAAAGCGCGCAAAAAAGGCGGCTGGTTCTGGTTTGGATTGATCGGGCTGGTCCTGCTGAATGCCGGCTTGTCGGTATTTGGTGAAGCGATCAAGCATCGCACCCTGTACGAGCAGAAACTAGGATAGGGAATGACGACGGCGGCGACGATCACAGCCGCAGAGGCGCTGAGCGAGTTAAGGCGGATGCATCGATGATACCGGATATTGTGCAGCGCATCACCGGGCGAGGATCTCCCAATCTCATTGAGCGCCCACGCCTGCTCGAACAGCTCGACCGCATCCTGGAGCATCGGCTCACCTTCCTCTGCGCGCCGCCGGGATATGGCAAGACCACGCTCGCCCTGCAATTCGCCGCGCAAACCCACGCCAGTGTCGTCTGGCATGTCGTGGACGAAACGCAGCGCGATGTCTACAACCTGCACTTTCAGGCGCTCGCCGCCCTGGGCGAGACCTATGTCGATGTGTCGGTTCGTGAACCGACCCCCGGTCTTTCTATCGTCGAACTGACCAACAGCCTGAGCGACTATCTGCGTGCGCAGGGCGGGCGTGACATCATCTACTTCATCGATGACGCGCATCATCTGCACGGCTCGCAGGCGGCTGAAACATGGCTGTCGTCGCTCATCGCCGCGCTGCCGCGTCACTGTCATCTGGTCCTGATCAGCCGCGTTGTGCTGGATGTAATCGGTCCTGAAATGATCGCCCGTCACGAAGTGCTGCCTCTGGGCGCTCAGTCGCTGCGCTTTGTCCCCGACGAGGTGGAGCATCTGGCGCAGGTGATCGGCGGCATTCCGCTGGCGGCGCGCCGAGATGTCGATGCGCTTGTCAAGCGTATGGAAGGGTGGCCCACCGGGCTGATGCTGGTGTTTCAACCGCTCAATGCTGAATTCACCGACAGCACGATCTTCGGCGTAGGGTCGCCGGAAACGCTGTTCGACGCGCTGGCGCGCAACATGGTCAGCGCGCAGACGCCGATGATCCGCGATTTTCTGCTGGCATCTTCGACGGTGACACGTATGCAGCCCGAACTGCTGATCGAAGCGCTGCGCCTGCCAAATGCGATGGCGCTGCTGCAAGAAGTGGCGGATCGCAATCTGTTCGTCATGCCAGTTCCAGGCGGCATGATGTATCACGGACTCTTCCGTGAATACCTCCAGCGTGAATACTTCCAGCGCGATCCTGCCCAGTATCGGACGCATCACATCGAGTCAGCGCGCTGGTACGAGGATCACCACTTCGTCGATGAAGCGGTCCAGCAGTATATCGCCGGCGGATATTTTGACGATGCCGTCCGGCTGATCGAGCTTTACGCGCGAACCTACTACGATCAGGGGAAGATGGAGACGCTTCAGCGCTGGAACGCCGACCTGACGCAGCACGGCGTGTTCTGCGGATGGCTGCTGTATCTATGCGCGGTCCTCGATGTCGAGCGCCTGGACTACGATCAGGCGAGGGCGAACCTGAACCAGGCGGAGCGCCGTTTCGAGGAGCAGGCGAATATTGAGGGAGTGGTGCGGGTCCTGCTGCTGCGCGGTCATCTCGATATGCAGCGCGGTGAGCATTTGACGGCGATTCGCAGCGCCGAGACCGTATTCGCACAGACAGGCGACCTGCCGCACTTGAACGCGGCGGCGCTGCGCCTGATGGGTTTCGCCAAGCTGCGTCTGGGTCTCGCCGACGAGGCGCTGCGCGATCTTGAGGCGGCGCGACCGCTCTACGAAGCCCACAGCGATCGATTCGCCCTGACCAAACTGCTGATGGACCTCGATGTCGCCTACCGCCAGGTGGGGCGCATCCAGGATGCGGCAGATTGTCTTCAGACGGTGGTGACGCTGCGCCGCGAACTCGGGGGGCAGGTGGCGCTGGCGCAGGCACTGAACAACCTGGGACACTTCCTTTATCTATGCGGTGATTTCGACGAAGCGCAGAATCACATCCAGGAAGGGCTGCGTATCGCCGCCCGCACAGACCGGCGTATCGAAGCCTATCTTTCCTGGACGTATGCCGACCTCCAGCGGGACCGGGGCGCGTTCGAAGAGGCGGTCAGCCTGTACAACCGCGCCATAGAACTCGCCGGGAGCAGCGAGCCGTATATTCGGGTCAACGTTCTGATCGGGCTGTCGTGGCTGCGGCGCTGGCAGGATCAGTGCGACGATGCCGAACAGCTGCTTGTGGAAGCCGAAGCCATTGCCACAGCGCACGATCTGCATCTGGAAGTCACGGTTGCCAGAGTGTCGCGCTGCGCCGTGATGGCGCAGACCGCGCGCAGCAACGAGGCGCTCGGCGAAATCGCCGGTCATCTGGACCGACTGCGCACACTTCAGGCTCCGACGGAACTGGCGCACGCTCTAGCGGTACATGCCCAGGTATGCCTGGTCAGCGGTGAGATCGCCGCTGCCGACAGCGCGCTGAGCGCAATTACCAGGCATCTCGAAGAGAAGCAGATGGTCCAGACGGCGATAGCCGAACTGGCTTTCTCCTCGCTGGCTGCGGCACATTTCGCCAATGCCGGCGCTCGCTTTACGGCACTCACCCAGGCGGTGCGCCGGCTGCGCAAGGCGCAGATTCACCCCGCCAACATCATCGCGCTGAACGACCAGCGTGAAAGCGGCGGAATCCGCACCTACAGCCTGCGCGTTCAGACGATGGGTAAGGAGATCTTCGAACGCGACAGCACTCTGGTGCTGGCGACGGAGTGGCGGTCGGCGGCGGCGCGCGAAGTCTTCCTTTACCTGCTGTTCGAAGGGGCGCGGCGGCGCGAAGACATCTGCCTGGAATTCTGGCCCGATAAGTCGGAGGACAAGACGCGCGCGCTGTTCCATGCCACCGTCCATCGTGCCCGGCAGGCGGTCGGCACGAACGTGATCGTGCATCAGGATGAGGTATACGGCATCAACTCGGATGTCGATTTGTGGTCAGACGCGCATATTTTCGAGCGCACCGTGAAAGAAGCACGCGGCAAACCGCTGCGCGAACTCAATACGGCAGAACTGTGGCGGCGCGCCATTGCGCTGTATCAGGGCGAGTTCCTGCCCGGCTTGTATTCGAACTGGATCGAAGAGACTCGTGAACGCCTGAATGATCTGTACCTGGAAGCGCTGATCACGGCGGGCGAATGCGCTCAGATGCGCGCCGACTTCAGCGAGGCGGCGAAGATGTTTCAGCAGGCGCTGAAGATCGACCCCCTGCGCGAAGAAGTGCATCGCAGCCTGATGATCGCCTATCGGGCGCTGGGTCAGAAACAGAAGATCAAGAGCCACTATGAAAAGATGCGGCGCATCTTCCTTGAAGAGCTGGGGGCGGAACCGGCTCAGGAGACGGTACAGCTCGTCGCAAACCTGTTGAACTGATCTGCCGAGGGACTTGCCGCGTGCGCCTTGCCGTCATTCGATGCGCGGCTGGCATTGCTCTGCCCCAGAGCCGACGATAGAAGCGAGAGAACAGACCATGTGCAGAAATATCAAGACCCTGTACAACTTCGAGCCGCCCGCCACTGAAGATGAGGTGCGCGCAGCCGCGCTGCAATTTGTGCGCAAACTGAGCGGCTTCAACAAACCCTCGAAGGCGAACGAAGCGGCTTTTGCTGCGGCGGTCGAGGCGATCGCGGCGGCGGCGGGAAGGCTGCTGAACGCGCTGGAAACACAGGCTCCGCCGAAAAGCCGTGCTAAAGAAGCGGCGAAAGCTCAGGCGCGTTCTGCCCGGCGCTTTAGGATCGCCGGGCAATGACAGCGCTGCGACGGGCGCGCCCGTCCGTTCCTGTCCCCGTCCGGCACTGATCCACAGCGCAGCAACCCCGACAATCGCGCGCACAGGTGTTTTTTTCGCTGGTAAGCGCCATGTTGAGTGGTCTCCGATACAGTACAGACATCAACGAATGAAGCGTCTGTCTGATAAGGAGAACCATCATGAAGTCGAATCTCGTCCTGCTCAGCACGTGGGTTGGTTCCGATATGCGCCGCACCAAGATGATCATGCTGGTCACTATGCTCGCGCTGAGCCTCGTCGGCGTCGGCATCGTGGGCGCGGATGGTTCTTCCGGTGGTGGACCTGACGTTCCGCATCCGTAAGTTCATCGTACGGAGATCGTTTTCCCACAAGTTCAATTGGGTGACTGAGGAGACGTGATGGCTCTAGCCAACCCACGCCAGAACCCCCTCGAAATCATTGACCTTCCCGCGTCTGTACGTCGTCGCGGACCGGTCTGGCGCGGATATCTTATAGGTCAGGACGAAAAACGGCGGATCAATCGCATGTTGACCAGCGCACTTCTGGACGATGCCCTGTGCGCCCGGCTGGTATACGATCGGGATTCGAGCCTTTTGTCTTCGTTCGGGTTATCATTAGAAACGCAACAATGGCTTCGCGGTATCCAGGCAGAATCATTGGAGGAGCTGGCAGGCGAAATCTCGCTGCAGCTGTGAAATGGATAATTCAGAACGCCATCGATTCATGACTGACTGAGCCGGACGCAGGAACCTGGATGTCCGGCTCTCTGGGTTATCGCGCTGTAGTCGTAGGACAAAGCAGGGACAATGAGTAGAACCATCCTGGTCGTGGACGATGAGCTGTCGATGACGCACATGCTGAACTTGATCCTGCGCAAAAAGGGATTTGAAGTTCTGGTGACGACCGACCCGCTTCAGGTGGAAGGGATTCTTGACACGACGACGCCCGATCTTATCATCCTGGACTATATGATGCCCGGTCTCGATGGGATTCGTCTGTGCCGCAGGATTCGCGATAGGCTGGACACCCGCCAAACCCCTATCTTCATGCTTTCGGCGTTGAGCGACGTACAGGTCATCCGTGACAGCCGCGCCGCCGGAGCCGATGAATACTTCACAAAGGATGAGCTGGCGACTCGCATGATGCACGAGATCAACCGCCGCATCCCGCCGGCTTCCGCCATGTAACTGTAACGCGTCGCGTCCTCGAGCGACTGCCCGTCGCTCTTTTTGATTCCACCAGATTGCCGCAATCACTCCCCTCGGCGTTATAATGGCGGCGAAAAGACTATGGCGTAGAGAGAGTTTGCGCGGATGAAGGTGGATTCGATGGCGCGTTACGTTCTTTCCCTCGACCAGGGCACGACTTCCTCACGGGCGATCCTGTTTGATCACGCCGGGCAGATCGCCGCGACGGCGCAGCAGGAATTCCGGCAGATCTACCCACAGCCCGGCTGGGTGGAACATGATCCGCAGGACATTTGGCGGACTCAGCTGGATGTGGCGCAGACCGTGCTGAGCCGGTTGGGGCTGGCGGCGCAGGACGTGGCGGCGATCGGCATCACCAACCAGCGCGAGACGACGCTGCTATGGGACCGGCGAACCGGCGAACCGGTCGCCAACGCCATCGTCTGGCAGTGCCGCCGGACGGCAGCGATGTGCGAAATGCTGAAGGCGGAGGGGTTCGACCAGGTGATCGCCGCGACGACCGGGCTGGTCACCGACGCCTACTTCTCTGGGACCAAGCTGGGATGGCTGCTGGACAATATCCCCGGCGTCCGCGAGCGCGCCGAACGGGGTGAACTGGCGTTTGGCACGGTTGACACGTACCTGATCTGGCGGCTGACGGAGGGCAGGGCGCACCTGACGGATGTGAGCAACGCCAGTCGAACGCTGCTCTATGACATCCGCGCCGGCGATTGGAGTCAGCCGATCCTGGATCGACTGCGCATTCCGCGCTCCGTCCTGCCGCGCGTGCTGCCCAGCAGCGCCGACTATGGGGCGACCACCCTGCTGGGCGGCGGCGAAATCGCCATCACCGGCGTGGCGGGCGACCAGCAGGCGGCGACCTTCGGGCAGGTCTGCCACCAGCCGGGACTGGCGAAGAATACTTACGGCACAGGCTGCTTCATGCTGATGAACACCGGCAGCGAAGCCGTCGTTTCGAATAACCGCCTGCTGACTACGGTCGCCTGGAAGCTGGGCGAAAACCAGCCGACCCAGTACGCCCTGGAGGGCAGTGTCTTCATCGCCGGGGCAGCCGTGCAGTGGCTCCGCGACGAACTGGGCTTAATTCGCGACTCGGCGGAGAGCGAAACGCTGGCGCGTTCTGTCGCCGATTCCGGCGGCGTGTACGTCGTACCGGCGTTCGTCGGGTTGGGCGCGCCGCACTGGGATCAGTTCGCGCGCGGGGCGGTCGTCGGCTTGACGCGCGGCAGCGGTCGCGCGCAGATCGTCCGCGCTACGCTGGAGAGCGTCGCCTATCAGACGCGCGATGTCGTCGAGGCGATGCAGGCGGACAGCGGCTTGCGTCTCACCGCCCTGCGGGTGGACGGCGGGATGGTGCGTAACGATTTCCTGATGCAGTTCCAAGCCGACATCCTGGGCGTGCCGGTACAGCGCCCGGTGGTGACCGAGACGACGGCGTTAGGCGCGGCGTACCTGGCGGGTCTGGCGATGCGCTTCTGGGAGACCCAGGACCAGATCGCCGCGCAGTGGCGGGTCGAGCGCACCTTCGAACCGGCGATGTCTGCCGACCGTCGGGAAGCGCTGGCGGCGGGCTGGCGCAAAGCTGTGGACCGTGCGAAGCTGTGGATAGAATGAGCCAATGCGATGGACTGTGATGTATTGGTGATCGGTGGCGGGGCGACCGGCGGTGGGATCGCCTGGGACTTGGCGCTTCGAGGCGTCCGGGTGGTGCTGGTCGAAATGGGCGATCTGGCGACCGGCACGAGCGGGCGCTATCACGGACTGCTGCATTCAGGGGCGCGCTATGCCGTCCGTGACCCGGAAAGCGCCAGAGAGTGCATCGACGAAAATCGCATCCTGCGCCGTATCGCGCCGGAGGCGGTCGAAGATACCGGCGGGTATTTCGTCCTCTGCCCCGGCGATGATCCGACTTATGCCGAAAAATTCGTCCAAGGCTGCGCCGACGCCGGCATCCCGACGCGCGAAGTCAGCCTATCGGAAGCGCTGCGCCGCGAACGGATCCTCAATCCCCGCTTGGAAGCCGTCTACGAAGTGCCGGACGGCTCCTGCGACGCCTGGGACCTGCTGCACGGGCTGATGGCAGGGGCAAAAGCGACCGGCAAGGCGACTTTTCTCACCTATCATCGGGTGGAGGCGTTCCACAAGACGGGAAACCGCCTCACCGGCGCGCGGCTGCGCAATCTGCGCAATGATCAGAGCTTCGATATCGGTTTCGCCGCCGCCATCAACGCCGCTGGACCCTGGGCGGCGCAGATCGGCGAGATGGCGGGCGCGTCGTTCAAGATGCGCCTCAGCCGGGGGGCGATGCTGGCGTACAACATCCGCTGGGTGAACACGGTTATCAACAAACTGCGCGCGCCTGGCGACGGCGACATCTTCGTCCCGGTTGGCACAGTGAGCGTGATCGGCACGACCAGCGTCGCCACCGATGACCCCGGCGATGTCCGCGTCGAACGCTGGGAGGTGGAGCGCATCCTGGACGAGACGGAAGCGATGACACCGGGGATCAGCCGCGCGCGCATCCTGCGCGCCTGGGGCGGCGTTCGTCCGCTCTATGATCCTGGCGGCGACGGGCGCGGCGCGAAGCGCACTTTCACCGTGCTGGATCATGCCGAGACGGATGGCGTCGAGGGTCTGATCAGCATCCTGGGCGGCAAACTGACGACGTACCGGCTGATGGCAGAAAAAGCCTGCGATGTGATCTGTGCCAGGCTGAACGTGACCACCTCCTGCCGAACCGCCGAGACGACGCTGCCCTCCGCCGAGCCGCATCTGCATCGCCTGCCCGACCGCCTGAGCGCGCTGGAACACGGCGAAAACCGGGGCGCGCTGATCTGCGAGTGCGAGATCGTCACCGAGCCGCAGATTCGCGCGGCGCTGCAAGGGGGCGATGTGAACACGCTGCACGATCTGCGCCGCGATCTGCGAGTCGGTATGGGACCCTGCCAGGGCGGTTTCTGCGCCTATCGCACAGCCGCGATCCGTCATGAAGTCGTCCATGACAGCCCGGAACACACCCTGGAGCTGCTGTGCGAGTTCGCTGAGCGCCGATTCCTGGGGATGAAACCGCTGCTTTGGGGGCACAATCTGCGTCAGGTGCTGCTGGCGGAACATCTCTACAGGCGTGTGATGGGGTTAGGGGGCGCGGCGGCGGCACAGACCGCCCCGGATTGGTCGAGCGCCCGCCGCCCGGCGCTGAATTTCACCAACGGACGTTCGCCGCGTATCGTGGTCGTGGGCGCGGGACTTGCCGGACTGACGGCGGCGCTGACTGCCGTCGATGCCGGGGCGAAAGTGGAAGTCCTGGCGATGGGACAGGGGGCGCTGACCCTGCATCCGGGCTGGGTCGAGACCGGCGATGTCGATGTCCTCGCTGAAAACGCCGCTCACCCTTATGCCAGAGCGCGCGAGTCGCTGGCGGCGGGCTTAGCCGTCATCGATAGTCGCGTGCCGCTGGAATCAAGCGCCGAACCGGGCGGACCGATCCGTGCCATCACTGCTGCCGGCTTCCTGAGACCGGTGGCGTTCACGGTGGGCGAACCCTATCCGGCGCTGACCGACCGCCAAGTCCTGATCGTCGGCTTCGACGGCTGGCGCGACTTCTATCCGACCTTGTGCGCCGACAACCTGCGCCGCCAGGGAATCGATGCTAATGCAATCTCCATTCCGCTGCCGGTGAAGATGGGCAACTTCGACACCTGGACGGTCGATGTCGCCGCCTGGCTGGATACCCCCGCCGGTCTGCGCACCCTGATCGATGTTGTCAAACCAAAACGCGCCGGCGCGCAGGTGGCCGCCTTTCCGGCGGTGCTGGGCTTCAAGCTGGAGACGCGGCATATCCTGGCGGACGAACTGGGCTGTCCGGTGGTCGAGATTCCCACGCTCACCCCATCCGTGCCCGGTTTGCGTCTCTACCACCGCCTGCGGACGGCGCTCCTGGCAGCCGGGGCGCGTTTCACTGTAGGCACATCCGTTCAGGGACTCGCCTACGACGACGAACGGGCTGCCGGCGTCTATGCCGAGACGGCGGCGCATCACCGCCCCCGACTGGTCCCCGCCGACGCCGTGATCCTGGCGACCGGCGGCTTGTATGGCGGCGGGCTGGAGAGCGACTATCGGGGGGCGGTTCATGAGAGCGTCGGCGGCATGAACGTCGTTGAGACCCCGCCGGTAGCGGACTGGTTTTCCGCGCCGCTTCTGGGAGAAAGCTCGCAGCCGATTCACCGCGTCGGCATTCTGACCGACCCGGCGCTGCGCCCGCTCGACAGCACTGGCGGCACAGTAGCCGCAAACCTGTTCGCCGCCGGCAGACTGCTGTCGGGCAGCAGCCCGATCATCGAAGGCTGCACGGAAGGTGTCGATGTTGCCAGCGGAGCGCACGCCGCCATCCAGGCGATACTTGCACTTCAGCAGGTGAGATAATGGTAAAGGTGTGACGTGACTTCTCTGATCAAACCGGAGTTCATCCAGGACCCGTTTGCGCCGGATCAGTATTTCGCAGCGGAGTTCACTGCCGATCTATGCGTGAAGTGCAACATCTGCACATCGGCGTGTCCGGTGGCTCCAGTCACCGAGCTGTTCCCCGGACCTAAGACGGTAGGACCGCAGGCGCAGCGCTTCCGCATGACCGAGCCGCGCGGAAACGACTCGCCGGATAAGAGCGTGGATTACTGCTCTGGATGCGGCATCTGTACGATGGTCTGCCCACACGGCGTCAAAATCATGGAGATGAACGCCCGCGCTCGCGAGCGACTCTACGACGGCAAGATACCGCTGCGCAACCGCCTGCTGGGGCGCTCAGAACTGATGGGTAAATTGGGTCACCGCTTCGCCCCGCTGGTCAACTGGGGGGCGAACCTGCGCCCGGCGCGCATCGTCGTCGAGAAGGTGATCGGCATTCACCGCGACGCCCCGCTGCCGCATTTCGAATTCACCTCTTTTCGCGACTGGTTCGCCCGTCACAAGCCGCAGCCAGAGGGCGAAGCGCGCGGTCAGATCGCTTATTTCCACGCCTGCGCCGGCAATTATTTCGAACTGGCGACCTCTAAGGCGGCGGTCATGGTGCTGGCGCACAACGGCTACGATGTGGTCCTGCCGGAACAAAACTGCTGTGGGCTGCCCATGCAGTCCAACGGCGAATTCGACGCCGCTCGTGCCTATGCCCGGCGCAACCTCGACTGGCTGCGTGAATATGCCGAACGCGGCATCCCGATAGTCGGGGCGAGTACATCCTGCACGCTCAGCCTGAAGTCGGACTACCGCGAGATCCTTCAGCTCGAACACCCGGCGCGCGACGTGGTCGCAGCCGATACCTACGACATCAGCGAGTTCCTGCTGATGCTGGTGCGGCGTGGGGAACTGCGTCAGGATTTTCACCCCTTCTCGACAGAAGGCGTACTGCTTTATCACGCCCCCTGCCAGCAGAAGGCGCACAACATGGGGCAGCCGGCGCTCGACCTGTTCGACCTCGTGCCTGGACTGCGCGTGCGTCTGGCAGATGCGGCGTGCTGCGGCATCGCCGGAACCTATGGCTACAAAGTGGAAAAATACCAGATCGGCATGGATGTCGGGCGTCCGCTCTTCGAACAGGCGGCTGCGCCGGACATCGCCAGCCCGGTGATCTGCGACAGCGAGACCTGTCGCTGGCAGATCGCCCATGCGACGGGCAAGCGCGTCGTGCATCCGGTGCAGGTCCTCGCGGCAGCCTATGGATTGATGGCGTTGTGAGCGCTCCGCAGGTCAAACCCGCGCCAACGCGCGGCGCGATCTGGGCGCGCCGGCTGATCGCGGCGCTGACCGGGATGATCCTGGCGCTGCTGCTGCTGGAAGGGCTGCTTTCGCTCGACCCGGTCGGGCTGCGTTATATCCGCGACTACAAGATTCTGACCGATCAGATTCTCCCAGCTCCGGCGGGCTACACCTACGCGGCGGGGCGCTACACCCTGTCGCGCAGCGTCGTCACCATGCTGGAAGATGGTACGCGGCTCGTCCCAGACAGCAGTTCGGGCGGCACATCCCTGCTGGTTTTCGTCGGCGACAGCGTGACTTTTGGTCTGGGAGTCAGCGATGAGCAGACCTTCGTTAACCTGATCGCTCAGGCTAATCCCGGCGTCCGCGTCGTCAATGCCGGGATGCCCGCTTTCAATATCACCAACATCCGCCGCGCCGTCGCAACTCAACCGCCAGAGGCGCGCATCATTTACCTGATCAGCGATAATGACGCCGACCCGATTTTCGAACCGAGCTTCGCGCCGGAAGACCGCTTCCCCGATCTGCCCTGGACGGCGCTGTACTGGCGTTTTCTGCCGGTCGTCCTGCAAGCGGGCGATCCGCGTTTCAGCAACGCCGGGCGCGACCTGGAGGCATACCAGAGCGAAGTGAGCGCCTTCAGCAACGATCCGCGCGTGCTGATCGTCGGCTATGACGACGTGCTGACGCCGATCACCCCCCGTGCGGTCCCCATCGCGCCCTATACTACCCGCCTGAGCTTCGCCGATAAGCACCCGGATGCGAACGGGCATCGTCAGATTGCCGAAGCGCTGCTGGACCTGCTAGAATAATCAAATCTGCATTCGATTCTTTTTCTTGAGGACATTTGGCGATGACGACAAAAGATATGACAGCGGCGGGCGTGCAGTTCGAACTGAGCGTGGAGCAGAAGCAGCTCCAGAAGCTCGCGCGCGATTTCGCCACGAAAGAGATCATTCCGGTCGCAGAACACTATGACAAGACCGGCGAGTTTCCCATCGACGTGATCAACAAGGGGCGCGAAGTCGGGCTGGTCAATCTGAACATCCCGGATCAGTACGGTGGACCCGGTGCGAGTGTGCTGGAAGAGGCGATTGTCACCGAAGAATTGGCGTATGGATGTTCCGGTATCAGCACGGCGATGGGCGTCAACAACCTGTCGTCGCTGCCGATCCTGCTGGGGGGGACCGAAGCCCAGAAAGATCACTGGCTGGGCGAGCGCATGGTGAACAGGGGTGAACTCGCCGCCTACTGTGTGACAGAACCGGCGGCGGGGTCGAACGTCGTCGGGATGCAAACGCGCGCCGAGCGCGCTGACGGCAAGTACGTCCTCAACGGCTCGAAGATTTTCATCAGCAATGTCAACTACGCCAGTTTCTACACCGTTTTTGCCGTGACCGATCCCGCTGCCAGGCATCGCGGAATCTCCTGCTTTGTCGTCGATCGCGATACGCCCGGCATCAAGGTCAGCCGGCACTTCGACAAGCTGGGGCAGCGCGCTGCGGATACTGCCGAGATCACCTTCGAAAACGTCGAAGTGCCGGCGGACAACCGCATCGGCGCAGAAGGCATGGGTTTTCTGCTGGCGATGAAGGTCTTCGATCACAGTCGTCCCGGCGTGGCGGCGGGCGCGGTCGGTGTGGCGCGGCGGGCGCTGGAAGAATCGGTGAAGTACGCCAAGGAACGCGAGACCTTTGGGCTGCCGATCTGGCAGCATCAGGCAATCGGACACAAGATCGCCGATATGGCGATGAATATCGAAGCTGCCCGCCTGCTGGTGTATCAGGCGGCATGGTTGGTCGATCACGGCATCGAGAATCCAAAGGTGATCGCCATGGCGAAGGCGTTCGCGGCGGATATGGCGATGAAGGTCACGGTGGACGCTGTGCAGGTCTTCGGTGGCTATGGCTACATGCGCGAATACCCGGTCGAGAAGCTGATGCGCGATGTGAAGGTGTTCCAGATCTACGAAGGGACGAGCGAAATTCAGCGCAACGTCATCGTGCGTGAACTCTTCCGATAGACTGATTCGCGGACGTTAACTGAACAGGGACGGTAGGCTATGCCGTCCCTGTTGATTCCGCGATAGAATAGGGCGCATGGTAGCGGACCTCAATGGTCGTGAATGACGGATGACATGACGCAAACCTATGTGATAGATGTGATTATCGTGGGCGCGGGCATCTGCGGATTGATGGCAGCGCGCGTGTTGAAGGATGCCGGCAAAGAGGTCATCCTCATCGACAAGGGGCGCAGCGTCGGCGGACGCCTGGCAACCCGCCGAATCGGCGAGGGCGCTGCCGATCACGGCGCGCAGTTCTTCACGGTGCGTACCCCGGAATTCGGCGTTTACGTCGAGCGCTGGCTGGCGGAAGGACTGGTCTTCGAGTGGTCGCGCGGGTGGACGGATGGCAGCCTGATCGGCACTCGTGACGGGCATCCTCGTTATGCGGTGCGCGGCGGTATGAACCAGCTTGCCAAGCATGCCGGCGAAGGGCTGCAAGTCTTCACCGATGTGCGCGTGAAGGCGGTGCGTTCACAGCTTGGTCGCTGGTATGTCGATATGGAAGGGAAGGGGCAGCTCGCAGCGTCGGCGGTCCTGCTCACGCCTCCCGTTCCACAGTCTCTCGATCTGGTAGAGTCCGGGGGTGTTGGGCTGCACGCCGAGGATGAGGCGGCGCTCAAGGCGATCCAATATGAAATGTGTCTGACGGCGATGTTCCTGGTGGACCGTCCGATCTTCCTGCCCTCCCCGGGGGCGATCCAGCGCGAAAACGCCAACATTCACTGGATCGCTGACAACCGCGCGAAAGGCATTTCCCCGGAGGCGACGATCCTGACCATGCAGGCAACGGGGACTTACAGCCGCCAGCTGTGGGACCAAACCGACGAGTCCATCCTGAACGCTTTCCGCGTTGATGTGATGCCTATTCTTGGTGAGACCAGGGTACTCGACGCGCAGTTGAAGCGCTGGCGCTATTCACGCCCGGTCAGTGTTTATCCAGAGCGGACGCTGATCGCCCGGGGACATGGGAATCTGCTGTTTGCGGGGGACGCTTTCGGCGGACCGCGCCTGGAAGGGGCGGTGCTGTCCGGCTTGGCGGCGGGCAAAGTGCTTCTCGACCGGCTCTAGAAATCAGAATGGTTTCTTATCAGTACCACAGGACTATGGGGAGTATCCTGTTCCTTAGAGTAATGTGATACTAGCGCAATGCCCCACATTGTCGTCTGCGTTTATCTAACAAGGCAGGAAACCCATGATCCCAGGCGAGCCGACCAGCAGAGCGACGACCCGACACCTCGAACTGCCGGAATCCGACCCGGAACCTGTGCGCTCAGCCTCCGGCGTTCAAACCGGACCTCTGGACCTGACTCTGCCCTGGGTGGTCGAATTTCGTATCGTCGGTACGGCGACGACACTTCAGGTTCAGGTGCGCGACGCCATGATCATCGGACGCGGTGATGTCAGCAGCGGCTACCGCCCGGAAGTCGATCTCACCCCGTTCGACGCCTTCAGCAAGGGCGTGTCGCGCCGTCACGCGGTGATCACCATCAAGAACAACCGCCTCAGCCTGCGCGATCTGAACAGCACCAACGGCACACGCCTCAACGGGGTGATCTGCGAACCGGGGGCGGAGAAACGGCTGCGTCATGGCGACGAACTGCAATTCGGACAGCTTCGGATGCAGATGTCGCTGGCGGTGGTCCCGTCCCACGCCTATGCCGCCACTTCTGAAATGCCTCTGCTGACGCCGGAAGCTACCCTGCCCGTCACCGGCAACGGGCGGCGCGTGCTGATCGTCGAAAACGACCCGGATGTCGGCAGCGTCTTCAAGGATGCGCTGGAGGGAGTCGGCTTTCGCACGACTCTGGTCACCGATGTGACCAAGGGGCTGGGCTACGTCTTCCAGTCGATGCCCGATGCCATCGTCCTGGACATGATGCTCCCCGATATGAACGCTCTCGACCTGGTGCGTTATGTCCGCCGCCAGAAGCTTGCACACCCCGTCCCGGTGCTGGTGATCGGCGGTGGCGGGACGGGCGGCTACCAGGTCAATCAGGCGCGTGAGGCGGGGGCGGATGTTGTACTGAACAAGCCGGTCGCCGTCGCCAATCTGATTCAGGCGTTGAACACCGCTGTGAGCGCCGTCAGCGCCGGATGACGGCGCGTCCTCTCGGACGCAGCCTCTCTCTCCATCCATTTTAATGATATTATAATCTACAGATGCCCCAGCGTCAGTCACCCTTGACTTGCCAAGGGGAGACTGCTACTATGCTTGGTAGCACGTACGGTACACACCCTTTCCGAAGGCAATGGCGTACCGAACTGAGCGAGTGGTGGCGAAAGCGTTCCGCATAGCGGTCTGGCTCGCCACGGGGTAGGGTGCATAGAGGCGTTCCGGGATAAAACCGATCGCCTTTTTGCGTGCCTAGCGCAAGCTAGCCAGTGATTTTTGTGGAGTGTTTTATGCCGACAATCAACCAACTGGTGCGCAAGGGACGAAAAGCGAAGAAGTCGAAGAGTAAGGCTCCTGCGCTTCAGTACACCTTGAACGTCTACCAGCAGCGGCGCACCCGTCGCCGCAAGGGCGCACCACAGAAGCGTGGGGTGTGCACAGTCGTGAAGACGATGACCCCTAAGAAGCCGAATTCGGCGCTGCGTAAAGTGGCGCGCGTGCGGCTTTCGAACGGGATCGAAGTGACCGCCTATATCCCGGGTGAGGGACACAGCCTGCAGGAACACAGCGTCGTGCTGGTGCGCGGCGGGCGTGTTCGCGACCTGCCGGGCGTCCGTTACCACATCGTGCGCGGAACACTCGACACGGATGGCGTCAAGAACCGTCAGCAGGGGCGCAGTAAGTATGGTTCCAAGCGTCCGAAACCGGGTCAGGCTGCTGCCGGCGCGAAGAAGAAGTAAAGGGTAGGAACGATGCCTCGACGCAAAAGCCCACCGAAGCGGATCACGCCGGTGGATAACCGCTACAACAGCCTGCACATTGCCATGATCATCAATCGTATGATGGTCGGCGGCAAGAAGAGTACGGCACAGGGGATCATGTATCGTGCGATGGAGATCATCGAAGAGCGCGCCAAGCGAAATCCTGTCGAGGTACTCGAACAGGCGCTGCGCAACGTGACTCCGGCGATCGAAGTGAAGCCGATGCGCGTCGGCGGCGCCACCTACCAGGTTCCCGTCGAAGTTCCGACGGAACGCGGGACGACCCTGGCGATGCGCTGGATTCTTGACAATGCCCGTTCGCGCGGCGGACGCAGCATGTCGGACAAGTTGGCGAACGAGCTGCTGGATGCCTTCAACGGGCAGGGCGCGTCCGTCAAGAAGAAGGACGATACGCATCGTATGGCGGAAGCCAACCGCGCCTTTGCCCACTTCCGTTAAGGGTAGGCGCAGTAACGCACGGGCTGAGGACTGACTGACGGTTTGACGCCCACGCGCAATGAATGCAAGCCAGGCTACAAGAGACAATGGCGAAGAAAACAGAACAAGCATACGACATCAATAAAGTCCGCAACATCGGTATCATCGCGCACATTGATGCCGGCAAGACGACGACGACCGAACGTGTCCTGTACTATACCGGTATGGTACACAAGATCGGTGAAGTCCACGACGGCGCAGCGACCACCGACTACATGGAGCAGGAGCGCGAGCGCGGCATCACGATCACGGCGGCGGCGGTCACGGCGTCCTGGAAGGGACACCAGGTCAACATCATCGATACCCCCGGTCACGTCGATTTCACTGCTGAAGTGCAGCGCAGTCTGCGCGTCCTTGATGGCGGCGTGGTGGTGTTCGACGGGGTTGCCGGTGTTGAGCCGCAGTCCGAGACGGTGTGGCGCCAGGCGAATCAGTACAACGTCCCGCGCATCTGCTTCATCAACAAGATGGATCGCGTTGGCGCGAACTTCAACCGCTGTGTGGACATGATCGTCGAACGTCTGCACGGCAACCCGGTTCCGCTTCAGTTCCCGATGGGCGAAGGGGCGGAATTTGCGGGCATCGTCGATCTTCTGGCGATGCAGCTGGTCACCTATGGCAACGATCTGGGTACGGCGATTGAAGTCCACCCCATCCCGGAAAGCCTTCGGGAAGAGGCGGAGACGCGCCGCGCGGAGATGGTCGAAAAGATCGTCGAAAACGATGATTATCTGACTGAGAAGTATCTGATGGGTGAGGAGATCGCCACGGAAGAACTTCTGCCGGCGCTGCGCGACGCCACCATCAAGGGCAAGGTGCATCCGGTGCTGTGTGGGTCGGCGCTCAAGAACAAGGGCGTTCAGCTGATGCTGGACAAGGTTGTCGAACTCCTGCCTTCGCCTCTGGATATTCCGGCGGTACGCGGGCTGGACCCGAAGACCGATGCTGAACTGTTCCGCAGCGCCAGCGATGAGGAACCGACGGCGGCGCTGGTCTTCAAGATTTTGACCGATCCCTATGTCGGACGCCTGGCGTTCTTCCGCGTCTATTCCGGCGTCGTGCGCGTCGGTACGACAATGCTGAACACCACCAAGGGTCAGCGCGAGCGTATCGGGCGTATCGTCCGGATGTTCGCGGCGAACCGTGAAGACATCGAAGAAGTACATGCGGGAGACATCGCGGCGGTGCTGGCACTCAAGGAGAGCTTCACCGGCGACACGCTCAGCGAGATGGAAAACCCCATCGTGCTGGAGAAGATATCCTTCCCTGAACCCGTCATCGAAGTCGCCATCGAACCGAACACCAAGGGCGATCAGGACAAGATGGGTATGGCACTCCGCCGGTTGGCGGAAGAAGACCCCACCTTCCGCATCGAGGTAGATGAGAAGCTCGGGCAGACCAAGATCAAAGGGATGGGCGAGCTGCACCTGGAGATCCTCGTTGACCGCATGATGCGCGAATTCGGCGTCCAGGCGACGGTCGGTCGCCCGCGTGTGGCATATCGCGAAGCGATCACCAAAGCGGTTCGCATCGATACGACCTTCAAGCGTCAGACCGGCGGTTCGGGTCAGTACGCCCGCGTCGTCATCGAATATGAGCCGCTCACCGACGAAGAGCTGCCGCTGGCGAAGGATGGGCTGCTGTTCGTGGATGCCGTCAAGGGTGGGTCAGTCCCCCGCGAGTACATCCGCCCGACGGAGAACGGCATTCGCGAAGCCATGTCCGGCGGCGTGCTGGCGGGCTACCCGGTGGTCGGGCTGAAGGCGTCGCTCGTCGATGGCTCGTACCACGAAGTGGACTCCAGCGATATCGCCTTCAAGGTCGCCGGCTCGATGTCCCTGAAGGACGGCGTTCATAAGGGCAAGCCGGTGCTGCTGGAGCCGACGATGAAAGTTGAGGTCAATGTGCCGGATGAATACACCGGTACAGTGGTCGGCGATCTGTCGTCGCGGCGTGGGATCATCGCCGGGATGGAACCGCGCGGCGCGGGGGCAACTGCGGTGCGCGCCAACGTCCCGCTGGGCGAGATGTTCGGTTATGCGACACAGATTCGCAACATGACGCAGGGGCGCGGCAGCTTCACGATGGAATTCGAGAAGTACAGCATCGCGCCGCAGACCATCGCCGACGAAGTGATCAAGGGCGCAGGCTAGAGGTCATCCTGACCTCCTCCGATGAGGCGGCGCGACCAGCGCCGCCGATGTGTTTGATGAGATAGAGAAGCACGAAAAGCAAGAGGAACGAAAAATGGCTGAAAAGTTCGAGCGCAATAAGCCGCACGTCAACATTGGCACCATCGGTCACGTCGATCATGGCAAGACCACGTTGACGGCGGCGATCACCAAAGTTCTGGCGCTGAAGGGCAAGGCGCAGCGGATGGAATATGGCGACATCGACAACGCGCCGGAAGAACGCGCGCGCGGTATCACCATCAACATCCGTCACGTCGAATATGAGACCGACAATCGTCACTATGCTCACGTCGACTGCCCAGGTCACCGTGACTACATCAAGAACATGATCACCGGCGCTGCCCAGATGGACGGCGCGATCCTGGTCGTGAGCGCCCCGGATGGTCCCATGCCGCAGACCCGTGAACATGTGCTGCTGGCGCGCCAGGTGGAAGTGCCCGCGATGGTGGTCTACCTGAACAAGATCGATCAGCTGGACGACCCGGAACTGCTGGAACTGGTCGAGCTGGAACTGCACGAACTGCTCAGCAGCTACGAGTTCAGCGAAGAGACCCCGATCGTGCGCGGCTCGGCGCTGGCTGCCAACGAATCGACCAGCCAGGACCCGAACGCCCCTGAATTCGTGTCAATCCTGAAGCTGATGGAAGCGGTCGATGCCTGGATCCCGACCCCGCAGCGCGATAAGGACAAGCCGTTCCTGATGCCGGTGGAAGATGTGTTCACGATCAAGGGTCGTGGCACGGTCGTCACCGGTCGCGTTGAACGCGGCGCGCTGAAGAAGGGCGAGGAAATTTCGATCATCGGTCTGCGCGATGAGATCATGAAGTCGACCGTGACCGGCATCGAAATGTTCCACAAGGAACTGGACGCCGCCGAAGCGGGCGACAACGCGGGCATCCTGCTGCGCGGCATTGAGCGCACCGATGTCGAGCGCGGTATGGTGCTGGCGAAGCCGAACAGCATCAAGCCGCACAAGAAGTTCATGAGCGAAGTCTACATCCTGAAGAAGGATGAAGGCGGTCGTCACAAGGCGTTCTTCACCGGCTATCGCCCGCAGTTCTACATCCGCACGATGGATGTGACCGGCACGGTCACGCTGCCAGAGGGTGTGGAAATGGTTTTGCCCGGCGACAACGTCAACCTGTTGGTGGAACTGATCACCCCGGTGGCGTTGGAAAAAGGCTCCAAGTTCGCGATCCGTGAAGGCGGCTTGACGGTTGGCGCGGGCGTCATCACCGAGGTCCTCGAAGGCTAACCGTTCGCGAAGATCAGCAACTCCGCGTCGTGATGCCGGGCGTCCTGTGACAGGGAATATCCCCACAGCAGCCCGGCGTCGCTTCTGAGGAGCGCGGGAACGCGGAGCAAAGGGATAGACAGAATGTTCAAGAACAAGATACGCATCCGTTTGAAGGCATATGATCACCGCGTGCTGGACCAATCAGCACAGCGCATCGTCGAGACGGCGGAGCGCACCGGGGCGCGCGTGATTGGTCCCGTGCCGCTGCCTACTCGGCTCGAACGGTTCACTGTGCGACGCTCCTCGTTTATCGACAAGGACTCGCACGAACACTTCGAGATTCGCACGCATAAGCGTCTGCTCGATGTGTTGGACCCGGACAGCAAGACGATTGACACGCTGATGCGTCTGAATCTCCCAGCAGGTGTGGACATCGAGATCAAGATCTAGTCTCGCAAGCGGGTCAAGCCTACCCGCCAATACGAGGTCGCTCGATGGAGTACGGGGGCGTCAGCACCCCCTTCGGAAGGAACGAAAAAGGCATGAAGGGCATTATCGGTCGTAAGGTGGGCATGACCCAGGTCTTCGACAACAGCGGGAACGCCGTTCCTGTGACGGTCATCCAGGCGGGTCCATGCTACGTCACCCAGGTGCGGACCGCCGATAAGGACGGCTACACGGCTGTGCAGCTCGGCTTCGGCGAAACCAAACCGCAGCGCCTGACTAAGGGACGCCTGGGTCACTTGAAGCGGAATAATCTTCCAGCATTGAAGGTCCTGCGCGAATTTCGCCTGAAGAACGGCGAGGTGGACGTGGCTGAAGGGCAGGAAGTGAAATGTGACGTGTTCATCGTGGGTGAGCGCGTCGACGTGATCGGCACGAGCAAGGGACGCGGTTTCACAGGCACGATCAAGCGGCATGGGTTTAATCGCCAGCCGAAGACACATGGTCAGTCCGACCGTGAACGTGCGCCGGGTTCGGTGGGCGCAGGCTCCACCCCAGGGCGCACCTACATCGGAACGCGCATGTCGGGTCGCTCCGGCAACGAGCGCGTCACCTCGGAAAACCTGGAGGTGATCGTGATTGACAGCGCACGCAACCTGCTCGCAGTTCGGGGATCCATTCCCGGCACGAACGGCGGAATCGTGGTGGTGAAACCCGCCCGTCCGCGTCGTCGCAAGTAGGCGAGGAGGTGAGATGATGAGTATGCAGGTTCCAGTCCTGAATATGAACGGTCAGCAGGTCTCCACCATCGATCTGCCTGCCGATATTTTCGATGTCGAAGTCAACAAGGGGCTGATGCATCAGGCGTATGTGCGCCAGATGGCAGGGCTTCGCCTGGGGACGCACAAGGTCCAGCGACGTGGTGAGGTCAGCCTGACGACGGCGAAGATGTACCGTCAGAAGGGCACGGGTCGCGCGCGTCACGGGTCGCACAGCGCCACACAGTTTGTGGGCGGCGGTCGCCCGATGGGTCCGCGCCCTCGCAAGTACTTCATGGATATGCCCAAGAAGATGCGCCGGGGTGCGGTACGCAGCGCGCTGACCGCCCTGCTGCGAGACAAGCAGCTGGTCTTCGTGGATCGTCTGACCATGTCGCAGCCGAAGACCAAAGAAGCGAATCGCGTGCTGAATGCCCTGACGGGCGGTGGCAGCAAGCTGGTCCTGGTCGCCGAGCGCAGCGAGAACGTGCAGCGCAGTGTGAACAACCTGCCGGATGCCAAGACGCTGCGCGCCAGCTACCTAAATATCCGCGACCTGCTTCAGTTTGACCACGTGGTCGTGCCGCTCGACGCGCTGGATGTGATCAAGCGCATCTGGGGCAATGAGAAGGGAGCGGAATGAGATGGCGCTGCACCTGTACGATGTGATCCTTCGCCCGGTGGTGACTGAGAAGTCGAACATCATGACCGACGAGAACGGTCAGTACGTCTTCGAAGTCCACCCGGATGCGAACAAGCAGCAGATCCGCGAGGCGGTGGAAACCATCTTCGAAAAGCGGGTGAAGAAGGTCAACACCATGATCATGCCCGCCAAGCGCGGTTTTCGTGGACGCCGCACCTACATGCGCTCCAAGCAGTGGAAGAAAGCTGTTGTGACGCTGGAAGCCGGCGAGCGCATCGAGTTGTTCGAAGTCTAAAGGCGGGACGAGACATTATGCCGGTCAAAGCGTACAAGCCCACCTCGGCAGGTCGCCGAGGAATGACAGGGCACTCATTCGAGGAAATCACCAAGAAGAAGCCGGAGCGCTCGCTGACAGAGGCGATCCGCAAAAGCGGCGGACGCAACGCACAGGGGCGTCTGACGGTGCGGCATCGCGGCGGCGGTCACAAGCGGCGCTACCGCATCATCGATTTCAAACGCAATAAGTTCGACGCGGTGGCGCAGGTCACGGCGATTGAATACGATCCCAACCGCTCGGCGCGCATCGCGCTGGTGGAATACAGCGATGGTGAGAAGCGCTACATCATCGCCCCGCTTGGTCTGAAAGTTGGCGACCGTATCGCCAACGGCGACGCTGCCGAACTGCGACCGGGCAACGCGCTGCACATCCGCGATATCCCCGTTGGCACGCAGATTCACAACGTGGAACTGCTGCCCGGACACGGGGGACAGCTGGCGCGCGCGGCGGGCGTTTCGGCGCAGTTGATGGCGAAAGAGGGCATCTACGCTCAAATTCGTCTGCCGAGCGGCGAAGTGCGCATGGTACACGAGTTGTGTATGGCGACCATCGGTCAGGTGGGCAACACCGACCACGGCAACATCAACCTGGGCAAGGCTGGACGCCGCCGTTGGATGGGCTGGCGCCCAACGGTTCGTGGTATTGCGATGGACCCGTCGGGTCACCCGCATGGTGGTGGTGAAGGTCGTTCGGGTATCGGTCTGCCTGGTCCCAAGACTCCCTGGGGCAAGCCTGCCCTGGGCAAGCGCACCCGCCGGAACAAGCGTACCGATAAATTCATCGTCCGCCGACGCGGCAAGCGGCGCTAATCGAGCCGTGAAGTGAGGGAACTGCGATGTCACGTTCGCTGAAAAAAGGTCCCTTTGTGGACGCGAAGCTGCTGCAAAAGGTGGACAAGCTGAACACTGACGGCAAGAAGGCGGTCATCCGCACTTGGAGCCGCGCCAGCACTGTCTTCCCGCAGATGGTCGGTCATACGATCGCCGTGCATGACGGACGCCGTCATGTGCCGATCTATATCACCGAGAACATGGTTGGTCACAAGCTCGGCGAATTTGCCCCGACGCGCACGTATCGCGGGCATCTGGTCGAGAAGAAGAAGAAGTAGCGAGGGGGTAGATCATGGAAGTGAAGGCTCATCTGAGCTATGCGTCGATCTCCCCGCAGAAGCTGCGCCTGGTCATCGATCAGGTGCGGGGAATGGGCGCGGAACAGGCGCTGACGGTGCTGCAATATATGCCGCAAAAGGGCGCCGCCATCGTACATAAGCTGGTATCTTCGGCGTTGGCGAATGCCGAGAACAATTTTGATCTTGAACGCGGCGACATGCAGATCAAGACGATCTTCGCCAATGGCGGACCGATGCTTAAGCGGTTCAAGGCGGGGGCGCGCGGGCGCTACAAGCCGCGCAAGCGCCGTACCTCGCACTTGACGGTGGTACTCGCCGAGCGGGAAGGGAATTAAGGATGGGGCGCAAAGTCAACCCGGTAGGGTTCAGACTCAAGATCAACCGGGACTGGGACGCGCGCTGGTTTGCGCCCGGCACCCAGTACAAGGACATGCTGCACGAAGACTTCCGTATCCGGCACTTCATCGCCAAGGAGGCGGAAAAAGCCGGCGTGTCGCGCATCGAGATCGAGCGTAACAGTAATCAGCTTCAGATCACTATTCATACGGCGCGTCCCGGCATCCTGATCGGGCGCAAGGGTGAAGCGGTCAAGAAGATGAAGCAGGGCTTGCAGGATATGACGGGCAAGAACGCCAAGGTGGAAGTCACCGAAATCGAGAAGCCCGACCTGGACGCCTATCTCGTGGCGCAGAACATCGCTCAGCAGATCGAACGACGTGTCGGGCACAGTCGTGCCATCAAGCGGGCGGTTGGTCAGGCGATGCGTCAAGGGGCGCTGGGAATCAAGATCGAAGTAGCGGGTCGTCTGGCGGGCGCCGACATGGCGCGGCGCGAGTGGCAAAGCGAAGGACGTGTCCCACGCGGCACGCTGCGCTCGGACATTGACTTTGCGAAGGCAGAAGCGACGACAACTTTCGGACGCATCGGCATCAAGGTCTGGGTCTATCGTGGCGACGTGCTGAGTCGTGAGCTGAAGAAACCGAGCGGCGAAGCGAAAGAAGCTTACGTCAGCCCGTAGGAGCTGCTGATCATGTTGATGCCAAAGCGTGTAAAGTATCGCAAGCAAATGCGTGGGCGCATGAAAGGCACCGCCTCGCGCGGGGCGTCCGTGCATTTTGGCGAGTTCGGCTTGCAGGCGCTTGAACCCTGCTGGCTGTCGAGCCGTCAGATCGAAGCTGCGCGCCGTACGATGGTGCGTTACGTCCGCCGTCGTGGCAAGATTTGGATCCGCGTTTTCCCCGATAAGCCGTTCACCAAGAAGGCTGCTGAAACCCGCATGGGCAGCGGCAAGGGGTCGGTGGAATACTGGGTTGCGGTCATCCGTCCGGGGCGTGTGCTGTTCGAAATGGGCGGCATTACCGAGGAAGAGGCGCGCGAAGCGCTGCGTCTGGCGGCGCACAAGCTGCCCATTCGGACGCGGTTCATCAAGCGTATTGACCCGATTTCCGGTCAGGAGGTGGTCGGCTCATGAAGTCGAAAGAAGTTCGCAACCTGTCTGACCAGGATCTCGCGGATGCCCTGGAAGACCAGAAGGAAAATCTGTTCATGCTGCGTCTTCAGGATGGGTTTGGTCGCCTGGAAGACCCGACCGCTATCCGTCAGGCACGCCGCACTATCGCGCGTATGAAGACGATCATGCGCGAACGGGAAATTCAGAAGGAAAAAGGTAATGGCTAACAAGCGTCGGCGTCTGGTGGGGCGCGTTGTGAGCAACAAGATGGACAAGACGGTCGTTGTCGCTATCGAACGTCGCACGACCCACCCGATCTATGGCAAGGTGGTCAGGACGACGAAGAAGGTCATGGCGCACGACGAAAGCAATGCGATCCAGATGGGGGCGCTGGTGCGCGTGGTCGAAAGCCGCCCGCTCAGCCGTCACAAGCGCTGGGTCGTCGAGGAAGTCCTCCGTGAAACCGGCACGCCGGAAGTCGGCACGCTGGCGGACGAATCGGTCGTCAGCGGCAGCGGGGAGGACTGAGCGATGATACAGAACGAATCACGGCTGAAGGTTGCTGATAATACCGGCGCGCAGGAACTGCTGGTGATCCGCGTCCTTGGCGGTTCTCGCCGCTACTACGGCGGCGTGGGCGACGTCGTCGTCGCCGCCGTCAAATCGGCGACGCCGCAGGGGTCGGTGAAGAAAAGCGATGTGGTCAAGGCGGTGATCGTCCGCACCGCGAAGGAATACCGCCGTTCCGATGGGTCGTACATCAAGTTCGACGACAACGCGGCGGTGATCCTCAGCGATGACCTCCAGAATCCGAAAGGGACCCGCGTCTTTGGACCGGTCGCCCGCGAACTGCGGGATCGCGGCTTCTTGAAGATCGTCTCGCTCGCGCCGGAGACCCTCTAGGGTAGGAGAGTGAACGATGCAGCGAATCAAGACAGGTGACACGGTTCAGGTAATCACCGGCAAGGATGTTGGTGAGCGCGGTCGGGTGACGGCGGTCTTTCCGAAGCAGGATCGCGTGGTAGTCGAGGGGGTCAACCTCCTCAAGCGCCATCGCAAGGCGCGCCAGGCAGGTGCGCAGCAGATTCCGGCGCAGATCGTTGAATTCAACGGTCCGATTCATCTCTCGAATGTGATGCTGGTCTGCACTCAGTGCAGCAAACCGACCCGCGTGGGCTTCCGCGTTCGGGAAGACGGGTTTAAAACCCGCGTTTGCCGCAAGTGCAAAGCGGACATCGATTAGGCGGCGCACTATGGCGAAATACGGTATTCAACAACGCTACGAAGAACAGGTCGTACCGGTCCTGATGGACGAGTTCCGGTATGAAAACGTCATGCAGGTGCCGCGTATCGAGAAGATCGTGATCAATATCGGCGTCGGCGAAGCTATCGATAACGCCAAGTCGCTGGATGGCGCGGTCACCGACTTGCGCCAGATCACCGGTCAGCAGCCGGTCATCACCAAGGCGAAGAAGAGCATCGCCGCCTTCAAGCTGCGCGAGGGGCGCGCTATCGGTACGAAAGTCACCCTGCGCGGACAGCGGATGTGGGCGTTGATCGACCGCCTCATCAATGTGGCGCTGCCGCGTATTCGCGACTTCCGAGGCGTCTCGCCCGATACGTTTGATGGGCGCGGCAACTATACGATTGGTTTGCGGGAACAATTGGTCTTTCCGGAAATCCAATACGACAAGATCGATAAGGTTCGCGGCATGGAAATCACTGTCGTGACGACGGCAAAGACCGATGAGGAAGGACGCCGGCTGCTGCGACTGCTCGGTATGCCTTTCCGCGAAAGCTAACCAGGACGAGAGGATAGGCAGATGGCGAAAAGGTCGGTGACAGCACGTGAAGGTCGCCGGAAGTACAAAGTGCGCGTGCGGAATCGCTGCCAGTACGTCGACCCGAATTCGGGCAAGATCTGCGGGCGTCCGCGCGGTTATATTCGCCGCTTCGGACTGTGCCGCATTCATTTTCGTGAACTCGCGCTGGCGGGCAAAATTCCCGGCGTCGTCAAGTCAAGCTGGTGAGAAAGAGAGTCGGGTAGCATGACGAGCGATCCAATCGCAGATATGCTGACGCGCATCCGCAATGCCCTGCTGGCGCGCAAGATCACATGCGACATCCCTGCTTCCAAGATCAAGGTGGAAATCGCCCGAATCTTGCAGGAGGAGGGGTTCATCGAAAGTTTCGAGGTGGTGGAGGGGCAGCCCTATTCCAATATCGTCATCACCTTGAAGTATCACGGCACGCGGCGTGACCGTCAGCCGGTGATCACCAATATCACCCGGGTGAGCAAACCAGGACGCCGCGTCTACCGCAAGCGCACCGACCTGCCGCGCGTGATGAGCGGCATTGGCATCGCCATCATGACCACTCCCAAAGGGGTGATGACGGCGCAGCAGGCGCGGCGCGAACAGGTCGGCGGTGAAGTGCTGTGCTACGTGTGGTAAGGGAAGAGGCACAGCGATGTCACGAATTGGCAAGAAACCCATAACGCTGCCGGCGAAGGTCGAAGTTAAGATCGACGGGCAGCAGGTGACGGTGAACGGACCCAAGGGGACGCTCACCCATCAGGTTCACCCGGATATCACCGTCCAGGTGGAGGAAAAATTGCTGGTCGTCACCCGTCCTTCGGACGAACGCCAGCACCGTGCGCTGCACGGCTTGACGCGGGCGCTGCTGGCGAACATGGTCACCGGCGTCTCCGATGGCTTCAAGCGCGAACTGGTGATCGAAGGTGTCGGCTACAGCACCGAACTGCGCGGCAAGGACCTGGTGATGAAGCTGGGCTACTCCCACGAGATCGTGGTGAACCCGCCGGCGAACGTCACGTTCGCGACGGAAGGACGCCAGCGCATCGTCATCAACGGCATCGACAAGCAGGTGGTCGGGCAGATCGCCGCCAACATTCGCGGGCTGCGTCCGCCGGAGCCGTATCTGGGCAAGGGCGTTCGCTATTCCGACGAGATTATCCGCCGCAAAGCGGGCAAGACGGGCAAGTGAGGTCATTAGCGTATGGCTACGACGAAGCAGTTGAAGCAAAAGCGCGCGCTGCGTGACCGACGTAGAGTGCGAATTCGCGCCCGTGTCGAAGGCACTGCGGCGCGCCCACGCCTGAGCGTGTTCCGCAGTCTGACGAACATCTATGCCCAGGTCATCGACGATCTCAACGGGCAGACGCTCGTTTCGGCGTCCACCATCGACAAAGAGATTGCGCCGCAGATCAGCGGTAAGTCGAAGACGGAAGCCGCTAAGATTGTCGGACAGGCGCTGGCGCAGCGGGCGAAGGATGCCGGAATCGCGGCAGTCGTCTTCGACCGGGGCGGCTACAAGTATCACGGACGTGTCGCCGCACTTGCGGAAGGCGCGCGCGAGGGCGGTTTGAGTTTCTAGCGAGGACCGGATGAAGAAAAAAGAGACATCGCGTGAACCCCGTCAGGGGCGTGAACCGCGCGAAGGGCGTGAGCCTCGCGAGGAACGTGAAGAACTGCAAGAGCGCGTGATCGACATCAAGCGCGTTGCTAAGGTGATCAAGGGCGGTCGGCGCTTCGCTTTCCGCACCGTGGTCGTCGTCGGCGACGGCACTGGACGGGTGGGCGTCGGCGTCGGTAAGGCGCGCGCCGTGCCGGACAGCATTCGCAAGGGGACCGATCACGCGCGCCGCCAGATGTTCAAGATTTCTCTGTCGGGGACGACGATCCCGCATCCGGTGGTCGCCGAGCATGGCGGTGCGCGTGTGCTGCTGAAGCCGGCTGCGCCCGGTACCGGCGTCATCGCCGGTGGTCCGGTGCGTGCGGTGCTGGAGGCGGTGGGCGTGCGCGACATCCTCACCAAGAGCATGGGCAGCCCCAATCTGCTGAATGTGGCGATGGCGACGCTGGAAGCGCTTCAGCAGCTGCGCAGCCCGCAGGAGTTGGCGGCGATGCGCGGCAAGAACGCCGGCGAGATGCGCCCCTTCTGGGAGCGCCGCCGCCGCGATGTGGTGGTGACGGCTCCGGCGGGTGCGCAGGAGGAAGTGAAGAATGGCTAAGGCGAAAGCGCAAGCCAACGAGAAGCAGCTAAAGGTCACGCTGGTGCGCAGCCCGATCGGTTATGAGAAGAGCCAGGGCGAGACCGCCAGGGCGCTGGGGCTGCGCAAGATGCACGCCAGCGTCATTGTCAAGGATATTCCGGCGGTGCGCGGGATGATCGCCAAGATCACCCACTTGCTCGCTGTCGAGGAGGTAGGCTGATCATGAAGCTGCACGATTTACAGCCGAACAAAGGATCGCACAAGAAGCGCACCCGCGTCGGGCGTGGTATTTCGGCGGGCAAAGGCAAGACTGCCGGTCGTGGCACCAAGGGCGCTGGGGCGCGTGGTCGTCATGCGCGCAAGGGACCCTATTTTGAGGGCGGTCAGCTGCCGCTGGTGCGTCGTCTGCCGTTCAAGCGCGGTTTCACCAACCTGTTCCGCATCGAGTTCCAGGAAGTCAAGATCGCACAGCTCGATCAGCTGGCGGCGGGGACGGTGGTAACGCCGGCGCTGCTCAAGGCGCAGGGCTGGATTCGCGATGAGCAGAATCCTGTCGTGATCCTGGGCAATGGCGACCTGACCAAGGCGCTGACGGTTCAGGCACACCGCTTCACCAAAAGCGCGCAGGAGAAGATCGCCAAGGCGGGCGGGACGACGACAATCATCACGCTGCCGGTGACCGGTGCGCGGCTGACCATCAAGCGGCTGTCCAGGGCGAAGCTCGCGAAGTTGATGGCGCAGAGCCAATCGTAAAACACCGTCATTCAAGAGGACGTCTCGACCCTTTGGGGCGTCCCCATCAATCGACTTGAGGAAACTGGCATGATTGAGGCACTGCGTAACGCCCTTCGCCTGCCTGACCTGCGCAATAAACTCCTGATCACGGGGTTGATCCTGGTCATTTACCAGTTCGCGGCGCACGTGCCGGTCGTCGGCGTTGACCGCACGGCACTGCGCAGCCTGCTGGAAGGACAGTCCGGCGGTCTGCTGGGCGTGCTGAACCTGCTGTCTGGCGGCGCGCTGCAAAACTTCAGCGTGATTGCCAACGGGGTTTATCCTTACATCACGGCGTCGATTATCCTGCAAGTGCTCACGCCGGTCATCCCGGCGCTCGAAGCGATGGATAAAGAGCCGGGTGGCAAGGAAAAGAAGGAGACCTACACTTATTATCTGGCGATACCCATGTCGATCCTCCAGGTCGTCAGCCAGATACAGATCTTCAACACCCTCGGCGGCACGCCGATCATCCCCGGCTTTGGCTCCGATGCCCTATTGACCATCACCGTCATCGCGACGATGACCGCCGGCACGATGTTCGCCATCTGGCTCGGCAATATGATCACCGAGCAGGGTATCGGCAACGGTCTGTCGATCATCATCTTCTCCGGCATCGTGGCGCAGGCTCCGGGCAACCTGATCCGCCTGCTGAACAGCTCGACCCAGCCGGTCGTCAATATCATCTTCTTCATCGTCATCACTATCCTGAGCGTCATCGGCATCATCTTCATTCAGGAAGGCGTGCGCCGCATCCCGGTGCAGTATGGCAAACGGGTGCGCGGTCGCAAGCAGTACGGCGGCGCTTCGACGCACATTCCGCTGAAGGTGAATCCGGTCGGCATGATCCCGCTGATCTTCGCTCAGGCGATCATCTCCTTCCCGGCGCTGCTGGTGAATCTGTTCCCGGATGGTCCGGTGCGGCAGTCGATCAACCAGACCTTTGGACAGCACCAGGGGCTTGCCTACTGGCTGACCTTCTTCGCGCTGGTCGTCGGCTTCACCTTCCTGTATTCCGACATCATGATCGGCAATCAGAACCTTTCCGAGAACTTGCAGCGCAACGGCGGCTTCATCCCCGGCATTCGCCCCGGCAAGCGCACCCAGGATTACATCGTCCGCGTCACCCGGCGCATCACGCTGGTCGGCGCGCTCTTCCTGGGCATCGTCGCGGTCGTTCCGGGCATCGTCGAATTCATCTACCGAATCCTGTTCCCGAACGAGTTCGTGTCCGGCGTGGCGGGCAATCCAGCCTATGTGCTGTCGGGGTCCGGCTTGATCATCGTGGTCGGCGTGGTCATCGATACGCTGCGGCAGCTTGAAGCCCAGCTGGTCATGCGCAACTACGACCGCTTCATTCGCTAGTTCCGCAGGGGCGGCGCGGGGGCGAGACCTGACAATTGTCACCTGAAGGCGATTAACAATGAAGGGGCGGTTCAGCGACCGCCCCTGTATTATTTATGGATCAGGACCATTTCGAACTGCATTCTTGGAGACTAGACGGAAATGGGCTTATACATCATTCTGATGGGTGTGCAGGGGGCAGGAAAGGGCGAACAGGCGAAATTCATCAGCCAGTCCTTCGACATCCCGCACGTTTCCACCGGTGACTTGTTCCGTGCCATGAAGACGCGGACGGATGCGCTGGCACAGCGCATACAGGGTATTCTGGCAGCCGGCAAGCTGGTCGATGACGATACCACCAATCAAGTCGTAAGTGAGCGGCTGAGCCAGCCGGACGCCGAACATGGCGTGATTCTCGATGGCTATCCGCGCACCCCCGCCCAGGCGGAGTGGCTGGATCGCTATCTTCAGTCGCGCGGGGAGCGAATCGGCGTGGTGCTGCTGCTCCAGCTTGATCTCTACACCGCCTTCAAGCGGGCGTTCGGGCGCGTGACCGATTCAGAGACGGGCAAGAGCTATAACATCTATTACAACAGCAGCGGCATCGACTGGAAATTCGTCGATCATCCGACGGACAAGCAGTTTCCGCCGCGCCTGCTGGCGACGCTCAGCCAGGATGGACGCGAGCTGACCCGCCGCAGCGACGATGGCAGCGCCCATGCCGTGCTGACGCGCATCGACACCTATACCGAGCAGACTCGCCCGCTGATCGCCTATTACGACGAAAAAGGCGTGGTCGTCCGCATCGACGCTGATCAAACCATCGAGCAGGTAGGCAGCGATATCCGCCGGGCGATTCAGGCGGCGCAGGGAAAATAGGGAGAGGCGAAACATGGTCGTGACACGCCGTGAACGGGCGCAGGTACACATCAAGAGCGGCGACGAAATCGCCATCATGCGTGAAGCCGGGCGGATCGTGGCGAAAACCCATGCTGCCATGCGAGAACTGGTGCGCCCCGGCGTCTCGACCGCCGAACTCGACCGCGTCGCTGAACAGGTGATCCGCGATCACGGCGCGATCCCCGCCTTCCTGAACTATCCCAAGCAGGATGCGCCGGATTATCCCGCGTCGATCAACGCCTCGATCAACCACGAACTGGTACACGGTATCCCCAGCGCCAAGCGCATTCTGCGCGAAGGCGACATCATCAGCCTGGATGTCGGGGCGATCTACCAGGGGTACGTGGGCGACGCCGCGTTCACGATGGGCGTGGGTGAAATCCCCAAAGCGGTGCAGCGCCTTCTGGATGTGACCGAGCGGGCGCTATACGTCGGCATCGAAGCCTCGGTGCCGCCCAACGAGACCAAGGATGTGGCGCTGACCGTCATGCGCTTTGTGCAAAGCCAGGGCTACAGCGTGGCGCGGGAATACACCGGGCACGGCGTGGGGCGCAACATGCACGAGGAGCCGCAGGTCCCCAACTGGTGGCCCCGGGGCAGCCGGCAGCGCGGCTGGGTGAGCTACAAGCTTCAGCCTGGCATGACCTACGCTATCGAGCCGATGGTCATCGCCGGTCGCCCCGATCTGGACGAATTGAGCGACAAGTGGACGGTGGTCACGCGCGACCGGTCGCTGTGCGCCCACTTCGAACACACCATCGCCATCACCGACGGCAAGCCGGAGATCCTCACGCTGCCATGATGCGCTGCGCTGCCCATCCTGCCGTATAATCAGGATACAGCAGAGATTGAGGGCAGCGCATGACGGTTCCGAAAAAGGGCAGCCTGGGCATCGCCGAGATCATCGGCGACAAGCGAGCTGGCGGAACAGTATGGCGCGACCAACGTGCGCGTGTTCGGCAGCGTGGCGCGGGGCGAAGCGCGGGAAGACAGCGATGTCGATTTCCTGGTAGAGTACAAACCGGGAACTTCGATTTTTGATGCAATTGAATTGTGGGCAGCGCTCAAAGACCTGCTGGAACGCGATGTCAGCCTGTCCACTGAGGATACGCTCAAGGATTTCGCGAAGCCAACAGCTTTGCGCGAACTGATCCGCCTATGAAATCACTTGCGGAGTACGTCAATGATTTGCGGAACGAAGTCAGCAACATCGAGCGGTTCACGCGCGGTGGTCGCGATGTCTTCCTGGCAGATGTTTTGGTGCAGTATGGTGTAGCCTTCGCTTATGTGAATATCGCCGAGATCCTCAAGCGGATCGATCCGCTGGTGTTGGCGCAGCTACCCGAGGTGAACTGGCGGCGATTGATCTTGTTCCGTGACTTTCTCGCCCACAATTATGATCGCGTCAATTTGACTTTGGTATGGGAAGCCGTCGAACAACTGCCGGAACTCAAAGCAGCAATCGAGTCATTGGCGAAGAAAGTCGAAGACCTGACTGACGATACCTAGAGACGATAGCTATGGCGAAGAAACCCAAGGGCAGCCTGGGCATCGCCGAGATCATCGGCGACAAGCGCGACGCCGGCTGAAGCTGGCGGAACAGTATGGCGCGACCAACGTGCGCGTGTTCGGCAGCGTGGCGCGGGGCGAAGCGCGGGAAGACAGCGATGTCGATTTCCTGGTGGAGTTCCGCGCGGGCAGCAGCCTGTTTGAGGTGGTTGGCTTGTGGGTCAGACTCAAAGAACTGCTGGGGCGAGAGGTTGATCTCTCTACCGAACGCACCTTGAAGGAGTTCATTCGACCCAGGGCGCTCAGAGAGGCGCGACCGCTGTGACGGCTCTGAAGCAGCTTGTCGATGACCTGGTTCGCAAGACTTCCGATGTGGAGACCTACACGGCTGAAGGGCGGACGGCGTTCTTCGCCGATACCCGAACGCAGGATGCCGTTATTCGCTGTTATGAAGTCATCGGCGAAGCGGTGAAACGTATGCCGAAAGCCTTTCTGGCACGGTTTCCAGAGGTGGATTGGCAGGCGGTTGCAGGATTCCGCGATTTCCTGATCCATCGTTACGATAAAGTTGATCTCGAGATCGTCTGGGCAGCCGTCGAACAGCTCCCGGCGCTGCGATCTGTGGTCGAAACGATGGCTGCCGATCCCGAAGTCCTCGCAGACGACGAAGCGGACTTCATTTAGCCCGTCTGCCGCGCTTTGAAGCCCCTCCCCCACAGCCAGCACCGACGGCAAGCCGAAGATTCTGCCTTATAATCAGGATACAGGAGAGATTGAGGGCAGCGCATGACGGTTCCCAAAAAGGGCAGCCTGGGCATCGCCGAGATCATCGGCGACAAGCGCGACGCCGTGCTGAAGCTGGCGGAACAGTATGGCGCGACCAACGTGCGCGTGTTC
>JABWBO010000011.1 GCA_013360465.1 Anaerolineae bacterium | reverse complement strand
CGCTTCTGTTGTTAATGTGCGTCGCGGTCCGCTTTCTCGCCGCGTTTGTTTGCGTACGGTTAGATTACTCTACCCCTTACGCCCTGTCAAGGCTCTCGTTCACATCTGCACAAAGTCATTTATGACTTTTGGGAAATTCACGCTTTTTCTGCGGCGCGTCATCCCTTCCCTGACAGCGAGACGGGAGTATATCAGACGCATATCGCCTGTAAAGGGTCAGATCGAAGCAGTTTTCTGCGCCCATCCCCTTCAATTCAGCGCAGCGGATCGTAGCGCACGACACAGATCGTCCGATCATCCTGAAGTTCGTCGCCATAGCAGTGTTCGTCGAGCGCTGCCCCGACTGCTCGGATGATCTCCTCAGCACTGCCCTCGATACTGCGCAGGATCGTCTCCGCCAGCCGCGCCTCGCCAAAGTGATGGTCTGCATCCCCCTCTGCTTCAATGATGCCGTCGGTGTAATACACGATGACATCACCCGGTTCCAACTGCATCCGCGTTTCATGAACAGGGTTATCGACGAACCACCCCAGCGCCCGCCCTCCCCGCGGCATTGCTTCGATGGCTCCGGTGCGGCGGCGGTATACCAGCGGCGGATTATGCCCGGCGTTGACGTGAACTGCGGTTCCATCGATCTTGAAGGCACTGTAGTACGCCGTAACAAACATGCCGCTGGGAATGTCCTGCACCAGTAAATCGTTCGTTCGCCGCAGCACCGCGCTGGGCGTCGAGCCGCCAAAGGCGTCCATACGGATCATGCTCCGGGTCGATGCCATGCAGAGCGCTGCCGCAGCTCCTTTATCGGATACGTCGGCGATGACCACGCCCATCGTCTCGCTGTCGATCAGGAATCCATCATAGAAATCGCCCGCCATCTCTCGCGCCGACTGCCACGACGCGGCGATCTCATAGCCGGGAAGCCGGGGCATCGTTCGCGGGAGTAACGACATCTGCATCTCGCGCGCCATCTGAAGTTCGCGCTCCAGCCGCCCTTTCTCCACCGCCATCAGGTAGAGACGCGCATTCTCAATGGCGATTGCCGCCTGACCGGCAACCGCATTGATCAGGTGTACGTCTGAATCGCCGAAAACCCTCGCCCTGATACTGGAATCCACATAGATCACGCCGATCAGGCGATCCATGAGCAGCATCGGGGCACACAGAATTGCCCTCAACTTATTCAGCATAACGCTGTTAGCCATGCTGAACTGGGGATCAACCTGCGCATTATTGGTCAACAGCGGCTGACGGCTCGCCAGCACCTGGTTGACAACCGTCGTGCTGTAGGCTTCGTAGGGCGCGAGATTCTCCCCCTCCGGGCTGCGAGCAACCTTCACTTCCAGCACCCCGGAAGCCTCGTCCACGACCATAAGGAACCCCCGCTGTGCGCGCATCACCTGCATCACCGCATCCATGACGTTGTGCAAGACCTGCTCGAAATCGAGGCTGGAATTGATCATCTCGGTGATGTCGTAAAGGGTCAGCAGGTGTTCATGATCGATCTTGCGCAGGCTGTCCTGACGTACCATCCGATTAGCGCTCTCTCGATACCCCTGTGTATCGCTGCCAGTACACACATTTCACTCAATAGTACCGGGGATACGTCGCGGATGCGATTGCGTCTGATATAATTCCGGCAGTTTTCACGTAACGCTTATTGATTTCCTGAAAGAAAACACCTATGAAATTTGATGTTACGATCTTCCCCGACAACCTCAACACTGCCGGCGAGCTGGCGCGCACCGTCGAATCTTACGGTTTTCATGGACTGTGGACGTCAGAAACCGCGCATAATCCTTTCCTGCCGCTCACTCACGCCGCCGGTGCGACGCACCGCATCGATCTTGGCACTGCCATCGCCGTCGCCTTCCCGCGCAGCCCCATGGTGACGGCGCAGATCGCCTGGGACCTCGCCGAGCAATCCACAGGGCGCTTCATCCTGGGGTTGGGAACCCAGGTCAAGCCGCACATCGAAAAACGCTTCAGTACCAGCTGGGGCGCGCCTGCACCTCGTCTTCGAGAATACATCGAGTCCATGCGAGCGATCTGGCGCAGCTTCCAGACCGGCGCGCCGCTCCGCTACCTGGGCGAATACTACAAGTTCACGCTGCTCACGCCGTTCTTCGCCCCAACGGCGATGCCCTATTCCGAGATTCCCATCTACATCGCCGGCGTAAATGAGCATCTCTGCCGGCTCGCCGGCGAGATGTGCCAGGGTTTTCATGTGCATCCCTTCCACACGACCCGCTATCTGCGCGAGCTGATCATCCCCAACGTACTGATCGGCGCGGAAAAGGCGAACCGCCATCGCGGAGACTGCGCCCTGACCTGCGCCATTTTCATCGTCACCGGCAAAAACCAGCAGGAGATCCGCGACAACGCCGGGATGGTGCGTTCGCAGATCGCCTTCTACGCCAGCACGCCGTCCTACCGCGCAGTGATGGACATGCACGGTTGGGGCGAACTGCATGAGCGGCTGAATCAGCTTTCTCGTGAAGGTCGCTGGTTCGAAATGGGCGAGCTGATCAACGATGACATCCTGCACGAGATTGCCGTCATCGCCCCGATCGATGAATTGGGGCAGGCTGTCAAAGCGCGTTATGAGGGTCTGCTTGACAGGGTCGGCTACTATATCCCCTTCAAACCAGAAGAGATCGAAAACAAGCCAATCTGGGACAACGCAGCCAAGGTGTTCTGTCAGTAGCACGCAGTATCAGCGACCATCGTTAAAGGAAACGAGATAGACTCATGACCGATCCCCGTAATTACGCCCACGAGCAGCGCGACACCTTCCGCCGCCAGCTCTTTGATCTGATCCGTATTCCCAGCATCAGCACCGATTCCGCGCACGCCGGCGAAGTGCGCCGCGCCGCCGAGTGGATCGCCGGCGAAATGACGCGCATCGGCGCGGAACATGTCGCAGTTATGCCCACCGCTGGACATCCGGTCGTCTATGGCGACTGGCTCAAGGCAGGTCCCGCCGCACCGACTGTGCTGGTCTACGGTCATTACGACGTTCAGCCCGCCAGCAAGAACGACGGATGGGCGACTGAACCTTTCGAGCCGACCGAGATTGACGGTTTCATCTACGCGCGCGGGTCTTCAGACGACAAAGGGCAGTTGTTCGTCCACATCAAGGCGCTGGAGTCGTTCCTGGCGACACGGGGCGCAGCGCCGGTCAACCTCAAGTTCCTGTTCGAAGGCGAAGAAGAGATCGGCTCGAAGAATCTGCTGCCCTTCCTCAAAGCGAATAAGGATCTGCTCAGGTCCGATGTCTGCGTGATTTCCGACACCGGCATGCGTGACATCCATCAGCCAACGCTGACCTACGCGCTGCGCGGGCTGACCTATATGCAGATTGACGTGACGGGTCCGTCCAAAGACCTGCACAGCGGCGGTTACGGCGGCATGGTGCATAACCCGGCGCTGGCGCTGGCGCAGATCATCGCCAAACTGCACAACCCCGATAACAGCATCGCCGTCCCCGGCTTCTACGATGCTGTGCTGCCGTTAAGCGATGAGGAGCGTGCGGAACTGGCGAAACAGGATATCGCCGAAGCGACTCTGAAGGCAGAGACCGATGTTCCTGCTGCCTGGGGAGAGGCTGGCTACACGCTGCGCGAAAGAATCGGTGCGCGCCCGACGATGGAAATCAATGGTCTGCTGAGCGGCTGGACCGGCGAAGGCTCCAAGACGGTGCTGCCGGCAAAAGCGATGGCAAAGGTGAGCTGTCGTCTGGTCGCCAACCAAAATCCGTATCGCATCTACGAACTGGTGCGCGATTACGTCTACAGCATCGCCCCGCCCACCGTCAACGTCGTCGTCAGCCTCCTGAACATGGGAGACCCTGCCATCATCGATATTCATTCGTCCTACGTCCAGGCGGCTGTCAGCGCCTACGAGCGCGGTTGGGGCGCAGCGCCGAACTATGCCCGTGAAGGCGGTAGTATTCCGGTCGTTGCCGATTTTAAGCGTGAGTTGGGGATCGATTCGGTCATGCTCGGCTTCGGGCTGAACACGGATGGCGCGCATGGACCCAACGAACGATTCAGCGTCGAGATGTTCCACAAGGGCATCGACACCGCCATCTGCTTCTACGAAGACCTGCGCAAGTGATATCCATCCGTCAGGGCGGGGATGGCGCATCCCCGCCCTGACGGACACTGTGCCGGCTCAATCCACCCAGGCGCGCTGATAAGCGGACCACTCTTCTTCATCGGTCTCCCAACCGGCGTAGATAGCGACGCCGGTGATGTAGCGCGCCGCCGTGCCTGCCTGATCCAGCCCTGCTCGAATCCCCTGAACCGCCGACGCAATGTTTTCCACCGCCGGATCATGTCCAGGGGAGGCTGCCGGGTATGTGGGCACGCCGATAAGGATCTCCACCGGCGTGCTGAGTTCGGCAACGGCGGACGCATACGCCTTCACCTGATAGGCGACCCACGCGCTGTATTCGTCGGCAGAGGCATAGCCGCTCTGGTAGGTCATAACAGCCATCTGATCGACCAACAACGCGACGCTCTGCTTGTAGGCGGTCTGCCACTCGGTATTCGGCGCAATCAGAGGCGGCAGCGCAATTGCGGCATTGGATGGACTCCAATCGGGCGGGAGTGCCGCGCTGACCGGCGTGTCCAAACCCACCGCTGCGCGCACCGCTCGCAGCAGCGACAGGAAATCCTGGTCGCCATCGCGCACTCCGGACACGGGATCGACGTTGACAAACACGCCATCAAACCCAAACTCGGAGACGATACGCTGACTGAACGCCGCGACCTGCTCCTGAATCGCGGGTCGGCTGAGCCGTGAACCTTCTTCGTCGTCTTCCACCGGCAGGCTGACCCATCCATAGAGTCGCGCATCCGGGTAGGCAGCCCGGAACTGCATCACGAAGGTCTGAACGTCGCCGAACTCCGCTTCACCGCTCCAGGTTTCGTTCGGCTGAAGCCAGCTCACCCAGGCATAAATCAAGCCGATCTCGCGCGCCCTCAGCTGTTGCGCGAACGCCTGAATATCGGCGTCGGTATGCGCTTCATACGTCCATTCGGGCCCGATCCACAGCGCGTTGGCATGGGTTTGTTCGGTCTCATTACGCAGCCGCCCCAGAACAAACACCAGCAGCGCCGTGAACAGTGCGGCCCCAATCACGCCCACAACGGCACGGTTGATGGAGAGGCGAATGCTGGGCAGTCGGAACTGACCCAGAGGGCGCAGCTTCCGCGTCAGCTGCGCCCTGGTTGCGATGGCGGATGCCATCTGGTGCTGACGCCTGCGCTGCGCCTGGCGCGCCCGCGCCCGTCCATGGCTGGTTCGCTCCGGCGGCAAAGCGGTTCGCAGGGCATCGGTACGGGCTGCTGCTTCTGAGGATGAGCCGCTCAGTACTTCAGGCGGAGCCTCCGGCTCCGATGAGTCGCCGGTCGATGCCGCAGCATCGTCTTCTGGTATCTCTGGGGGCAGAGTCAGTTCGTTATCGTCGTTCATGTCTCAACATCTTGCCTGTCGCCTTAGAGCAATCCGAAACGTTCCAGCAGCGGCGGACCCAGGATCAACAGCCCGATCAGCACGGAGGCAACGGCGCTCAACAGCACTGCCGCTGAGGCGACATCTTTGCCCACTTTCGCCATTGGATGATACTCCGTAGTCGTGAGGTTGACCGCCGCCTCCACCGCCGCGTTCATGAACTCCGCCATCCACACGATACTGATCGTCAAAATGAGGATCGCCAGTTCCGTCCAACCAACGTCCAGCCACAGAGCCAGCACCACGACCGCCAGACTCGCCGCCGCCTGAATGCGCGTGTTCTTCTGCCAGCGCAGCATGTACAGCCACCCGGCGAGAGCGTAGCTCAGGCTGGAGAGGCGTCCACGACTGGTGTGGTAGCTGTATCCTTCCGGGTTGATGCGCGCAGTTCCGGTAAGCGCATCAAACACCTGGTGCTTCTTGGTCATGGCGGACCGCCTAATGATCCTCTTCCAGCCGGGGGGCAATTGAGAGAGGCACGCCCAGGACGTTCAGCGCCGCTTCCTGTGCCGCCCACATTTCGGTGCGGCTCTCCGGCGAGTCGTGATCGTAGCCCAGCAGGTGCAGCGTCCCATGAACGACCAGCAGGAGCAGTCCGTGCGCAGGAGAAAACTCTTCCCGTGCCGCCTGTGCCGCCGAGTACGGATAGGCGATTACGAGATCGCCCAGGTATGGCGGCTCGCCAGGAACGGGGCTGCCGCCCATCGGAAACGAAAGCACGTCCGTCGCCGAGTCGATTCCGCGAAACTGACGGTTGAGCGCTGCCACCGCCTCATCGTCGCTCAGTACGATGGTCATGACGCTGTCTGGTTCGATTTCGTGCGCTTGCAGCACTGTTTCGGCAGCCAGGACTAACGCGGCGGCGTCCACCGGATACCCGGCATCATTTTGAACCTCGATGACAAAGGTCACGGCTTGTCTCCTTTGTTGATGTCTGATGAGTCGCTCCGAGTATCGTCGTCACCGACTTCGACCACGCTCACCTTTTGCGTCCTCCGCAGCGGCGGCACAACCTGAAGGGGAGCATCTTCGTCATCATCGGGGATGGTGATCGCCTTCATCTCGGCAGTCAGCTTCGGCAGCGGGGGTGTAGGCTCAACAGCTGCGGCTTCCGGCACGTCCTGCTCCGCAGCCCGGCTGCTCGGACCGGAACGAGGGCGCGGAGCAGCTTCGAGCTGAGCATCGCCGATCGGCACGCGTTCGAGCGAGGCGCGTTTCGCCGTCGGGGCGATCGGGTAATTGATGCGTGGATGGAACACCGCCTGCAGCATTTCGACGAAGATGGTGCGTGCCGTATCCAGGTCGCGCAGGGTCAGATTAGCTTCATCGAGCTGTCCTTCGCGCATACGCTGGTCGAAGATGCCGCTGACGATCTCTGCAATTTCCTGCTTGTTGGTCGGCTTTCGCGCCCGCACAGTGCTTTCGCAGTTGTCCGCCAGCATCATGATGGCGGTCTCTCGACTCTGTGGCTTGGGTCCCGGATACGTGAACTGATCGATATCGACCGCTTCGGTGTCGCCCGCCTGCTCGACAGCGCGGTTGTAGAAGTAGCCGACTTTCGTCGTCCCGTGATGTTCCAGGATGAAATCGCGGATGCGCACCGGCAGGCGGTACTGTCTCGCCAGCTTCTCCCCCTCGATGACATGGCTGATGATGATGCTGGCGCTGCGATAGGGATCGTTGAGCGCATCATGAGGGTTCAGGTTGTCGACCTGGTTCTCCACAAAGAACGCCGGGTTCAGCATCTTGCCAATGTCATGATACAGCGCCGCAACCCGCGTCAAATCGGCGCTGGCGCCGATGGCGTTGGCGGCTTGTTCGCACAGGTTGGCGACCTGCAGCGAGTGCTGATAAGTGCCGGGGGCTTCACGGAGGACGCGCTGCAACAGCGGATGGTTGGGCTGGCTCAGCTCGACGAGTTTGAAACTGGTCGGCAGGTTCAGGACGAAGGTCAGGACATACATGCCGACCAGCGCCACCATCGCTGAAAGGACGCCGTTGACCAGGGCGTACAGCAGCAGCAGACCCAGAGTCGGCGCGACACTGCTGCTCAGCAGTTCCAGATTGAACAGCGTCACGACCACGACATTGGTTACGGCGATGAAAATGCTGATGACGAAATAACTGTTCAACCGCTCGGTGCGGCGCAGGATGAGCGATCCGACCATGCCGCCGGAAATAACGAGTGTTGCGACTTCCAGCGAGTTTTCCGCCATGAGTCCGATCAGGATGCCCTGCGCCACCGTAGCGATCATGGCGATCTCCGGCTTGGAAATCACCACCAGCAGCAGCGCCAAGCCGGCTGCTGGGTAGATGTAGTAGGGGGGCTGCACGCCTAAAAACAGCCGGGCGCTGAACAGCCCGACGAGAAAGACGAAGCACAGCAGCGCGACGAAGCGCGCGCGCAGATAGGCTCCGTCCGGGAAGCGCGCCAGGTACAGTCCGATCAGGACCATCGCCAGCAGGCTGCCAATGAACGCCCGAAGGACAAGCTGAACGCGGCGATCTTCGCTATCGAACAAACCTAAACGTCGGAGCGCCTCATCATCGACGGCATCCAGCCGAGTGCCGGCGCGCACGACTACCTGACCCCGTTCGAAACTGCGGGTTTCCGGCTGAATGCTGTCTACCGCTGCCTGCCGGGCGGTCTCCGTTGCCTGAAGGTTGACGAAACGGTTGGGGCGCAACACATCCTTGACCAGTGCCACGACGACGGATGCCGTACGTTGGTCAAAGCGCAGCGCAACCTGCGACGGCAGCTGCTCCAGCACCGTCGCCAGGTCGAGTTCTCGAATCGGTTCGCGCATCACCCGTTCCAGGACGTTGATCGCCTCACTTCCGGTCGCCCGCCAGGTTTCGTCATCGAGCAGCAGGATGTCCGTCACCATCACCGGGTCCAGGCGAAGCGCCGTGATCGCCAGCAGGTCCGACTGCTTCTGCTCCGCGCTGCCGTAGGGATCGCGTCGGATGTTGTCGATGAAATCGAGAATCTGCTGAAGGAGGGTCGCCTGCTGGCGCGCAATCGTCGGGTCGGGCGGATCGTAGATCGGCGTGACGGCATTGGCGGCAGCGCTGCGCCGCTGTTCCGTCAACACCTCGCTCACATATTCGATGCTGAAGGGGGCGCGCACATCTTCTTCCACGACGCTGCCCAGTCCCAAGGAGGACAGCGCCTGTCCTGTCGGGAAGACCGCGTCAAAGGCGACACACAAAGTCGCTCCGACGACAAAACAGAAACCCACCAGCGCCAGCGTGACCCGGTGCAGGGGTGTTTCGCGCCGAAGCGTCGTCGAAGGCGCGAGGCTGTCAATGAAGTCCGAAAACCGGCTAAGCATTGCTCAGGAGTTCGCGAACGACTTCGTTCACCAACTTCCCGTCTGCCACCCCTTTCACCTTCGGCATCAACACGCTCATGACTTTACCCATCTCTTTTGCCGAGACTGCGCCGCTCTGCTGGATCGCCTCGCGCGCCAGAGCTTCGATCTGCTCGCGCGAAAGCTGGCTGGGCAGGAAGCCGTCGATGACGGTAAGCTCGCGCTCTTCCTGGGTGGCGATATCCTCTCGCCCCACGTTACGCGCTTCCTGAATGCTCTCACGACGCTTCTTGACTTCCCGCTGAAGGACTTGCAGCGCGTCGTCGGGGGTGAGGTCACGGCGCTCATCTACCTCGACCTGTTTCATCGCGCTCAGGGTCATGCGCAGCACATCGCGCGTAAGCGCATCCTTTTTCAACATCGCCTGTTTCAGCGCTTCCTGCATCTTGACGCGAGGATCGTCCATAAAGCCCGTCCTTTCGGCTCCTCCAGCGTGTTACATCAGCAGCGGTCGAACATCGAGCGCGCCGCGTTGAGGATCATATGCAAGCGCCTGCGCCGGCGTGATCAGCCCGGTCAGCGCGCGCGGATGTGTACACTGCACACGCACATACGAGTCAGTATATCCGACATTCATGAAACCGTCTTGGGTGACGCCCGCCACCTGTTCCCAGAGTACATTGTGCGCCCGTCCGATGACCGATGCCGCATATTCGCGCGCCGAACGTTCCGCCAGCGCGTGCATTTGCTCGCTGCGAGACTTACGTGTCGGCTCGTCAATCTGCCCTCGCATACGCGCAGCAGGCGTGCCGGGTCGACAACTGTAGCGAAAGACGTGGAGTCCGGCGAAGCGCATCGACTCCACAAACCGTGCGCTCTCGGCGAATTCTGCGTCCGTCTCGCCGGGAAAGCCGACGATGATGTCGGTTGTGATGGCGAGGGAGTCGATCTGCCGCCGCGCCGCCGCGACAAGGCTGAAAAACGCCTGCTGCGTCGTCCGCCGCGCCATCCGCCGCAGCGTCGCATCACAGCCGCTTTGCAGGGGCAGATGCAGATGGCGGCACAATCGCGAATCCTGCCACAGTGCGAAGAAGTCTTCGCGCAGATCCCAGGGTTCCAGTGACGATAGACGCAGGCGGGGCAGCGAAGTCTCGCTCAGAATCCCCCGGACCAGACGCGCCAGTCCATCAGGATCGCCGAAATCATGTCCGTAGCTGCCGAGGTGAACGCCGGTCAGCACGACTTCAGAATAGCCCATCTCGACGAGCATCCGCACCTCACGCACGACCACTTCGACCGGGCGGCTGCGTCCGACTCCGCGCGCTACGGTTGTGATACAGAAGGTGCAGGCATTGTCGCACCCATCCTGGACCTTCACAAACGCCCGTGTGCGCCCGTACCGTCCCGGCAGATCGCGTTCCAGCGGCTCCAGGTCGAACGTCTCGTCAGCCGCCTGTCCCGTCACCTGCTGGACCAGAGCCTCTTTTTCGCCGTTGGGGATGATTCGTTTCACGCCGGGGAGGATCGCGATTTCGTCCGGCGCGATCTGCGCGTAGCAGCCGGTCACTGTGATGGGCGCTGCTTCGTTGGCGCGCCCTAACTGTCGAACCAGTCGACGGCTGGCGCGATTCGCATCTAGCGTGACGGCGCAGGTGTTCACGACGATCTCGTCCGCCTCGGCAGGATCATCTACGACCTTGTGCCCCAGACGGTGAAACTGACGGATCATCGTCTCGATCTCCGCCTGATTCAGACGGCAGCCGGTCATACGCAGATGAATTTTCACGATGCGATGCCGCCGACGCCTATGTCCCCTGCCCCGGCTGCCCGTCAGCGCCGGGGGAAAGGACGACTAAATTGTCAAAGGCGACCACCACGCCGCTGTCAGTCATGAAACTGCGCGCGCCGACGCCGATTCGCCCATAGGCGATTCCATCGTCGCGCAGCACTTCGACCATGCTGCCATCGACGCACTCACCGGCAAAATAGGTACTCACCCCATCCGGGTTGTTGGAAAGACACAGCGGCATCTGTTCGCCGTTGATGAAGAACGAGAATTCAGTCCCCTGAGCGTGTACCCGCAGGGTGTTTTCTGCGCCGATCCCGGTTTGAATGACCGGCGAGTCAATCCATGTACTGATCTCCGCGCTGACTCCTTGCACCACCCGCGAAACCTGATAGTAACCGTCGCTGCTGATCAGGAAGAGGTAATAGCTGTCGTCGGCAGGGCTGCCGTTGTCGCGATCCTGCAATCGGAAGACGATGCCGAAGCCATTGTCTTCCGGTCCCGCACTGGCTTTCGCCTGTACGGTGACATCGAAATCACGAAAGATCGGCGCTGCCGAGGAAAACGTCCCGGCTTCGAGATCGTCCAGACGAATGACCAGCGCGCCATCGGCGATAACGCTGGACAGCCGCCCGCCAAACTGATCCCAGTCCCGATTGAAATCGTCTTCGGGACCGCCGGAGAAAGTCGCCACGTAGAGTGCTTCACCGGGAGCGGCTTCGAAAATCGGATGACGCCAGTCGGCTGTGGTGCTGTTCAACAGCATGAGCAGCAGCAGCAGCGCGGCAGGGACGATCAACAGCAAGATTCGTCTCATGGGATGGTCTCGCTTTCAGGGATCGGCACGCTGTCGATCATCGTCGCAATGGCGTCGCGCAGTGTCGCCTCTTCCGTGCGTAAGCTTTCGATGCGGGCACCGTACGCCGAATCGCCTTCGGAAAGGTCCAGGGCGAACTGTAGCCATCGCTCCGCCGAGACCAGATCGCCGACGTGCTGATAAGCTGTCCCCAGTTCCGCGACCAACGCCGGATCATCGGGATGCAGCGCTGTCGCCTGGATGAAAGCAGCGAGGCTCGCTTCGTAATCGCCGCGCAGGCGATAGATCAACCCTTCCAGATAGCGCACCTGGGAATCGTTTTCTCCCAGGCGCAGCGCTGCCGAAAGATAGACCGAGCCATCCTTGCCAAGCTGTTCCCTGGAAAGCGCCAGGAACGCCAGCGCAACCGGGTCATACGGCGCTTCCATGAAGGCGTGTTCCGCGTGCTGCCACAGCTCCAGGCGCGCCAGCGCCATGCCTATGCGGACCGGGTTCGAAGTCACCGAAAGTGTATTGATCAGCGCGGCCAGGCTGCTGGCATAACCAGATTCAGCAGAAGCTGCCTGTTCCAGCCACTTCCTCGCCGACTGTGGGTCCGACGCCGCATGCATCAAACCAAGCTGCGTGGCGACCCAGGCACGGGTCGAGTCATCCGCCCCGGTTTCAAGGCTGCGCAGGAGGTCGCTGGCAAGCCCCCACTCTCCCAGTTCAAGATACGCTTCGGCAAGCCGACGGCGTATCGCCTCGGAATCGCCAGCCATCTGCCAGTAGGCAACCGCCTCTGACGGATCGCCCAATGCCCACCAGATGCTCCCGGCGGTTTCCGCCAAGGCGGATGACCAGCCATCCTTCAGCGCCCGTTCCTCAACCTGGTAGAGTGCTTGCAGCGGGCGCTGCTGCGAAGAGATCGCCGCGCCGCCTGCGTCCGGGGGTTCAGAGGTTACAACTGAAAACGGCAGCCGCAGCACACCCCCTATCACCAGAGCAGCGGCAGCCAGCGCCAGCGGAAGAAAGAAACGCCTGGAAGAAAACATCATACGGAGCGTGTGTTCAACGCCTCTCGGACGATCTGTTCGACTTCGCGCGGCGTGAAGGGTTTGATGAGGTAGCGATATACGCCCTGCAGCTTACCGATCAGACGATTCGCAGGATCACCCATCGCTGTGATGACGATGACGATGGGCATCGCGATACCAGAGGCGCGGCTCTCGCCTTTGATGTGTTCGAGGACCTGCCAGCCCGCCATATCCGGCAGGCTGATGTCCAGCAGAACCATGTCTGGCTTCAGCTCCTTGTAGCGTTCCAGCGCGCTCGCGCCAAAGCTCTCATGCGCAGTCACAAGCTTAAGCCGGCGCAGCGTGATTTGCAGGATTTCCGCCAGCTCGAAGGCATCTTCGACGATGAGGACGATGGGAGCGCGCGGTTCCGGTTGCAGCTCGTTCACCGCGCGCGTCTCGGCGGTGGTGCGTAGTGCATCCTGGGCATTATCATCTTCTGCCGCATCCCCCGACCGCATGACGATTTCCATCACGCCGGTTTCCGACTTTGGCGGGACACTGGGCAGTGACCGGTCGTGGAGCGCAGCCACCCGCTCCAGTTGATCGTCCGCCGGGTCGTCATCGACACCGGGAGCCGGTCCCTCAGCCCAGTCAGCGGCTGCGCTGTTCTGGTAGGAATTACGATTGGACATCAATCAAACCTCTATGAAGACACAAAAAATGATACTCTTGAGTATAACACGCAGACTGCTGCGCCGCAGTGAACGGCTTAGGTACGCAGAGACAACGCATGACCGATTTTTCCCTTCCGACCCTCGACTATCTTCGTTCGGTGACTCTGAGGCATCCAGGCGACTGCTCCCTATTGGGCGTCACCCCCGATTTATCCATCTACGCTGAGGAAATCTATGGCTCCGACGGCTGGATCGCTCAGCACTGCCTGTCGCCGTCTGGCGAGTTTCTGGAGTCTATCGACGAAAGTGAAGACAATGCAGGGCGGCAGGGCGCTTCCGTTACCCCCCTGGCACTGCCAGATGTGGCGGTGCGTTCGTCGTCGGGCTGGCAGACGATGTGGCTCAACTTCGCTGGTCCGCGTCATCGGGGCATGCGTGTGCTGGAACGTATCGACGATCTGGTGCGCCCGTTCTCGATACAGGATCGCATCCATCTGAGCCAGCACCCGGCGCTGGTCATGCCGCCACCGATGGTCCTGGGATTAGCCGAAAGTTACGTCCTGGCGGAGATGCGTACAGCCATACCAGGGGTCTATTTTGTCTGCCGGCGGCTGCGCATCGCCCATCTTGTCGTCCCGCCGGGCGTCGACGAGATGGGTGAGCCGTTCGACTATGACACGCGTGTGATCTATGCCGCGCATTTTGCAGCACGCAGCGCAGCGCTGGATGACAGCCTGATCGCACAAATGCAGCCTCTTCCCGGCGTCAGCCTGATGCGCCCAATGGACTGCGTGATCACCGGCGACCATCTGCTGGTCGCGGATGGCGGTGAGGGCGAGCGAGTCAGCGCGATACACTTATGGCAGCTCTCATACCCGGTTCCGATTCTTACTGCCGAAGAACAGCGACTGAAGCGAATCTATGGTTAAGCCAGGCAGTGTTGTACGACTGTCGCCATGGCGGCGGACTGCGCTCTACCCATTTCGCTGGACTGCGCTTGTGCTGCTGATCATGATACCGGCGAGAAGCGGTTTCGCCCTGCCTGCGCTGGTCCCCCCCCTGGTGCGACAGCAGTGCCCCGTGATGGGGTTGCAGGAGGGCGGGGAGCGCGGCTTTTCGGCGTCCGGCATCATCCTAACCGCCTTCGACTGGCGCGCCACCTGGCATTTCGATGTCGCTTCTGGGCGGCGCTTTCCCATCCCAGAGACAGCGCCTTGTGGCAGAAACTGCCGACTCTCGCCAGACGGCACAGAGTTGTCGTATTTCAACGACGCCACCAACGCGCACAACATCATGCGACTCGATGGTGCCAACCGCGTCTTCGTGGCGACCAACGCCATCGATGTACAGTGGTGGGATGAATACACGCTTTTCGCCTGGACGCCGGGGGTCAGCGCCTTCATACTGCGCAACGGCGAACAAGAGTCGTTCGATGCCGACAACCTGATCTCCGTCCAACCCGGCGGCGCGTGGGGATTGAGGGTCGATTTCGACGGCGAGCGCTTCAACCGCTCATTGGTCGATCTGCGCAGCGATTCCGAGGACATTCTGGAGCTGGGGGAAGACATCCCCTACTACAACAACTTCGCCTGGTCGCCTGATCGTCGGATGCTCGCCTTCGTTCAACCCATACCGATCTCGGAAGGAGTCTATGCCAGCGAACTCTTTCTGCTCGACCTTGAGACCCTGGCGCTGCATCAGGCAACGCAGCTTCAGATCGCCTACGGCGTGACGCGGATCAACGGCATAGCGGTCAACGACCTCGCCTGGTCACCGGACAGCCGCCGCCTCGCCTTCTGGGTGACTCCTGATTCAGCCGCCGGCGATTCACCTGCCGAAGTGCAAGCAGTCGTTCACCTGCTCGATGCAAGAACAGACGAATTAACTGCCTACTGCGGCTTTTCGACCACCACGCACACCCCAAATCCACCGCACCTTGTCTGGTCTCCAGAGGGCGACGCCCTCGCCTTCGCCGACGATATCGTCGATGATGGGCGCGGCGCATTCCTGATCGGTCTGTCGGTCGAGTCCGGCAGATACGCCATCTTGAGCGAAGGCATTTACGCCGCCTACGGCTCACCCGATGTCTACCTGTGGGGCAGCAAGCCGTGATCTGGGGCGCGCCGTTCAGTCTGCGACTCTGGCGAGCATTGCAGCATCCTCCCGTCTATCACTCGCTGTTTCGCAGAATCGCGCAACAATATTTTCGCCAGGAAAGCGGATCGCCGTTCTGGCTTGGCTGGACACGGACTCAGCGCATCTTCTCTACCACCATCCTCGTCGTGTTGGGGGTCATCGGCATCTTCACGGTCCCGCAGCTCCTTACCTTCCTCATCTTCATCCTGCCGATCACCGGGACCCTCCTGTACATCCTGCTTCACGGCACCCTGGTCGGGATGCGGCAGTGTCTTCGCATCGCCAGCCTGATCAGCAGAGCGCGCGCCGGCGGCATGTTCGACCTGCTGGCGCTCGCGCCCCTGGGCGCATTCGGCGTCACCTGGACGCTCTGTACCGGCAGGTTGTATTACGATACGCCGTCCGGCGGCAGCACATCCGCCCAGCGCGTTTGGATTTCGCGGCTGCTCTTCCTGGCAGTCGTCCTGTTGATGACCCTGATGACCGCTGCCGGCTACCGCAGCGGCGTCACCAGCCCATCGGCAACGCTGCTCCTCAGCCTCGTGACGGTGGCACTGGTCGGTTTCGCCTTCTATCTCGACGATCTGCTCTCCAGCGTGATCGGCATCCTGGTCGGGCTGATCGTACCAATGGTCACCGGCAGCCTCCACATCACGCGCGCCGCCGCCGGAGCCACATTCCTCTTGCTGCAAACCGCCGCCTACCTGCTGACCTGGATCATTGATTTTGTCATCCTGCCCGATCTCCTGTCGCCCTACACTCCGACATTTCTGACGCTGCTCCTGCTGCGCCTGGCGCAGGTGGGAACGTTGTTCGCGCTGCGCGATCTGTTAACACGCGGGCTTTGGCTGGTCTTTCGCCGGCTGATGGCGGACCAGGGCAGCGTCGCCGACACGCGGCTCCTGACAGAAGGCGCGCCCGGATCGTGGTGAATCCAGTCCTGTGATACGGCGCAGTGAAATAGTGCGGTACAATTCAGCGAAATTGCACCGTTCGTGGGAAGAAAGCATCGGTATCTTCCTGTTTTCGAGGAGTACACCCCCGCTATGACCTCCGTGATCAATCCGGATGCGATTCCGGTAGACCCCGCCGAGTGGAAACCCGATCCTGAACATCCGCGCCGCCGCCCACCCTGGATCAAGGTGCGCGCCCCTTCGGGCGAAACGTACGAGCGCGTTCAGGGGTTGATGCGCCGGCAGAGCCTCAATACGGTCTGCGAGGAGGCGATGTGTCCGAACCTGGGCGAATGCTGGGGACGCGGCACCGCCACATTCCTGATGATGGGCGATACCTGCACCCGGTCCTGCCGCTTCTGCGACATCAAGACCGGACGCCCCAGCCCGCTTGACTGGGAAGAGCCGAATCGCGTAGCCGAAGCCGTCAAGGCGATGAACCTGCGGCATGTTGTAATCACCAGCGTGAATCGCGACGAGCGCGCCGACGGCGGCGCGCCGATCTTCGCGATGGTCATCAAGCGCATCCGGGAGCTTCAGCCCGGATGCAGCATTGAGGTGTTGATCCCGGACTTCAAAGGCAGCGCCGCTGCCCTCAAGATCGTCATGGATGCGCAGCCAGAAATCCTCAATCACAATGTCGAGACCGTACCGCGCCTGTTCCGCATGGTGCAGCCGCAGGACCATTACGAATGGGCGATGGCGACCCTGACCAATGCCAAGCAGATGCAGCCGCTCGTGCTGACTAAAAGCGGGATCATGGTCGGCTTGGGCGAGACCTTTGACGAGGTGGTCGAAGTCATGCGCGATCTGGCGGGCTGCGGCGCGGACATCTTGACCATCGGGCAGTATCTCCAGCCGAGCAAGAAGCACCTGCCCGTCGAGCGGTTCTACCTGCCGGAGGAGTTCGACCGCTTCAAGCAGATCGGCGCGGGACTGGGCTTCAAATGGGTGGAGAGCGGTCCGCTAGTCCGCAGCAGTTACCGCGCCGATCAGCAGGTGCGCGAGCTCTCGCGGTTGAACTTCATCCACATGCAGTCAGAACCCCCTCAGTAGCGGTTGAGGTCAGCGAGAAACAGCCACAAAAACGGGCGCCATGCGGCGCCCGTTTTTGTGCAGCAGACCAGATGTTTAGCAGCGCCGGGGGTCACGTCTCGATGATCTTGTCGTCGATCAGCTGCTGCTGTACCTTCTGTCCGCGCGGGTCGAAGGCAAAATGCTGCCCGTGAAGCTGAAATTCCATGTCATACATCGCCCGTCCGGCGCGGTTCTTCTCAATGGTGAAGACGACCCAGTCGCGAAACTGCTTCGCCGTGTAGGGGTTGAAAGCGACATGATCCTTGGAGAGGATCTGATACTTATTGTTCATGATGATGGCGATGTCGGATTCGTAGTCGAGCGCGCTGCTGCCCCTGAGGTGGAACAGGTGAATACGCTTGCTCTTGAGACCCTCGCGATCTGCCGCCACAATCGACCAGACCGGGATGTCCAGGGTCATGGCGATGTCCTTCAGCCCCTCGACGATGATCGTCACCTTGTCGTTCTCATCACGAGGACGTTCGGGGTGAACGGCGATCTTTTGCAAGTAGTCGATGAATAGCACAACATTTCCGCCGGTAGCGTCGCACAACCGCGCCGTCATCTCCTTGATCGCTCGCAGTGTCGTCACAGCCGGGCTGGCTTTCACCAGAATCATACGGTCGGCGTAGCGGTGGATGCGCGTCAGGCTGGGAGCCGTGCGCGGATCTTCGCGTAGAATCGCCTGGAGTGAACCAGCACCGCCATCACGACCCATGAACTCCTTCGCCCGCGAGGTGACGATGATTTGGTACAGGTCGCGTAGTTTGACCCCCCGGCTGAGGTCAATCTCTGGCGGGCTGACACTTTCCAGGCAGAGCAGCCGGTGCATCAGATGTGTTTCGGTATGTTCGTAGGACAGATAAAAGACGTATTGATCAGGGCGCAGCGCGATGTTGCGAGCGATCTGCAGGGTGGCGATGGTCTTACCGATGCCCTGCGCGCCCCCCAGGAGGACCAGTTCGGTCTTGCGCAGCCCACCGCCTATGAATCCATCCAGGGGATCAAAACCAGTCGGCAGAGGCACATAATCGACCAGATCGCCCTGAACTAACCGCTCGTTTGCCTCATTGAGGACCTGGGTCAGCGTCCGAGGCAGATGAGCGCTGCCCGTGCGAGTGTTCGCCGGACTCTGCGTCCGCGCCGGAGTCGACGCCGATGTCGGTTCGCTGCGGCGAACAGACGGGAGCCGGGTCCCTGCGCCACCTTCTGCGGCGTCCGGTTCTACTGGATCGGGAATGTCGTCTGAGAATCGTCGTGTACTCATCTATGCCGACCAAGCGCTCGCAGTTAGATAGGAGGTATTCGTTTCCATCATAATATTTTGCGGAAAAGAACGCAACGTCAGTGCGCTCGGCGTTGGGGGTTATTCGCCAAAAATTTCGCTATGTAATTCACAAAGATAGATGATGTGTGTTAAAATGAGACAGTTTTTGACAGTTTCAGTCTTGTAGGGTTTGTACACCCCTTTGTACAAACGAAGCAGTATTTCGCCGTTCCTACCCCTATAGGAGGCAGAGAATACGCCGTGATGCAAGAACTTCTCCAGAGAGCTGACCAGCGCGGCTATGTCACGTTCGAAGATGTTCTTGAGGTGATGGACGAAGACGGAGACGACTCAACTGCAATCGAAGCGATCCTGTACGAACTTGATGAACTCGGCATAGAACTTCGGAACGACAGCGACCCTGTTGATGCCATGATGCTGACGGAAGAGGCGGAAGCGGAATTTGAGCCGGAAGAAATTCTGCCCGAACCGACCATCGGCGATATCAATGCCGTATCCGCCGACGACCCCGTCGGGTTGTATTTCCGGCAGATGGCGCAAGAACCCCTGCTTTCGGCACAAGATGAAATCGATCTCGCCAAGCGCATTGAAAACGGTAAACACTGCCGTGATATCCTCGACACCCTTGGTCCCCGTGAACTCTGCAATGAAACCTGGCTGTCGCATCTGGATCGCACCGTTCGCGACGGGCAGGCGGCACGCGAGCACCTGGGACGCGCGAACACCCGTTTGGTCGTCAGCATCGCCAAACGCTACATGGGACAAGGGCTGCCCTTCCCCGATCTCATCCAGGAAGGCAATGTCGGGTTGATGCGTGCGGTGGACAAATACGATTACCGTCGCGGCAACCGCTTCAGCACCTATGCGACATGGTGGATTCGTCAGGCGATCACCCGCGCGCTAGCGCAGAAGACCCGCACCATCCGCATCCCACTGCACATGACGGAGCGCATCCGGCAGATGTACCGCACTGCCCAGTCGCTCGAACAGTCGCTCGGACGCCGTCCCTCTCCTGAGGAGATCGCCTTTGAGATGGACGTGCCTGCCGACTCGATCCGCTCGATGATGGACGCCAGCCAACACGCCATCGCACTGGAACGCCCGGTTGGCGATGATGGCGACAGCGAGTTCGGCGATTTTATCGAAGACCAGGACTCGCCCAGCCCGGTGGAAGCAGCCACGCAGCACCTGCTTCAGGAGACCATCGAAGAAGTCCTCAACGAGCTGACCCCGCGGCAGAGCCACATCCTGCGTCTGCGCTTCGGTTTGGGCGGCGGCGAACCACACACCCTGGAGGAAATCGCCAACAAATTCGGTCTGAGCCGGGAGCGCATCCGTCAGCTTGAAAAAGAGGCGCTGCGGCGGCTGCGTCATCCACGGTTGGCGCACAACCTGAGGGATTACCTCGGCTGATGCGCGGGCGAACAACTGAATAGCATTTTTCGAGAGCCGGGCGAACAGCCCGGTTTTCATTGATGTACGGCGCTGTTCTGCCGGCTCTCGCTATGATCTTCGTGGCAGATCACTCATTGACTTACGACGCTCAGGCAGGAATCTTCTCCATCTCGCCGGTCTCCCGCTTGTCGAAGGCTTCTTCCATTTCGCGCCGGAACTGCTGCGTGTACAGGCGGTAGTAGTGCCCGCGCGCCCGGATCAACTCGGCATGTGTGCCCATTTCCGAGACGCCGCCGTCCTCGATCACCAGGATGCGATCGGCGCGGCGGATCGTGGATAGACGATGGGCGATGATGAAGCTTGTCCGCGCGCTGGTCATAGTCTCCATGCCGCGCTGGATCAGCGCCTCGGTCAGCGTATCGACGGAGCTGGTCGCCTCGTCCATGACGAAGATCTCCGGTTCCGCCAGCACCGCCCGCGCCAGGCTGATCAGCTGTTTCTGCCCGACTGAGAGCCGGTTGCCGCCTTCGCCAACCTCGCCGTCATAGCCTTTTTCCAGCGCCATGATGAACTCGTGCGCTCCGGCGAGCGTCGCTGCCGCGACGACCTCATCATCGGTCGCAGCCAGCCGTCCGTAGCGAATATTCTCACGGATGCTGCCGCTAAACAGATGCGGCGTCTGCAAGACCATGCCGATGCGCGACTGAATCGACTGCTGGGTGTAGTCGCGGTAATCGTGTCCACCGATCAGGATGCGCCCCTGCTGCGGCTCGAAAAAGCGGCAGACCAGGTTGACCAGAGTCGATTTCCCCGCTCCCGTCGGACCTACCAAAGCGACGGTCTCGCCCTGCTTGATCGTCAGGTTGAAACCCTTCAGGATCGGCGTATTCGGCTCGTACCAGAAGGTAACATCGTCGAAGACGATATCGCCCCTAATGCTGCCCGGATCGTACGACTCCGGCTTGTCCACAACGTCTGGGCTGGCGTCTACCAGCGAGAACACTCGTTCTGCCGAAGCAATCGCCTGCTGCATCGAAGCAAACACGCGGGCGAGGTCCTGCACGGGCCACAGCATGAAAGTCACGTAGGAGATGAACGCCTGCAAACCGCCGACGGTCATGCCGCCAATTTCGACCTGCCCACCGCCGTACAGCACGATCGCGCCCAGAGCTACAGCGCTGATCAACTGAACCGAGGGCAGGAAGAGCGCCGAAAGCTGCGCCGCGCGGAACGAAGCGCCGAACATGTCGTCGGTCAGTCCGCCGAATTCTTCCAGGTTGCGCGCTTCGCGGTTCATCGCCTTCACGACGCGCACACCGGTGATGTTCTCGTTATACGCGCCGGTGATTTTCGAATTCGCCTTACGCGCGATGCGATACTGCACCACGATGCGCCGCTCGAACCACATTGCCACCCACACCAGCACCGGGATGACCGTGAAGACGATCAGCGCCAGCTGCCAGTTGATAGTCAACATGAAGATGAACGCTGTCACGATGTTGATGATCGCCCAGGTCACATCGAGCATACCCCAGGTGACCAGATCGGCGATGCGCTGTGCGTCGGAAGTCATGCGTGACATGATCCAGCCGACGGGGGTGCGGTTGTAGTAGCTCAGTGACAGCGTTTGTAAGTGCTTGAACATCTTCTGGCGCAGTTCGTACTGCACCCGATGCCCCAGAATGCCCGTCAGGAAGATGAAGATGAAGACGAACGCCGCCTGCACAAAGACCAGCGCGCCATAATAGACGGCAATAGTCTGGAGCGCAGTCGGGCTGCCCGCCGTGATGCCGTCATCCACAATCCGCATCCCCAGCATCGTGAATACGGAGTTGAGAATCGAGACGACGGTGACGGAGGCGACAAACCCGGCGACCCAGCGCCAATGCGGCTTGACCTGCTCCAGGATACGAAGAAAAGTCCCGCCGTTAAACTTCGACTCGAATTCTTCTTCCTGGAAACCGTAATCAGACACTTGCGATTTCCCTTTCCAGTTCGCTTTCGATACGCGCCTGCAAGTCATAGATGCGCTGGTAGAAGCCCGGCTGCCGAATCAAATCGTCGTGCGTACCGCGCTGCACGATCCGCCCCTTGTCCAGCACCAGGATGAGGTCGGCGTCCATCACGCTCTGTACGCGATGGGCGATGATGAACGTCGTGCGATTCCTCATCAGCCGCTCCAGCGCTGCGCGAATGTTCGCCTCGGTCTCGGTATCCACCGATGAGGTCGAGTCATCCAGGATGAGGATCGGCGGATTCTTCAGAAGGGCGCGGGCGATGGCGACTCGCTGCTTCTGCCCGCCCGAAAGCGTCACGCCCTTCTCGCCGACCACCGTGTCATAGCCTTCTGGGAACGAAAGCGCCACATGATGCACGTCCGCCGCCCGTGCCGCCGCGAAGATTTCTTCATCGGTCACATCTCGTCCCACACCGTAAGCGATATTCTCACGAAGGGTACGCGAAAACAGGAACGGCTCCTGCTCGACGATGCCGATATTCGCCCGCAGAAATTCTCGCGAGATCGTCCTGATGTCCACACCGTCGAGCGTCAGTCGTCCGCTGGTATATTCGTAGAAACGCGCCAGCAAATTGACCAGCGATGTCTTGCCCGACCCCGTCGAGCCGATCAGCGCCACCGTCTGCCCCGGCTTAACCGTGAACGTGATGTCACTCAGCACCGCGCCGCCGCTTTCATAGCGAAAGCCGACGTTCTCGAAGGCGATCTCGCCGCGCACCGGCTTGCCCAGCGTCCGCAGCCCCTCGGTGAGCGGCTCGCGCTCTTCCCGCAGAATCTCGGCGATGCGCTCGTAAGACACCAGCCCCTCCGAGGCGTGTACGATGATGCGCCCCAGCCCGCGCATCGGCTCGATGATCCAGGTGATCATGCCGACAAACGCGACGTACGAACCGATGCTCAGTTCACCGTTGATCACCATCGTCGCGCCGAACATATAACCGGCGAGCATCTGAAACCCCGCCAAGATGTCCGTCAGGGGCCAGTACACCGAGTGCAGCCGAAGGAGCTTGTTTGCCCGGCGGTAGTGCTCAAAGTTATCTCCTTCGAACTTATCCGTCTCGTAGCGCTGTCGGGCGAATGCCTTCACCACGCGCACGCCGGAGAGGTTCTCCTGCAGCGTGGTGGACATCTTGCCCTCCTGCTCCTGAAAGCGCATATATTCCCTTTGCACCTTCCCGAAGAAGAAAACCGACAGCACTGCCAGGAACGGCACAATGATCACCGCCAGCAGTCCCAGCTTGATATTGATCGCCAGCAGAGCCACCCAGTTGACGCCGAACAGGAGCAGGATGCGCCCCAGCCCAATCGCCTGCTCGGCGTAGAAGCGGCGCACCGCGTCCACATCCGAGGTCACGCGCTGAACCAGCTCACCCGTCTTGTTGCGATCGTGATAGGTGAAGTTCAGACGCTGCAGGTGATCAAACAGGTAGTTGCGGATCCGCCGCGCTGTGCCCTCTGCTGTGCGCGCCGCCAGTGTCCCGCTGATGAACGTAAATCCACCTTCCAGAAGAGACAGCCCGATGAAGCTGACGGCGATCAGTATCAGCCCCTCACCCACCTGATTGCGCAGCAGCACGTTGTCGATCAAGTAGCTGAGCAGCAGATACGTTCCGGTTTTCGCCGACGCGCCCAATCCCAGGGTGATCGTCGCACCCAGGTACATGAGGCGATAGCCCGTCAGCATATGCAGCAGCCCGTTGAATCGATTCTTTGAGACCCGGGGCTGCCAGTCTTCACGACGCAGCGTTAGAGAAGCCAAGTACCTGCCTCCGTGCATGCTCATCCCTCGCGGATGATGCTGTACAACCTGATGACTATACTCCGTAATCCGCTTTGACACAAGGGGCATTTGGCGTTATGGGTGTCTATTATGATTTATAAAGGGTCATAAAGGGTCAAATTGAATTATTTCGAATGTTGGAGGGTTGAAAAACGACAGCGATTCGGCATGCCCAACCGCATCATCCTGGTCGCGATCACGCCGTTCAAGCGCACGGGGGCAGCCTGCACGTCAGTCCAGGTGAGTCGCGAAGTAGATGAGAAAAGACTCATGAGGAACCCCCGCAAAATGCGGGGGGTGAACAACAAAGACCATCGTATTCTATATTTGTGTACGTCAGATGAACCGACGAACGCCCATCAAGCACTGCCGCCGTTTTTTTATTGGGTCGCTTCCCAAATCCTGGACAATCTACCGACATGCAGGCACTTCAAACCTACGATAAATCCGAATCCGTACACCCCTGGCATACCAGCGACGCGCAGGACGTTCTGCAGGACCTGACCTCCCACCTTGAGGTCGGTCTGAGCAGCGTCGAAGCCCAGGCGCGCGTCGTTCGCTATGGAGCTAATGAGCTGGTCGAGGCGAAACTGACGAGTCCCCTGGCGATTCTATGGGAGCAGATCACCGGGCCTCTGGTGCTGCTGCTGATCTTCGCAGCGGTGATCTCGGCGTTCCTCGGCAAAGCCGATAGCGTGATCGCCATTTCGGCAATCGTCATCCTCAACGCCGTGCTGGGCGTCGTGCAGGAATATCGCGCGGAGAAGGCGATGGCGGCGCTCAAACGCATGGCGGCGGCGCTGGTGCGCGTCCGACGTGATGGCGCAGTGGCAGACATCGACCCGCGCAGCCTTGTGCCGGGCGACATCGTCCTGCTCGAAGCCGGTTCCGTCGTCCCTGCAGACGCGCGACTGGTGGAGACGGCGAACCTGCGCGTGCAGGAGGCTTCGCTCACCGGCGAATCGGAACCGGTCGAAAAGAACACTGCGGTGCTTACCGATACCGACGCGCCGCTCGGCGACCGGTACAACATGGTCTACATGGGGACATCCGTGACCTACGGGCGCGGCGTGGCAGTCGTGGTCGAAACCGGCATGAAGACGCAGTTGGGGCGCATCGCCCAGCTCATTCAGAATGTAGAGGGGGAGAAGACTCCGCTCCAGCGGCGCATGGATGAACTCGGCGGCGTGCTGATCCGCGCAGCGCTCGGCGTGATGGTGATCGCCATCATCGTCGGTGTGATCGTCGGCGACAGCCTGCAAGATGTCCTGCTCAACGGCGTGGCAATCGCCGTCGCCGTCGTGCCTGAAGGACTTCCCGCCGTCGTGACCATCGCACTGGCGCTGGGAGCGCAGCGCATGCTCAAGCGCCACGCGCTCATCCGCAAACTGCCCGCCGTCGAGACGCTCGGCTCAGTCACGACCATCTGCTCTGACAAGACCGGAACCCTGACGCAGAACAAGATGACCGTCACCATCGTCGATGTCGCCGGACAGGAATCGCGCATTGATGACGTGTTGAAGATCGGCTACAACGCCCTGGTGCAGGCGAATACAAGCGGCAAGAGCAGCACAGACGCCGCCGTCGCCATCACCCTGGCAGGCGACACGCTCTGCAACGACGCCATCCTGGAGCGTGGAGAACACGAACACGAGTTCAAAACAGTTGGCGATCCGACGGAGACGGCGCTGGTCGATGCCGCTGCCAGATATGGCTTGCAGAAGCCGCGCCTGGAGACCTTCCTGCCGCGTACCGGCGAGGTTCCGTTCGACTCGGATCGCAAGCGCATGACCACCGTCCATCGAGTCGCAGCGCAGGTTGAGCCAACCAACGCCGAGCGCTATCTGATCGCTCTGCTCGACCTCCATCCCGGCACGGCGATCAGCTTCACCAAGGGCGCAGTCGATGGACTGCTGGGCATCAGCACGTCGGTCTGGCACGAAGGACAAATTGTGCCTATGACCGAAACCTGGCGTCAGCGCATCGAACAAGCCAACAACCGCCTGGCGAGCAATGGCTTGCGCGTGCTGGGATTGGCGTTCCGGCGCTTCGAACATCCCCAGTTCGAAGTAACCCAGGCGCACATCGAGCAGGAGCTGGTCTTCGTCGGCATGGTCGGCATCATCGACCCGCCGCGCCTCGAAGTCAAAGATGCGGTGCGCGTCGCCAAGGAAGCCGGCATCCGACCGGTGATGATCACCGGCGATCATCCGCTGACGGCGTTCGCCATCGCCCGCGAACTGGGAATCGCCAAAGAAGGCGACCGCATCCTCACCGGGACTGATCTCTCGCAAATGGATGTGGCGCAGCTGGAAAGCACGGTAGAAAACGTCGCCGTCTACGCCCGCGTGTCGCCGGAACACAAGCTCAACATCGTCCAGGCACTGCAAAGGCGCGGGCACATCACCGCGATGACCGGCGACGGCGTGAACGATGCGCCGGCGCTCAAGCGCAGCGACATCGGCGTAGCGATGGGCATCACCGGGACGGCAGTATCCAAAGAAGCGTCGGACATGGTCATCCTCGATGACAACTTCGCCACGATTGTGAGCGCGGTCGAAGAAGGGCGCACCATCTACGATAACGTGCGCCGCTTCATCAAGTATCTCCTCGCCAGCAACACCGGCGAGCTGATCGTCCTGCTGGTCACGCAGCTGATCGCCGGCATGACCATCCCGCTCACCACCCTGCAAATCCTGTGGATGAACCTGATCACCGACGGCGTCCCGGCGCTGGCGCTCGGCGTCGAAAAGTCGGAAAAAGGCGGCATGAAACGCCCGCCTTATGCGCCCAACGAAAGCCTGTTCGGTCGCGGCTTGGGACGGCATATCCTGATCGTCGGCGCGGTCCTGGGCATCACCGGTCTGGCGCTCGGCTATTGGGCGTTCAGCAGTGGGGTGATGGCGGCGAACGGCGCGCCTGCCTGGAATACGATGGTCTTCATCTTCCTGACTCTGGCGCAGATGGGACATGCCCTGGCGCTGCGTTCTCACAGCGAGTCGCTGTTCAAGGTCGGTCTGCGCGGCAACCGCCTGCTGATCGGCGCGGTGATCGTGACGGTCGCCCTGCAGATGGTCGCTATCTACACACCGTTCTTCAACACGCTGTTCAATACCGCGCCGCTGACGCTTGACCAGCTTGCGCTCTGTCTCGTACTCAGTACTGTCGTCTTCTGGGCGGTCGAGGCGGAAAAACTGCTGGTCCGGCGCGGAATCCTGAAGTAGAGTCTGAACAAAGGAGTCATAAAGATGAAATGCCCGGTCTGTCAAACGGTCGATCTCAAGCTGTCGGAACGACAGGGGGTCGAAATCGACTACTGCCCTAACTGCCGGGGAGTCTGGTTGGATCGCGGGGAGCTAGACAAGATCATCGAACGCATGGCAGCGGCGGGCGAAACCTATGCGCCGCCGCCGCGCCAGCAGCCGCCCCCAGCCCGCGATCAGCGCGACCAGGGATATCGCTATGGCGATGACGACGATCTGGAACACCGCCGCTATGGCGGTGATCCCCGCTACAAACCGAAGCGAAAGTCGATGCTGGGAGACCTGTTCGACATCTTCGATTAGCGGTTGCTAAAAATGTGGCACAATATCCAGCCAAGTTGGCATACTAGCCTTTCTAACTTGGCTGGATGCATTTTCTAGCACCGTACCCTTTTCAAGGAGTCTTTCGCGTTATGGCGAACAAAGTCCCCATTACAGTCGCGCATGGCGACGGCATTGGACCGGAAATCATGGACGCATCGCTGCGCATCATTCAGGCGGCGGGCGCGGACATCGACATCGAAACCATCGAGATCGGCGAAAAAGCCTATCTGGCAGGGCATACTTCGGGCATGGCTCCTGAAGCGTGGGATTCGCTGCGTCGGACACGCGTGTTCTTCAAAGCGCCGATCACCACGCCCCAGGGCGGCGGCTACAAAAGTCTCAACGTCACGGCGCGCAAGTCGCTGGGGCTGTATGCGAACGTGCGTCCCTGCGTGTCGTACTACCCGTTCGTGGCGACCAAGCACCCCAAAATGGACATCGTTATCGTCCGCGAGAACGAAGAAGATCTCTATGCCGGCATCGAACACCGCCAGACCGACGAGGTCTATCAGTGCTTGAAACTGATCTCCCGCCCCGGCTCGGAAAAGATCATCCGTTACGCCTTTGAATATGCCCGCGCCAACAACCGCAGGAAGGTGACGGCGTTCACCAAAGACAACATCATGAAGATGACCGACGGCTTGTTCCATAAGGTCTTCGATGAAGTTGCTGCCGAATACCCGGACATCCAGAACGAACACTGGATCGTCGACATCGGCTCGGCGAAGATGGCGGACACCCCGGAAGATTTCGATGTCATCGTCCTGCCCAATTTGTACGGCGACATCCTCTCGGACGTGGCAGCGCAGATCGCCGGCTCGGTCGGTCTGGCGGGTTCGGCGAATATTGGCGAAGGCGCTGCGATGTTTGAGGCGATTCACGGTTCTGCCCCGCGCCGCGCGGGACAAAATCTGGCGAATCCGTCCGGCTTGCTGCTCGGCGGCGTGATGATGCTGGTGCATATCGGTCAGTCGCAGGTCGCCGAGCGCGTCCATAATGCCTGGCTGCGTACTATCGAAGACGGCATTCACACCTACGATGTGTACCGGCGCGGTGTCGAGACCGGCGTGAGCAAGCAGGAAGTTGGCACCCGGGAATTCGCCGATGCAGTCATCGCCCGGATGGGCAAGCAGCCAGAGACGCTGAAGCCCGTCAGCTATGCAGGAGGAAGCGGCATCAAGCTGGCGACCTACACTCCGCGTCCGCCGGCGAAGCGTGAGCTGGTTGGGGTGGACGTTTTTCTGTACAGCAATGATCGCGACCCGAACAGGCTGGGCGACGCCATCAAGGCAGCGGGTGACGGCGATGGTTTGGCGCTGACCATGATCAACAATCGCGGTCAGCGCGTCTATCCCAATGGTATGCCAGAGACCTTCTGCTCTGATCACTGGCGCTGCCGCTATTTCGCGACTGAGCCGGGCAAGCCGATTACCTCGATGCAGATCGTCAATCTGCTGAATCGGGTACAGGCAGCCGGCTTTGACTTCATCAAGATCGAAAACCTGTATCTCTTTGACGGCGAACCCGCTTATTCGGTCGGACAGGGCGAATAACCCTCCCTCCGTACCGCGCGCCGCAGATCGTCCTGATCTGCGGCGCGTCTTGTGTATGGAATTTCTAACGATGGCGTAGGGCAGGAGTAGAGAGAGCGCTTGTACCCCTTTATAACGAAAAACGTGAATAATTAGGAATAGAAACGGATCCAACCGCGAAGTTCAAGTCGCGAAGGAGTTATTCATGCGCAGAGGAAGTCTATTCCTCATCCTCCTGATGGCATTCCTGCTTACTTCCTCGCTCTCAAGCGGAGCGGTGCTGGCGGAATCCTCAACGATCACCATCACCAGCCCGATAAACGGCGACACCATCGCCCTGACGACCCCGGTCGGTGTCACCGGCTTGACAGGGACGCCGCCGGTCGGCGCACAGGTGACGGTGACGCTGTTCAGCGGTGCAACCGCCGTAGGATCACTGACTGTGCCGGTTGGGGGTACAGGCAGTTGGTCGGCAAATGTGCCGTTCAGCATCATACCGCCAGAATTTTCGGACGGCGCGATCCGGGCTGAGCTGCTTGACGCTTCGCTCATCGTGGTCGCAGTCGATCAGATCGGCGTGACCTGGGGGGCGGGTCCTGCGCCAACGCCGACCACTGCGCCGCCCACCGAGACGCCAACTTTTCCGCCGCCCACCGCCACGCCGACTGCTACAGAGACGCTTGCGCCGCCTACAGCAACACCGACGGTGACCGCAACCATTCCCGGCACATTTGTGACGATCCTTACGCCAACCAACGGGCAGATCATCAACCCGGAGCTGCCTGTCACGGTGGCGGGCAATGCTTCCTTCCCGATACCGGTAGGCGCTACCGTCATGGTGCGCATCCGCACGTTGGGTGCGGTCACCCTGGGGGAACAGGGGATCGTTCCTGATGCCTTCGGCAATTTCAACGTACCGGTCAATGTCAACCCTGCCAGCGTCAACACCGGCGATCAGGCGCAGATCGTCGCCTTCCACATCTACAACGGCGCGATCCTGGCAACCTCTAATATCGTCACCATCACCTGGCAGAAGAGTACGACGGCGACCGTCGTGATCACCTCCCCGGTCAACGGCGCGAATATCAGCACGGCAGCACAGGTGATCGCGAGCGGGACATATCTCAACCTCCCTGTCGGTTCTGTGATACGTGCCCAGGCATACATCAACGGCGGAGCAACGTTCGTCGGTGAAGGCGTCGTCTCCCCCGGACCGGGCGGCGCATGGACGGCGGCGATCACGCTGAACACCGCCATCCCCAACGGCACACCGGGGATCATCCGCGCGCTGGCACAGTTGGGCAGCGGCGTCATCGCCACCTCCAACACGGTGAACATCACCTGGGTGAGTTCCGGCGCGCCGGTCCTGCTCATCAACAGCCCGACGCCAGACAGCCTGGTCGCAGTCGGCGGCGCGGCGATTCCGGTGAGCGGTTTCGCCGCGAATATCCCCGGTCCCCTCACGGTACGCACCGTCGACGCCCTGGGCGGCGTCCTATCGCAGCAGATCGTCGCCATCAACCCGAATGGCAGCTGGCAGGCGGTGCTGGCGGTCAACGTCGTGCCGGGCGCGCGGGGCGGGATCATCGCCATCAGCAGCAACCCGCAGATTTCGGCGCGGGTCAACGTGACCTATGGCGCGCAGTGCATGGCGCGCATCGACTGGTTCATCTATATCGTTCAACCGGGCGATACACTCAACCGCATCGCCTCGCGGACGGGCAGCACTGCTGCCGAACTGGCATACGCCAACTGCATCGCCAATGCCGATCTGCTCTACGTGGGTCAGCAGCTGCGCATCCCGCGTCAGCCGGTCGTCACTTTCACGCCCACCCTGCGACCGCCAACAGCTACCCCAACCCCACTGCCGAGCGCTCTATCAGTACGCATCGACAGCCCGGTAGCAAACGGCGGGGTCGGCACGGATGATCCGGTCATCGTGCGCGGCGGCGGGACGAATCTCGCCGGGCGCGACCTGACCATCCGTGCGCTTGACAGCCAGCGTCGGCTGCTCGCCCAGGGATCGGCGCGTGCTGATAACAACAGCACCTGGCAAGCCACCCTCGCCGGAATCGTCGTGACCGAGCCAACGCCAGGAATCATCGTGGCGTTCGTCCGCTCCGGGTCCGGCGTCATACTGGGCAGCGCGACGATTCAAGTCATCTTCCAGCCAACCGGGGTGATTACGCCCGGCGGCAGCGCCGGCGTTCAGCGCCTGATTATCACGACGCCGACCGACGGTGACCGCTTCAACGAGACGGGTTCGTCCTTCGTCATCGGCACAGTATCCGGCGGATATACCGGCAAGATCCTCGTCCGCGTACTCGATCCTCTGGGGCTGGTCATCGACGAACAACCGGCAGAACTCACGCCGCTCAATGACGCCGGCGATTCGCTCTGGCAGGCGGCGCTGAACATCAACGCTATCTCCGGAACCTATGGCATCGTGTTCGCCTACGCCCCGTCGCCATCAGGTCTCGATCCCTCGCTGACCGACGCCGCCTATATCCTGTTTGGGACTGAAGATCAGCAGCCATACGTCACCCTCTCTCAACCTATGCCCTACACAAGCGTCGCTCTGGGTACACCGCTCATCGTGCGCGGTCAGGGTGGGCGACTCTTCGAGGGTAACGTGGTCGTGCGGCTCCTCAGCGATGACGGTGGCATCGTCGCCGAAACCACGACCGTCGTTAACGTGCCGGATGCCGGCACTGGCGGCGAAGGACCCTGGGAAGCGGTGCTGAACTTCGACGCTGCGCCGGGGACGCGCGGCACGGTTGTCGCTTTCTCGACTTCGGCACAGGACGGCAGCATCGTCGCCTTCGCCAGCCTCAACGTCGTCCTCGGCGAACCTGAAGCGATGCCGAATTTCGTCGCCATTCAGACTCCGCTGATCGGCTCGCCGATCCTCAATGGGGAACCGCTGCTGATCGCCGGCACTGCCGACGCCGCCAACGGCAACCGCGTGCGGGTCAGCCTCTTCGATGAGAACGGCGCGACGCTCCTACAGGAAATTCGCACCATCACCCCGCAGAGCGACGGCGTGGGAGTCTGGCAGATCGTCATCGAACTCAGCGGTTTGCAGCCCGGCGCGGCGCTCACCATTCGCGCCGAAACGCTGGCGGCAGTGTCGGACACCGTGCTGGATGCCGACGTGATCGGCGTTCAAGTGGCGAATCCGCCCGCGTAACTCAACTCCAGAAACGCACAAAAAGGGGGGAAGTTCGCGCGAACTTCCCCCCTTTTTAGTCCCCCGCTTCACCGGTGAATCATGTGGCAAGCGGCGCGTAGAGCCGTCCAACATGATAATGTTCGCGGGCGTAAGCCAGCAGCTCTTCGCGGAACTTAGGATGGGCGATGCCGACCAGCGCTTCAACACGCTGCGCAATGGTCTTTCCGAACAGATCGGCGACGCCGTACTCGGTGGCGATGCAGCGAACATCGTTACGGGTGGTCGTAACCCCCGCTCCAGGCTTCAGGATCGGCACAATGCGCGAGATGGTATCGTTGCGGGTGGTGCTGGGCAGCGCGATGATCGATTTTCCGCCTCGGCTGCGGCTGGCACCTCGGACGAAATCGACCTGACCGCCCACACCGGAATAGAAACTGGTGCCGATGCTGTCGGCGCAAACCTGCCCGGTCAGATCGACCTCAATGGCGGAATTGATGGAAATCATCCGGTCGTTCTTGGCGATGACGTAGGGATCATTGACGTATTCCGTCGGGTGCAGCTCGATCACCGGGTTATCGTGGATGAAGTCGTACAGCGTGTGGCTTCCCAGCACGAACCCGGCGACAACTTTGCCGGTGTGGATCGTCTTGGCGGCGTTGGTGATCACCCCCTTCTCGATCATCTCCATCACGCCATCGGAAAAAAGCTCGGTGTGGATGCCAAGGTCCTGATGATTGTCGAGCTGGCGCAGCACCGCGTCGGGGATGCCGCCAATACCCGTTTGTAGTGTCGCGCCGTCCGGGATCAGATGAGCGATGTGGCTGGCGATCTGAGTCTGAGTTTCGGAAGCGGGCGCAGGGCGTACTTGCGGCAGATCATCATTCACTTCGATGGCGTAGTCGATATCCCGGATGTGGATAAAGCTGTCGCCCAACGTCCGGGGCATGCGGGGGTTGATCTGAGCGATGACGATGCGTGCCGACTCAGCGGCGCTCTTGGTCACGCCAACTTCAACGCCGTAAGAACAGTAGCCATGCTCGTCTGGCGGACTGACATGGATGACAGCAACATCAAGCTTGATATGTTTCTCGATGAACAGGCGCGGTATTTCGCTCAGGAAAACGGGTGTGAAGTCTGCGGTGCCGGAATTGACCGCGCGCCGCATGTTATCGCTGATGAAGAGGTTGTTTACCCGGATATGTTCGGACATCTCCGGCGTGATGTATTCCGGCATGCCGATGCTGAGGACTTGTACGAACTCGACATTCTCCAGCTCCTCGTAACGAGCGACGACCGCCTCAAGAAACCGGATAGGAGTGGAGCAGTTGCCGGTCAGGAACACCCGATGACCGGACTTTATGACGGCAGCCGCTTCTTCTGCCGTGACCTTGTTCAACGTGGCGCGCGTGGGCATACACTTCCTCGAGTTTCCATGCTGCCTGACCCTACTGGTTAGCCTACCTCCGTAAAAGCATGTCCAATAGTGTCAAACATCGTCACGAGATAGCGATAAACGACACTACGTAGAAAATCGCCCCTGTGACAGCATGGGTATAGAGGCTTGATGAAAGAATTATTGAAGGAGCCAGCCATGCTGAAACACCTGCTCATCCCGCTCGACGGGTCAGAACTGGCGTACAATGCTCTGGAGTATGTGCCCGATTTGATTGAAGCGGGTGGAACGGTCACGCTGATCACCATTCTGGAGAACCCAGAACTGCCCGTCTATGACTTTTACCCGATGCCCACCGCCCCGTTGATGGACTACGAGAAGATGTTTGAAGCGGCGAAGGTCCGCGCTGAAGAATACCTGGCGCATGTCGCCAAACAGCTCACCGAAAAGTACCAGTTCGAAGTCATCACCAAGATCGAAACCGGCGACCCGGCGACAGCCATCGTTGAAGCCGCGAAGAAGTTCCAGGTGAACGCCATCGTCATGTGTACGCATGGGCGTTCCGGCTTGAGCCGCTGGCTGTTCGGCAGCGTCACCGAGAAAGTATTGATGTCGAGCGTCTGCCCCGTCTACGTCATCCCCGCGCGCAAGCGGTCGCTAAACACACAGGAAATGAAAGTCGCCCGCCAGACCGCCACAGTTCCTACATAATCCTCTGTGAATCAAAAGGGGCGGTGTATACCGCCCCCTCAGCTTTTCCAGTCTTGCCGCGCCTAGCCTTCCTCATCCTTGGTGAGCGCTGTCGGCGGAACCAGCTCCGTGATATTGTGCTTGACGGCATAAGCGGCTGCTTCCGCCCGGTTGGACACGCCAATTTTCGCCAGGACGCTGCTGACGTAATTTCGAACCGTTCCTTCCCCAAGGTACAGCTTCACCGCGATCTGGCGGTTGGTCAGTCCTTGCGCCACCAGCGCCAGCACCGCCAGTTCCTGCGCTGTCAGTTCGGCAAAGGCAGCGGCGTGCTGCGCCTGATTCGCCTTGCGCATCTCGGCAAAGACCGTCGAGGTCATGGCGGGATCAAGCATGCCCTCGCCGCGGCTGACGCGCTCTACCGCCTGCACCAGTTCGTTATCGCCAATGCGTTTCAGCAGATATCCTGATGCCCCGGCTTGGATCGCGGTGAAAAGCAGCTCGTCTTCCGCATACGAGGTAAGCATGATGACGCGACAGCCCGCCACTGATTCGACGATCCGACGGCACGCTTCGATTCCGGAGACGCCGGGCATGCGAATGTCCAGCACGGCAACGTCTGGCTGATGTTCCTGCGCCTTGGCAATCGCCTCTTCACCCGTAGAGGCTTCAGCGACGACGCGAAAGTGTCCCTGCCGTTCAAGAAGTGCGCGCAAACCGGCGCGCACGACAGCATGATCATCAGCGATGAGGATTCTGACAACCTTGGTCATCGCAATAGCTCGCTATTTGTTATTTCGGTACAATACACGTATTCTACACTCTAGCAAGATGTTATGCTGATGAAAAGTGACACAAGTTCTGAGTATGCCATGTCATTCATCCTGCCAAGGCTCACGAACATCGCCTCTCATGCGATGTACGCAACCGAAGCAGACACGGTGGGCGAGACTCTGGAGCGAATCGCTGATTCTGCCCGCGAGCTGGTCGGCGCGCGCTACGCTGCGTTGGGAATCCCCAACAGCGCTGGGGGGCTTCGCCATTTTCGCTTCTCCGGCATCGACAGCGAGACCGTAGGGAAAATCGGTCGCCTTCCCGAAGGGCGCGGTCTGCTGGGAGCGATCATTCGTGATCTGCGTCCGATTCGGCTGGAGCGCATGCAGGATGATCCGCGCTCGATCGGCTTTCCGGAATTCCATCCGACGATGACCAGCTTCCTGGGTGTGCCGATCATCATCGGGGAAAACCTCTACGGGATGCTCTACCTCTCTGACAAGATCAACGGAGACCCTTTTTCAGAGGAAGATCAGCAGGTGATCGAGGTGATCGCCGGCTATGCAGCGCTGGCAATCTCCGGCGCGCAGCTGCGCGACCGGGAACGCCGCGTGTCCCGCCTGGAAGAGCGCGAGCGAATCGGCATGGAACTGCACGACGGAGTCATCCAGACTCTCTATGCAGTGGGCATGTACATCGAACTCATCCGCACCAGCGAACAGATGCGGGCTGATGATCTGACCCAGGTCATGCATGATCTGGACAGTGTAATCACCGATATTCGCCGCTACATCCAGGAACTCCGTTCAGGCGATTCCGAATCGCAGCCGCTCGCCGACTGCCTGCATGAGGTCCTGGATCGTCTGCATATCCCGCCGAGCCTGGAAGTTGCCATTCGCGACGACGGCAATTCGCCGACGCTGCCACAGACGACCTACGAGTCGATCTGTCAGATGGCGAACGAGGTGATCAGCAACGTGGTCCGCCACGCTCACGCGCGGACGCTGAAGATCGAGATCACCAGTGCCCCCAAGGTCATGCACATTGTGTTCGAGGATGATGGCGTCGGTTTCGATGTGGCGCGCATCGAGAATGTGAGCGGGCTGGGGCTGCGCAACATGAAGAAACGAGCAGAACTGAACCGCTGGCGCGTCGAAATCAGCAGCAGCAAGGGCAAAGGCACGCGCATCGCACTGGCGATCCCGGTCTGAAATCATCCATTTCAGGACCGCGTGACGTTCGTCACGCAAACGACAGTACCATCGTTTGCGTGGTCTCGTCTATTGTGTAGGCAACTAGACTAGGCTGGAGGCACTGCACGATGCTTGACAATATTACTGTGCGCGAGTGGATGACTGCACCCGTTATTAGTGTCACGCCGGACACACCCATCAGCACAGCGCATCAGATGATGAAAGAATATGGCATTCGCCGCCTTCCCGTCGTGGAACACGACACCCTTATCGGAATCGTCACGCTTGGGGATGTACGCGAAGCCAGTCCGTCTGACGCAACGACGCTGAGCATCTGGGAACTGAACTATCTGTGGGCGCAGCTCACCATCGAAAAGGTCATGACTCGCAAAGTCTCGACCGTACGCGCCGACGATTTCATCATCGATGCTGCACGCATCATGCTGGAGAAGAAGGTGAGTGGGCTGCCAGTTATCGATGATCAGAAGCATCTCGTCGGCATCATCACCGAGTCGGACATCTTCCGCATGCTGGTCGAATCGCGCTCGAAAGCGCTCACGCCAGAGACACAAGCCAATTCCTGATCTCTATTTCGAAGCGCTGATACGCTGGGGTGGGTCGTACGCCCGCCCCCTGGGTGCGCATAGGGGGGGGACGCCCTCACGAAGCAGCGAGGTGGTGATGAACGTTTCCGACATAATGACGGCAAAACCGGTGACAATCCATCAGGATGGAAGCCTGAGACAGGCGCTGGAGATAATGGATCACCATCAGTGCCGCCATCTGCCCGTCATGAATTCCAATGGTCAGGTCGTTGGCATCGTCAGCGACCGCGATCTGCGAACTGCCCTGAACTCGCCACACATCCTGCGCGACCGCTGGCAGGATGAAGAACTGATCAACAACCTGCGCGTGCGCACCATCATGACCCCCGCGCCGGTCTCTATCGAACCGGATGCCGACGCCGACGAAGCGGTTCGACTGATGCTCGACCACCACATCAGCAGTCTTCCGGTGATGCTGGGAGAAACGCTGGTCGGCATCGTCACCACGTCTGATATCCTTGTCGCGTTCATGGAAATCTTTCGGCGTGTGAAACGCTACCACGAGATCGGCAACTGACAGCCCTGCAGCAGCATGTGCTAAAATAGCGCGGCTTGTCGCCTCGAACCATCGACAGGAGCAAACGCGCTTATGACTTCAACCTACGAGACCTACCCCATCGAGATAGCCGGAGTACAGCGCAATCTTCGGCTGTTCGAAATCAAACCCGGCGTTCGTATCGCTATCCTGAATATCCTGGGTGACACCGAATTGGTCCAGGCGGCAGCCAGGGCGCTCGCCGAAAAGCTGCGCGACCGCCCCATAGATCTGTTGGTCACGCCCGAAGCCAAGTCGATCCCCATCGCTCACGTGCTGGCGGTTGAGCTGGGTATCCCCTATGTGGTGCTGCGCAAGACGCTAAAACCCTACATGGGCGACGCGCTGGCTTCAGAAACGCTCAGCATCACGACGGGCGAACCACAGCTTCTCTTCCTCGACGAAAAGGATCGCCATACGCTGCAGGATAAAAAAGTGGCGCTCATCGATGATGTCATATCCACCGGCAGCACGCTTCAGGGAATGCATCTGCTGATGAACAAAGCCGGCGCGACGATTGTCGCCGAGGCAGCAATCCTCACCGAGGGCGACCGCGCCAGATGGAGCAACATCATCGCACTGGGTCATCTGCCGGTTTGGGTGGACTGAGAAAAAGGGCAGCGACGGCTGCCCTTTTTCTTACAACTCCAGGTAGTCGCGAAGCTGGCGGCTGCGCGTCGGATGCCGCAGTTTGCGCAGCGCCTTCGCCTCGATCTGGCGAATCCGCTCGCGCGTAACGCCGAAGTGCTTACCGACTTCTTCCAGCGTGTGGTCCTGACCATCGACCAGACCAAAGCGCATTTCCAGCACCTCGCGCTCGCGCTCGCTCAGCACCCCCAGCGCTGAACGAATCTGCTCCTTAAGAAGCTGGCGGCTGGCGACATCTACCGGTCCGGGCATCTTGTCATCTTCGATGAAGTCGCCCAACAAGCTGTTGTCTTCCTGCCCAATAGGCATTTCCAGGCTCATCGGTTCCTGGCTCAATCGCATGATCTTGCGCACCTTCTGCGCCGCCCGCCGCAGCTTGCGCTGCAAGCCGGGGTCAAGCCGCAGCCCATCCTGGCGAATCGCCTTGATCGCCTTGGTCTCGTCCGCTGTCAGGAAGTCCATTTCCAGCGCGATCTGCTCGGCGCTCGGCTCCGCACCCAATTCCTGGGTCAGCGTGCGCTGCACGCGCATCAGCCGGTTGATCGTCTCTACCATGTGTACTGGAATGCGGATGGTGCGCGCTTGATCGGCAATCGCCCGGCTGATCGCCTGGCGAATCCACCAGGTCGCGTAGGTACTGAATTTGAAGCCCTTGGTATGCTCGAACTTCGCCACCGCGCGCAGCAGTCCGATGTTGCCTTCCTGAATCAGATCAAGAAAGTTGATCCCTCGCCCCATATAGCGCTTGGCGACACTGACGACGAGGCGCAGATTGGCGCGCGTGAGCGACTCGATAGCATTCTTGGAGCCGATCTCCAGGTCGGCACTTAGATCGCTGAATGTCTCATCCAGCGAGTCATCGTCCTGAAGCCACTTCGCAAACAACTCCTGGCTCGGAAGCGTCGTGTGCTGCTTCCAGTACGCCACAATCTGATCCTGCTGATTCATCGGAATCAAGAGCAAGCCGTGAACCACATCGAACAATGCCTGCGCGACCTGATTCCAGGCGTCATCGCGCCCCCAGTCGCCGGTGCGCAGGAATTCGCGGATGTACGACGCACCATGCGAATCGGCATCGCTGCGAATGAACCGCGTCTCGTCGATAATCGCCTTCAGATCAGGTGCAGCAGCGCGGTCGCCGAGCTTCTTGTTCAGGGTGTTCCAGGCGCCGAAAACCAGTTGATACGCCTGACGGACAACCGACTGCGTGGATTCTCTCGCCTCAGCAGCGCCAGAATAGCTGTGTACCAGACGCTCAGCGGCGATCTGCACGCTCAGCCAGGTCTCGCGCGCCGGGCTGAGCAGCGGCACCTGTCCGATTTCCTTCAGGTACATACGCACCGGGTCGTCAGAAAGCGCCGCAGCATCCATACGCGCTGAGTCGTCAAGCAGCAGGTCATCATCGATGTCTTCCAGATCATCATCCAGAAGCATCGCCCCCATATTATCGTCATCCTGAAGGCTTATCGACTCATACAGCGAGTCGTCCATGCTGTCGTCGAGATCATCCTCGAAGTCGAAGTCGCCCTCGGCGTCTTCCATCGGTTCCTCAGCATCCGGCTTGAACTCGTCGTTTGCTTTCTTGGCTGGTCGTGTTTGTTTCTTTGCCATAGTTACTTCCCAGTTACACGGGCGGATGCTTCACGAGCGCGCGAATCGCGTCCGGCGGCTGAGTTCAGCATCGATCAACTGCTTGGCGCGTAATGAACGTGCAATGTAAGACGAAATTGCATTTTCGTCAAACCCGTCTTCCGGTCTCATATAGCCGATCTCTTCCCGTTCACGCTGCAAGCGGATCGCTCGCAGTCGAAGGGACTGGTCGATGAGCGCTGCACGCAGCGCCTGCAAACTGTCGCCCTCCCCATAGCGCGCCAGCCATTCCTCCAAATCAGCGGAAAGCCCATAACGCAGAAGCGGGCGCAGTCGATCCCACTCGCCGGTCATGATGCGCTGCGCCTCGACGATCAGCGAATCTGGCAGAGACGCGCCGAGATACTCCAAGGGCGGCGAGTCGTTCTGCGCCATCGCCTCCAGGAACGCCCCCATCAGCGCACGGTTATTGTCGCGCGTGAAGTCTTCCGGCGCGAATTCCGTGAGTACCGTCTGAAGCAGCGCGTCGTCTTCTGCCGCCAGCTCTCGCAGCTTGCGGTTGACATCATAGAGCAGGCTGGGCTGAACGAAAAAGGCGCGCAGGCAAAAGTCCTCCGTCGGCAGGTTGGGCAGCGCCGGGCTTGCCGCGGAAACAGGCTCCATCGGCGGTTCCAACAGTTCCGGCGGCTCCGGCTGGCGATCAGATGCTTCTGCGCCTTTCGGCGGTTGGGGGCGAGGCGCACGCTGCTCGATGGCGACAATATCCGACGCCCAGTTGAGCAGCCGGCGCTCGTCCATCTTCAGGCGAAGTGCCAGCAGCTGCACATTGGCGCTCTGATAGATGCTGTCTTCGGTCGCCATCAGGATCGGCAGCAACCGCCGCGCGGCAGCCTCCCGCTCCTGGACGGACGGGCTAGAGGGGAGCTGCGCCAGTTCCAGGTCGATGACGAATTCGGCTACAGGCAGCGCCGCCGCAACCAGATTCGCCCATTCCCCCGGCATCTCGCGGATCAGATCATCCGGGTCTTTAGCGCCGGGGATTTGCAGCACGCGCATATCGACCGACAGCCGTCCAGCGTAGTCTGCCTGAAGCACTTCACGAGCCACTTCAAGCGAACGACGTGTCGCATTCTGTCCGGCAGGATCGGAATCCAGCGCCATGATGACGCGCTTCGCCAGACGAGGTACAACGAGGCGCAGCTGCGCCTCGGTCAGCGAAGTGCCCATCTGCGCCACGACATTGTTGTAACCCGCCTGATGCGCGGAAATGGCGTCCATGTAGCCTTCGACGATCACGACGCTTCCGTCGGCACGAATCGGTTCCTTGGCGAAATCCAACGCGAACAGCAGGCGACCCTTATCGAAGACGGGCGTCTGCGGCGAATTGAGATACTTAGGATTATCGTCCGCAGCCAGCGCCCGCGCCCCAAACCCGACCACCCGCCCGCGTTCGTCGCAGATCGGGATCATCAGGCGGTTGCGGAACACGTCGTAGAGGTCGCCCTTCTCGTTCTGCTTGACCAGCCCGACCGCCAGCAGGTCCTCAGGCGCATAGCCGAGCGCGGTGAATGCCTCCAGAAGATGCCGCCAGCCTTCCGGCGCATAGCCGATCTGGAAGTGCGACAGCGTTTCATCGGTCAAGCCGCGCTTGCGACGCGCATAGTCCATCACCGCCAGCGAGTCCTTGCGGCTGCGGTCGAACAGGTGATCCTGGAAGTACTCGGCGGCATGTTTGAGCAGCCCACGCAGGCGGTCCAGTTCATCCTGCTGAGCGCGCTGCTCTGGTGAAGGTTTGTGCAGTTCGACGCCGGCGCGCCGGGCAAGCTCTTCCAGCGCCTCGCTGAACGTCCAGCCATGATATTTCATGGCGAATCGAAAGATGTCGCCCCCCTCAGCGCACGCGCCGAAGCAGCGCCAGGTCTGCCGATCCTCGTTGACCACAAATGACGGGGTCTTCTCGCTGTGGAAGGGGCATGGGGCTTTCAGGTATCTCCCCTGCTTCTTGAGAGGTACGTACTGCTGAATATACTGCACGATATCCAGCCGTGACTTGATTTCATCTACAGTGGACACGTCCGGGTCCCCCATGACTGCCCGAACATTATAAAGATGTTCACACAGTCACACAATAGTGGGGTCAGAATGGGTCATACTCTCCCGATGTGGCATAAATGGCGGCGCGCAGGGAATTATACAAGGTGCTTCCATGCCTTTTTCTGCACGCCGCCCTCGTCAAAGATAATCCTTCCTCGGACTTCATGGTCCTCGACGTGTGACCTAGAATGTGTCTGCAAACCCGATTTTCACACAACCTCACCCCAACCTCACCCCCTGCCCCTCTCCAATTGGAGGGGCGGTTGAGCGCAGCGAAACGGGGTGAGGTGAGCTGTTTGCAGACAGACCCTAGAACCCGCTGAGGTGACTCAGATCAGCCCGCCCCTGCTGCATCGCGCTGATCGCCTGAAGCAGCCCCAGGCGATTCTGACGAATCGCCGCGTCTGGCGCATTGACCAGGACGCCGTCGCCCTTTCCAGTCCCAAAGTAGGACGTGATTGCCGGGAGCATCGGCACGAACGCTCCCAGAAACTCATCAACTCCACCGTCGGGCGTGAGCTTCGTCTGTGCCGCTTGATATGCTTCGTACAGCGCGCCTTCCTCCGCCTGCTGGAAGCGCTCCGGCGCGACCGAAAAGCGCTCGGCTTCACTCCGCGTGATGCGCACACAGCGGGCAAAGCCATCCAGGATGGCTTCCCAGTCCGCGCGTGCCGTCCACTCTGTCAGGGCGCGAATATCTTCAAGCGCGCGGTAGGGACGCACCGATCGGGCGGCAAGAACTGCCGAGATGACGTCGTGCCGCCAGCCCTGTTCTTCGATCCAGACTCGCAGTCTGCCGGCGATGAAGTTCCGCACTGCCGTCTCAGTTTCCCCGCTCACCGCGATCGGCTGAACCTCCGCAGCACGCCGTACAGCTTCGCCGAGATCAAGATCGAGTTTGCCACCCACCACGATCTGGATGATGCCCAGAGCGGCGCGGCGCAGCCCGTACGGATCAGCGGTCGATCTCGGCTCCAAGCCCACCGAGAACAGCCCAACCAGGCTGTCCAGGCGGTCGGCAATCGCCAGAATGGTCCCCGCAGCGCTTGACGGCAGCGCATCATCGGCGCCGCGCGGCAGCCAGTGCTGGAATACAGCGTTGGCAACCGCCGGCGCAAAGCCGCTGCGCAGCGCATATTCCCGCCCCATAATGCCCTGAAGCGAGGTCATCTCGACAACCATTTGCGTGGCGAGGTCGGCTTTCAGGATGCCGGCCGCCGTCTTCGCCGTAGCAACATCACCCGGCACCGCTTTCAGCAGATGTCCCAGCGGCTCGACCAGGCTGACAATGCGGTTGTTCTTGTCCAGCATCGAGCCGAGCTTCTCCTGGAACATGAGCGTATCCAGCCGGGGAAGGAATTCAGATAGCCGCTTCTTGGTATCCTGTGAGAAGAAATAATCGGCATCGGCGAAGCGCGCGCGCAGCACCTGTTCGTTGCCATGCCCGACCAGATCAAGATGCTGCTCGTCGCCGTTACGTACAGCGATGAAGTAGGGCATCAGATGCCCTTGAGGATCTTCGACGGCGAAGTAGCGCTGCTTCTTGCGCATCACCGTCACCAGCACCTCGCGCGGCAGCTTGAGGTATTTATCCTCGAAGCGACCGAGCAGCGCGACGGGCGACTCCACAAGATTGACGATTTCCTCCAGGAGCGCCGCATCTTCAAGCACGCGCCCGCCTACCTTCGCCGCCAGATGATTCACCTGTTCCTGAATTGCCTCGCGGCGGGAGTCGATGTCGAGCAGGATTCGCTCGCCGCTCAGCGCCTGCGCGTACTCCTGAACGTGGGTAATCGGGTGGATCGGGGAACCATACGGACGCAGCCCCAGCGTGAAAGAGCCGCTGTCCACCCCGGCATAGCTGAATTTCAGCGCCGCCCGGTCGTGCATGGCGAACAGCCAGCGAATCGGGCGGGAAAAAGCGATGCCCGTCGCGTTCCAGCGCATCGACTTGCCGAACTTGATGCCGGCGATCAGCTCCGGCAGCGCCTCCGCCAGCACCTCACCGGCGGGGCGTCCTGTCTCGCGCACCAGCGCCGTCACATAACGCCCGCCGTCCATCTCCTGGACCTTCAGATCGCCGACACTGACGCCCTTGCTCCGGGCAAAGCCTTCAGCCGCCTTGGTTGGCGCACCCGCCGCGTCGAATGCCCGGTCGGCAGCAGGTCCCCGCATAACCTGTTCAAGATCGCGCTGACGCGCCGCCAGGTCCTCGACCGAGGCGACCAGCCGACGCGGCGTTCCATACACGGTGACCGCGCCGTGATCCAGGCGCAGTATCTCCAGCAGCGCCGGGACGGCGGTTTTCAACTGTTCGACCGCCGTCACGACATCGTCTGGCGGCAGTTCTTCGACACCGATCTCGAAGATGAAATCGGCGCTCTGCGCAGGAAGCGCTGCCGAACCAGGCGCGGACTGCGCCTGGGAGGTCCCCCAGCGCGCGTTGATCTGCCGGTCCTGGATCGGGTATTCCATCGTCTGGCGCTGCTCGGCATATGCCTTCGCCACCCGCCGAGTCATGTCGCGCATTCGCCGGAAATAGCCGGCGCGCTCGGTAACACCGATCGCGCCGCGCGTGTCCAGCACGTTGAAGAGATGACTGCACTTCAGCACGTAGTCATAGGAAGGGATGACCAGCCCGGCGTCCAGCGCCCGCTTGCTCTCGCTTTCATACACATCAAAGGTACGACGAAGCCCCTCGACATCGGCGACTTCAAAGTAGTAGGTGCAGTGTTCGATTTCGCTGCGCAGCAGGATGTCTCCGTAGAGCAGGTCATCGACCCAATTGATCTGCCAGACGGCATCCTTCCCCTGCAAAGGCAGTGCGATGCGTTCCAGACCATAGGTAATTTCGACGGATACCGGTTCCAGTTCCAGCCCCCCCGCCTGCTGGAAGTAGGTGAACTGGGTGATCTCCTGACCATCCAGCCAGACTTCCCAACCCAACCCCCACGCGCCAAGCGCCGGGCTTTCCCAGTTATCTTCGACAAAGCGGATATCATGCTCGCGCGGGTTGATACCGATCGCTTCCAGGGACTGGAGATAGAGTTCCTGAGGGTTGCCGGGATCCGGCTTAAGGATGACCTGATACTGATAGTAGTACTGCATACGGTTGGGATTCTCGCCGTAGCGTCCATCATCCGGGCGCACACTCGGCTCGACGTAGGCGACCCGCCAGGGTTCAGGACCCAGGACGCGCAGCAGTGTCGCCGGGTTGCCTGTTCCCGCACCGACCTGGACATTGTAAGGCTGCCACAGCACGCAGCCCTGTGCCGCCCAGAATTCGTTCAGTTTCATGATGATCTGCTGGAAATCAAGTGGTTTGGTCATTCCGATGCCCTGCACGTTCTCCGAATACCATGCCCAGCGGGGCATGAGCTGCGCTGCGCCAAAAAACGCCATTATTATACACGGTCGATCTGGCGGATTGAGCGCAACTCCCGACGCACAACAGGGTTATGATTGTCGATGATGAACCTGCGCAAGCGGCTCCTGCCTTCCCACAAGGGACTCAAACGCCTCTCGGATTCCGAGCTGGTTGTCCTGGCGCGCGGCGGCGACAAAGAAGCGTTCGGCGTCCTGTACGAGCGCTATCTGAACAAGATTTACAACTACGTCTACTACCGCACTGGCAACCATCACGACGCCGAGGATGTGACGGCGCGCGTCTTCTTTCGGGCGATGTCGCATATTGAGCAGTACACCGAACGAGGCGTCCCCTTTCAGGCGTGGCTGTACCGTATCGCCCATAACCTGGTCGCCAACTGGCATCGCGACCGGGGGCGTCGCAAGGTCATCCCGCTGGATGAATACATCGCTGCGAGCTTGCGCACCGATGCGCCCGATAAGAAAGCCGAGGAAGACGAAGAGCTGGATGCCCTGCGCGCCGCCATGCACGCCCTACCAGAAGAGCGCCAGCAGCTCCTCGTCCTCAAGTTCGTCGAACGTCTGTCGAACGCCGAAATCGGTGAAATCATGGATCGCACAGAGGGAGCCGTCAAATCGCTCTACCATCGCACGCTCCTGGCGCTGCGCGAAGCGATGGAACCAACCATGCCTGATGAGTTCCCTGCATCGAACGAGATCAAGGAAAGCTAGAACGTCTATGACCCCTGGTTCCAAGTCCGAGAGTCATCTGCACGATTTGCTGAGCGCTGTCACCGACGCCATTGTGTCGGATGATCGCGATCTCGACCGTATCGTATCGCGCTACGCCTTGTCGCGGGGTGAAATCGAAGGATTTCTCAGGCTCATTCAGGGCTTGCACGTCACGCTGGTTGGGGTTCAACCCTCCCGGCGGTTCGCCCAGCGCCTGAAGACTGACCTGCTCGGCGCGCACCAGGGCGGCGTGATTCAGCGCGTCCGATACCTGCCCCCGCGCGTGCAGATCGCCGCTGGCGTCGCCCTCCTTGCCGGTTTCATGCTGCTGTCACGCCGCCGCCTTCGCCTGGCGGATGGCAACGAAATCAGCGTAGCATCGTAACCTTCATCGCCCGGAAAGCAGATTCGCAGCAGCGGCGTCTTCCCACCGCGACGCAGCGACGCAGGACGGTGCTTGCGCCGGCTTTGAAGTCTCTGGTATAGTGATCATCACGTGAACTGAGCCGGTGTCCACAATACAACTAGCTGCACAGCTCTGTCGCAGTGGTTAATACGCTGTTGACAGTTTGTGCTTCTTTTTGTTATAATGGGCGATTGCATTACGGTACTTTAGCCACCTCATATACATGGATGCGCCTCATCCAGTCACCATTCTTGTCCTCCCGTTACGGTGCATGTGAATAAAGACCACGTGCAGCCGATTTTGTTTTTGTACGGTTAGCGTGAGGAGCGTATCGCTTTGGCGCGGTTGACCCAGGTGAAGAACTATGCCCGCACCCCTGATGTGCAGGCGCTGCCCTCGCTCATCGAGGTGCAGTTGAAATCGTTCCAGTGGTTTCTGGAAGAAGGTCTCGCTGAACTGTTCGATGAGATCAGCCCCATCGAAAGCTACAACGGGAGCCTGAAGCTGTATTTCCCAGGAAATGGTCCTGAAGCGCAGGAATTCGGTCTGCGCTACTGGTTCGAAGAGCCAAAATACAGCGAAGAGGTCTGCCTCGAACGCGATATGTCCTATGCCGCTCCGCTGTACATCCGCGTGGCGCTGGTCAATCGTGAGGCAGGCGATGAAGTTGTCACCTCGGATATTTTCCTGGGCGACTTCCCGTTGATGACCGAAAAAGGCACCTTCATCATCAACGGCACAGAGCGCGTCGTCGTCAGCCAGCTGATTCGCTCGCCCGGCGTGTATTTCGACGCCGATGAAGACCGCACCACCGGTCGGCTGCAATCGAACGCCAAGCTGATCCCGGATCGCGGTGCGTGGATGGAATTCGAGACGCGCAAGAGCGATTATCTGACCATCAAGTTCAACCGCAAGCGCACGATTCCGGTGACGGTCCTGCTGCGCGCGATGGCGGCGATCTCGGACGGTATGCCGGAAAGCGTCGCGCCTATCAAGACCGGAAGCACCGAAGAACTGCTGGCGCTGTACGCGGAAATCGATACCAACCCAGATCGCCCCTACGTCGCCAATACCATCAAAATGGAACCGCAGTGGGATGACAAGAAATCGGTTGCCGAGCAGGCGCTGATTGAGTTCTATCGCAAGATGCGCCCCGGCGATCCTCCGACGCTGGATAATGCGCGCGAATACCTCACCAGCCAGCTCTTCGATCAGCGCCGCTACGACCTCGAAAGGGTTGGGCGTTATAAGCTCAACCAGCGGTTGGGGCTGGACGGTTTGATTGCCCGGTCGATGCGCACCATCACGCGCGCCGATGTAGTACGTCTGATCGAACGTATGATCCTGATCAACAACGGCAAGATCGGCAAAGACGACATCGACCACCTGGGCAACCGCCGCGTCAAGACGGTTGGCGAACTGCTCCAGAACAAGCTGCGTGTCGGTCTGCGCCGGACGGAACGCGTCGTCAAGGAACGCATGTCGATCCGCGAATCGGACAACGTGACACCGATCACGCTGGTGAACATCCGCCCCATCGTCGCCGCGATGCGCGAATTCTTCGGTTCTTCGCAGCTGTCCCAGTTCATGGAACAGACGAACCCGCTGGCGGAACTGACCCACAAACGTACGCTTTCCGCCCTGGGTCCGGGTGGTCTGCGCCGCGACCGCGCCGGTTTCGATGTGCGCGACGTACACCACAGCCACTATGGGCGCATCTGCCCTATCGAGACGCCGGAAGGTCCGAATATCGGTCTGATCGGTCGTCTGGCGAGCTATGCCCGCGTGAACGAATACGGGTTCATCGAAACGCCGTACTACAAAGTCATCAAATTCCTGTCGCCCGCCGATCCCGAATTGATCGGGCGCACGGTGCGCGAGGATATCGAAAATGCCGACGGCAGGACTATCGTCAGCGAAGGCGCGGTGGTCGATGAAAAAGCCGCCAAGAAGCTGCGCGACGGCGGCATCGAACAGGTTCCGGTGCAGCCCTTCGTCAGCAGCGACATCATCTACATGTCCGCCGATTCCGAAGATAACTACGTCATCGCTCAGGCGAATGCACAGATCGGTTCCCGTCGCGAGTTCGTCAATGAACGCGTCTCGGCGCGTCACAATCAGAAATTTCTCGCCGCGCCGGTTCAGCGGCTCGATTACATCGACATTGCCCCGCGCCAGATCGTCGGCATCAGCGCCGCGCTCATCCCCTTCCTGGAGCATGACGACGCTAACCGCGCGCTGATGGGTTCGAACATGCAGCGCCAGGCGGTCCCCCTGCTTCAGCCTGATGTGCCGATCGTTTCGACCGGCATGGAAAGCCAGGCGGCGAAGGACAGCGGTCAGGTCCTTCTCTCCGATGTCGATGGCGAGGTGATCAGCGTTCAGAGCGATCGCATCGTCGTTCGCACGCCAAACGGCGACGAGCGAGTCTTCCGTCTCCGCAAGTACAACCGCTCCAACCAGTCCACCTGTGTCGATCAGCGTCCTGTCGTCCAGAAGGGGCAGATGGTGCGCAAGAGCGATGTGCTGGCGGATAGTTCTTCGACGCGCAACGGCAGCATCGCCCTGGGTCATGACGTTCTGGCGACCTTCCTGTGCTGGGACGGCGGCAACTACGAAGACGCGCTGCTGATCAGCGAAGACCTGCTGCGCTGCGATAAATTCACCTCGATCCACATCGAGAAGCATGAGGTAGAAGCCCGCGACACCAAGCTCGGTCCTGAAGAGATCACCTACGACATTCCCAACGTCGGCGAAGACGCCCTGAAGGACCTGGACGAATTCGGTATCGTGCGCATCGGCGCGGAAGTCGGACCGAATGACATCCTGGTCGGCAAGATCACGCCGAAGGGCGAAAAAGAACTCAGCCCTGAAGAGAAGCTCCTGCGTGCCATCTTCGGTGAAAAAGCGCGCGAAGTGAAAGACTCGTCCCTGCGCCTGCCGCACGGCGAAAAAGGCAAGGTTGTCGACGTCAAGACCTTCACCCGCGACGAACATCCCGACCTGCCGGCGGGCGTAGAAAAAATGGTGCGCGTCAGCGTCGCCCAGAAGCGTAAGCTGACGGTCGGCGACAAAATGGCGGGGCGTCACGGCAACAAGGGCGTCATCTCACGCATCGTCGCCATCGAAGATATGCCTTTCCTCAGCGATGGACGTCCTGTCGAGATCATCCTCAATCCGACCGGCGTACCCGGTCGCATGAACCTGGGTCAGGTCATGGAAGTCCACCTGGGCTGGGCGTCCGAACGGCTGGGTTTCCGTGCCGTCACGCCGGTATTCGACGGTGCGAAGGAGTTGGAGATTCAGTCCGAACTGGGGCGCGCCTGGATGATCGACCGCGCCTGGGCGGAGATCAGTGATCGCGCCTGGGAGTGGATGAAAGAGATCGATCGCGACCTGGAGCAGTATGATGACGACAACGAAGTCCGCCGCGAATACATCAACGCCTGGCTAGGCGATAGAGAGGGCTACGACCTGGAGGAAATCCTTCAGGCTGAAGACCCGGTCCCGGCGCGGCGGGCGGTGCTGCGCGGCTGGCTGAGCGACAAGGGCTACGACCCCGATGACAGCATCATGTTCGACACGACCGGGCTTTCCGTCGAAGAACGCGCCCGCCGGGACCGCAATGCCTATGATGTGTCTCTGCGGCTGTGGATCGAGTGGGCAGCGCCGGAAACAGTCATCCCGGAAGACGCCAACGGGCGCGAGCTGCTGAGCATCGCAGACCGCGTGATGTTCGAAACCGGTCATTCAGTGCCGGTCTACGGCAAGCACGTCCTCTATGACGGGCGCACCGGCGACCGCTTCGATCAGCCGGTGACGGTGGGCATCATTCACATGCTCAAGCTGGCGCATCTGGTCGAAGACAAGGTTCATGCGCGTTCGACCGGTCCTTACAGCCTTGTCACCCAGCAGCCTTTGGGCGGCAAGGCGCAGTTCGGCGGTCAGCGCTTCGGCGAAATGGAAGTCTGGGCGCTGGAGGCGTACGGCGCAGCTTATACCCTTCAGGAAATGCTCACGGTCAAATCCGACGATGTGCAGGGGCGCGTCAAGACCTACGAGGCGATCATCAAGGGTGAACCGATTGAAGAACCCGGCATCCCAACTTCGTTCCGCGTGCTGGTCAAGGAACTTCAGAGCCTTGGTCTGGCGGTCGAAGCCATCACCGACGCCGGCGAGGTCATCCGCTTCGGCAAGGAAGACGAGAAGCAGCGTCAGCCGAAAGTCCCGACGGGACTGCTCGGTCTTGGTACAGGCGAAGACTAGTCCGTAAACCGAGGGTTTTTGCCAGAACACATAAAGGGGACGGTTTATGCAGACCGTCCCCTTTTGCTTGATACAACCGTATGAGGGTGTCATGAAGCTTCACATGCCGCACGATTGGTCCATGACGCCGCGCGAAGCCATCGCCCTGCAAAACCAACTGGCGTGTCTGGTGATCGCCGATCTCCCGCTCATGCTCGACAGCGTACGGCTGGTTGCGGGGGTTGATGTCAGTGTCAAGCCCGACCCGGCGACCGGACAGGATATCTCGCGGGCGGCGGTCGCCGTCCTCAACTTCCCAGGATTAGAAGTCCTTGAGGTCGCGCGGGCAGCCATGCCCACGCCTTTTCCCTACATCCCAGGGCTGCTCAGCTTTCGAGAAGGTCCGGTACTGGTGCAGGCATTCGAGAAGCTCCAGCACACGCCGGACGTCTTTCTCTTCGACGGCATGGGACGCGCCCATCCCCGCCGGATCGGCATCGCCTCCCACATGGGACTTTGGCTGGACCGGCCGACGGTGGGCTGCGGCAAGACCCATCTTTTAGGGACGAACGCGCCAGTCGGGTCCGAAGCCGGCAGCTACAGCCCACTGATGGACCGTGACGAGATCATCGGGGCGGTGCTGCGCACCCGCGCTCACGTCAAACCCGTCTACATCTCTGCCGGTCACCGCATCGATCTGGAGTCGGCGCTTGCCCTGACGATGCGCTGCACCACGCGCTACCGCCTGCCGGAACCGATCCGCGCCGCGCACCACGCCGCCGGCGAACACTTTCTGGATTGACGCGCCGCTAGTACCTCAACAAGATGAGAATGACGGGGTCTTCCGTAGGGGCGGGGCAATGTCCCCGCCCACCCTTCCCAGGCGGACACGCTGGTCCGCCCCTACGCTATCAACCCGTCAGATTAACCTGGTTCGTGTACTAGGACGCCTCCCAGGCAGCGACAAGCTGTGCCAGATCGTCGAAGATGGCATCCGGCGCAGCATCACCCCGTTTCAGCCGGTCGCCATCGGTGACGCCGGTGAGCAGCAGTGCCGTCTTCATACCCGCCTGTGCTGCCCCGATAATGTCTGTCTCCAGACGGTCGCCGATCATCAGCGTTTGTTCCGGCGCTGTGCCCATCAGCTGAAGCGCCTGCTGGAACATCGGCAGATGCGGTTTTCCGATGACCAGCGGTTCGCGTTCAGAGGAGGCGCGCAGCGCCGCGACGATGCTTCCCGCGCCGGGCGCAAAACCGTCCGGGGTCGGAATTGAGTTATCGTCATTGGTGGCGATAAACGCCGCCCCGTCTCGAATGCAGAATGTCGCGTATTTGAGCTTTTCGTAAGTCAAGCCGGCATCCAGCCCGACGACCACCGCCTGAGCATTCTGATTCACCAGGATGTAGCCCGCTTCTTCAAGCAGATGACGCAGCCCTATCCCGCCAACCATGTTGATGTGCGTCCCCGGCGGATAACGTTCGGCGAGAACATGCAGGGTCGCCGTGCCAGAAGTGATGATGTTCGAGTCGGAAACGCCGTTCACGCCCATGTGGCTGAGCTTGGCGACATAATCCGCCGGGGTCTTGCTGCTGTTATTCGTCGCCAGCACATAAGGCAGCGCACGCCTGTGCAGCAGATTGAAGAAGGCATGCAGTCCCGGCAGGGGTTCATCGCCGAGCCAGAGTACTCCATCCATATCGCAGGCGACCGCGCGAATCCGTGAGAGTTCCAGCGCCATCTCTTTCCTTTCTGACGCGCTTCTCTGGCGCGCTTCCAGCCCTGTTCATGCGTCTGCATTATAGCCCTCCCGGTGGTACAATCCCACGCACTAAGTCAGCCAATACATGAGGCGCGCGATGATTCACCCCAGCACGTTTTCGATTGTCGCCTGCGATCTCGACCAACGCGCCTGGGGTGTGGCGGTCGCTAGCAAATTCCTCGGCGTGGGCTGCCGCGTCCCCTGGGCAAAGGCGGAAGTCGGGGCAGTTGCCACACAGTCCTGGGCGAAAATCAGCTACGGACCGGACGGCTTGGCGTTGATGGAAAGCGGCAGATCAGCGGCAGAGGCGCTGGCGGCGCTGCTGGCTGCCGATCCCGGAAGGGAACGGCGACAGGTCGGGATTGTGGATCGTCATGGCGCTGCTGCGGCGCATACCGGGGCGGAATGCGCCGACTGGGCTGGGCATCGCATCGGCGATGGTTTCGCCTGTCAGGGCAATATCCTCGCCGGCGCACGGGTGATCGACGCGATGGTGGACGCCTATCAAGGCACACGCGGCGAACTCGCCCTGCGCCTGATGGCGGCGCTCACTGCGGGCGACGATGCCGGCGGCGACAAACGTGGAAAGCAGGCAGCGGCGCTTATTGTGGTCAAGATGAATGCCGGCTATGGCGGCGACAACGACCGATACGTCGATGTGCGCGTCGATGACGACCTGGAACCGGCGGCACGTCTCGCCGACCTGTTGAGCGCTCACTTCGTCTTCTTCGGGCATCCGCTTCCCGAAGACCGTTTGCCCATCACCGAAGAACTCGCTCGCGAACTCCAGGACTTTTCCCAGAGGCTCGGCTACACTTCCCGGCAGCCCGACGGCATCTGGGACGAAGCCGCCATCAGAAGCTTTGACGCGCTGGTCGGCAACGAAAACCTGGAAGAACGCTGGCGTACCGCCGATCCGCAGGTGATCGACCGGGTCGCCCTCGAATACCTACGCAAGCGCTTCCCCATTCGGTGAATACCGTGTCCAGCCGCTGACCAGCAAACATGGACCGGCTCCGTTCCAGCAGCAGGCTGAGGGATGCGTGGTTCGCCTTTGCCGGGGTGCTGCTTCTGGCATTTGCACTGCGCGCCGGCGATCTGATCACCGCTGTGCCATTACATCCCGACGAAGCGCTGTTCAGCACCCATGCGCGGCGGGCGGCGTTGGGCGGCGATTGGCTGCTTCACGGTGATCTCGACAAGCCGCCGCTGACATTCTATGCTGCTGCCCTCTCGATGAGTGCCTTCGCAGCGCAGCCGGTGTCCAGCGTACTCGACTTCACGCCGCAGCAGGGGGTTTTCGCCGCCCGCCTGCCGGGCTTGTTCTTCAGCCTGATCACGGTGAGCGCAGTCACGGCACTCGGCAGCAGGCTGTACGGACAGGCGGGGCGTGGGCTGTGGGCGGGGCTGCTGTTTGCGGCGTCACCGCTGGCGATCCGCTACGGGGCGACGGCGTTCACTGATGGTCTGATGCTCTGCGCCGGGGCGCTGGCGGCGCTGGCGGCTGCCAGAGATCGCTGGGCGTGGGCGGGCTTCTGGATGGGCGCGGCGTTCTGCACCAAATACCAGGCGGTCTTTCTGTTCCCGTTCATCATCGCGCTGGGCTGGGGCATGGGCACGCTCAGCTTGCGCAAATGTGTGCGTCTGGCGCTGCCCTTCGGTGCCTGGCTGCTGGCACTGCTCCTCTGGGAAATACTGCGTGCGCAGCCCACCAGCGTCCTGGAGCTGGCATCTGCTCACAACGCCGTCTTTCGGCTGATCCGCTCCGACGAAATCGCCCCGCGTCTGCTGCAATGGGGCGAACATGGATTAAGGCTGCATGGGGCGGCGCTGGCGGTGCTGCTGCCGCTGGCGATCCTGCAGGGGAGAAATCAGCCTCTTCGCACCCGACTGCTGGACCGCCTGGGAATCCTCTACGGGCTGTTGTACGTCGCAGCCCACTGGCTCGTCGCCTTCGACGACTACGAGCGCTATGCCCTCTCCCTGCTCCTTCCAACCTGTCTGGTTCTGTCGCGAGGGGCAGCGGCGCTCGCCAGGATCTCACAGCGTTCGCGCCGGCTCGGCACATCAGCCGCGCTGGTCGCCGGCGTCGGAGTACTCGCTGTCCTGGGGGGGCTGCCGCCAGGCGGCAGCAGCCGTGAAGCCGCTCGACACCCCGGGGTCGAGGCGGCGGCGGCGGCGCTGAATGGCAAGCCTGTCGCTGCCATCCTCTACGATCACTGGTTGGGCTGGGAACTCGACTTCTATCTGGGAGAATGGACGAACAAGCGCCGAGTCTACTACCCTACCCCGAAGAGCCTTGCCGACGGCGCAGCACAGTTGGACGAACAAGGTCCGCGCTATTTCATCGTCCCTGCGGAACAGGATGTCCTGCCGTGGCTGGAAGCGCTGGCTTCCAGAGGTTTTGTCACGACCTTTGAGGCACAGTTCGAACAGGTCATCATCTTTCGCCTTGATCCGCCGCCGTGATCCTGTCTGGCGCTCTGACGAATCTCACCTTCGCTTGGTGCTGAGTATTTCCTGCACTATCGAGACGAGGCTGCTGGCGACATAAGGCTTGGTCAGATAGCGATCTGCGCCGCGATCCAGTGCCGCACGAATCTGCTGCTGATCGGCAAGCGCCGAAAGCATCAGTATCGGCAGGCTGTCAAAATCAGCAATCGCCCGGATTTCCTCCAGGAACTCTATGCCGCTCACGCCGGGAAGCATGATGTCCAGCACCATCACATCCGGCAGCGTACCGCTGCTCAACACTGTGCGGGCTGAGGGGACATCCAGCGCGGTAAGGGTTTCGAACCCGGCGCGCGCCAGAAGGATGCGAACCAACTGAAGCAGCTCGGGATCGTCGTCAACTACCAGGATTTTTCGTTTCTCAGCAGACACCGGGAATACCTCTCGTCATGCAGCGATGCAGATAGAAAGAACGGGAGCACCAGCGACTCTCTAACCAGATTGTAGCGCAGACCAAACGGAAATTGAATCCATTCTCCCATGTCTATGCATTGCGCATCTTTTTCAAGAGGTGTATCCTGACAGGCAGGTCTTTCTGGTTAGGAGTGTGTTACATTGCCTACAGTTTGGCTACGGTTGCAGCGAGGACTCGCGATTGCCTTGCTTCTGATGTTAGCTGGCTGCTTCCGCCCTGCCGGCGATTCTGTGGAGCCGACGGCGCGGCCCGGCGATGCATCGTCGCAGGACAACGGCGGCGCGGCTGAACTCCCTCCGATCACACTCATTGCGCCCGCCACCTCTCCGTCTGAACCGACCAGCAGCAGCGGGGAGCCCGTCCTGACACTGGTGACCCTCCCGCCGGCGACATCGACGCCTATACCGCCGACGCTGCCGAGCGTCCCGACCATCACCCTGCAGATCATCACGCCCGGAATGTCGCTCGGCTTGTTCACGCCTGATGCCACTACGCTGCCGACTCGCACGCCTGAAGCGCCGTTTTCCCCGGAAGCCACCAGCGAGGCGCTGAGTGAAGGTGAAGGCGATGGAGAGGAAGAACTAGACCCGATCAGCTCTGATGGCTGCATTTACACGGTGCAGGCTGGCGACAGCCTGTATGCCATTGCCGTCAGACAGGATACCACGGTGAACAATCTTCTCCTGGCAAATCCCGACCTGGAAGGTGATCCGCCTGTCCTGCAGATCGGACAGGAGCTTCAGCTTCCAGCTTGCATCCCCGGATTGACGCCGGAAGAGACCGAAGATGCGGCGGAAGCGGAGTCACAGAACCAGGTGGACCTGCCAGAAGGTGCCCAGCTCTACGTGGTTCAGTCCGGCGACGTGCTGGGTTCTATCGCCGCCCGCTTCGGCGTGTCGGTGCGCGCCATCGTAGCCGCCAACGACATAGCAAATCCGGACGCCCTGAGCATCGGTCAGGAGTTGATCATCCCTGCGCCAGAGAACTAGTCTACCGGAAGCGCTTCCCAGATGGTGAGGTCGTCGAACCATACCTCGACCTCACCATCAGTGACGGCGGCGCTCAAGCCGGCGTAGCCAGTGCGGTAGCGGCTGTCGGCGGTTTCAGCGACGAATTCCCCATTCACGTACAGCGCCAGATAATTCCCCAGGCAGACGACGCGCAGTCGATTGATCGACCTGTCCTGCCTGACTGCCGAAGTCTTCCGCCACGAGACAAGCGCTGTGATCTCGTCCGCTGCGCCGCGCCGGATAGCGGCATAGCCATCGCCGCTGATCAAGAAGTAGTAGCCGTTGCCGTTGTTGGTCGGCGAAGCACGGCACATTAAGCCGTAGGCATTGTCGCGATAGTCGCTCAGCTGCGTGGTCTCAACCTCGATCACCACATCCTGGTGAACCGTCTCGTTCAGCGCCCACGAGATTCCCCTGTCCCAGGCACGCGCTCGGAATACGTTGTCCACGATTTCGAAGGCGACGCGCTGCTCGGCATTGACATAGCGTTCCCAGGCGGCAGTGTCGGAAAAATCCTCACGCAGCAGGGTTTCGCCGAACCGGAACTGAACCGTCGGCGATGGCGCGCAGGCGGTCAGGATGAGCAGTGCGATGAGACACCCGGACGCCAAAGCTGCGCCCACCCCCGGCTCCTGGTTCCAGCGCTTCTGCACGATTCGAATGGTCCTCAACCTTCTGTTCTTCCCTTATTTATCGCACCGCCTACCCACAATTGCTGTTGCCGTGCGGCGGCTTCGTTGTATAATCGCAAGTGAGGCAGTCATCGGTTGATGTCGGATGAGCAAGGGCGCAAAATACCCATGATTGAGGTTGTTATTGATACGATTCGCGTCAGCCTGATGTCCCAGTATCGCGTCGTCATCCTCAAAGACATCAACGGCGACCGATACCTTCCGATCTGGATCGGTCCCTGCGAGGCAGATGCAATCACGATGGAATTGCAGGATGTCACTCCGCAGCGTCCGCTCACACACGACCTGTTGAAATCGATGATCCAGGAACTTGACGGGCACGTTGTACATATCTTCATCAGCGACCTGCGGCAGGATGTCTATTATGCACGGATCGTCATCGACGTAAACGGTAGGCAGATCGACGTTGACGCCCGACCCAGCGATGCGATTGCGTTGGCGGTGCGCGCGAAAGTACCCATCTACGTTTCCGAGATGGTCATGGAACGGCACGCCGTGCAGCCGGACGATGACGTCGAACAGATGATGGGCGACCAGAAACCAGAAGTCGATGAAGAGAAGCTGAGCGCATTCAAGGATTTCGTCAACTCGCTCGACCTGGATGATCTGGACGACGACGAAGAGTAAGATCGAGCGCGCGGCGGCGCGGGCGGCGGACAATCGAGGATCAGCGCCCCGCGCGGAAGCATTTCGCTGTGGGCGATTAGGCTGGAGTACGGCGTCTGTCTTTGCGTGACGCCGTTTTTTATCTTCGGATGGCAAGCAGGGCATGACAAACAATCGGCAGCAGCCACTCAGCGATGGGCTGGCTCCGTTCAGCCAGGAGGCTGAACAGGCAGTCATCGGCGCTGTGCTGGTGAACAGCGATATTTTTCTCGCGCTGGCGTCATTTCTGACCAGCGATGATTTCTATTTTGTCCGTCACGTCCACATCTGGGACGCGCTGCGCCGCATCAATGACCGCAACGACCGCATCGACTACATCACCCTGATCGACGAACTGCGGGCGCACAACGTCCTGGACGAAGTTGGCGGACCAAGCTACCTGCTCTCGCTCGCCAACAACACCCCCAGCGCTTATCATGCCGAATCCTACGGCAGGCTGGTCGAACGCGCGGCAATTCGCCGGCGGCTGCTGGCGGCAGCGGACGAGATTAAAGACATCGCCCGCGACGAACAGATGACCACCGAGAAGGTCATCACAGAAGCGGAGAGCCGCCTCTTCCGGGTGACCGAGCGCAGCTCGAACCGCGAGATCATCCCGATGTCCGAAGCCATCAACAGCTATTTCGGGCGCATGGAGTATCTCTATCAGCACCCCGATGAACCCCTTGGTCTGCCGACTGGATTTCGCGACCTCGATAAGATGCTGGGGGGCTTACAGCGCAGCGATCTGCTGATCTTCGCCGGACGTCCCGGCATGGGTAAAACCAGCTTTCTGCTGTCGATGGCGCTTAATTCGGCGAGCCTGTACGGGGCGCGCGTGTTGATCTTCACGATGGAGATGGGGCACGAGCAGATCGTCCAACGCCTGCTTTCGATGGAGACAGGTATCAACACACAGAAGATGCGCACCGGTCAATTCACGCCTCAGGAATGGGCGAAGTTCGTCCATGCTACGGGGCGGCTGGGCAGCCTGATGGTCTTCATTGACGACAGCCCGGCGCTGACGCCCATCCAGATGCGAACCAAATGCCGCCGTGTCGCCCATGAACACGGTCTGGACCTGGTGATCCTCGACTATATCCAGTTGATGAGCAGCGGCGGTGTCTACGAGAACAACCGTGTTCAGGAGATCAGCTTCATCAGTCGCAACATCAAGGAAATCGCCCGCGAACTGAACGTGCCCGTGTTCACCGCGGCACAGCTTTCCCGCGCTGTCGAACAGCGCCAGGACAAGCGTCCGCAGCTTTCCGATCTGCGCGAAAGCGGCAGCCTGGAACAGGACGCTGATATTGTAGCCTTTCTCTACCGCGATTCGGTCTATAACGAAGCCAGCGAGACGCCCAACAAAGCCGACATCATCATCGCCAAGCACCGCAACGGTCCAACCGGGACGATCAGTCTGTATTTCGAGAACTCGCTCACGCGCTTCTCCGACTACCGCACCCAGACCATTGATATGAGTCAGCGCAGCTAGGCGATGCGCCGGAAAGCATGATGACCGCACCCTATCCAGGATTCTCGACAAAAAACGCCGCCTCTTTTCCGCTGTACGAGTCATTTATCGTCGATCTCCTTCCGCATATCGACGATCTCGCCGAGCTGAAGGTGACGCTCTTTACCCTATGGGCGATTCGCCAGCGGGAAGGATCGGCGCGCTACCTTCTGCTGCGCGATTTTGCGGCGCACCCCGACTTCTATGCCAGCTTGGGCGAGTCCCCGGAAGCTGTACTCCGCGACGCTCTGGAACGTGCCTGCCTGCGTGGGACGCTGCTCAGCGCTACCGTGCCGTTGAACGACATCGACGAACTGATCCTCTTCGTCAACGACGATGCCGGACGCGCCGCCGTCGGACAGGTCCGCACGGGGCGCTGGCAGTTGGTCGCCGGCGCGCACCCGGTCGAGATTCTGCCGCCGCGCCCCACCCTTTACAGCCTCTACGAGCAGAATATCGGGACGCTCACTCCGATGATACGCGACGAACTGTTGGCGGCGGAAAAGGAATATCCCGCCAGCTGGATTGAAGAAGCGATGCGCCTGGCGGTGACGAGCAACAAGCGCAACTGGCGCTATGTCCGCGCCATTCTCAACCGCTGGCAGAAAGAAGGAAGGCAGAATGAAACCACTCCGCGATCTGTTGCCGAAACAGACCAGCGACTCTGGGAGGACCTTTCCGACTTCATCGTCAAGTGAGACCGGCGAAGACGCAGTTTGCTCGCTCTGCGGCAGCGCTCCCGCGCTGTGCGGCGGGATGGGCTTCGTGCGCCTGGATGTCCCCGTCGATCATCCGCAGTTCGGCAAACCGGTGCGCTGCCCAAATTACCGCCCGACCGACGATTACGACCGCATCGAACGACTGCGCGAACTCAGCAACCTGACGACGTACAAAACGCTGACTTTCGACACCTTCCAAACGGCGCTGCCCGGTTTGACCGCAGCCCAGAACAGTTCGCTGGATTCGGCATGGAACCGGGCGTACAACTACGCCCAGGACCCACAGGGATGGCTGCTTCTGGTGGGCGGCGTCGGTTGTGGCAAGACACACCTGGCTGCCGCCATCGGTCACGAGCGCGTCAAACACGGCGACACGGTGATATTCGTCACCGCACCCGACCTGCTCGACCATCTGCGCAGCACCTATGGTCCAAGTTCAGAAGTCGGCTACGATGAGCTTTTCGAGCGCCTTCGCACGGCGCCGCTGCTCGTCCTCGATGATCTCGGCGCGGAAAACCCCAGCCCCTGGGCGCGAGAAAAGCTCTATCAGTTGATGAATTATCGCTACAGTCTGGCGCTTCCCACAGTGATTACGACCAACAGCGGGCTGGATCAGATGGAGCCGCGTCTGCGCAGCCGCATGGTGGATGTCAGCCTGGTGCGCCAGGTCAACATCGCCGCGCAGGACTATCGTAACGCGCAGGACTCCGGGCGTGATCCTGTCTCGGACCTGACGATCTACGCATCAATGCGCTTTGACAATTTCGACACCCGCACCAATGCGACGCCGGACGAGCAGTACAGCCTGAACGAAACCCTGACGGCAGCACGAGAATATGCCGAACAGCCGAAGAAGTGGCTGGTTCTGGTAGGCGGCAGCGCATCGGGCAAAACACACCTGGCGGCGGCAATAGGCAACGCGGTTAAGGAGAAAGAGGGCGAAGTTGTCTTCGTCACCGTGCCCGACCTGCTGGACAAGCTGCGCCAGTCGTTTGGCTCTACCGGCAGCAATCAATACGATACGATCTTCAGCGCTGTACGCGATACCCGGCTGCTCGTCCTTGACGACCTCGGCACACAGAATGCAACGCCCTGGGCGCGCGAGAAGCTGTTCCAGCTTCTCAACTACCGCTACGTCGCGGCGCGTCCGACGGTCATCACTATTCATCTCCATGAATGGGATCAGATCGATCAGCGGATCGCCACACGCATCAAAGATAATCAGCGCTGTGACATCCGTTCCCTGCGTGTGCGCGACTATCCCAGCCGCAGAAGCAATCGCAAGGGGTAAACACACCACGATGACTCTGCGCAGCGCCGTGGTGCCTATGGTCAGACCTTATGAGCGTCGTTACCGACACGCCATCCGTGACTTGATCTTCAGAAGCTACCGCGTCCACACCCATCTGGATTGGCAGGAAGTGGAAGACTGGCTGGACAGCCCCGATCATCCGGCACTGCTCGCCTGGGTTGGAGACCGGCTTGTGGGTGCGCTGGCGGCGTCGGCACCGCTGAACAGCGCCTGCTGGCTGAGATTGGTTGTAGTCAGCGATTTCGGCGATGCGGGGCGCGCTATCTCTACCCTATGGCAGGCGATGAGCGAACACCTGCGGATGCGCGGCGTCCGTACCGTAGCCCTACTCATCAGCCGCGACTGGATGCTTTCCCATCTACGCAACCTTGGCTTTCATCCGGTCGAGGAGATCGTCACGCTGGCACGCGCCAAACAGCCGGTGCTGGACGTTCCGCCGCCCGATGGCGTGGTCCTGAGGTTGATCTATCCCGAAGACATCGACGCGCTGACCGCCATCGATCACGCGGCGTTCCCTTCCCCCTGGCAGATGGAAAGAGCAGACGTCCGCCTTGCCGAGAAAGTCTCGTCGATAGCCACTGCCGCCGTGCGCGACGGCGCAATCATCGGCTATTCGCTGTACACCGTCTATGTCGATGGTGCGCACCTTGCACGGCTGGCGGTGATGCCGCAGGCGCAGGGACTGGGCATCGCCAGCGCGCTCATCTCCGATGCGCTGCATCGCTTCGCCCGGCGCAGCATCTTCACCATGACCGTCAATACGCAGGCTTCAAACAAACGCTCGCAGCAGCTTTACCGGCGCTTTGGCTTTGCGCTCAACGGCTTTGACCTGCCGGTTTGGATGATCGACCTGGTGTGAGACGTGCCATTACGGCTTCACTCCAGGCTGAGCAAGGCATCCCGGTAGCTCGCCGCTTCCTGATTGGTCAGTCCAGTGTTGAGCTGAAGCATGATATTCTGATGGAAATAGGTGTAGATGACATCACGGCGGGTCTCCGCATCGTCGCGGAGACGGGCGATATAGGTCTCCCATTCTGCACGCTGACCAGAATCGGCGAAGATGATCACCTGGCCCCCGGCTGGCGCGACACGGGGGATCTCGAAGACCCACCGGTCTTTCAGCACGCGGGGTCCATCGCGCGAGATTGTAACATCCTGCTCCAGCCCGCCGATGGGCAAACCGGCGCGTGCGAAGGTGGTGAAAACATCCTGTACGCCGAAACGGTCGAACGGGATCGGAGTCACCGTGGGCTGGGGGTTCACAGCCTCGCAGGCGGCTAGCACGATTGCGATCAGAAGGAGCGCAAGGTATCGTTTGAACATATCGCAGACTCCTGGCATGGCGCAGTCACTCGCGCATCCCAACCAACACAGGCAAAGATCAACATGACAGTAATATATCACGATGAAGATGGCGATCTGAACGCTCTGTCGGGCAAGAGTGTAGCAATCATCGGTTACGGCAACATGGGCAGACCGGTCGCCCTGAACCTGCGCGACAGCGGCATTCAGGTCCTGGTCAGCGAGCCGCGTCAAGAAAAGATGGAGCAGGCGGAACGCGAAGGTTTCGAACTGTTCACCATGCAGGATGCGGTGCAGGGCGCAGACATCATCATGCCGCTCCTGCGCGATGAGGAAATGCCCCAAATCTATATCGAATCAGTGTCCCCCTGGCTCCAGCGCGGGCAGGCGCTCATCTTCAGCAGCGCCTATAACCTGACTTATGGCTTGATCGAAGCGCCGCCCTTCGTGGATGTCGGTCTCGTCTCAGCGCGCACTTTCGGAGCAGCCGTCCGCGAACGCTTTCTGACCGGAGACGGCTATGCCAGCTTCGTCGCCGTCGCCCAGGATTCGTCCCGGCAAGCATGGGAACTGGTGCTGGCAATCGCTAAAGGCATGGGCGCGCTGCGCGGCGGAGCTGTCGAGGTGCAGTTCGAGCAGGAAACCGAGCTTGACCTGTTTTTGCAGCAGTCCGTCCTGCCGCTGTTCCATCGCGTCGTCATCAGCGCGGCGCAAATCCTGATGGAATCGGGATATTCACCAGAAGCCGTCTTCACCGAACTATATCTTTCTGGCGAGACCGCCGACTATCTGCGAACCGCCTCACAATTTGGCTTGCTCAGCGCCCTGGAACAGCAGGCGCTTCCCGCGCAGTACGGCATGCTCAGCCGGCTCGAACGGCTAAATGCACTGCAGATTGAGCGGTTAATGGAGACGACCCTGCGCGAGATTCGCGACCGCAAGTTCGCTGAGGAGTGGTCAAAAGAATATCATGCCAACTATCCGCGACTCCGTCATATGCTGCGCCAGCGCCGAGAGATGGAGTTATGGGAGCTAGAGAAACAGACGCTGGAGCTGCTGCACCCGGAATTTGACTGAGAATCCGTAACTGCTCAGGGGTGGATCAGGGATGGGGTGAAAGGAGTGCCAGAAAAGGCATCCACGAGGGCGGAAAACATGGATAAGCCATGTTTGCGTGCGG
>JABWBO010000086.1 GCA_013360465.1 Anaerolineae bacterium | reverse complement strand
CCGGAAACCTGACGGTTTCCTGCCCCTCTCCAATTGGAGAGGGGCGGTTGAGCGCAGCGAAACGGGGTGAGGTGAGCAGTTTGCAAACAGTCTCTAAGTTTACGCCGAGGCGCTGCCGTCGCCGTCGTCGTTAACCTCGCGGACGATCTCGACGCGCAGTTTTGCCAGCAAGCCGCCGACGACTGCCAGCCCTGCCAGCAGCGGATAGAAGAACAGCAGAGCGCCGCTCGCCACCGCGCCGATGGTCAGGGGGATTTCCAGCAGGGTGCGCCCTTCCTGATCGCGAATGATCAGCCGGCGCACGTTGCCCTGTTCGATCAGTTCCTTGATCCGCTCAACCAGCTGATTCCCGGTCACTTCCAGTTCCTCGGTGAAGGTCTTTTTGCTGTTGTCCTCTTCGACAGGCATGATCTTGTTCTTTTCCTCAGACATGGCATTCCCTCCTTGGGAGTATTCGCTTTGGACTGGCGCGCGGTTTTGTTTCATTTGCGCATTCTGTAGACTTATACGCAGTCCATCGTCGGCGAGTTGCAGAAAAGTCCTGTCGCGTAGTTTGCGGGGTGAGTCTATAATCGACTGGACACCGGCGCGTTAAAGGGGGTTGTACCCATGACTCGAAGCCGCATCATCCCGCTCATCATCCTGAGCCTGATGTTCGCCATCGCCCTGATTCCGACCAACGAAGCGCAGGCGGAATTTGGCACCGGCTGGACGGCGCAGTATTTCAACAATACCGATCTCAGCGGCAGCCCTGTCCTCTCTGAAGCGCTTGCCGGCGGTATCAATTTCAACTTCGGCACTTCCAGCCCGCGCGCCGGCGTGGTCAACGACGACAACTTCTCGGCGCGCTATTCATCTGTGCAGCTGTTCAATTCCGGGACCTACGAATTCATCCTGTCGTCGGACGACGGCGCGCGCGTCTTCATCGACGGCGTGCTGGTGCTGGATCGCTTCGTCGGGCGCAGCCTGACCACCGACCGCTTCCAGTACACCCTGACGGCGGGCACGCATTCGCTGGTCGTCGAGTATTTCGAGGGCATCGACCAGGCGGCGATCCAGTTCCAGTGGTTCCAGATCAGCGGCACGCTGACCGGCACACCCATCGGCGGCGGCGGCGGATTCATCACCCCGGTCGGGACGCCGGCGACCGCCGTCTACACCGGACCGACGGCGACCGTCACCGGCGTGCGCGGTCTGACGCTGCGCACCGGTCCGTATCTTGGCGCATCATACATCACCACGCTGGGCAGCGGCACGGCGTACCCTGTGCTGGCGCGCAACGCCGACGAAGGCATCTACAACTGGTACAAGCTGCGCGTCGGTGAACGTGAAGGCTGGGCGTCTGGGCGCTTCCTGACGATCAGCGTGGATCGCAACACCCTGCCGCTTCAGGGCAGCGATTTCGACACTATCGACAACGCCCCGGACATCGGCGCGCGGGCGTATCCGCGCGCCGTCATGAACATTCGCGCCCGTCCCAGCCCGCGCACGCAGCAGGTGGGCAGTCTGCCCTGGGGCGCGGAAGCGGAACTCATCGGGCGCACCGTGCAGGGCGGCACGCTGCGCTGGCTGCAAGTCCGCTATAACGGCATCGTCGGCTGGATTGATGCGCGCTGGGTGACGGTGCGCGGCGAAATTTATCAGGTTCCGATTCGCTAGGCTGGACACGGACTCTATGATCGGCAAGACGCTGCGCCATCGCTATCATATCGAATCGCTGCTGGGCGAAGGTTCGACGGCAGCCGTCTATCTGGCGCGCGATGAACGCCTGAACCGCGTCGTCGCGCTCAAGATGCTGCTGCCGCACGTCAACGAAGCCGCACGCAAACGCTTCTTCCAGGAGGCGCAGTCGGTGGCACAGCTGAACCACCCCGGCATCATGGGCATCTACGACATGGATGAGGAAGACGGGAAAGCCTTCCTCGTCGTGGAATACGTCGAAGGCAAGCAGCTCAGCGAATATATCCCCTCGCCGGCGCATGAGGTCATCGAGCTGGGACAGCAGATCGCCGAAGCGCTGCAATATGCCCATGACCGCCAGATCATCCACCGTGACATCAAGCCGGCGAACATCATGGTGACGCCCGCCGGACAGATCAAGATCATGGACCTGGGGCTGGCGCTCCCGCGCGAAGCCAAACGGGTCACGGCGGCGGGCATGATCATCGGCACACCTGCCTATCTCTCGCCGGAACAGGCACAGGGTTTGGCGCTGGATTATCACACCGACATCTATTCGCTGGGCATCGTGCTGTACGAACTGGCGACCGGCGAACTCCCCTTCGCCACCGACGACATCCCGGCGCTGCTGATCCAGCATGTCAAACAGCCGCCGCCGTCGCCGCGCAAATATGTGCCCGATCTGCCGCTGGCGCTGGAAAACGTCATCCTGAAAGCGCTGGAAAAAAGCCCGTCCCGCCGCTTCCAATCGTGTGAGGCGATGGCAAAGGCGCTGGCGGTCTCCATCCGCTCCGAATCGGCGGCAGATCAGCCGACGCGCCCCTCGCAGCCCGTCAGCGCCCATGCCGACGAACAGCGTGTCACGCGGGTCTACGTGGCGGACGACCACACCGTGCTGCGCCGCTCGCTCGTCAGCTTCATCGGTCAGCACGATCAGTATGTGGTGATCGGCGAAGCGGGCGACGGCGAAAGCGCGCTGCGTGACATCCTGAGCCTGTCGCCCGATGTGGTGCTGCTCGACCTGAACATGCCGGTTAAGGGCGGTCTGGACATCCTGCCGAACATCCGCGCCGAAGCGCCGAACGTGCGGGTGCTGGTGCTGACCGGGCGCGACGAGGAATGGTATATCATGCGGGCGCTGCGCGCCGGCGCGCATGGCTACCTGCTCAAATCATCGTCGGAAGACGAGCTGGTCGACGCCATCGAGAAGGTCATCAGCGGACAGATGGTGCTGGGGCGGGGCGTCGCTGAAAAAGTGGTCACCGGCATGCTGCGCGGACCGGAAGATCAGGAGAAGCTGAACGATCTGGAACGACAGGCGCTGCTGCTGATCGCCGGCGGCTACGAGAACGATGCCATCGCCGAGCGGATGGGCATGTCGATCACCGATCTGATCGAGGTCATCGCCAGCGCGATGGACAAGATGAACGCCAAAGATCGCTATGCGGCGGCGCTGCAGGCGGTGCGGCGCGGCGAAATCCTGCTCGAAGAACTGCACGGCTCGTAGGGTTGAGCCGACGGCTCGCCCGTCCAACACCTCAACCCATCTAGCCGGAGACCTCGTCGCGGTCGAAGTCGATCAGCGCGGCGAGCGCCTCGCGGACCATCGTCCACAAATCCCCGTTCGGCACATGGGTGATCATCCCTTCCGGGCGGGGCAGGTCCTCGAAATAGCCGCCGAAAGCGATCAGCATTTCCAGGTGGCGGGCGCGCATCCGGCGAAACCGTTCGACCGCCCGCTGTACGTCGGCTTCTGCGCTGACCATCCGTCGCGTATCAGGGGTCTGGTAGAAGTAGCTGTAGCGCCAGTCGCGATACTCGTCGCGCAGCCCCTCCAGAAACCCGCGTGACTCCGCCAGGCTGCGCAGCAGCGAGTCTGAAGACTGCGGCGGAATGCGCTCCGTCAGCAGGCGTTCCAGCAGCTCCAGATAGCGATTGGCTCTGGCGAGGCGCTGCCCATATTCCTGGCTCAACCACCACAACATCTCAACTGGCGCGAACATTGCCCTCGTCCGGCACTCTCCCCGAATCAGCGTTCACCCTTAAGAGCATAACATGAACGCCACAAAACTTTTCTTGTGGCAGGGGCGAAACCCCTTTATACTTTACTTTACGCGCAGTTGGTGTTTTGCGCAGTCACCCACTTGGGCTATCAACATGTCCCGAAGGCGCCCGGCTGAGTCGCGCTGACCCACTCGGCGATAGGAGCAAAAACCGTTGGCAAAATCACGTACTGAACAACTCGTCACACGCCTGCGCGATCTCCAAAGCAGCACCGGTGATGTCGAGGCGGCAGCCATCGTCAGTGTGGATGGCTTGAGCATCGCCTCTTCACTGCCCGGCGACATCGAAGAAGACCGGGTCAGCGCCATGTCGGCGGCAATGCTTTCGCTCGGTGAACGAATCGCCACAGAACTCCGCCGGGGCGCGCTTCATCAGCTGTACGTCAAAGGCGAGAACGGCTATGTCATCCTGACCTCCGTCGGGACGGAAGCCGTGCTGACCGTCTTGGCGCGCAAAGAGGCGCGACTCGGCTTGATCTTCTTGGACGTCGCCCGCGCCGTCCAAGACCTGGTCAAGATGATCTGATTCCCCTAGTTGAACCTGCATCGTGCCCGAACTCTGCTATCCCAACCACTTCGCCGCTGATCTGATTTCGGCTATGGTTGAAGTCATGGGCGAATATGGTCTGAACGAGACGCTGGGGGTGCATCATGTCGCCCGCCCTGCCGACACCTCGCTGAAACGCGCCTATCCATTCACCGCGCTGGGACAGATCAACAGCGCCCTCAACACCGTCTACGGAGAACGCGGCGGTCGCGGCATGGCGCTGCGCACCGGGCGAGCCTGGTTCTCTAACGGCATGCGCGGCTTCGGCGCGATGGTTGGCGTGGGCGATCCGGCGTTTCGCGTGCTGACGATCTCCAACCGCTGCCGTGTAGCGCTGATCGCTCAGGTGGAAATCTTCAGCCGCTTCAGCGACCAGACCACCCTTTTCGAAGAGACTGCCGGCGACTTTCGCATCGTGGTCGAACATTCGCCGTTCGCCGCCGGGCTTCAGGAAGAGCGCCCGGTCTGCCACGTCCTCGTCGGGCTGTTTCAGGAGTGCCTGCGCTGGGCGTCCAACGGACGCGACTATCTGGTACGCGAAACGCACTGCACTGCCGCCGGGGGCGATACCTGCACATTCGTCATTCAAAAATGAGGCTGCTGCGTAATGACCAAATCGCGCATCTTAATCGTCGAAGACGATCACGATCTGGCGGAAATGCTCGACGCCTACTTTCGTGTGCAAAACTATGATGTCATGACCGCCGCCTGGGGGCGCGATGCCCTTCGGTTGAGCCGCGAGCATACTTTCAGCCTGATCATGCTCGACATCCGCCTGCCAGACATCAACGGCTACGACATCTGCCGTGAACTGCGCCGGGACCGCCGCACCCAGGATGTGCCGATCATCTTCCTGACCGAAAAACGCGACCGCATGGATAAGCTGCACGGTCTGGAGCTGGGCGTGGTCGATTATGTGACCAAACCGTTCGATATTCAGGAACTGCGCCTGCGGGTGCGCAACGCCATCAACCGCGCGGCGCAAACAGCGACCGTCAACCCGATCACCGATCTGCCCGATCAGCCGCTGGTTGAAGAGAAACTGACCGGTCTGTTGTTCAGCACGACGCCCTGGTCGCTGGTGGCGCTGACGATGGTCGGGCTGAACCAGCTGCGCGAAAATTACGGTTTCGTCGCCGCCGACGAGGTGCTGCGCGCGGTGACCCTGATGGTGCGCAACCTGCTGCGCGACGGCGCGACAGAGGAGGAGTTCCTGGGACATCTTGACCCCGAAGCGCTGGTCTTGGTGACGACGCCGGAGCGAGCGGCGGCGCTGCGCGACAAGATCATCATGCGCGTCAACCTGTCGATCCCGCACTTCTACCGCCCTCAGGAGCGCGAAAGCGGGCACGCCAACTATCTGCGCATGGACAGCGGCATCCTGAACAGTACAGACGGCGACATCGACGATTTCGAGTCGCTCAAGGCTGCGCTGCTCGCCGCCGTGACCGAGACTCGCCTGCCGTAAGCTTTCCGCAGGGACTTCGTGACGCTTCGGCAAGCGGCGGGCAGGGGCGGCTTTCTTCGGCTGTCTCCGCCATTCTGTGATTGACGGGAGAAACGATGCGGTGATATGATTCCGCTCGCGTTCCATATCCATACGCCTCAAGAACGATTTGCCGCGGCGGCGCAGCAAAGTGATCGCTGTGAACAGTTTCCCCTCAGCCCTGCGGTGATCGCGAGGAAAGCAGATGTGCGGGATCGTCGGTGCTGCGGACGTTGATCGACCTCAAATTCTGGTCGGGCAAGCGGGTATCGCCTGCTGTGCTGGTAGGTTTCTGAAGTCAAGGTAATAATGAAAAGTCGTACGCGGAATTATCTGCTCGCGGTGGGCAGCGGTTATGCGACCACGCTCGCCTCGATCCTCATCGCCCTATGGTTCGCGCCCTTCACCCTGCGCCATATCAGTTCCGAAGCCTATGGCATCAATTCGGTGATCGGCAGCATTGTGCTGTGGACGCAGATCGCCACGCTCGGTTTTCCCGCCTGGTTATCGCACTATCTGGCGCAGCGTATCGATACCATATCGGTTGAGGAAATCAACAAGCACTTCAGCACGGTGGTTGCCTTACAGATCATCGCCATCATGGTCACATTCGCGGTCGGCATGGTGATCGCGCTCAATTTCGCCTCGCTGTTCGACATCAGCCCGGCGCTTCAGGATCAAGCCAGTCTGGTCGCCATCCTGATCTTCCTGTCGGTGATCTTTGGTCTGATCGAGCAGCCCTTCTCGATGCTGCTGATCGCCCATCAGCAGATGTACTATGAAAGCCTGATGCAGCTTCTGGCGCTCTTGATCCGCACCGTCCTCGGCGTGCTGCTTCTGCTGGCAGGTTTCAATGTCATGTCAATCGCCTTGGGCATCGCTTCCGGGGCGTTCATCGGCATGATCTTCACCATTCGCCGCGCTTATCAGCTTACCCCCGGTCTGGATTTTCGCTTCCGCTTTTTCTCCTCTGAGCGCATCGGCGAGATTCTCTCTCTCAGCTTCTGGTGGACGGTAGGTTACGTCGCCGGCATCTTGATCGAAAGCACGGATCAAATCGTCGCCGCGCGGATGATCTCGCTGGAGGCGGTGACCGTCATGGTCCTGACCGGAAGGACCTTCACCCTTTCGACCTCGGCGCTGCACCGACTGGCACGCGCCGCGCGCCCGATGTTCGGGCAGATCAGCGGACAGAAAGATTGGAAGCGCCTTGAGGAGACCTATCGACAGCTGTTCACCCTGTCGACGGGCGTCGCGCTCGCCGTCAGCGCCGCGCTGTGGGCAGGCAACGCCATCTTCACCCGCGCCTGGGTCGGAGAGGAAAACTACGGCGGGGTTTGGCTGGGTCTCGCCTTCGCCCTGAATCTGCTGGTCAACACCTGGGTGCAGCCGCAGATGTCGCTGCTTAATTCGCTGATGATCGCCCGTCAGCAGGCGGTCGCTCGCCTGGTGGAAGCGGCGCTCAATCTGGTGCTGTCGATCCTGCTGGCGCAGCGCTTTGGGATCACCGGGGTCATCCTGGGCACAGCCCTGGCTGCCACCTTCACCTCGCTGCTCTATCTGCCTTATCTGGTCAGCCGCGCCCTCAAGCGTCCCTATCTACCGTTCCTTGTCGCCAAGACGATCCCTATCCTCAAAGCCCTTGTCTTCATCGGTCCGGCAGCGCTCGCCATTCAGGCAGTGTCTCAGTCCGTTGAAGGGCTGATTGGAGCGGCTGCCGTCATCGGGATGAGCTTCGTCCTCAACATCGTGATTCTCTGGTTCGTGACGTTTGACGACCCGATTCGCCGGCGCATCCTTACGGTCCTTCAACGCCTTCAGAATGCCGTGCGGGGGCGTCTTGCCGCCTCGTCGTAGCGACCAGATGCGCCGGTCCTGCCGAACCAAGAGGGCGGCTTCAGAAAATCATCAAAGCCGGCGAAATTTCTGGTATGATCTTTGTTTCAAACGAACGGGTTATCATCTAGCCATCACAGTGCCTGAAACCGGACACACGGGAAAATCGACCGATTGACCATGCTCACGGAAAGAGTCCTCGCCGCCGTTCCGCTTCCCGAACATCAGATCTTGCTCATGCTGGCTCGTACGCGAATCAGCGAAGCAGGCTATGCCGAGGTGCGGCAGTTCATCGCGAATCATCCAATCGACTGGCGCGTGGTGGTGGACACGGCGCGAGCGCATGGCGTCCTGGCGCTTTCCTACAGGCATCTGCTCGCCCTTCGCCCCGAGTCTCTGCCGAAAGACCTCATCCAGATCAGCAAAGGGGCGGTCATGTCCTCGGCAGCGCGCAACCTGCAAATGGCGAAAGAGGTCATCCGCATCGCGCAACAGATGAACGCGCTGGGAATCGAAGTACTGACCTACAAAGGAGCGGCGCTGGCGTTGCTCGCCTTCGACGGCGTGGGCGGTCGGCAGTTCAACGACATCGATCTGCTGGTGTCATCCGCTGATCTCGTCCAAGCCAAGAACCTGCTGCTGGAACAGCAGTATGTCGCCGTCTCCAGCCCAGAACATCGCAGTATGCAAAAAGATGATCATGATCGTTCCTACCAGGGCTATGACCTGGTCAGCCGGGATGGTCGAATCGCGGTGGACCTGCAGGAGCGCTTCGGTCTGCGCTTCTCCTCGTTCGACCTGAGTTTCAGCGAGCTGTGGGCGCGTCGGCAGACGATTGGACTGCCCGACAGCAGCGTCATGACCCTTTCTTTCGAAGATTACATCCTGGTGCTTTCGGCGCACGGCACACAGCACCGCTGGGGACGCCTGAAATGGGTCTCGGACCTGGCAGAATTGGTCGTGCGCGCCTCAGACCTGAACTGGGATACGATCATCGAGCGGGCGAAAGTCATGCGGACGGAACGCATGGTGCGGATCGGGCTGCTGCTGGCGCACGAGGCGATGGGAATGCCCCTGACGGCGGAGATCGAGCGATGGGTCTATTCCGACTCCGCCGCGCTGAAGGTGATGCAGGATGTGCTGCGCTGGATGTTCATCGAAGCCAGCAACTTCGATCCTTCGCTCCAGCGGGCGCTCTTTGACTACGGCTTCGACCTCAGCGTGCGCCCCCGGTTGAACGACAAGGTGCAGTGCGTCATCTTTCTGACCCGCCGCCGCCTGATGCGCCGCGTGCGACACGAAGCAGCAGATCATCCCACTGCCTGAGAACAACGGACCAGTCGCAGCGCTGCGCGTAGACATAGGCCTGCCGGCTCAAAGCCGCCCCAAACCCCGGTTCTTCGATCAGGCGCACAGCGGCGTTTGCCATCGCTTCGGCGTCGGCAGGCGGGACCAGCAGCCCGTCCACGCCGTCGTGCAGCAGCGCCGGGATGCCGCCGACGTTGGTGGTGACCAGGCACAAGCCGCTTGCCATCGCCTCGATCAGGCTGACCGGGGTGTTGTCGATGTTGGTGGTGTTGATGAGGATGTCGGCTTTGTCCATCCAGGCGGGAACCTGCGCTTTCGGCACGCCGCCGATGATCTCGATGTGCTGTTCCAGTTTCGCCGCAGCGATGGCGGTCTTGACGTTCTCCAGCGTACCCTCTCCCTTATCAGGACCGACCATCCACAGGTGAATGTCCGGGTAGCGCCGGCGCAGACGAGCAATCACCTCGACCGCCAGCGTCGGGTTATAGATGGCGTGCATCGCCCGCAGCCAAAGAATCTTGGGCGCAGGTTTTTCGCGCAGGTGGAAGTGATAGCTTTGGAGCGCCACGCCGTTGGGGATCATCACCATATCGCTGCGAAAGGGTCGCAGGGCGTCGCGCAGATAATCGGAAGGGGCAGCGACCTGATCGGCGGCATTAAGGAGCCGCCGCACTCGGCGCGGATGTCCCTGTGAGAACGCCGGCAGATTCCCACCGCGCAGCGTCAGTACGACAGGCTTTCCGAGCAGACGGAGCAGCCCCACGCTCAATTCCGCCTGGATGAACGCCAGCCCGCTGAAGACATCGACATGGGCGACCTGGTACTCACGCCGCAAACGCCAAATCGTCAGCAGCACGTCGAGCATACGCAGCAGCCGATTTTGCTTTCCGGATGCCCCCATCGTCCGCCAGCCCAGGGCGGGCAGACGGTCGATCAGCTCCTCAGTGACAAGTCGGTACAACCCGGTCTTCTGAGAAGCGATATAGGAGAGAAACAATACCGATTTTGATGCCGGCTCAGTCATGAGGTGATCGTCTCGGCGATCCGCTGTGCCGGCGCTCTTGGATTGAGCAGCCTGCGGTAGTCCTCGCGCCTGATGATCCTGTTCTCCGACATGTCTACAGCCAGCACAGCGCAGGCAAGTCCTATCGCCAGAGATGGTTCGACGGTACGCATCGCTGCGTGCGACATATAGATGAGTCCCCAGGCAATCAGCGAAAGGGAAAGCGCACGCCCCTGCCAGGTCTCCTGTTTTCGGAATGCCTGAAAAGCGATGATCACTATCAAGATATTGGCGCCCACCCCAAGGATTCCGTGTTCCGCCAGCAGGCGGGTGTATTCGGTGTGCGATGCGGAGAGGAAATCAAATTCAGCGTCGCGCACCGCCTTGCCCTGCCCGACTCCAACGCCGGTGATCGGATATTTCAGGAAGACCTGAATCTCCTGCTGGATGAGTCGGGCGCGGTGGGTAGTGAGGTCCTGATCAGGAGATTCTGCGTTATACCGCGCCGCCAAGTAGCCTTGGGTGGTGTTGTCGAGAGATGGAAAGATGATGGCGAAGAACAGGGCAACCCCCGCCAAAGCAACCGCTACCGACATACGCCTGCTCGGCACACCAAGCATCAAGACCATCATGACGATCAGCGCGACGCCAGACCCAATCAGCCCGCCGCGCGAGAAGGTGAAGAAAGCGGCAACCACCATCCAGATCGCCGTGCCGACAGCCAGAGCGTAGTTCAAAGCACGCTGCCTGCCGCTAAAGAAAACGATTGTCATCGCCGCAAGGAAGAACCATGCCATCGAAATGGCTGTCGAAACCTGATTCGCACCGAACCCCGAGGTCTCATTATTGGAATCGCCCGTCCATGCGATGTCCAGGTTGTTCACACGATAAATGACGATGCCGGCGATGCCGACGACCGGCAGCGCGAAGGCGGTGAACAGGCGGCGAACCTCGTCGCTGCTCAGGCGCTGCGTCGAGAAAAACGCCACCATTATGAAGAGCGACACGGGACCGGTGGCATTGGAAGACAGCAGCGATTTCACGTCGAAGAGCTGGACGACAGTCAGTAGAATCCCTGGCAGCAGGGCGAGCAGATAGAGCGCCGGCGCCCAGGTCAGCTTCGGTTTCTTATCGCGCACCCAGGCGGCGAACAGGATCAGGCTCGAATATATCTTGCCCGATTCCCAGAAGGCGGCGAATTCGTTCTGCCGCCACATCACCTCGCACCCGGCGATGTAGGCAGCCATATAGGCGGCATAGATGACCGGGACGCGCCGGTTGGTGGCAAAATACAGCCCGACCGCCAGCGGGATCAGGCTGTGCAGGGCACTCCATCCCGGCTGTGATTCTCTGACATAGAAGGCGAGTACGAAGTGCGCCGCGCCGAGGATCGTCAGAAGTACCGGGCTGTCGAGGACGATATCCAGCCAGAAGGCGCGCTGATCATGCTGCTGTTTTTTGGCGACGGCGCGATCACGAGCGCTGAGCGGTTTCGCTTGCTGCATATTCATAGCTGCCGGTCCCTCACTCTGATTGATCCTCGCTTCTGAAACCGCCATCCGGTCCGCGCTTCAGCACAGGAATCTGCGGATACTCTGCCATCATAGCCTTGGCTTCGCGCAGGTTGGCGTTCAGTTTCTTACGGGTATCGACAAACTGAATGACTGCGACAAGAAGTCGGATCAGCTTCATCGCAAAGTTGCCTTCGCTTCGCGTGGTCATAAGCACCGACAGCAGCGCCTGCTCTCGCGTATGGGCTTCGCTGAAGTAGCGCAACCCAATGTAGTGAGAGCTTGCTGTTATCAGGTTGCGCTGAAAGATGCTGCGTCTGCTGCTGACGCCGGTGACGACCCGCGCCCCGTGCGTCCGCAGACCACCGCGCGGGGCATGATGATGCAGGATCGGCGTCCGTTCATCCATCATCATGACGCCGCCGCTCAAGTAGATGCGCGTACCCAAATCGTGGTCGGCGCGCGAACGGTGATCGAACGCCAGGTCAAACAAGCCGCTATTCTTCAGGATCTCGCGCCGGATCAGGGTGATGTTGGTCGGAAACACATCGCTGGCGCGAATGCGGTCCTTCTGGCACTCCTGAGGCGTCTGGGGCGGCTCGAAGACGCTGCCCGACGAGACATCGGCGCGGAAGCGCTGAAGGTTTTCCAGATGTTTTTCCAGCAGGTCGGGCGGAATCTCGACATCATCGTCGAGAAACATGATGTAATCGCCGGTACTCTCCTGCAAGCCCAGGTTGCGCGACCGGCACTGTCCGGCTTGATCCATGACGAACAGGCGGATCGGCAGGTCGGGGAAGTCTGCCACCAGCTTACTGTCGCGCCGCTCCGGTTCGGTCTGATCGACGATGATGATCTCGTGCGGCGGCAGCGTTTGCGTCCGAAACTGCGCCAGCAGCGTCCGCAGATAGGGATAACGGTCGATAGTCGGTATGAGTACCGTGATGCGCGCCGAAGGGGCGGCGCTGAAGGCGTCGGTCTGCGACGACATCTCTGGATGGGGATACGGCGTGACGGCGCTGCCAGAAGCGCTGCGCAGCGTGGCGAGGATCGGCTTCAGCGCAGAAACCCGCTGCGACCCGGCGCTGAATATGCGCAGCGCGCCCCAGAAATACTGCCAGGTCTTGAAGTTGCGGCGGGCAAAAAGAAGTTCATCTTCGAGCGGCAGATCATGTGGCTCCCTCCCTGCGGCGGTGATTCCCGAAGGGAGAAGTGAGGGGATGTGTCGCGGAACCATGCCGGCGCTCACGGCGCGAAAACCCAGGTCCAGCGCGGCGGCGGTGGGCGTTTCGAACCCGGCGTGAATGCCGCCAAGATGACGCAGTGCAGCAGTCGGGATGAGGCAGGCGCGCAGCGAAAGACGCCAGGAAGTCGTCTCGATACCCGCGTCGGGATCAGCATTGAGCATCCATAGAGGCAGGATGTGATCGATGATACGGGGCTGCCCCCCCGTGCCCAGGCGCAGCCCGGCATGCCACAGCGTCCCCGGCAGCGCTGCCGTTCGCATCACGGTCTGAGGATCGGGCGCGCCCAGCGCCGCATCCCAGTACAGGACAGCGGCGGCGCGCGCCGCCGCTGTGACGCGGCGCGTAAGTTCCACCAGGCTGAGTGTCTGAAGTGCGGCATGATGAACCTCGCCCAACGACCAGTGAAACGGCACGTTGGACGGAGGTGCATCAAGGAGGATGAGGTCAATTCTCATGAGTTGGGCTGAGCCTGGTCCCGAAAACAACCATCATCGGGCAGCGTTTCTCCTGGCAGCGATGCTAGTTTCGACCATTATAGCCGGTCTGTTCCGAGTTGTCCGTTGAGGCAGATGTCACCATCCTAAACACCACAGCAGAGTCTTCCATTCTATTGGAGCATGATGATTTCATCGCAGCATTATTCCACGCGCCAAACTCAACTGCAAGGCGGCAGCCGACGGCGATCCTGTATCCTGTCTGTCATATTGTGCCTGCTTCGGGTTAAAATGACGATGAGCATTGGTTCGTCGCCGCAATCGTGGAGGACATGCGTGGCAGGAGTTGCTGATCAGATCTATCGGGCTATGCCAGTGCCGCTTCAACACCTGATGGTCAGCGCGTATGGGGTCTACTGGCATCGCCTGCGCTTCGGCGGGACCTTTGAGGAAGAATGCGCCGAATTTCGCCGACGAGAATCCTATACCGCCGAGCAGTGGCAGGAGGACACGACGCAGCGCCTGCGCTCGCTTCTGACTCAGGCGTTCGACCGCGCCCCCTACTACCAGCAGGCATGGAAGGGAATCGTCACCCGCGAAGACCTGGAGCGCTTCACGCCTGCCGACCTGACGCGCCTGCCGGTGCTGGAGAAGAAAGCGGTGCGAGACGATTCGGTCGCCCTGCTGCTGGACGGCGCACCGCTGAAACAGCATACGATTCAGCATACCAGCGGCTCGACCGGGACGCCGATCAAAGCCTACTGGCTGCCGGAAGAACAGCGCCGCTCCCTGGCACTGCGCGAGACCCGATCATGCGGTTTCGCCGGCGTCAGCTTCAGGCTGCCGCGCGCGACCTTCAGCGGGCGCATCGTCGAGCCGAACCCCAACAGCCGCGGTCCCTTCTACCGCTTCAACATGGTCGAGCGGCAGGTCTATTTTTCGGCATTTCACCTCAGCCCGAAGAACGCGCCGCTCTACCTGCGCGCCCTGGAACGCCATCACATCCAATGGATCACCGGCTACAGCAACTCGATCTACCAGCTGGCGCAGCTGGCAGAGGACGGCGGGCATAAAGCGCCGCCGCTAAAAGCCGTCATCACCACCAGCGAGAAAATCACCCCGGAAATGCGCGCGGTGGTCGAGCGCGTTTTTCAGACGAAGGTCTACGAGGAATATGGAACCGTCGAAGACCTGATGTACGCCTGCGAATGTCAGTGTGGGCGCAAACACATCAGTCCTGATGCCGGAATCATCGAAATCGTCGACGAGTCGCTGCGCCCCGTCCCCCCAGGACATCTGGGCGAAGTTTTGGCGACCGGTTTCATCCGCCCGCATCAGCCGATGATTCGCTATCGCCTGGGCGACATCGCCGTCATGGACGATCAACCCTGTCCCTGTGGGCGTCAGATGCCGGTGCTGAAGGAAGTGGTCGGGCGGTTGGAAGATACGGTCTATGGGGTGGATGGTCGGCGTCTGGTGCGGTTTCACGGCATTTTCATCAATCAACCCCATATCCAGGAAGGGCAGATCATCCAGGAAGCGCTTGATCTCATCCGGGTGCGAGTCGTCCCCAAGCCCGGATTCAGCGATTTGGACAGAGCAGATATCGTCCAGCGTATCCAGCAGCGCCTGACCGATCAGATGCGAGTCGAAATCGAACTGGTCGATGCTATCGAGCGCACGAAAGCCGGCAAGTTCCGAGCCGTCGTCTCCAAACTGCCGCCTGACGTTCTGAGCCGTCTCCAGCGATGAACTCTCTCTCTCCCTTTGTCTCAGTCATTATGCCCATTCGCAATGAGGCTGGGTTTATCGAACGCAGCCTGGGCGCAATCCTGGCACAATCCTATCCTCATGATCGCTATGAAGTCCTGGTTGCCGACGGGATGTCCACCGACAACACCCGGACTCTGGTCGCCTCTCTGGCAGACCAGGGTAATGTAGCCGTAAAAATCGTGGACAATCCCGGCAAAATCGTCCCCACCGGTTTCAACGCTGCGCTGGAAATCGCAGCGGGTGATGTCATTGTCCGCGTTGATGGTCACTGCGAAGTCCCTACGGATTATCTGGATCAGTGCATTCACCACCTGATGCAGTCGCGAGCGGAGTGCGTCGGGGGGGTGGTGGATACTATCGGCGCCAGCTACATCGCGCGCGCTATTGCCCTGGCGATGAGCAGTACGTTTGGCGTAGGCAATTCCACCTTCCGCACGATGTCCGACGGCGAGGACCTGTTGATAGAAGTCGATACCCTGGCATTCGGCGCATATCAACGTGAGGTATTTCGGCGAATCGGAGGCTACGATACGGAGCTTGTGCGCAACCAGGATGATGAGTTCAATTATCGCCTTCGCGCCGCGGGCGGAAAAATCCTGTTGAACCCGCGCATCCGGTCGAGTTATTTCAGCCGCAGCAGCCTGCGCAGCCTTGCGCGACAGTACTATCAGTATGGGTTATACAAAGTCCGCGTACTGCAAAAACACCCCCGGCAGATGCAGATGAGGCAGTTCGTCCCACCCGCCTTTACGCTCGGGGTTATCGGCGGGCTGATGGCCGCGCCGTTCAGCGACCTGCTGCGAATCATCTGGTTGATGTGTTTATCAATCTATCTCGCCGGCAGCATGGCAATCAGCTTGCGCATTGCCGTGCGCGAAGGATGGCAGTATCTCCCCATTCTGCCCCTCTTGTTCTCGACGCTTCACTTAAGTTACGGAGCCGGTTTCCTTGTGGGGTTGTGGAAATTTCGAACACACTGGAACCTGGTCAACCGCCGTATCGATTGACGACGGTCACGCCGCCGTGCGCATCGTGGAGAGTTTGGCGTAAACGGCGGCTTTGAGTCGCGCCGCCGTTTAGGCACGCTATTCTTCGTATTCTTCGACCTCCGGCTTCCAATCGACATCGACAGCCGGCTGGTGATCCATCGTCAGCAGGTGATGATGGTGCGTCTCCAGCAGATGCCCCAGATGGCGAATATGCCGGGAATGCAGGAACGGCAGGATGGAGGGTTCGATTTCGACCAGGACATCCTGAATATCCAGCGTGTCGGCGATGTTGACCACGCCTTCATCGAATCGGTGTTCGTTGTATTCGAAGACATGTACCGTCATGCGAATGCCGTACTCTTCGGCAATGGCGCGATAGTGCGCGAGGTCTTCCTGCTCAGACTCGGTGAAGTGATGGTCTTTGGCTTCGTCGCCCGTCCAGTGCAGCATATCCGACGGCAGCATGCGCACCAGCGCCACCCACTTGCCGAGTTCAGCATGTCCCTGGGCAAAGGCGCAGGCTGCGCGGACAGCAGCGGTCGTCCATTTGGTGTCCGCCATGTGTACCATGATGCCGTTCATCGTCGTTCGCTTTCTCCGGGAGATCATTCGTTCACACTCCTATTGAAAACGCAGTTGCCCGTAATCCCTAGTGAAATTCAACAGGGATATGGGCTGATGAACGGCATGGCTGACGCTGGACGCGCTCAGGCGGGCATCATCACCAGCTGATGATGGTGGTGTCCCAGGAGGGCGTTCAACTGGTGGATGTGCCGCAGCCGCGCCGGGCGCAGCGTCGCCTCTGGAATCTTGACCAGGACTTTATCCACGCCCAGATCGTCGGCGGCGCGGACCACACCCAGATCGAAGTCGCTGCTTTCGACCTCGACGACGCGCACCACCAGATTTACGCCAAATTCCGCTGCGATCTGCTCATACGCGGCAATATCGCGGCGTTCGGTCTCGGTCAGCCTGTAGTTTCGGGCAAGGTCGCCGCACCAGCGGGGGGTGGAGGTCGGCAGCATACGCGCCAGGACGATCCAGGTGTCATTCGCTGCGGCGTACTCCGCTGCCGCCCGCACCGCCGAAGTCGTCCAGGCGCGGTCGGTCATTTGTACCAAAATGCCATCCATCTTCTTTATCCAAAAGTGCCATAGCATGAAGTTCGACTTTATCCTACAGCGATTATTGTGCGCAGACAATAGTTTCGTGAGCTTCCGGTTGGGCAGGTTGCCCAGGGAGTTTCTCGCGCTTTTAAGGGGTAGCCCGACGTTTCGAACATGACACCGCCGGAGAATAGAATTCCCCAGCTACCCCCAAGGGCGGGAAACCGGCTGAAGCCGGTTTTCACACAACCTCACCCCGGAAACCTGACGGTTTCCTGCCCCTCTCCAATTGGAGAGGGGCGGTTGAGCGCAGCGAAACGGGGTGAGGTG